>NZ_CP119147.1:1285833-1928750 GCF_029167645.1 Streptomyces sp. AM 2-1-1 | reverse complement strand
CTACGGTTTCTGGTACCGTCATTCTAGGTTCGAGTCCTGGTAGCCCAGCGCAAGACCGAAGCAAGACAGCACGATCGAAGCAACAAGCCCCCGTTGTGTAGCGGCCTAGCACGCTGCCCTCTCACGGCAGTAGCGCCGGTTCGAATCCGGTCGGGGGTACAGATCCTTCCCGCGGGAACAAACCGGGTCGCACCCGATGTACTCGATGCAGGATCGCTAGGGCCCCCGTTGTGTAGCGGCCTAGCACGCTGCCCTCTCACGGCAGTAGCGCCGGTTCGAATCCGGTCGGGGGTACGTACCACACCATGGGCTATGGTGTAATTGGCAACACTACGGTTTCTGGTACCGTCATTCTAGGTTCGAGTCCTGGTAGCCCAGCGCAAGACCGAAGCACCACAGCAAGTCCGAAGTAACAAGCCCCCGTTGTGTAGCGGCCTAGCACGCTGCCCTCTCACGGCAGTAGCGCCGGTTCGAATCCGGTCGGGGGTACAAGCAGAGCAGGAAGCGGAAGGCCCTTCACGCAGGTGAAGGGCCTTCTTCGTCTGTCCGGACACGCGGGGCTCTCCGACGGGCGGGCAACTCCCGGGCGGGGAGCGGCCGTTGGTGTGGGTGCCAAGGCCTTGGCGGCGGTCGCCTGCCCCTGCCGCTGTCGCCCGGTTGCCGGAGTCTCGACATGAGGAAGGCCGCCACGACGCTGGGGCGGCCACGAGGAAAGGTGAGGACGGCGGGCACGGACGGGCCGGCGGAGGAACGGGGGCCGGCGGGGCGGGCGGGAGACGGGCGTCGGGGTACGGGTCAGCCGCGGCGCAGCGCCTCGCTCAGCCGGGCCGCCGAGTCGATGACTGCCTGCGCGTGCATCCGGCCCGGGTGCCGGGTCAGCCGCTCGATCGGTCCGGAGATCGAGACGGCTGCCACCACCCGGTTCGACGGACCGCGCACCGGCGCGGAGACCGAGGCGACGCCCGGCTCGCGCTCGCCGATCGACTGGGCCCATCCCCGGCGGCGTACCCCGGAGAGGGCCGTCGCGGTGAACCGGGCGCCCTGGAGGCCCCGGTGAAGCCGCTCGGGCTCCTCCCAGGCCATCAGGATCTGCGCGGAGGATCCCGCCTTCATGGTGAGCGTGGAGCCGACCGGCACCGTGTCCCTGAGCCCGGACAGCCGCTCGGCCGCGGCGACACAGATGCGCATGTCGCCCTGGCGCCGGTAGAGCTGCGCGCTCTCGCCCGTGATGTCGCGGAGGTGGGTGAGCACGGGTCCGGCCGTCGCCAGGAGGCGGTCCTCGCCCGCCGCCGCGGCGAGCTCGGCGAGCCGCGGGCCGAGGATGAACCGGCCCTGCATGTCCCGGGCCACCAGGCGGTGGTGCTCGAGGGCCACGGCCAGTCGGTGGGCCGTGGGGCGAGCGAGACCGGTCGCCGCGACCAGCCCGGCGAGGGTGGCCGGACCGGACTCCAGAGCGCTCAGTACGAGTGCAGCCTTGTCGAGAACGCCGACGCCGCTAGAGTTGTCCATACGACGATATTCGCGTCTCACTCTGTGAAACGCAAGTTCAATTTTCGCTGGAAGTTGCGAACCTGTACCGACGGCCGTACGACGGCCCGTAGCCGCCGCCCCGCTCGGGGGAACCGTCCCGCACGGGCCGGACAGTGGCACACCGAATCTCTAGTTGGGCCGGCGAGGGCGCCGGTCGGAGGGAAAGCGATGGGTAGGACACTCGCGGAGAAGGTCTGGGACGACCACGTCGTCCGGCGCGCAGAGGGCGAGCCCGACCTCCTCTTCATCGATCTGCACCTGCTGCACGAGGTGACCAGCCCGCAGGCCTTCGACGGTCTGCGGCAGGCCGGACGCCCGGTACGGCGCCTCGACCTCACCATCGCCACCGAGGATCACAACACCCCGACCCTCGACATCGACAAGCCGATCGCCGACCCGGTGTCCCGCGCCCAGCTGGAGACCCTGCGCAAGAACTGCGCGGAGTTCGGCGTCCGGCTGCACTCGCTGGGCGACGTCGAGCAGGGCGTCGTGCACGTGGTCGGCCCCCAGCTGGGCCTGACCCAGCCGGGCACCACCGTCGTCTGCGGCGACTCCCACACCTCCACGCACGGAGCCTTCGGCGCCCTGGCGTTCGGCATCGGCACCAGCCAGGTGGAGCACGTCCTGGCCACCCAGACGCTGCCGCTGGCCCGCCCGAAGACGATGGCCATCACCATCGACGGCGAACTCCCCGAGGACGTCACGGCCAAGGACCTCATCCTGGCGGTCATCGCCAAGATCGGCACCGGCGGCGGCCAGGGCTACATCCTCGAGTACCGCGGCTCCGCCATCGAGAAGCTCTCGATGGAGTCCCGGATGACCATCTGCAACATGTCGATCGAGGCCGGCGCCCGCGCGGGCATGATCGCCCCGGACGAGACCACCTTCGCCTACCTCGAGGGCCGGGCCCACGCCCCCGCGGGCGAGGAGTGGGACGCCGCCGTCGCGTACTGGAAGACCCTGCGCACCGACGACGACGCCGTCTTCGACGCCGAGGTGGTCATCGAGGCCGCCGCGCTCGCCCCGTTCGTCACCTGGGGCACCAACCCCGGTCAGGGCGCTCCGCTCTCCGCGAACGTGCCCGACCCGGCCTCGTACGAGGACGCCTCGGAGCGCAACGCCGCCGAAAAGGCCCTGGAGTACATGGGGTTGACCGCCGGGCAGCCGCTCCGCGAGATCGCCGTGGACACCGTCTTCGTGGGTTCCTGCACCAACGGCCGCATCGAGGACCTGCGCAACGTCGCCGCGATCGTCGAGGGCCGCAAAGTCGCCGAGGGCGTACGGATGCTGGTCGTCCCCGGCTCGGTCCGGGTCGCCCTGCAGGCGGTCTCCGAGGGTCTGGACAAGGTCTTCACCGCGGCGGGCGCCGAATGGCGCCACGCGGGCTGCTCGATGTGCCTCGGCATGAACCCGGACCAGCTGGCCCCCGGTGAGCGCTCCGCCTCCACCTCGAACCGCAACTTCGAGGGCCGGCAGGGCAAGGGCGGCCGCACCCACCTGGTCTCCCCGCAGGTCGCCGCCGCCACCGCGGTCCTCGGCCACCTGGCCTCGCCCGCCGACCTGTCCGACGACCGCACGCCTGCCGGAGTCTGAGAACCATGGAAGCTTTCACCGCACACACCGGCCGGGCCGTCCCGCTGCGCCGCAGCAACGTCGACACCGACCAGATCATCCCCGCGCACTGGCTGAAGAAGGTCACCCGCGACGGCTTCGAGGACGGCCTCTTCGAAGCCTGGCGCAAGGACGAGAACTTCGTCCTCAACCGCCCCGAACGCCGCGGCGCCTCGGTCCTGGTGGCCGGCCCCGACTTCGGTACCGGCTCGTCCCGCGAGCACGCCGTGTGGGCTCTCCAGAACTACGGCTTCAAGACCGTGATCTCGGCCCGGTTCGCGGACATCTTCCGCGGCAACTCGCTGAAGAACGGCCTGTTGACGGTCGTTCTCGACCAGGCGGTCGTGGACGCGCTGTGGGAGCTGACCGAGGCCGATCCCACCGCCGAGGTCACCGTCGACCTGGAGGCCCGCCAGGTGCGCGCCCAGGGCATCGAAGCCGGCTTCGAACTCGACGAGAACGCCCGCTGGCGGCTGCTGAACGGGCTGGACGACATCAGCCTCACCCTTCAGAACGAAGCGGACATCGCGGCATATGAGGTGTCAAGGCCGACCTTCAAGCCGCGTACCATTCAGGTCTGAGCAGCGCTTTTCCAAGACTGCGCCCCCTGCCTTCGGGTAGGGGGCGCAGTGGCTTGTTGAGACCCCGTCGGGCGACAACTCGCCCCAGATGGCACAATCGGTGCATGGAAGGCGACAACCAACTCAAGCTCTATGGCCAAGTCGCCGACCAATTGAAGGAAGCGCACGCGACGGTGCGCACACTGCAAGTCCCGGAGGGCGTACGGATGGCGCTGTCCCGGAAGCTGTTGGCCGTGACGGCGACGGCGAAGCACGATCTCTCAGGCGCGGCAAGGCGCCTGGACCGGTTGATGAAGGACCTCGATGAGGGCCGATTCCCCGAAGGTGACTGACTCCGCGGAAGTCCGCATCAGTCGACTTCGTTGCGGCACTAGGGTGATTAGCCCGTTTCGTGTTTGATTTGCGGTATATATCTGCCTAACGTGCGAAAACGCTTGAACACTTTCGTTCTGGCAATGTCTCCGAAGGGGAAGACGTGAACAAGGCACAGCTCGTAGAAGCGATTGCCGACAAGGTCGGCGGCCGCCAGCAGGCCGCGGACGCGGTCGACGCGGTACTGGACGCGATCGTCCGTGCCGTCGTGGCCGGAGACCGTGTCTCGGTCACTGGTTTCGGATCGTTCGAGAAGGTCGACCGCCCCGCGCGGTACGCCCGCAACCCGCAGACCGGCGAGCGCGTCCGGGTCAAGAAGACCTCGGTGCCCCGCTTCCGCGCGGGTCAGGGCTTCAAGGACCTGGTGAGCGGCTCCAAGAAGCTTCCCAAGAACGACGTGGCCGTGAAGAAGGCCCCCAAGGGCAGCCTCTCGGGCGGTGCTTCCACCCGTACGACCACGAAGGCCGCGGCGAAGAAGGCCACCGCCCGTAAGGCGGCGACGGCGAAGAAGACCACCTCCGCGGCCACCGCGACGGCGAAGAAGACCGCCGCCACGCCCGCGAAGAAGACCACCCCCGCAGCGGCGAAGAAGACCACGGCGGCCGCGAAGAAGGCGGCCACGCCGGCGAAGAAGACCACGGCCACGGCGAAGAAGACCGCCCCGGCCAAGAAGGCCACGGCCAAGAAGGCGCCCGCCAAGAAGACCACGGCGCGCACCACCACGGCCAAGAAGGCCGTCGCTCGCAAGAAGTGAGACCGGGCACGCGCTCGCTCTCGCACGTCGCGCCGGGCCGGGTTCCCCTCGGGGAGCCCGGCCCGCGGGCTGTCCGGCGCGCCGCGCGGCCGAGCGGCGTACCGCTAGAAGGTCTGCAGCGTGACCAGGTCGATCCGGAGCGAGGAACCCTCGCCCCGGCCCTCGATGCGCACCCGCTGGCCGGGGCGGAGCAGCCGCAGGCCGCCCGCGTCGAACGCGGACGCGGGGAAGTCCACCGGGGTGCCGTCGTCGAGCAGCACACTGCCGCTGCGGGTCACGGGGTCGTACGTGTACGCGGTCGCCTGCATGGCCCGCAGCCTATCGCCCGGTGGGCGCGGGTCCCGCGGACCGCGTGACGTCCCGCAGCCGTACGGCGTCCCGCAGTTCCTCCGTACGCGGCCCCACCCCCAGGGCCAGCGCCACCCGCAGGTCCTCCCCGGTGTCCACGTCCCGGCGGACCGAGTCGAGTCCCGCGGGCGGTACCTCCCGCGCCCCCGACGCGAGATGTCGCAGGCGGGACGGGCCGCCGAAAGCCGGCCGCAATTCCACTCCGGACCCGGCCGAGAGAAATGTCGTCCCGATTCCCTCGGCGTCCGAAAGAAATGCCCGGGGAAATTCGGACGAGAAGGCGAGTGCGCGCGACAATTCCGAGGCACGCAGTGCGGGGAGATCCGCGTTTAGCGCCGCCACCGGCGCCGACGGCCGCCCGGCCCGGACCCGGTCCGCGCCGTGTGCGAGCGCCGCGTTGAGGCCGGCTCCCGGGAGGTCGGCCACCACGCGGGCGCCCATCGCCGCCAGGGCGCCGGCGGCGACCACGTCGTCCGTGACGACCAACACATCCAGTACCTGGGGGCAGGAGAGCGCCGCGGCGACCGTGTCCTGTGCGAAGGCCAGGGCGAGTCGGGGCCGCAGGCGCTCACCGGTCGAGACCCGCAGCCTGCTCTTGGCGTACGCCAAGGGCTTCAGCGGAACGACCAGGGACCAGCGGCCGGCCGGGTCGGTGTTCGTGGCGATCTCCCCCTCCGTGAATGTCGGTCCCCATTCTCGCCTGCCGCTACGACGGGCTGCCGGTCCGGTTCGTGGGGCGGGGCGTACGGTGTTCTCGACAGAGCAGGGGCCTGGGGCGTGACATGACCGTCCGTGGCCAAGGCAGCAGGTCAGGTCCGAGTGAAGGGTGTCCGAGTGTCCCGCCGCAGAATCGGCTTCTGGTACCGCATGGCGGCGGTCATCGCGAAGCCGCCCCTGTTGGTCCTCTTCAAGCGTGACTGGCGGGGAATGGAGCACATTCCGGCCGACGGCGGTTTCCTCACGGTCGTCAACCACAACTCCTACGTGGACCCGCTCTCCTACGGGCACTTCCAGTACAACACCGGCCGGGTGCCGAGGTTCCTGGCGAAGGCGGCCCTCTTCCGCGCCCCGTTCGTCGGCATGATGCTGCGCGGCACCGGCCAGATCCCCGTCTACCGCGAGACCACCGACGCGCTGAACGCCTTCCGGGCCGCCGTCGCCGCGATCGAGGACGGGGAGTGCGTCGCCTTCTACCCCGAGGGCACGCTCACCCGCGACCCGGACATGTGGCCGATGAACGGCAAGACCGGCGCCGCCCGCGTGGCACTGACGACCCGGGCCCCCGTCATCCCCGTCGCCCAGTGGGGCGCCAACCTCGCGATGCCGCCGTACGCCAAGGAGAACAAGTACCGGTTCTTCCCCCGCAAGACCCTCCGCGTACAGGCCGGACCCCCCGTCGACCTCAGCCGCTTCTACGCCGGTGAGCCGACCCCCGAGGTCCTGCGCGAGGTCACCGAGGTCATCATGGCCGCGATCACCGAACAACTGGCGATCGTGCGCGGCGAAGAGGCTCCCGCCGAGCCGTACGACCACCGAAAGGCCCGCGCGGACCAGCGGCGCGAGGCCGAAGAGAAGGGCTCCCAGTGACACTCCCGCGCAAAGTGGCCGTCTTCGGGGCGGGCTCCTGGGGCACGGCCTTCGCCGTGATCCTGGGCGACGCCGGTTGCGAGGTCACCCTCTGCGCCCGTCGCGCCGAGGTCGTCGACGCCATCAACACCACCCGGACCAACCCCGGCTACCTCCCCGGTGCGGAACTGCCCGCCTCGGTACGGGCCACCACCGACCCCGCCGAGGCACTGCGCGGGGCCGAGTTCGCGGTGCTCACCGTGCCCTCCCAGACGCTGCGCGCCAACCTCGCCGAGTGGGCTCCCCACCTGGAGCCGGAGACGGTGCTCGTCTCCCTCATGAAGGGCGTCGAGCTCGGCACCGCCAAGCTGATGAGCGAGGTGATCACGGACGTGACGAAGGTCTCCGCCGACCGCGTCGCCGTCGTCACCGGCCCCAACCTCGCCGGGGAGATCGCCGAACGGCGCCCCGCGGCGGCCGTCGTCGCCTGCCGCGACGAGGCGGTGGCCCAGCGGCTGCAGGCCGCCTGCCACACCCCGTACTTCCGCCCCTACACCAACACCGACGTCGTCGGCTGCGAACTCGGCGGCGCGGTCAAGAACGTCATCGGCCTCGCGGTCGGCATCGCCGACGGCATGGGACTCGGGGACAACGCCAAGGGTTCGCTCATCACCCGCGGGCTCGCCGAGACCACCCGGCTGGGCCTCGCCATGGGTGCCGACCCGCTGACGTTCTCCGGACTCGCGGGCCTCGGCGACCTGGTGGCCACCTGCTCCTCGCCGCTCTCGCGCAACCACACCTTCGGCACCAACCTCGGCCGGGGCATGACGCTCCAGGAGGCGATCGCCGCCACCAGCCAGACCGCGGAGGGCGTCAAGTCCTGCCAGTCGGTGCTGGACCTGGCCCGCCGGCACGGGGTCGACATGCCGATCACGGAGACCGTCGTCGGGATCGTCCACGAGGGCAAGCCGCCGGTCGTCGCGCTCAAGGAGCTGATGTCGCGGAGCGCCAAGCCCGAGCGGCGCTGACCCGGCGGGGACCAGCAGGTACGCTCATCGCGATATGAGCAGCGAGAACCTCCCCCAGAGCCCTGAGCGTCCGAAGGGCCCCGCGCAGCAGCGCCGCAAGCCGCGTGTGGCTGTCGTGTTCGGCGGACGCAGCTCCGAACACGGCATCTCGGTCGTCACGGCCGGCGCCGTCCTGAACGCCATCGACCGCGACGTTTACGACGTCCTGCCGATCGGCATCACCAAGGACGGCCGCTGGGCCCTCACCGGCGATGACCCGGCCCGCATGGCCATCACCGACCGGCAGGTGCCCGACGTGGACGCGCTCGCCGAGTCGGAGAAGGGCGGCGTGGTGCTCTCCGTGGACCCGGGCAGCCGCGAAGTCGTCCTCACCGAACCCGGATCGGTGCCCCGCGCACTCGGCGAGGTGGACGTCGTCTTCCCCGTGCTGCACGGCCCGTACGGTGAGGACGGCACTCTCCAGGGCCTCCTGGAACTCTCCGGCGTCCCCTACGTCGGTGCGGGCGTGCTCGCCTCCGCCGTCGGCCAGGACAAGGAGTACATGAAGCGGGTCTTCACCTCCTTCGGACTCCCCGTCGGCCCCTACGTGGTCGTCCGCCCCCGCGAGTGGGAGAGCGACCCCGCCGCCGCCCGCAAGCGGATCGTGGACTTCGCCGGTGAGCACGGCTGGCCGCTCTTCGTGAAGCCCGCGCGCGGTGGTTCGTCCATGGGCATCACCAAGGTCGACGGGCTCGAAGGCCTCGACGAGGCGATCGAGGAGGCCCGCCGCCACGACCCGAAGTTCCTCGTGGAGTCGCTGCTGAGCGGACGCGAGATCGAGTGCGGGGTACTGGAGTTCGAGGACGGGCCGCGCGCGAGCGTGCCGGCCGAGATCCCGCCGGTCACCGCACACGACTTCTACGACTTCGAGGCGAAGTACATCGACGCGGCGGCCGGGCTCGTGCCCGCCCCGCTCACCCCGGAGCAGACCGCGGAGGTCCAGCGCCTCGCCGTCGCCGCCTTCGAGGCCGTCTCCTGCGAGGGCCTGGTGCGCGCCGACTTCTTCCTCACCGACGAGGGCGAGTTCGTCATCAACGAGATCAACACCCTGCCGGGCTTCACACCCATCTCGATGTTCCCGCGGATGTGGCAGGAGAGCGGAGTCGGTTACCCCGAGCTCGTCGACCGGCTCGTGAAGGCGGCCCTGAACCGGTCCACCGGACTGCGCTGACCCGCGGTGCGCACCCCGCCGGCCGGACGACACGACCGGCCGGCGGGAGTGGGCCTCAGAGGCTTTCGGGGACCGTCGCCCGCACCGGCTTCGCGAACGCGGCGAGCGGGCTGGCGTCGTGTGCGTACGCGCGCCCCATCGTGACCTCGACGTACGCCTCGCGGTACGTCGTGGTGAACCGGGGTCCCGCGTCCGGGCGTTGCTCCAGCATCCAGTTGACGCCGTCCGCGTCGATCGCCTTGGAATCCGCGTCCGCCATGGCGGCGGGCCGGGGCACCCCGCAGCGAAGTACGATCGCCCCGTCCCCCCAGCCGGCGGTCAGCTCGGACTCCGGTGCGGGATCGCCGCGTTCCAGCCCGGCCACGGTTCTCGGCAGCGCCTTGTCCAGGTCCGAACAGAGCGCGGCCGCCTCACGGGACGGCGTGGGGACCGCGACCGACGGCTGGGAGCCGCCGGAGCAGCCCGCCGCCAGCAGGAGCGCGGCGGCGGACGGCACGAGGAACGACGGGCGGAGCGACCGGCGGCGGGAAGACGTCACCGGTCCAGCGTAGACGGGGGTCAGAGGTGGACGACGGGGCAGGTCAGCGTTCGCGTGATGCCTTCCACCTGCTGGACCCGGGCGACCACCATGCGGCCGAGGGCGTCGACCGTGTCGGCCTGCGCGCGCACGATCACGTCGTAGGGACCGGTGACGTCCTCTGCCTGGATCACTCCCGGAAGTCTCGCGATGGTCTCGGCGACGATCGACGCCTTGCCCACCTCGGTCTGAATAAGAATGTACGCCTGTACCACGGAACCTCCAGGGCGGCCACGAGGATCATGTGGGGGAGAGGAACGCCACGTTATCGCGTCGCCGACGGGAGCGGGGAGACCCCGGGGCCGGGAGACGTCCCTAGCGTGGCGTACGGGGGAGCGCGGCGGACGCCTCCCTCAGCACCGGTGCCTGCCGCGGCGCCCGGGGCGACGCCGGCCACCCGCGAGCGCGGACCGGTCCGGCACAGGCCGGAGAACGGACGCGGACCCGTCGGAGCAGCCCGCACCGGACGTCCGGTGCGACGAACGAGAGGTGACACTCGGTGAAGGGAACCGTGGGCGAGTTGGGGGAGTTCGGGCTCATCAGAGAGCTCACCGCCCGGCTCACCACCACTCCGGCGGTACGGCTGGGGCCCGGCGACGACGCCGCGGTCGTGGCGGCTCCGGACCGCAGGGTGGTGGCCAGTACCGACGTACTGATCGAAGGACGTCACTTCCGCCGCGACTGGTCGACGGCGTACGACGTCGGACGCAAGGCCGCCGCGCAGAACCTCGCCGACATCGCGGCGATGGGCGCCGTGCCCACCGCGCTCCTCCTCGGCCTCGTCGTACCGGCGAGCCTCCCCGTGACCTGGGCCACCGAACTCATGGACGGGCTCCGTGACGAGTGCCAGGTCGCCGGGGCGGCCGTGGTCGGCGGCGACGTGGTCGGAGGGGACACCATCACCGTCGCGATCACCGCGCTCGGCGACCTCCGCAACCACGAACCGGTCACCCGGGGCGGCGCCCGCCCGGGCGACGTCGTCGCCGTCACCGGCTGGCTCGGCTGGTCCGCGGCCGGATACGCCGTGCTCTCCCGCGGGTTCCGCTCGCCGCGCGCCTTCGTCGAAGCCCACCGCCGCCCCGAACCCCCGTACCACGCGGGCCCCGCGGCGGCCGGGCTCGGCGCCACCGCGATGACCGACGTCAGCGACGGCCTCGTCGCCGACCTCGGCCACATCGCCGAGGCGAGCAAGGTCCGCATCGACCTGCGTTCCGGGCTCATCGACATCCCGTCCCAGATGTCGGACATCGGACAGGCGGTCGGAGTCGACCCGCTCCAGTGGGTGCTCACCGGGGGAGAGGACCACGCGATCGTGGCGACCTTCGGGCCCGACGTGAAGCTGCCCGCCCGCTGGAAGGTGATCGGCGAGGTCCTCAACCCCTCGGCCCTGCCCCAGGTCACCGTCGACGGAGCGCCCTGGACCACCCGGGGCGGCTGGGACCATTTCGGCGACATCGAGGACGCCCCGTAGCCAGGTCCCGTCAGCACGCCCGGGGCTCCGACCGGGTCGGTCCGCCCCGCGGTCCACGGCCGCGGACCGGGCCCCGCGGATCACGGCCGCGCGTCCGCGGCCAGTAGATTGCGGGGCATGCCGATACCTGCCGCCGTACCTCCCCGTGTCCTCACCGTCGCCGGATCCGACTCCGGCGGCGGTGCCGGCATCCAGGCCGACCTCAAGACGATGCTGGCTCTCGGTGTGCACGGCATGAGCGTGCTGACCGCCGTGACCGCCCAGAACTCCACCGGCGTGCAGGGTGCCTGGGAACTGCCGGCCGACGCGGTACGGGCCCAGTACCGCAGCGTCGTCGACGACATCGGCGTCCAGGCGGTGAAGACGGGCATGCTCTCCTCCGCCGCGCTGGTCGAGACCGTCGCCGCACTCCTCGCGGACACCGGCGCCCCGGTCGTCGTCGACCCCGTCGGGGTCTCCAAGCACGGCGACGCGCTGCTCGCCGTCGAGGCCCTCGCCTCGGTACGGACGGTGTTGCTGCCGCTCGCCACGGTCGCCACCCCGAACCTGGACGAAGTGGTGCAGCTCACGGGCGTGGAGGTCGCCGACGAGGCGGACATGCGGCGGGCCGCCGACGCCGTGCTCGCGCTCGGCCCGCGCTGGGTGGTGATCAAGGGCGGCCATCTGCCCGGCGAAGCCGTCGATCTGCTCACCGACGGCGACCAGGAGCACTGGCTGCGTGCCCCGCGCCACGACAACCGGCACACCCACGGCACGGGCTGCACCCTCGCCTCGGCGATCGCCTGCGGACTGGCCCGCGGCCAGAACGTGCCCACGGCGGTACGGAACGCGAAGAGCTACGTCACCGGGGCGATCGAAGCCGGTTTCCCGCTCGGCGCCGGGATCGGCCCGGTCGACCACGGCTGGCGGAGCCGCCGGGCCTGAGGCCGCGGAACGCCCCCGGACCCGGCGGACCGGGGGCGGATCCCCGCCCGGGCACAGCAAAAAGCCGGCCCACCGAGGTGGGCCGGCTTTTTGGGCAACCGGAAGGCTGCGCTACGACGGGGACGTCAGCGCGCGACCTTGCCGGCCTTGATGCACGAGGTGCAGACGTTGAGCCGCTTCGGCGTCCGACCGACCACGGCACGCACGCGCTGGATGTTGGGATTCCAGCGACGAGACGTACGGCGGTGCGAGTGGGAGATGCTGTTGCCGAAGCCCGGCCCCTTGCCACAGACGTCGCAGTTGGCAGCCACGGGTCACTCCAAAGACTTCAGGTGCACTTACAGTGAAATCCGGCGCGCCGGAATCAGTGAACTGAAGTGGCGGCACCGGAGGAATAGCCCGACTCTCATCGGGCAACCGAAACACCATACAACGGCTGCGTCGGTACAACGAAACTACCATGTCCGAGCCCACCGCCCTCCCGCTCCCCGTACCGGGCCACTCCCCGTCGGGCCGGGGTTAACCTGCGGAGCAGCCCGCCGTACACGGCCGCTTCAAGGAGGACCCAGGTGCCGCAGCTCCCCGACGACCTCGACGCCGTCGCGGTACGCACCTGGTGCTCGCTGGCCCTGGAGGCCCTGGGCCGGGAGCGCGCGGCGATCGACGCGATCAACGTGTATCCGGTCCCCGACGGGGACACCGGCACCAACCTCTTCCTCACCGTGGAGTCCGCACGGGCCGCCGTGGAGGCCGTCTTCACGGCCCGCGCCACCGGCCCCGCCGTGCCCGCCGCCGCGGACGCGGTACGCGCCATGGCGCACGGAGCGCTCCTCGGCGCCCGGGGCAACTCGGGCACCATCCTCGCCCAACTCCTGCGCGGCATGGCCTCCGTGCTCGCGGAGGGCGGGGACGCGGACCACCTGGCGCGGGCGCTCACGCGCGCCGCCGCCGCCGCCCGCCGGGCGGTCGCCCACCCCGTGGAGGGCACCATCCTCACCGTCGCCACCGCCGCGGCACGGGCCGCCGGAGCGGCCGGTGCCGGGGGCGGCGGCCTGGCGGCGGTCGCCCGGGCGGCGCACGCGGGCGCCGCCGAGGCGCTGGAGGACACCCCCCGGCGGCTGCCGGTGCTCGGCCGCGCCGGAGTGGTGGACGCCGGCGGCCAGGGCCTGGTGACCGTCCTGGGCGCCCTGGTGGAGACCGTGTCCGGCCGGGCCCCCGTACGCACCCGGCGGCCGGCCGCCGCCCCGGTGCCCGCGTCCGCCGACGGCGCCCCCGAACCCGTCCCCGGCCCGGTGGACGGCACGGAGGCGGTGCCCGGTGACGGACCCGCCTTCGAGGTCGTCTACCTGCTGGAGGCCGAGGACGCGGCGGTGGACCGGCTCCGCGACCGGCTGGACACCCTCGGCGACTCCCTCGTGGTGGTCGGCGGGGACGGCCTGTGGAACGTCCACGTGCACGTGGACGACGCCGGGGCCGCCGTGGAGGCGGGCGTGGAGGCGGGCCGCCCGCACCGGATCAGGATCACCCACTTCGGTGCCGAGCGCGCCCACCCCGCCCCCGGCCCCGGGCCCGCCCCGCGCGCGGTCGTCCTGGTCGTCCCCGGTGAGGAGCTCGGAGCCCTCTGCGCGGGAGCGGGCGCGGTCACGGTGCTCGCCCGCCCCGGGCAGCCGCCCGCCAGCGGCGAACTCGTCGAGGCGATCCGCCGCGCCCACGCCCGCGAGGTCGTCCTGCTCCCCAACGACGCAGGCCTGCGCCACGTCGCGGCGGCGGCCGCCGAGCAGGTCAGGACCGAGGGCGTCCGGGTCGCCGTCGTCCCGACCCGCGCCGTCGTCCAGGGCATCGCCGCGCTCGCCGTCCACGAGTCCGGCCGCAGCTTCGACGAGGACGTCGTCGCCATGACCGCCGCCGCCGGGGCCACCCGCTACGCCGAACTCGCCGTCGCCGAACGGCAGTCGTGGACCACGGCCGGCATCTGCCAGGCCGGCGACGTGCTGGGCCTGATCGACGGGGACGTGGCCGTCATCGGCGCGGACGTCCCCACCACCGCCCGTACGGTCCTCGAACGGATGCTCGCGGCCGGCGGCGAGCTGGTCACCCTGGTCCTCGGCGAGCACGCGCCGGACGCGCTGGGCGACACGCTGGAGGCGTACGTACGCGAGCGCCACCTCGCCGTCGACACCGTGGTCTACCGGGGCGGGCACCCGGCGACCCCGCTGCTGATCGGCGTCGAGTAGCGGCGCCGGACACGCCCCCGGGCCCTCCCGCCGGACGACTGTCGGTGGTGTGGTGTGCAATGGAACCCGTGTCCGCGCTCGATGAACCCCTCAAGAAGCTGCTCGGCGGCGCCACCGCGAAGGTGATGGCCGAACACCTCGGCCTGCACACGGTCGGCGACCTGCTGCACCACTACCCGCGGCGGTACGAGGAGCGGGGGCGGCTCACCCCGCTCTCCGACCTCCCGCTGGACGAACACGTCACCGTGGTGGCCCAGGTCGCCGACGCCCGGGTGCACGGCTTCAACAACGGGCGCGGCAAACGCCTGGAGGTCACCCTCACCGACGGCAGCGGCCGCCTCCAACTGGTCTTCTTCGGCCACGGCGTGCACAAGCCCCACCAGGATCTCCTCCCCGGTCGCCGGGCGATGTTCGCGGGCAAGGTCGGCGTCTTCAACCGCAAGACGCAGCTCGCCCACCCCACGTACCAGCTCCTGGACGCCGACCCCGGCGCCGACGCCGGAGCAGCGGACCGGGAAGCCGGTGAGCGGGAGGCCGTGGACGCCTTCGCCGGACGCCTGCTGCCGCTCTACCCCGCCTGCAAGCAGCTCGACTCCTGGCGCATCGCCAAGGCCGTCGACACGGTGCTGCCCAGCGCCCGGGAGGCCGTCGACCCGCTGCCCGCCCCGCTGCGGGAAGGGCGCGGTTTCGTCTCCCTGCCCGACGCCCTGGTCAAGGTGCACCGGCCGCAGAGCAAGGCGGACGTCGAGGCCGCCCGGGAGCGGCTCAAGTGGGACGAGGCGTTCGTCCTCCAGGTCGCGCTCGCCCGCCGCCGGTACGCCGACACCCAGCTCCCCGCGGTAGCCCGCCGCCCCGCCCCCGACGGGCTGCTCGACGCCTTCGACGCCCGGCTCCCCTTCACCCTCACCGAGGGCCAGCGGAAGGTCTCCGGCGAGATCTTCGACGACCTCGCCACCGAGCACCCCATGCACCGGCTGCTCCAGGGTGAGGTCGGCTCCGGCAAGACGATGGTCGCCCTGCGCGCGATGCTCGCCGTCGTGGACTCCGGCGGCCAGGCCGCCATGCTCGCCCCCACCGAGGTGCTCGCCCAGCAGCACCACCGCTCCATCACCGAGATGATGGGCGACCTCGCCGAGGGCGGGATGCTCGGCGGCTCCGCGCTCGGCACGAAGGTGGTCCTGCTCACCGGCTCCATGGGGACGGCCGCCCGCCGCCGGGCCCTGCTCGACCTGGCCACCGGCGAGGCCGGCCTCGTCATCGGCACCCACGCGCTGATCGAGGACAAGGTGTCCTTCCACGACCTCGGCCTGGTCGTGGTCGACGAACAGCACCGCTTCGGGGTGGAGCAGCGCGACGCCCTGCGGTCCAAGGGCAAGCAGCCGCCGCACCTGCTGGTGATGACCGCCACACCCATCCCGCGCACGGTCGCGATGACGGTCTTCGGGGACCTGGAGACGTCGGTCCTGGACCAGCTCCCCGCCGGCCGCTCGCCGATCGCCACCCACGTCGTGCCCGCCACCGACAAGCCGCACTTCCTCGCCCGCGCCTGGGAGCGGGTCCGCGAGGAGGTGGAGGGCGGCCACCAGGCGTACGTCGTCTGTCCCCGGATCGGCGACGACGAGGAGACGGCCGGGACCAAGGGCGGCAAGAAGGCGCCGGAGAAGGCGAAGGCGCAGGAGAAGGCGCCGGACGGCGACAAGCGGCCGCCGCTCGCCGTGCTCGACATCGCGGCCCAGCTCGCCGCCGGACCGCTCGCCGGGCTCCGCACCGAGGTGCTGCACGGGCGGATGCACCCCGACGACAAGGACGACGTGATGCGCCGGTTCGCCGCCGGCGAGGTCGACGTGCTGGTGGCCACCACGGTGATCGAGGTCGGGGTCAACGTCCCGAACGCCACCGCGATGGTGATCATGGACGCCGACCGGTTCGGCGTCTCCCAGCTCCACCAGCTCCGCGGCCGGGTCGGCCGCGGCTCCGCCGCCGGGCTCTGCCTGCTGGTCAGCGAGGCCCACGAGGCGAGCCCGGCCCGTGCCCGGCTCGGCGCGGTCGCCGCCACCCTGGACGGCTTCGAGCTCTCCCGCATCGACCTGGAACAGCGCCGCGAGGGCGATGTGCTCGGCCAGGCTCAGTCCGGGGTGCGCTCCTCGTTGCGGATGCTCACCGTCATCGACGACGAGGAGGTCATCGCCGCTGCGCGCGCCGAGGCGGTGCGGACCGTCGCCGCCGACCCGGAGCTGACCGGCCACCCGGAGCTGCGCGTCGCCCTGGACGCGTTGCTGGACAAGGACCGCGAGGAGTACCTCGACAAGGGATGAGCCGCACCGCGTGGGGGACGCACCGGGTCCGCCCGGGCCACCGCCGCCCGCACGCCATATCGTGGGAGCCGAGGCGCGCGGGAGACGTCCGCGCACCGAAGCACGCGAACCTCCCGCGTGCCGCCCCGCGACCCGAGGACCGACTCCCATGACCCGCGTGATCGCCGGCTCGGCCGGCGGACGCCGCCTGGCCGTACCGCCCGGCAACGGCACCCGCCCCACCTCCGACCGGGCGCGCGAGGGCCTCTTCTCGACCTGGGAAGCGCTGCTCGGCACCCTCGACGGCATCCGGATCGCCGACCTCTACGCCGGATCGGGCGCGGTCGGCCTCGAAGCGCTCTCCCGGGGCGCGGCCCACGCGCTCCTCGTGGAAGCCGATCGCACAGCCGTCGCCACCGTCCGCGAGAACGCCCGCACCGTCGGCCTGCCCGGCGCCGAGATCCGTCCCGGCAAGGCCGAGCAGACCGTGGGCGGACCGGTGCCCGCCGACCCGTACGACGTCGTCTTCCTCGATCCGCCCTACGTCGTCACCGACGACGATCTTCGGGAGATCCTGCTCACACTCCGCACGCGGGGCTGGCTCGGAGAGGACGCACTCGTCACCGTGGAACGTGCCACCAGAGGCGGGGAATTCGACTGGCCGGACGGTTACGAGCCGCTGAGATCCCGCCGTTACGGCGAGGCGACCCTTTGGTACGGTCGCGCCGCCTCCTCGTGCGAAGACGCACGATGACCGGACCCGGGAGCGAGGGAACCATGTTGCGCCGCGCCGTCTGTCCGGGGTCGTTCGACCCCATCACCAACGGACATCTCGACATCATCGGCCGAGCCTCGAAGCTGTACGACGTCGTACACGTCGCGGTGATGATCAACCAGTCCAAGAAAGGGCTGTTCACCGTCGACGAGCGGATCGAGCTGATCCGCGAGGTCACCTCCGGCTTCGGCAACGTCGAGGTCGAATCCTTCCACGGCCTGCTGGTCGACTTCTGCGCGCAGCGGGAGATCCCCGCCATCGTGAAGGGGCTCCGGGCGGTCAGCGACTTCGACTACGAACTGCAGATGGCCCAGATGAACAACGGCCTCTCCGGAGTGGAGACGCTCTTCGTCCCCACCAACCCCACCTACAGCTTCCTGTCGTCCTCCCTGGTCAAGGAGGTCGCGACCTGGGGCGGAGACGTCTCCCACCTGCTGCCGCCGACCGTCCACACGGCGCTCCAGGATCGGCTGGGGCGCGCGTGACCGCCTGACCGCCCGTCACCCGGTGTCGGGCGGGAGCCGACTGGCCTTACAGTCGTCCCGTCCGTCTCCAACAGCAGCAGGAAGTGGCGAGCACACGGTGGACGTGCAGAAGAAGCTCGACGACATCGTCGAAGCGGTCGGGAACGCCCGGTCCATGCCCATGTCGGCCTCGTGCGTGATCAACCGCGCCGACCTGCTCGGGATGCTCGGAGAGCTCCGCGAAGCGCTGCCCGGCTCGCTGGCCCATGCCGAGGAGGTCATCGGCGGCAGCGAACAGCTCGTCGACCGGGCGCGCCAGGAGGCGGAGCGGATCATCGAGTCCGCCCACGCCGAGCGCGGCTCGCTGGTTTCCGGCACCGAGGTCGTCGTGCGCGCCCAGAACGAGGCCGACCGCATCCTGGCCGAGGCCCGCCGGGAGGCCGCCGAGGTCAAGGCGGAGGCCGACGAGTACGTCGACAGCAAGCTCGCCAACTTCGAGGTCGTCCTCACCAAGACCATCGGCTCCGTGGACCGGGGCCGCGAGAAGCTGCTCGGCCGCGGCCAGGGCCCCGACGAGCAGGGTTACGAGGACCCGGACTACGCCGAGGCGCCCGAGCGCAGCGCCGACCCGGAGACGCTCCGGCGCCGTGCCGACGAGTACGTGGACACCAAGCTCGGCGCCTTCGAGGCCGTCCTCGGCAAGACCCTGGAGGCGGTCGGGCGCGGCAGGCAGAAACTGCACGGCCGGGTGGCGACCGACGAGCTCGGCGCGCACATGGCCGCCCAGGACGCCGCGGGCGACCAGGGCCACACCAGCGACGCCGACTACCTGGCCGGCCTCGCCGAGCTGGCCGACCCGCAGCCGGCGCAGGCGTCCCCGCGCTACTCCGCCCCGGCGCGGCCCGAACCGTCCTACGCCCAGGCGTACGACTACCAGCAGCCGGTCCAGCAGGACCCGTACGGGTACGAGCAGCCGTCCGGGGACGTCTACGGCCGGGAGACCAGGGACGGTTACGAGCAGGCGCCCCAGGACGGGTACGAGCAGCCCTCGCAGGACGGGTACGCCTACCAGCAGGCGTACGACCCGAACGTCTACCAGCCGCAGCAGGACCAGGCGGGTCACCCGGAGTACGGGTGGGCCGACCAGCAGCCGCAGCAGGACCAGCAGCCGCAGAGCGCGCTCGACGAGACCAGCCTCTTCGACACCAGCATGATCGACCTGGAGCAGCTGCGCCGGTACGAGCAGGACCGCTGATCCGTCCGCCGCGGGGCCCGGTCCGCCCCGACCGGACCGGATTGGGTGCTGGGCGTTACGTCAAGTATCCTGGCTCTTCGGTCGCGCGCATCTCCGCGATCCCGGCTGCCCGTTTCGATTCCGGAGCGGGCCGGCCCCTCCCGACGCCGTGCGACGCACATGATTTCCGAAAGCAGGAGAAGCCCTGAACGGCCACCTCGACCACCGCAATCCTCTCGTGTTCGATACGCACGAGCTGGGTCGGCGTCCCGGTGCCCTGAAGCGGCTGACCCGTTCGGTGGAAGCACCGAGGGATCTGGGTATCGACGGAGTCATCGGAGTGCCGGAAGGCGCCCCGCTGGCGCTGGACCTCCGCCTCGAATCGGTCATGGAAGGGGTGCTCGTCACAGGCACCGCCCGTGCATCCGCCGAGGGGGAGTGCGTAAGGTGTCTGGAGCCGCTGACCTTCGAGGTCGAGGCGGACTTCCAGGAACTGTTCTCGTACCCTGACGCCGACGACCGGGGCCGCAGCAGGACGGCGGACCCGGCCGACGACGCCGAGGACGACGAGGACGAGTTTTTCCTTGAGGACGGCCTGTTCGACCTCGAGTCGGTGCTGCGTGACGCGGTAGTGCTCGCACTGCCGATGCAGCCGGTGTGCACGGAGACCTGTGCCGGTCTGTGTTCCGAATGCGGAATCAGGCTGGATGAGAATCCGGGCCACCACCATGATGCCGCCGACCCCCGGTGGGCGGCATTGCAGGGACTCGCCGAGACCGTTCAGGACGGCGAGAAGGACAACATGGGCGGCGCCGAGCCTGGCGTCGACGAGAAGCAGGAGAAGTAGCCGTGGCTGTTCCGAAGCGGAAGATGTCGCGCAGCAACACGCGCCACCGCCGGTCGCAGTGGAAGGCTGCGGTCCCCACCCTGGTTTCGTGTGAGCGTTGCCAGGAGCCGAAGCTCCAGCACATCGCGTGCCCGAGCTGCGGCACGTACAACAAGCGCCAGGTCCTCGAAGTCTGAGCGGCCGGTGAGAGGCGCGATGTCTGAGTTGTCCCACGCCAAGAAGCAGGCAGACAACATCAACACGGCCTCGTCCCACACGCTTCTGGAAGGGCGGCTCGGGTATCACCTTGAGTCCGCCCTTCTGGTGCGTGCGCTGACCCACCGTTCGTACGCGTACGAGAACGGCGGTCTGCCCACCAACGAGCGACTCGAATTCCTCGGGGATTCGGTGCTCGGCCTGGTGGTCACGGACACGCTGTACCGCACCCACCCCGACCTGCCCGAAGGCCAGCTGGCCAAGTTGCGGGCCGCGGTGGTCAACTCACGTGCACTCGCGGAAGTGGGCCGCGGCCTCGAACTCGGTTCCTTCATCCGGCTCGGCCGCGGTGAAGAGGGCACGGGTGGCCGGGACAAGGCTTCCATCCTCGCCGACACCCTTGAAGCGGTGATCGGCGCGGTCTATCTCGATCAGGGCCTCGACGCGGCCTCGGAGCTGGTCCACCGGCTCTTCGACCCGCTCATCGACCGGTCCTCCAACCTCGGCGCCGGCCTGGACTGGAAGACCAGCCTCCAGGAGCTCACCGCGAGCGAGGGTCTCGGAGTCCCCGAGTACCTCGTCACGGAGACCGGCCCGGACCACGAGAAGACCTTCACCGCTGCAGCTCGCGTCGGTGGTGTCTCGTACGGCACCGGCACCGGCCGTAGCAAGAAGGAAGCGGAGCAGCAGGCGGCGGAGTCCGCCTGGCGCGAGATCAGCGCCGCCGCCGAAGCGAGGGCGATCGCGGAGAAGTCCGCGGTCGAATCAGGGGCCGCCGACACCCCTGCCGAACCCCCGCGGGACACGGACGTTTCTCCGGCTTGACCCCGTTCGCGACCCCCCGGTGCCCCGTGCACCGGGGGGTCGCGGCATTTCCCGTCCCCCTGGTGCCCCTGGAGGAGCGTCACCGTGCCCGAACTGCCCGAGGTCGAAGTCGTACGCCGGGGTCTGGAGCGCTGGGTCGCCGGCCGGACCGTCCGTGAGGTGGAGGTCCTCCACCCGCGTGCGGTCCGGCGCCACCTCGCGGGAGGGGTGGACTTCGCGGCGCGGCTGCGCGGCACGCGCTTCGGGGCCGCGATGCGGCGTGGCAAGTACCTGTGGATCCCCCTGGAGGACGCGCCCGTCTCTCTCCTGGGTCACCTCGGGATGAGCGGTCAGCTGCTGGTGCGACCCGACGGCGCTCCGACCGAGAAGCACCTGCGGATCCGGATGCGCTTCGACGACGCCCTCGGCACCGATCTGCGCTTCGTCGACCAGCGCACCTTCGGCGGACTCTCCCTCCACCCCACCACCCCGGACGGGCTCCCCGACGTCATCGCGCACATCGCCCGCGACCCCCTCGACCCGGCCTTCGACGACGCGGCCTTCCACACCGCGCTCCGGCTGCGCCGTACGACGCTCAAGCGGGCGCTGCTCGACCAGTCGCTGATCAGCGGGGTCGGCAACATCTACGCGGACGAGGCGCTCTGGCGCACGATGCTCCACTACGACCGGCCGACCGCGACCCTCACCCGCCCGAAGTCCGCCGAACTGCTCGGCCACGTCCGGGAGGTGATGAACGAGGCGCTCGCCCAGGGCGGCACCTCGTTCGACAGCCTGTACGTCAACGTGAACGGCGAATCCGGCTACTTCGACCGTTCGCTGGACGCCTACGGCCGGGAGGGCGAGCCCTGCCACCGCTGCGGCACCCCGATGCGGCGCCGCCCCTGGATGAACCGGTCCAGCTACTTCTGCCCCCACTGCCAGCGGGTGCCCCGGGCCCGGTGAGGCGTACTCCCCGTCGCACGGGAAGTACCTGAGCGCCGAACAGGCCCAGGCCCGGTCCGGAGCCACGCAGCAGCAGATCCGCTGTTCGCCTTTGGCAGGCGCGGAGTGCCGGCACTGCCGAGCGCGCAACCCGGCAGGCGGCTGTCACCCACCACGCAGGCACCCCTTCCCACCGCTCAGGGAGCAGCATGTCGCCGTCCTTCGCCTACCGGATAACCAAGTACAACCCCGCCGACCGGGACGAGCACGGCCGCTACAACGGCACCGAGGACACGGTGAGCGACCACGGGCCGGTCGAAGCGGCTTACCTGGAGGCGATCGCCGCTTTCGCACGGGACTCGGGTACGCGCCGGCTGGAGATCCGCGAGCCGGAGCTCGCCTGCCAGGTCAACTTCGGCTTGGAGGCGCCGGTCGACGGACACGGCCTCGCCGGACTGTTCCCACCCGACCTCACCGGCTACCACGACGGGGCCGAGGTCCCGGTGCCGGTCGCGCTGGAGCTGGTCCGTGCCATGCTCCGGGACAATGGTGCCTGGTGCAGACTGGAGTGGCGGGACACCTTCACCGTGCACGTCGGGTGGGACCAGTACGTGTACGTCGGCAGCGATCAGCCCTGCGACGAAGCCGTCGCCCGTACCCGCGAAGTCGGGTTGTTCGCGGAACCGATCACCGTCTCGCCCTATGCCGCGGACCTTGAGGAACCAGAGGTGACACAGGCCGCGGACGAGGACTTCTGGGAACGGGTACGGGCAGCACTGGCCTCATCACGGGCGCTGCTCCTGGAAGAGGCATACCTCCGAAACGCCACCCGATGGCACCGCCTCACCGAGGAGACTCTCCACACGGTGCGCGTCGCTCTGGGCCCCCGCGCGCTGGTGACTCTCTGGCCCGACCTCACCCCTGATGTCGAGGCCGTCCTCGCCGCGCTGCCCCAGGACGAATCCGTTGAGTTCGTCTGGGAAGCGCCGGATGCGACGATCCACCACGTCACCGTTGACGAGAGCGACCACCGGCAACTCGCCACCCTGGTGGCGGGCTCGCGTGCTGCCTGCGTCCTGCCCGTGTCCCTCGACCGACACCCTCCGCTCTTCCAGGCCGCTCTGCCCGACAGCGACGGCGTGCTCCGCGCCCGGTGGTGACCTGGCTTCGCCGTTTCCCGTTCATCCGTGCGCGGCGGTGTGCGCTCACGCGTACGTTCCCGGCCCGTCGTGGCCCGGTCCCGTGGGGGAAGGCAGCGAGGACGGGGAGATGGTCCGGATGCTCTCGGGCGGCTCCGGCGCGACGGCCGGGAGCGGGAGCCGGTCGGACGAGGCCGGCGACGGTCTCACGGGTGACTGCGAGGTCTCCTGCGCGTCCTGCTGGACGCGGGGGAGAGCATCAAGGCGCTTGGCGCGTACCTGGGGTCTCACGATCCCGGCTGCACGCCGGGGAGGTCCACCCACCTCATGCCCGCGAGCGAGACCCGAACCCGAGCGGCGGTGGACGGCGTTCTCGGGGGCCGCAGGCACGCGCCACGTCCCTGATACGGCCCATGGGAGTGCGAACGGCCCTGACTCGCGGGCTTCTCAGAAGCCGAAGTAGTGACCGCCTGGTCGGGCGACCTGCGCTTCTGGCGTGAGCAGGGCGTGTGAGGTGCGCGTTGTCGGCGATCACTTGTCAAAGTTTGTTGTCGCTGGTTGCCCTCGGACGGCCCCACGACGGCCCAGGCGTGACACCAACGTCTAGAGTCGAACGGTTGTTTAGTGATCATGAGGCGTCTTCTTCGAGGTGCACTCTTTGATGCGGCTACCTTGCCAAGACTGAGACATAGACATGTCGCGTCCCGTACTTTGACTCACGGAGGTTTAGATGGCCCGCTTGCAGTACGTGGTTCTGGCAGAGTATGCACGTGTAGATGCCAGTGGTCTGCTGACTGTCGTCGGCGCCGGTTTTGACCGCATCGCCGTGAACGCGCTGCCGTCTCAGATTCCGCTGGCGTGCGCCCTGCGGGTGCAGTTGACCGAGTCAGAGAAGGATGCGAGGCTCAGTGTATCCTTGCGCCCGCCGAGCGGGGTTGGCCTGAGGATGGACACGGTTCTGGCCGCACCGACTGATGCTAAGCCTCACAAGGGGCTGGTTGGTGTGGCGTTCGCGGCGACTTTTGGCTTGCCGGTCTCCTCGCCGGGTACTTATACCTTTGAGGTATCGGTCAATGACGAGCGGTCTGACGACATCTCCTTTGAGGTGGAGGTTCAACGACCTCCCGAGCAGGCCGATGCCTGATGATCCTGACGTACACGAACCACGCCAGGCGGCGGATGCGCCAGCGCCGCATAGCTGAGAGTGACATCGAGAATGCGCTAAGTAACTATAGTGAGAGAATCACTACGCCCAAGAACAGCATCAGGTATCGCGGCCCTGGCCTAAGTGGAGCGATACTGAAGGTCTGGGTGGTCCCGGACGCTGCCCCGAGTTCGGACAAGATCATCAAAAGTGTTGCCTGGGATGGAGTTGACGATGACTGAATCAATGATTCAGGTTGAAATCGACCCTGTCGCTGCCCTTGCGTACGTGGAACTTGGGCACGGCGAGGTCGCTCGTACCGTCCAGTTTACGGACGAGGTGACTGTCGATCTTGACTCTTACGGCATGGTGCTGGGGATCGAGCTTCTGACACTCAGTGTTGATTTCGACGCTGAGCTGCGCGCACGTCTGGCGTCCGAGTACCACGTTCCCTCGCAGGTGCTGGAGGTCCTGCCCGTTGCTCTTAACGCTGTGGCTCACTTGAGCCAGCAGGCGACCTCACGTCGGGTGGAGAGGGAACAGAGCCGTCGTCCTTCTTACGGAGTGCTGAAGCCCTCGAACTCGGCTGTGCTGACTGAGTGCGGTTAGCGTCCGAGACTCGACGCGGCGGTCGGCCTATGTAGGTCGATTCTCGTGTGCAGCTCCGCGCCCCCTGACCTGCTGAGACGGTCAGGGGGCGCGATGGTTTGTAACCCACTGCCTGCTGACACGTTCATCTCACCCACCACTCACCCCGGCTCCCATCCCGTCCGCCTTCGACCCACACACCGTGGAGCGGTCGTGGTTCAGGGCGTCAAGGTGGAGCGCACCACTGTACGAACGACCTTGACGCCCTGGGCCGCGACTGCTCGGCTCTGCCTGGGTCGAAGGTGGTCGGGATGGGAGCCACCACGACGCGCGCCACGCTCCAACCGGCACCCGCGAACGGCGCCCCTCCCATCCCGGAGTCTGAGCGCCCCCGCCGGAGGCATCGTCGTGAAGCCGCGGGCTTGGTTCTCGTCTCATGCCCCCGGGCCTATCCAGTTGTGGGCGCGCGTCGGCGGCGGCAGCGCCGAGCGGGCCGAAGGCAGGAGCGCGGGCGCAGCCAGAGCCGGGAAGCGCGCCCGGCGGAGCAGAGCGCAGCCGGGTGCCTTGATGAGGTAGAGAAACCTGTAACTGCGTCAGCTATGGACAGGCTCCGGCCTGGGAGTCTCGTCAACGAATCCGTGGGCAGAAGGGTGTGCGGCACGCTGAGCAAGCCAACCGGAGACACGGGGACCGCCGTTGACGGCACCGCCTTCCAGGACCGTCCTGACGTGCTGGAAGTTCTGCCGGATGTAGTAGCGCTGAAGCGCGACATTGCTCGTCCATGCATCCAGCCGTAGCCACTTCGCTGACGCCTGAGCAGCCCGATCTCCCGCCCAGTCGAGGATCTTTCCCCCTAGATTCGTGCCCGCATAGTCGCGTGACACCGTCAGCTTGTTGACGAACAGGGACGCTTCCCTCAACTCTTCATCCGACCAGAGTCCTTCTTCGGCTTCGGGAGTCAGCGTGATGGTCGCGGCTGTCCGCTCCCCGTCGCGCACCATGAAGACGGTTCGAGCGTCGATCGTGGCAAGGAGACGATCAGCAGGGTATGGGCGGCTCCATTGGTCGCTTCCGAGCTCGCTGATCCAAGATGCAGCTTCCTTGCGGAAGGCCAGAAGGTGATCCAAATCCTCCGGGACCGCAGTTGTGATCCTCACTGAACACCGTCCCGGGCAGACAGATCGCCGATCTCGTAGTTCATCCGGTTCAGGTCGCCTCGGAAGGTGGTGACTGTGCACCGAATCGGATGCGCGTTGGAGTAGCCAGTGCGTGTCCAGAGCAAGACGGGAACACCAGAGCCGACCTCCAGCAGTCGGGCCTCCTCGGGAGTCGGCATGCGGGTAGCGATCTCGTCGGCATACCCAATCTGCTCGATGCCGAGACTTGCCAGGTAGCGCGTGGTTCCCTCCGCTATGTCTCCGGGCTCAGTGAGTCGGGGGCCCTTCTTCACCAGCCATTCGGGGTAGTGAGTGGCCTGTGTCGACCAGGGGACGTCGTCTACAAAGCGATGGCAGAACCGGAGTACGGCCGTGGAGCCGGGCTCGATTTCAAGCCGCTTCGCCACATCCTCAGGCGCGGTGGTGACCTCGACCCTGAACGTCTGGTGCGGCCGGCGCCCGGCGTTCGTCACGTCGGTCGAGTAGGCGTCGCCGTTCTGCGGGAAGTTCAGGTCTTCGAAGCGAGAGGCGTTCAGCTCGAACACCTCGTGCTTGCGAACTTCGTAGCCCAGGCCCTGGCTCGATGAGATAAGACCTTCGCCGACGAGAAGCCCCAGGCCGGACCGGATGGTGTTCCGGGAGGCGTCGAAGCGGGCCGAAAGTTCGCTCTCGGAAGGGAGGCGCGCCCCCGGAGAGAAGGTCCCCGAGTCGATCTCTCGGCGCAGTGCGTCGGCCACTTGTCGGTACTTCGGCTGCTTGCTCATTCGCTCATCATCGCGCACTCGCGCAACTTGTTGGTACATGTACGTCGAATCTCTTGACGCGGAGCTTCGTGCGGTGCAGCATCATCACATCAACTTGTACCAACAAGTTGAGCAAGCGGGTTAAGTGAACCGCTAGCTGAGTAGCCGGGAGCAGCACCCTACGGCCAAGCAGATGTGCCGCTCCCCATCCCCTGAGGGAGCTTCCATCATGCCTGCAACGCTCTTAGCTGCGCGTCCCAGTTCGGATACTTCCGCTGAGCGTGCCTTGCTCACAATCTTGCGGATGACGGGCGCGGAACGAGCGGTCGCGCTGTACGCCTCCGACATGCCCACGGGCTTCTCCTGGTCGAGGGGCGTCCCGCCGCAGGTGCTCGCCTGGGTGGCGCAGGGCGTTGATCGGCTCGGCTTCGAAGACGTGTACCGCTCCGGCATGGAGTCGCAGTACTACCGGGTTCTGCGGTTGCACGGTCCGGTCCCGGCAGAGACGCGGCGCTGGTTCCGTGGTCGTTTCCCCGACCGTGCGCGGCTCGACTGTGTCGAGCAGACCAACGCGATGCTGACCTTCCGCCTGGGCTAGCACGAACCGGTGTACGGCTTCGTTGGGGACGACACCTTCCGGGTCTACCGCGCGTACGGCGATGACGTGGACGAGGTGGGCGTGTGACCGCCTTTCCCGATGACGCCCTGCACGCGGCTGAGTGGGCGGACGAGAGGCGTACCGAGCAGATCGGTATGTACCTCGACGCTCACGACGTCCGCCCCAACACCCGGTTTTTCACGGTGGTCGATGACGCGCACTACGCCGAGGAAGACGCGAAGGTGCGCGGCTTCTACCCGCCGATCGGGCACGGCTACCCGGCGGAGGACCACCAGTGACCTCCTTCCCCGTCGCCCCGGAGGCCGTTGCCGGTTCCGCGGCCTCCCTGAGCACCGACCCCCTGACCCTCGCCGACCTCTTACGGGTCGCCAACGCCCCAGGCTTCGAGCGGTGGCAGGAGCAGGTGCGCCGTACGGGCGGCTGCGACCCCCGCAAGGTGAAGCCCTGGTCGGTCGATCGGGTGATGGCCGTGCGCGCGGCGCTTCCCGACCGCTACCGCGTGCTGGTCGAGCCTGCCGCCGGTTGTGGTTTGCGGCAAGGGGAGGTCTTCGGGCTTGCGATCGAGGACGTGGACTTCCTCGGCGGCGGCGTCGTGCACGTGGCACGGCAGGTGAAGCTCCTGCGGAACCGTCCTGTGTTCGCTCCGCCCAAGGGGGGCAAGGAGCGGGACGTTCCCCTGCCGGAGTCGGTTGCGGAAGCACTGCGGGCGCACATCGCGCAATACCCGGCGCGGGAGGTCACCCTGCCGTGGAAGGACCTGAACGGGCCGCTCGTGACCGCGACGCTCATTCTCTACGGGCCCGAGGGCCTGGCGCTGAACCGCAACCGCTTCAATCACAGGGTGTGGAAGCCCACTCTTGAAGCCGCCGGCGTGCCGATGATCCGCGACAACGGCACGCACGCGTTGAGGCACTTCTACGCGTCGGTGCTGCTGGACGCGGGGGAGAGCATCAAGGCGCTCAGCGAGTACCTGGGGCACCATGACCCCGGCTTCACGCTGCGGACGTACACCCACCTAATGCCTGCGAGCGAGACTCGCACCCGGGCGGCGGTGGACGGTGTTTTCAGAGGGCGCGGGGAGGCGTCACGGCCCTGATACGGCCCAGAGGAAAGGAGGAGCCTCTGACCTGCGGGCTTCTCAGAAGCCGAAGTCCTGGGTCCACCACGGGCCGCCGTCGGCGATGTGGACGCCGACGCCCAGGGTCGTGTAATCGCAATTGAGAATGTTTGCTCGATGGCCTTCGCTGTTCATCCAGCTGTCCATCACGGCCTGCGCGTCGGCCTGGCCGCGGGCGATGTTCTCCCCGCCGAGGTTGGTGATCCCGGCCGCGTCGGCACGGTCCCAGGGGGTGTCGCCGTCCGGGTCGGTGTGGTCGAAGAAGTTCCGGGCCGCCATGTCCCGGCTGAAGTCCTGGGCCAGTGAGGTCAGGGAGGAGCTGAGCGTCACCGGTCTGCAGCCGGCCTTCGACCGCTCCTGGTTGACGAGCGTCAGCACCGCCGTCTGCGCCGTGGTGTCGGTGGCCGGTTCGGGAGCCTCGGACTCCGGCGCCGCCGAGGTCGTCTCCGGCGGCGCGGGGGGCGCGGACGTGGTCACGACCGGGGCGGCGGTCGTCTTCCGCACGGTGGGGGTGGCGGACGGGGCCGGGCTCGCGCTCTTCTCGGTGGGCGACGCGGAGGGGGAGGCGGAGGCCGGCGCCGAGGGGGACGCGGGACGCCCGCCGCCCCGGCTCGCCGGGGTGGTGGCCGGGCCGCTGCCCGTCGGGTCGGCGCTCGCGGTGCCCTGCGTGAGCAGGTCCGGGGCGCCGCCGGAGTCGGCTACCCCTTCGTCGTGCGAGTTCTCGCCCAGGCTGTACGTCTGCCCGCCCGGAAGCATTCCGGAGGCGACCGCGACGGCACCCACCGCCACGGCGGCGGAGACCCCGAGCAGTCCTGCGCGCACCGGCAGGGGGACCCGGCGCTTGTTCCTCCGGGGACCGCCCGAGTGCCGGGCCCCGGAGGGAACGGCGGCGTCGTCGTCAGCGGCGGATCGTCGGTGGCGTCCCATGCGCTGTGCCTTCCTCGTGCCTCGGCGGCCCGGGGCTCCCCGGGACGTCACCGTGTCCGTGGCGCTCACCCGAACGGGTGAGCATTGCGACCGGACTGTACGCCATGGCGGACGGCCTCCGAGAGGGTTCGCGCGGGCCGGCCCGGTTAGCGTTCCGGTATGAGTGAAGACGCACGGCTCGTGGTGTGGGTACGCGGCCGAGTACAGCAAGTAGGGTTCCGCTGGTTCACCAGGGCAAACGCTCTGGAGATCGGTGGACTGGCCGGGTTCGCCCTCAATCTGGACGACGGCAGGGTGCAGGTCGTCGCCGAGGGACCGCGTGAGAATTGCCACCGTCTGCTGGAGTGGCTCCGCTCCGACGACACGCCCGGACGCGTGGACGGAGTCACTGAGATCTGGGACACGCCGCGCGGCGGATACGACGGGTTCGCGATCCGGTGACCGGGGGGCGGTGTGCCCGGCTCCCCGCGCCGGCCACGCGGCGCCCACCGGCCTCCCTCCCCGTCGGCGCCGCAGCGCCGTACCGCGAATGACCTGCGGGAAGCACGGGGAGGATCCGTTCTTGCCAAAGGCGGGCGAGCGTGCAAAGCTACCCGATTGCCCAAGATCGCCGGAGCGGTGAGCACCCCCGGCGGCCCCGGGCCGCGAGATCGTCCGGACACCGGCCCCGCGGATGGCGGCGCCCACGGGGTGTGATCGTGTTGACCGTCAAAGTTTTTGGTGAGACTCTGAAATCCCCGCGCACCTCAGCTGTTCGACAGGGCTGTTTCCGCAGTAACCGCAGTGATGACAAGAGCACTGCCGGGCATCGCGGGTGCGATTCCCTCACGACCCACACCGCTTCGGTCGGTCACTCAGTGTGGAGGACCATCCATCATGGCAAAGGCGCTTCTCGGTTACGTCGGCGGTTCCGACCCGCGACTCCTCGCCGAGATGCGACGGCTCCAAAAGCGCGTCCAGGACCTGGAATCCGAGCTCGTACGGATCCAGGACGAGAACGACGCGCTCAACGCCGCCGCTCAGCACCAGTCGCTGCTCGACAGCATCGACATCGACGTACCCCAGGCAGAGCCCGCTCTGACCTGACCGGTCGCCCGCACGGGGCCGGCCGGGCCCGCAGACACCTCAGCGGCCCCGGAGCACCTCGGCATCGTCTTCACCGCGGATCGGCGGAACCGGACATCGTGGTCTCCTGTGATCACGGTTGTTCGGCCACTGATCCGCCGTCCGGGACGATCCGCACAGCCGGTCATTCCAGAGCCGGCAGGACCGTGCGCGAGCGGTATCGCGCACGTGCCACGCTCCACCGGGGACGCTTCGGCGTCCCCTCTTTCTTTCCCCCTCGCGTCAACCCCGCGCACCCGGGTCAGCCCCCTGCCCCGTCACCGTCCCGCATCCCGTCCACCGGGGCGATCGGTGCTGCGGTTAACGTCAGATGTGCCCTGCGCCCTCAGCGGTGAAACCGGACGCGAAAGGTAGAGTCCGGCGGCGTGCACCTCAAGGCCCTGACCCTGCGCGGTTTCAAGTCGTTCGCCTCCGCCACCACGCTGCGCTTCGAACCGGGGATCACCTGCGTCGTCGGCCCCAACGGGTCGGGCAAGTCCAATGTGGTCGACGCGCTCTCCTGGGTCATGGGGGAGCAGGGCGCCAAGTCGCTGCGCGGCGGCAAGATGGAGGACGTCATCTTCGCCGGGACGACCGGCCGCCCGCCGCTCGGCCGCGCCGAGGTCTCGCTGACCATCGACAACTCGGACGGCGCGCTGCCCATCGAGTACGCCGAGGTGACGATCACCCGGATCATGTTCCGCAACGGCGGCAGCGAGTACCAGATCAACGGCGACACCTGCCGGCTGCTCGACATCCAGGAGCTCCTCTCCGACTCCGGCATCGGCCGCGAGATGCACGTCATCGTCGGCCAGGGACAGCTGGACTCCGTCCTGCACGCCGACCCGACGGGCCGCCGGGCGTTCATCGAGGAGGCCGCCGGCGTCCTCAAGCACCGCAGGCGCAAGGAGAAGGCGCTGCGGAAGCTCGACGCGATGGGCGCCAACCTCGCCCGCGTCCACGACCTCACCGAGGAACTCCGGCGCCGGCTCAAGCCGCTCGGCCGGCAGGCCGCCGTGGCCCGGCGCGCCGCGGTCATCCAGGCCGACCTGCGCGACACACGGCTGCGGTTGCTCGCCGACGACCTGGTGACCCTGCGCGGCGCGCTGCGCGAGGAGATCGCCGACGAGGCCGAGCTGAAACGCCGCAAGGACGTCGCCGAGGCGCGGCTGAGGGAGGCGCAGACGCGGGAGGCCGAGCTGGAGGGCGAGGTCCGCCGCCTCGCCCCGCGCCTCCAGCGGGCGCAGCAGAGCTGGTACGAGCTGTCGCAACTCGCCGAGCGGGTCCGCGGCACGGTCTCGCTCGCCGACGCCCGGGTGAAGAGCGCCGCCACCGCACCTCAGGAGGAGCGGCGCGGGCGGGACCCCGAGGAGATGGAACGCGAGGCCGCCCGGATCCGGGAGCAGGAAGCGGAGTCGACCGCCGCCCTCGAAGCCGCCGAGTACGCGCTGGAGGACACCGCCGCACACCGGGCCGAGCTGGAACGGGAGCTGGCGGCGGAGGAACGCCGGCTCAAGGACGCCGCGCGGGCCCTCGCCGACCGCAGGGAAGGGCTGGCCCGGCTCGGCGGCCAGGTCAACGCCGCCCGCGGCCGGGCCGCCGCCGCCCAGGCCGAGATCGACCGCCTCGCCGACGCCCGGGACGGGGCGGGGGAGCGGGCCGCCGCCGCACAGGAGGAGTACGAGCAGCTCAAGGCCGAGGTCGACGGACTCGACGCGGACGACGCCGAACTGACCGAGGCGCACACCCGCGCACAGCGGGACCTCGCGGCGGCGCAGGCCGCACACGGTGCCGCCCGCGACGCCGTGACCGAGGCCGAACGGAGCAGGGCCGCGACCGCCGCCCGCCACGACGCCCTCGCGCTCGGGCTGCGCCGCAAGGACGGCACCGGCGCGCTGCTCGGAGCGGGGGACCGGCTGACCGGGCTGCTCGGTCCGGCCGCCCGCCTCCTCGACGTCGAACCCGGGTACGAGGTGGCGGTGGCCGCGGCGCTCGGAGCGGCGGCGGACGCCGTCGCGGTGACCGGGACCGCGTCCGCCGCCGACGCGATCCGGCTGCTCCGTGCCGAGGACGCGGGCCGCGCCGCACTGCTGCTCGGAAGCACAGGGCCCGGCGGCGGCACCGGCGAGGAGGCGGGGCGGGTACCGGCACAGGGCGCCGAGCACGCCTCCGGGCAGCCGGCCGCGGTTCCGCCGCAGGCCGTCGCCGCCCCGTCGGAGGTTTCCGTGCCCGCCGCGCCGGCAGCGCCGGCCGGTGGGTCCGCGAGCGGGTCCGGCACGGCCGCCGGGCGGACGGGCCGGGGGGAAGCCGGCGCCGCCCGGCCGGTCTCCGGGCTCGTCCGAGCGCCGGGTGGACTCGTGGCCGCCGTGCGGGAGCTGACCCGTGACATGGTCGTGGTGGCGACGCTGGAGGACGCCGAGCGGCTCGTCGCCGCCGCACCGGGACTCACCGCCGTGACCGCGGAGGGAGACGTGCTCTCCGCCCACTTCGCGCACGGCGGGTCGGCCGGGGCACCCAGCCTGCTGGAGGTGCAGGCATCCGTCGACGAGGCGGCGGCGGAGCTGGCCGCGCTCGCCGTGGCGTGCGGAGAACTCGCCGAAATCCAGCGGCTGGCCGGCGAGCGGCGGGCGGAAGCCTCCGCCCGCGTGGACGAGCTGGGGGCGAGCCGCAGGAGCGCGGAGCGCGAGAAGTCCCAGGTGGCCCAGGAGCTGGGCCGCCTCGCCGGGCAGGCCAGGGGAGCGGCGGGCGAGGCCGAACGGGCCGCCGCCTCGGCCGTGCGCGCCCAGGAAGCGCTGGACCGCGCCACCGAAGACGCCGAGGTGCTGGCCGAACGCCTGCTGGTCGCCGAGGAGACACCCCTGGAGGAAGAACCGGACACCGCGCGGCGCGACCGGCTCGCGGCCGACGGTGCCAACGCCCGCCAGACCGAGATGGAGGCCCGTCTCCAGCTCCGTACCCACGAGGAGCGGGTCAAAGGGCTCGCGGGCCGGGCCGACTCCCTCGACCGGGGGGCCAGGGCCGAACGCGAGGCCCGCGCCCGCGCCGAGCAGCGCCGCGCCCGGCTGCGCCACGAGGCGGCCGTCGCCACCGCCGTGGCCTCCGGCGCCCGCCAGCTCCTCGCGCACGTCGAGGTGTCCGTGGTCCGTGCGCAGGAGGAGCGGGCGGCGGCCGAGGCCGCCAAGGCCGGACGGGAGGACGAACTCTCCGCCGCCCGCGGAGCCGGCCGGGACCTCAAGGAGGAGCTGGACAAGCTCACCGACTCGGTCCACCGGGGCGAGGTGCTGGGCGCCGAGAAGCGGCTGCGCATCGAACAGCTGGAGACGAAGGCGCTGGAGGAGCTGGGCGTCGACCCCCCGACGCTGGAGGCCGAGTACGGCCCCGGCCAGCCCGTACCGCCGTCGCCGCCGGCGGAGGGCGAGGAGCTGCCCGAGGACCCCGAGCACCCGCGCAACCGGCCACGGCCCTTCGTCCGGGCGGAGCAGGAGAAGCGGCTGAAGTTGGCCGAACGGGCGTACCAGCAACTCGGGAAGGTGAATCCGCTCGCCCTGGAGGAGTTCTCCGCGCTGGAGGAGCGCCACCAGTTCCTCGCCGAGCAGCTCGACGACCTGAGGAAGACCCGTGCCGACCTCCTCCAGGTCGTCAAGGAGGTCGACGAGCGGGTCGAGCGGGTGTTCACCGAGGCGTACCGGGACACTGCCCGCGAGTTCGAGGGCGTCTTCTCGCGGCTCTTTCCCGGCGGCGACGGCCGGTTGATCCTCACCGACCCGGACCACATGCTCACCACCGGTGTCGACGTGGAGGCGCGGCCCCCGGGCAAGAAGGTGAAGCGTCTCTCGCTGCTCTCCGGGGGCGAGCGGTCCCTGACGGCGGTGGCCCTGCTGGTCGCCATCTTCAAGGCCAGGCCGAGCCCGTTCTACGTGATGGACGAGGTGGAAGCGGCTCTCGACGACACCAATCTGCAGCGGCTCATCCGCATCATGGAGGAACTCCAGGAGAGTTCCCAGCTGATCGTGATCACGCATCAGAAACGGACGATGGAGGTCGCCGACGCGCTCTACGGCGTTTCCATGCAGGGTGACGGAGTATCGAAAGTCATCAGTCAGCGTCTTCGCTGAATCTTCACGAAATTCCCCGGGTGACTTCACGCGAATGGCGGGCACCGGGGTAGGAGTCGGCTTTCAGACACGTCCGCATACGACGGTGCGACGGAGGGTCTCCGGCGCATCCGCTCCGTATTCAAGTGGTGGCGAGCTGTTTCGTATGTACCACTTGAAGGGCTCATCCATCCACGTCTGACGTTGCGGGCAGGCACCAGGAGTTCATGTGACCAGCAGAGTGCAAGGACCGGAGTCCGGAGCCAGGGGGGCCCACCCGGACCACATCGGGCACGTCATCTTCATCACGGCCGCGGCCGCGATGGGCGGTTTCCTGTTCGGCTACGACAGCTCCGTGATCAACGGCGCCGTCGAAGCCATCCGCGACCGGTACGACATCGGGTCCGGAACCCTCGCCCAGGTCATCGCCATCGCCCTCATCGGCTGCGCCATCGGCGCCGCTACGGCGGGGCGCATCGCCGACCGCATCGGCCGTATCCGGTGCATGCAGATCGCCGCCGTGCTGTTCACCATCAGCGCGGTGGGTTCGGCGCTCCCCTTCGCCCTCTGGGACCTGGCGATGTGGCGCATCATCGGCGGCTTCGGCATCGGCATGGCCTCCGTCATCGGCCCGGCCTACATCGCCGAGGTCTCGCCGCCCGCCTACCGCGGCCGCCTCGGCTCCTTCCAGCAGGCCGCGATCGTCATCGGCATCGCCATCTCGCAGCTGGTCAACTACGGCATCCTGCAGATCGCCGACGGTGACCAGCGCGGCAAGATCGGCGGCCTGGAGGCCTGGCAGTGGATGCTCGGCGTGATGGTGGTGCCGGCGGTCCTGTACGGACTGCTCTCCTTCGCCATCCCGGAGTCGCCGCGCTATCTGATCTCGGTCGGCAAGAAGGACCGGGCCCGCAAGATCCTCTCGGAGGTGGAGGGGAAGAACGTCGATCTGGACGCCCGCGTCACCGAGATCGAGACGGCGATGCACCGGGAGCACAAGTCCTCCTTCAAGGACCTGCTGGGCAGCCGCTTCGGCTTCCTGCCCATCGTCTGGGTCGGTATCGGACTCTCGGTCTTCCAGCAGCTCGTCGGCATCAACGTCGCCTTCTACTACTCGGCGACGCTGTGGCAGTCGGTCGGCATCGACCCGACGGACTCGTTCTTCTACTCGTTCACGACCTCGATCGTGAACATCATCGGTACGGTCATCGCGATGGTCCTGGTCGACCGGGTCGGCCGCAAACCGCTCGCCCTCACCGGCTCCATCGGCATGGCCGTCGCGCTGGCCTTCGAGGCGTGGGCCTTCTCCGCCAAACTGGTCGACGGGAAACTGCCCAACACCGAGGGCACCGTGGCGCTGATCGCCGCCCACGTCTTCGTGCTCTTCTTCGCCCTCTCCTGGGGTGTCATCGTCTGGGTCTTCCTCGGTGAGATGTTCCCCAACCGCATCCGCGCCGCCGCCCTGGGCGTGGCCGCGTCCGCGCAGTGGATCGCCAACTGGGCCATCACCGCGAGCTTCCCGAGCCTCGCGGACTGGAACCTCTCGGGGACGTACATCATCTACACCTGCTTCGCGGCCCTCTCGATCCCCTTCGTGGTGCTCTTCGTGAAGGAGACCAAGGGCAAGGCCCTGGAGGAGATGGGCTGACCCGCCCGCCCCGTCGGCCCGCACCGCTCCCACCGCCCCGGCTCCGGCCGGGGCGGTCGGCGTGTCGGGGTGCCTCGACGCACAGGGAGATCCCGGCGCCGCGAGGGCTCCCGCCACCCACGGCCGCGAGGTGTCCCCGCCCCGCACCGGAGCCCCGCCCGCCCCGTCGGCCGGCCTGCTCCCTGACCGCCAAAAGGCGCAAAGTCGGGCATCGTATGCGCAGGGGTCTGCGGAGGCAGCTCCGCGACCCCGCCCGTGGCCGATACTGGACGGGTTATGGACATCGTCATCCTTGCTGTAGTCATCGCCCTGGTCGCTGTCGGCCTGATCAGTGGGCTCGTGGTCAGCAGCCGCAAGAAGAAGCAGCTGCCGCCCTCGGCTCCGTCGAGCACGCCGACCATCACGCCTCCCGCCGGACCCCGCGCCGGCGAGGAGCCCGAGGCGCCGCGCGACGAAGCGCGGCGCACCGCCGAGGAGGGCGGTCTCCCGGACACCGGGGCCCCCGCCGAGGAGGCTCCGCCCGTCGTCGGGGAGGAAGCCCCCGCCCTCGACGTACCCGAACCCACCGCGGGCCGCCTCGTACGGCTCCGTGCCCGGCTCGCCCGCTCGCAGAACTCCCTCGGCAAGGGGCTGCTCGCGCTCCTGTCCCGGGACAACCTCGACGAGGACACCTGGGAGGAGATCGAGGACACCCTCCTCACCGCCGACGTCGGCGTGGCTCCCACCCAGGAGCTCGTCGAACGCCTCCGCGAACGCGTCCGGGTGCTCGGCACCCGGACCCCCGAGGAGCTGCGCGCCCTGCTGCGCGAAGAACTGATCACCCTGCTCGGTCCCGGCCTCGACCGTGAGGTCAGGACCGAGGGCGGGCCCGAGACCCCGGGCGTCGTCATGGTCGTCGGCGTCAACGGCACCGGCAAGACCACCACGACCGGGAAACTCGCCCGGGTCCTCGTGGCGGACGGCCGCAGTGTGGTCCTCGGTGCCGCCGACACCTTCCGCGCCGCCGCCGCCGACCAGCTCCAGACCTGGGGCGAGCGCGTCGGCGCCCGTACGGTCCGCGGCCCGGAGGGCGGCGACCCGGCGTCCATCGCCTTCGACGCCGTGAAGGAGGGCATCGCCCAGGGTGCGGACGTCGTCCTCATCGACACCGCCGGCCGGCTGCACACCAAGACCGGTCTGATGGACGAGCTCGGCAAGGTCAAGCGCGTCGTGGAGAAGCACGGTCCCCTCGACGAGATCCTGCTCGTGCTCGACGCCACCACCGGTCAGAACGGTCTGGTCCAGGCCCGCGTCTTCGCCGAGGTCGTGGACATCACGGGCATCGTCCTGACCAAGCTCGACGGCACCGCCAAGGGCGGCATCGTCATCGCCGTCCAGCGCGAACTGGGCGTACCGGTGAAGCTCATCGGGCTCGGCGAGGGCCCGGACGACCTGGCCCCCTTCGAGCCGGGCGCCTTCGTCGACGCGCTGATCGGCGACTGACCGCTCCACGCACTCCGTACGCACGCCGAGGGGCGGCGGTCCCCGACCGGGGACCGCCGCCCCTCGGCGTTTCCCGCCGCCGGGGGTCAGGTGCGGTGGCAGCTGTAGGCCAGCGTGCCCAGCAGGAGCCGGGCGGGCGGGGGAGCGGCCGCCGTGCCGGGGGCGGGAGGCCGCAGCCAGCGCACCGGGCCGAGGCCGCCGAGGTCGCAGGGGGGCGCGGTGATGTGGGTGCCCGGGCCGAGGGCGCGCAGGTCGAGCGGCGCGTCGTCCCAGCCCATCCGGTAGAGCAGCTTGGGCAGTTGGGCGGCGGCTCCGGGAGCGACGAAGAACTGTGCACGGCCGTCCGGGGTCACCGCCACCGGGCCGAGCGGCAGCCCCATCCGCTCCAGTCGCACCAGCGCCCGCCGTCCGGCCGCCTCCGCCACCTCCAGGATGTCGAAGGCGCGGCCCACCGGCAGCATCATCGAGGCTCCCGGGACGTCCGCCCACGCGCAGGCCGCGACGTCGGGGGAGGCTCCGGCGGGAACCTCGCGGGCGGACTCCAGGGGGTGCGCGCCCGGCGCGTCGCAGCGGCGGTCGCCGCAGGAGCAGGTGCCGGTCCGCGCGCGGGCCCCGGGCCGCACGGCCCACCCCCACCGCCCCGTGTACTCCGCCACGAACGTGCTGCCGGCCGTGCGGTCGCGCCGCCGCGACCCGGATCCCAGCTCACGGATGCCGCCGATCGTGAAGCCCATGCCCCCTCCAACGGGTCCGACGCGCCGATGGTTACGTGGCGGCGGCCGCAGGTGGATCGGGCGCCCGCCGCGGTCGCCCCCGAACGGGTGGCGCACCTGAGCGCGGGGGGTGGTGCGATCCGATGCGCACCACCGCAGCACTCTTTCGCGCCCCCTGTTGTTAGGCGCCTGTCAAGTCAAGCGCGCCCCGGGCCGGACGTGTTCATTCGAAGGGGTGGCGAATGGTGGCGTTTCTCCATTCGCCCTCGCCGGGAGGGTGATCGTAGGATTACCGTCGGTACACGGATTCTGGGAGTATGAGTCCCCGCGGGTATGCCGAGGGCAACCCGATTTCTTGTTCGATGGCGGCCAACTTCCGTACGGGCGGCGCCGGGTTACGGCATTGTGGGTAACCGGGCAGAGGTTCGCGCGAAGGGGTTTCGGCGAGATGGGGGGCGTTCCGGTGAGTGGCAGTGGCGCAGGCGACACGAATGCCGGAAAGCGCCCCAACGGACAACTACAGTCATGGTTCGTCCGCAGCGGCTGGTCCAAGGGCGAGCTCGCGCGCCAGGTCAACCGCCGGGCCCGCCAGATGGGCGCCCACCACATCAGTACGGACACCTCGCGCGTGCGGCGCTGGCTCGACGGGGAGCAGCCCCGTGAGCCGATCCCCCGCATCCTCTCGGAGCTCTTCTCGGAGCGCTTCGGCAGCGTCGTCGCCGTGGAGGACCTGGGCCTGCGGACCGCCCACCAGTCGCCCTCGGTCTCCGGCGTGGACCTGCCCTGGGCGGCCCCGCAGACCATCGCGCTGCTCAGCGAGTTCTCCCGCAGCGACCTGATGCTCGCCCGCCGGGGCTTCCTCGGCTCCTCGCTGACGCTCGCCGCCGGACCCACGCTGATCGAGCCCATGCAGCGCTGGCTGGTTCCCGTCACCCCCGGCGGAGCGGTCGAACCCGAGTCGCCCGCCTCCGCCCGCCGCCCCTCGCGCCTCTCCAAGCCCGAGCTCGACCTGCTGGAGTCCACCACGGCGATGTTCCGCCAGTGGGACGCGCAGTGCGGCGGCGGACTGCGCCGCAAGGCGGTCGTCGGTCAACTCCACGAGGTCACCGACCTGTTGCAGGAGCCGCAGCCCGCCGCCACCGCCGTCCGCCTCTTCCGCTGCGCCGCCGAACTCGCCGAACTGGCGGGGTGGATGAGTTACGACGTCGGTCTCCAGCCCACCGCGCAGAAGTACTTCGTCCTCGCGCTGCACGCCGCCAAGGAGGCCGGGGACAAGCCGCTCGGTTCGTACATCCTCTCCAGCATGAGCCGCCAGATGATCCACCTCGGCCGCCCCGACGACGCCCTGGAGCTGATCCACCTCGCGCAGTACGGCAGCCGGGACTGCGCGACCTCCCGCACCCAGGCGATGCTGTATGCGATGGAGGCCCGTGCCTTCGCCAACATGGGCCAGCCCGGGAAGTGCAAGCGCGCGGTCCGCATGGCCGAGGACACCTACCTCGACGCCGGTCTGGACGACGAGCCCGAGCCCGACTGGATCAAGTTCTTCTCCGAGGCCGAACTCAACGGCGAGAACGCCCACTCCTTCCGTGACCTGGCCTATGTGGCCGGCCGCAGTCCCACGTACGCCTCGCTCGCCGAACCCGCGATGACCAGAGCCGTCAAACTCTTCGCCGAGGACGACGAGCATCACCGCTCGTACGCGCTCAACCTCATCGGCATGGCCACCGTCCATCTGCTGCGCCGCGAGCCCGAGCAGGCGACCGTGCTGGCCGGCCAGGCGCTCGAAGTCGCCAAGAAGGTCCGCTCCGAGCGCGTCAACACCCGACTGCGCAAGACCGTCGACGCCGCTGCCAGGGACTTCGGCGACGTGGCCGATGTCGCGCACCTCACCGAGGTGCTCGGCGAGCAGCTGCCGGAGACCGCCGAAGCGGTCTGACACCACCCCGCTCCGCCCCGCGGCCACCGGCCGCGGCGGCCGCCCCGCCACCCCGGGCCGGCCCCTTCCGGAGCAGGTGGACGGGGACCGCCGTGGCCGATTCGCGTGTCGCGGGAGTTCAACCGCACCGTATGCGGCATGGGCGGCATGGTAGGCGGGACACCGGATGCGACGCTCCCGGTTCATGCCGACGTAACACTCCCGGTGGCTTCGTCACTGAGGCGAAACACCCAGCGGCATTCCTGGAAACGGCGCTCGGCCAATCTCATGGCGCATAAGGCCCGCACCTTTTCCCAGTGGTCCCGCAGCCTTCCCCCGCACGCCGCGGCCGCTCCGACGACGAGGAGACGCCGATGCCCCCAGGCATCACGACGCTTGCCGCAGACACCCCTCAGCTGTCTGCCGCCAACACCGGGTTCATGCTCATCTGCTCGGCCCTGGTGATGCTCATGACCCCGGCCCTGGCCTTCTTCTACGGAGGCATGGTCCGGGTCAAGAGCAGCCTCAACATGCTGATGATGAGCTTCATCAGCCTCGGGATCGTGACGATCCTTTGGGTGCTCTACGGATTCAGCCTCGCCTTCGGCACCGACTCCGGCTCGATCATCGGCTGGTCCTCGGACTATGTCGGCCTCAGCGGCATCGGTGTGAACGAGCTCTGGGACGGCTACACCATCCCGGTGTACGTCTTCGCCGTCTTCCAGCTGATGTTCGCCATCATCACCCCCGCGCTGATCAGCGGAGCCCTCGCCGACCGCGTGAAGTTCACCGCCTGGGCGCTCTTCATCACCCTCTGGGTGACCGTGGTCTACTTCCCCGTCGCGCACTGGGTGTGGGGAGCCGGCGGCTGGCTCTTCGACCTGGGAGTCATCGACTTCGCCGGTGGTACGGCCGTCCACATCAACGCGGGTGCCGCGGCCCTGGGCGTGATCCTCGTGATCGGCAAGCGGGTCGGCTTCAAGCGCGACCCGATGCGGCCGCACAGCCTGCCGCTCGTCATGCTCGGTGCCGGTCTCCTGTGGTTCGGCTGGTTCGGCTTCAACGCCGGCTCGTGGCTGGGCAACGACGACGGCGTGGGCGCCGTGATGTTCGTCAACACGCAGGTCGCCACCGCCGCCGCGATGCTCGCCTGGCTCGGTTACGAGAAGCTGCGCCACGGCTCCTTCACCACCCTCGGTGCCGCCTCCGGCGCCGTCGCCGGTCTCGTCGCCATCACCCCGTCGGGCGGCGCCGTCAGCCCGCTCGGCGCCATCGCCATCGGTCTCATCGCCGGTGTCCTGTGCGCCATGGCGGTCGGCCTGAAGTACAGGTTCGGCTACGACGACTCGCTCGACGTCGTCGGCGTCCACCTCGTCGGCGGTGTCGCCGGCTCCCTGCTCATCGGCTTCTTCGCCACCGGCGGTGTCCAGTCCGACGCCAAGGGCCTCTTCTACGGGGGCGGACTCGACCAGCTCGGCAAGCAGGCCGTCGGTGTCTTCTCCGTCCTGGCCTACTCTCTGGTGGTGTCCGCGATCCTCGCCTTCCTCGTCGACAAGACGATCGGTATGCGGGTCACCGAGGACGACGAGATCTCCGGGATCGACCAGGTCGAGCACGCCGAGACCGCGTACGACTTCAGCGGAGCCGGCGGCGGCGCGGCCTCCCGCACCGCGGCACCGGTCCTGGACACCCCGGCAGCTCCGAACAAGAAGGTGGACGCATGAAGCTCATCACGGCGGTCGTGAAGCCCCACCGGCTGGACGAGATCAAGGAAGCCCTCCAGGCCTTCGGCGTCCACGGGCTCACGGTGACCGAGGCCAGCGGCTACGGACGCCAGCGCGGCCACACCGAGGTCTACCGCGGTGCCGAGTACACCGTCGACCTCGTACCCAAGATCCGCATCGAGGTCCTGGTCGAGGACGAGGACTCCGAACAGCTCATCGACGTCGTCGTGAAGGCGGCCCGCACCGGCAAGATCGGTGACGGCAAGGTCTGGAGCGTGCCGGTCGACACGGCGGTCCGCGTACGGACCGGCGAACGCGGCCCGGACGCCCTCTGACAACGACGCCCGTGGAACGGAAGGCAGCTGGGTGACGAGTACCGAAGTGACCACCGAAACCGAAGACTCGGGACCCAGCGGCTATGCGGCGGCCCGGCTGCGTCTCCTCCAGCAGGAGACGCGGTCCGGGCCGCCGCGCCGTGCGGCCCTCGCCGGTCTCACCGACGACTGGCTGAACGGCCTCTTCACCGCCGCCGCCGAACACGCGGGAGTGCGCGGCGCCGCCCTCGTCGCCGTCGGCGGGTACGGCCGCGGCGAGCTCTCCCCGCGCAGCGACCTCGACCTGCTCCTGCTGCACGACGGTTCGGCCGACGCCGCGGCCGTCTCCGCGCTGGCCGACCGCATCTGGTACCCCGTCTGGGACCTCGGCCTCGCGCTCGACCACTCCGTACGCACCCCGGCGGAGGCCCGCAAGGCCGCCGGCGACGACCTCAAGGTCCACCTCGGCCTGCTGGACGCCCGCGCGGTCGCCGGTGACGTGGGACTCGTCGCCGCGCTGCGCACCCACGTCCTCGCCGACTGGCGCAACCAGGCCGCCAAGCGGCTGCCCGCCCTCCACGACCTGTGCCAGGAGCGCGCCGAACGCATGGGCGAGCTCCAGTTCCTCCTCGAACCCGACCTCAAGGAAGCCCGCGGCGGCCTCCGCGACGCCACCGCGCTGCGGGCCGTCGCCGCCTCCTGGGTCGCCGACGCCCCCCGCGAAGGACTCGCCGAGGCGCGCCGCACCCTGCTGGACACCCGCGACGCCCTGCACCTCGCGACCGGCCGGGCCACCGACCGGCTCGCCCTCCAGGAACAGGACCAGGTCGCCGAGGCGCTCGGACTCCTCGACGCCGACGCCCTGCTGCGCCAGGTCTACGAGGCCGCCCGCACCGTCTCGTACGCCACCGACGTCACCTGGCGGGAGGTCAACCGCGTCCTGCGCGCCCGCTCCACGCGCCCCCGGCTCCGCGCCATGCTCGGCGGCGCGAAGCCCGCCCCGGAACGCACCCCGCTCGCCGACGGCGTGGTCGAGGCGGACGGCGAGGTCGTCCTCGCCCGTTCCGCCCGCCCCGAGCGCGACCCCGTGCTGACCCTGCGTGCGGCGGCGGCCGCCGCCGAGTCCGGGCTCCCGCTCTCCCGTCACCTGGTGCGCCACCTCGCCGGAGCGGCGGCCCCCCTCTCCGTGCCCTGGCCCCCCGAGGCGCGCGAGGAACTGGTCACCCTGCTCGGCGCCGGGGAGGCGACCATCGCGGTCTGGGAGGCCCTGGAAGCCGAGGGCATCGTCACCCGGCTGCTGCCCGACTGGGAGCGGGTCCACTGCCGCCCGCAGCGCAACGCCGTCCACACCTGGACCGTGGACCGCCATCTCGTCGAGACGGCCGTCCGCGCCGCCTCCCTCACCCGCCGGGTCGGCCGCCCCGACCTGCTGCTGGTCGCCGCCCTGCTGCACGACATCGGCAAGGGCTGGCCCGGGGACCACTCCGTCGCGGGGGAGGTCATCGCCCGCGACATGGCCACCCGCATCGGGTTCGACAAGGCCGATGTCGCCGTCGTCGCCACCCTCGTGCGCCACCACCTGCTGCTGATCGAGACCGCGACCCGGCGCGACCTCGACGACCCGGACACCGTCGCCTCGGTCGCCGGGACGGTCGGCTCCCTCTCCACCCTGGAACTGCTCCACGCGCTCACCGAGGCCGACGCGTTGGCCACCGGGCCCGCCGCCTGGAGCACGTGGCGCGCCTCCCTCGTCGACGACCTCGTCGGGCGGGTGGCCGCCGTGCTGGCCGGGGAGGCACCCCTCGACCCCGGCCCCGCGGTGCCCGACGCCGAACAGGAGCGCCTCGCCGTCGAGGCGCTGTGCACCGGGGAACCCGTCCTCGCCCTGCACACCCAGCCCGAACCGCCCTCCGAGTCGGGCGACCCGGGACCGGTGGGCGTCGAACTCCTCATCGCGCTGCCGGACCGCCCCGGGGTGCTGCCCGCCGTCGCCGGGGTGCTCGCCCTGCACCGCCTCACCGTCCGCGCCGCCGACCTGCGGGCCGTCGAGCCCCCCACCGAGGTGGGCGAATCCGCCGACCTGCTGCTGCTCAGCTGGCGGGTGGCCGCCGAGTACGGTTCGCTGCCGCAGGCGTCGCGCCTGCGCGCCGACCTGCTGCGGGTGCTCGACGGCACGCTCGACATCCAGGCCCGCCTCGCCGAACGGGAGTCCGCCTACCCCAGGCGGCGCGGCATCAAGGCCCCGCCGCCCCGGGTCACCGTCGCATCCGCCGCCTCACGGCAGGCCACGGTCATCGAGGTCCGCGCCCAGGACGCCCCCGGACTGCTGCACCGGATCGGCCGGGCACTGGAGGAGAGCGCGGTCCGCGTGCGCTCGGCCCACGTCTCGACCCTCGGCGCCAACGCGGTGGACACCGTCTACGTCACCCGCCCCGACGGGACACTCCTCTCCGACGAGGAGGCCGCCACCGTGGCGAAGTCGCTGGAAGCCGCCCTGCGCTGAGCCGCGTGCCGTCCCGGGCGGGCCCCGGCGCGCGCGGGAGTCCTCCCCGCGCGCCGGGCCCCGCCCCGTTCGTACCGATCGCCACCGGCGAGGACGGCCGCTCGCCCGGGCCGGATACTCTAGGAGGCGACCTGCCACGCCCCCGACCCTGAGGACCGACGAGCGCCGTGTTCGATACTCTCTCCGACCGCCTTGCCGCGACTTTCAAGAACCTCCGGGGCAAGGGCCGCTTGTCCGAGGCGGACATCGACGCCACGGCTCGCGAGATCCGTATCGCCCTGCTCGAGGCGGACGTCGCGCTGCCGGTGGTCCGTGCCTTCATCGCCAACGTCAAGGAGCGGGCGCGCGGCGCCGAGGTCTCCGGTGCGCTGAACCCGGCCCAGCAGGTCGTCAAGATCGTCAACGAGGAGCTCGTCTCCATCCTCGGCGGGGAGACCCGGCGGCTGCGGTTCGCGAAGAATCCGCCCACCGTGATCATGCTCGCGGGCCTCCAGGGCGCCGGTAAGACGACCCTCGCCGGAAAGCTCGGCCTCTGGCTCAAGGGACAGGGGCACTCCCCCCTCCTCGTCGCCTGCGACCTCCAGCGCCCCAACGCCGTCAACCAGCTGAGCGTCGTCGGCCAGCGCGCGGGCGTCGCCGTGTACGCGCCGGAGCCGGGCAACGGCGTCGGTGACCCGGTGAAGGTCGCGAAGGACTCCATCGAGTTCGCCAAGGCCAAGGTCCACGACATCGTCATCGTCGACACCGCGGGCCGCCTCGGCATCGACCAGGAGCTGATGCGCCAGGCCGCGGACATCCGCGACGCCGTCGACCCGGACGAGATCCTCTTCGTCGTCGACGCGATGATCGGTCAGGACGCCGTCAACACCGCGGAGGCCTTCCGCGACGGCGTCGGCTTCGACGGCGTGGTGCTCTCCAAGCTCGACGGTGACGCCCGCGGTGGTGCTGCCCTGTCGATCGCCCACGTCACGGGCAAGCAGATCATGTTCGCGTCCAACGGCGAGAAGCTCGACGAGTTCGACGCCTTCCACCCGGACCGCATGGCCTCCCGCATCCTCGACATGGGTGACCTGCTCACCCTCATCGAGCAGGCGGAGAAGACGTTCAGCCAGGAAGAGGCCGCCAAAATGGCCTCCAAGCTGGCGTCGAGCAAGGGCAAGGACTTCACGCTCGACGACTTCCTGGCGCAGATGGAGCAGGTCCGCAAGATGGGCTCCATCTCCAAACTGCTCGGCATGCTGCCCGGCATGGGGCAGATCAAGGACCAGATCGCCAACATCGACGAACGCGACGTGGACCGCACCGCCGCGATCATCAAGTCGATGACGCCCAAGGAGCGCGCCGAGCCGACGATCATCAACGGTTCGCGCCGGGCCCGTATCGCCAAGGGCTCGGGCGTCGAGGTCTCCGCGGTGAAGAACCTCGTGGAGCGCTTCTTCGAAGCCCGCAAGATGATGTCGCGGATGGCCCAGGGCGGCGGCATGCCGGGCATGCCGGGGATGCCGGGCATGGGCGGCGGTGCCGGCCGGCAGAAGAAGCAGATCAAGCAGGCCAAGGGGAAGCGCAAGAGCGGCAACCCGATGAAGCGCAAGGCCGAGGAGCAGGCCGCCGCGGACCGTCGCGAGCAGGCCGCCGCGCAGGGCAACGCCTTCGGCGTACCGGGCCAGGAGGCGCAGGGCAAGGACTTCGAGCTGCCGGACGAGTTCAAGAAGTTCATGGGCTGACACCCGGAGCCGGCCCGGCCCACGGGCCCGCCGGCAACGCTGCTGAGGGGCGCGCACCGCGACGGTGCGCGCCCCTCCGGCGTGCCGCGTACGGCCCAGGGAGCGGACCCTCCACGGGCTCGGGGGCGCTTTCTCGCCTAATGTCACGCATACCGCCCCGCACGGTCGCCGGCGGTCGTGCGGTCGTCGGCGAAGGAGAGCGTGTGACCACCCCCGTACCTCCCCGCGAGCGCCCCGACCAGCCCTGGCGCTCCGAAGGGGCGCCCCCGCCGCAGCGGCGCAGGATGCCCGGCGGCTGGCGCCGGCTGCTGCTCACCGCCCTGATCGTCTACCTCATCGCCAATCTGGTCCTCTCCTTCTTCAACGGCGACGACGAACCGACCGTCTCCTACACCGAGTTCACCAAGCAGGTGAGCGCGGGCAACGTCTCCAAGATCTACTCCAAGGGGGACGCCATCCAGGGCGAGCTGAAGAAGAAGGCGAAGGTCCCCGGAGAGGACACCGAGTACACCAAGTTCACCACCCAGCGGCCGGCCTTCGCCGACGACGACCTCTGGGACGAACTGGTCGAGGACGACGTCACGGTCACCGCCGAGCCGGTCGTCCAGCAACGGAGCTTCCTCGCCAACCTCCTGATCTCGCTGGCGCCGATGCTGCTCCTCATCCTGCTCTGGGTGCTCGTCGCCCGGCGGATGTCGCGCGGGGCGGGCGGCGCGATGGGCGGCTTCGGACGGAAGGCGCCGCCCAGACCGGTCGCGCTGGAGAGCGGCACCCGCACCACCTTCGCCGACGTCGCGGGCATCGACGAGGTGGAGGGCGAGCTCGCCGACGTCGTCGACTTCCTGAAGAACCCGGACGCCTACCGGAAGATGGGCGCCCGCATGCCGGGCGGGGTCCTGCTCGCCGGGCCGCCCGGCACCGGCAAGACGCTGCTGGCGCGCGCGGTCGCGGGTGAGGCCGGGGTGCCGTTCTTCTCCGCCTCCGCCTCCGAGTTCATCGAGATGATCGTGGGCGTCGGCGCGGGGCGGGTGCGCGAACTCTTCGCGGAGGCACGCAAGGTCGCCCCCGCCATCGTCTTCATCGACGAGATCGACACCATCGGCCGGGTCCGGGGCGCCGGCGCCGGCATGGGCGGCCACGACGAGCGCGAGCAGACGCTCAACCAGATCCTCACCGAGATGGACGGCTTCTCCGGCTCGGAGGGCGTGGTCGTCCTGGCCGCGACCAACCGGGCCGACGTCCTCGACCCCGCTCTCACCCGGCCCGGCAGGTTCGACCGCATCGTGCAGGTGAGCCCGCCGGACCGGGGCGGCCGCGAGGCCATCCTGAAGATTCACACCCGGCGCATCCCGCTCGCCGACGACGTGGACCTCTCCCGGGTGGCCCGCTCCACCCCGGGCATGACCGGAGCCGAACTCGCCAACCTCGCCAACGAGGCGGCGCTGCTCGCCGTCAAGCGCAAGGGGTCCGAGGTGGAGCAGACGGACCTCTCCCGGGCCCTGGAGAAGGTCCAGCTGGGCGCCGAACGACCGCTGGTCATGCCGGAGGAGGAGCGCCGCAGGACCGCCTACCACGAGAGCGGCCACGCCCTGCTCGGGATGGTCCAGCCGGGCGCCGACCCGGTGCGCAAGGTCACCATCGTGCCGCGCGGCCGCGCCCTGGGCGTGACACTCTCCACCCCCGACGCCGACAAGTACGCCTACACCGAGGAGTACCTGCGCGGACGGATCATCGGCGCGCTCGGCGGCATGGCCGCCGAACACGTGGTCTACGACGTGATCACCACGGGCGCCGAAAGCGATCTGGAGCAGGTCACCAGCCTGGCGCGCGGCATGGTCGGGCGGTGGGGGATGAGTCAGCGGGTGGGCCGTCTCACGGCCATCCCGGCCGACGCCCAGCAGGCGTACGGCCTGTCGGCGGCGCCCGGCACGCTCGACGCGATCGACGAGGAGATGCGGCGCATCGTCGACGAGTGCTACGAGGACGCCTGCCGGCTGCTGCGGGAGAACCGCGACCGCCTCGACTCGCTCGCCGAGGCGCTGCTCGCCGAGGAGACGCTGGAGGAGGCCGAGGCGTACCGCGCGGCGGGCATCACCCGGCTGGAGAAGCCGCCTTCCGTGTGAGGGACGCGGGCGGACGGCGGCGTGCGGGGCACGGGCGGTCGCCCGTGCCCCGCACACCGCCCGCCGTGACGGGCCGGCTTCAGCAGAGGCAGACCAGGTAGCGGAAGACGTTCGGCATCCAGACCGTGCCGTCGGACCGCCGGTGCGGACGGAGCGCCTCCGCGATCTCCCCGGCGACCTGGTCGCGGTCGGTGGCCCGCACCGCCGCGTCGAAGAGCCCCGTCGAGAGCAGCCCGCGGACCGCGCTCTCCAGGTCGGCGTAGCCGAACGGGCAGGACACCCGGCCGGAGCCGTCCGGCCGGAGCCCCGCCCGTGCGGCGACCTCCTCCAGGTCGTCCCGCCTGGCCGGGCGCCGGGCGCCGCCGGACGGATCGGCGAGCCGCTCCGCCACCTCCAGCACCGCCGCCGTGGCACACCGTTCGGGCGGTCCCCAGCCGGTCAGCACCACGGCCGCGCCCCGGGCCGCCAGCGGCACGGCGGACCGCAGCTCGGGGGTCAGCGCCTCGGAGTCGCCGGCCGTGCCGCCGATCGGGTCGAACGCGGTGAGCAGCGTGTACGGCGCTCCGTCCGCCGGCGCCGCCGACGGGTCACCGTCGACCAGCCGGGGCGGTACGCCGGGGCCGGCGGCGTACGGCCCCGCCCGTCCGGCGGGACCGTCCGCCCCCGGGGGCAGCAGCCGCTCCCGGGCCAGGGCGAGCCGGTCGGGGTCGGTCTCCACCCCGGTGACCCGCGCTCCGCGGGCCGCCGCGATCAGCAGGGCGAGCCCGGAACCGCAGCCGAGGGAGAGCATGCGGGTGCCGGTGCCCACGTCGAGTCGTTCGTACACCGCTTCGTACAGCGGTGACAGCATCCGCTCCTGGATCTCTGCCCAGTCGCGGGCACGGGTACCGGTGTCCACCGGAGCGGGGGTGTCCGCGTACCTGTGGTGCCGGACGAGCGTTGGTGTCATGGATGTACCCCAATCGCCAAGAGGTTCGGTCATGCCCGAATGGGCGCCCCCGCGTGTGGGCGTCCGCATCCCCGTATGCCAGGGAACTGCGCATGTGTCGCCGCGTCCAGAGGGCGCAGGGTCATTCATCGCGCGCCCCGGTTGTGCGCCCCTCCGGGGCGCGGGATGCGCCGCACCGCCGACTCTCGCCGTGGGGAAGGCGGTACCGACTTCTCGTCGCGGACCCGCCGGTCCGCGAGGTGGTGCCACGGGGAACGGTGACCCGCCGGGGAGCGGCGGACGCCCGGTGCACGGGCCTTCCGTTCCTCCCGTCAGTCTTACCCGACACGCGGAGCACAGCACGTCGAGCACCCCGCGTCCGCGTACGACGTGGTCACGGGGCGGGGCGCGGGGCCGGACCGAGGGCCCGTGCGCGTGCCCCGGTCGGGCGCGGAGACTCGCGGAGGCGGGGTGCGGGGCCGGTAGGCCGTCCGGGGGACAGGACCGGTAGCCTCGCCGTGTACCGGTCCGGCCCGGGGACGCTGCGTCGGCGAGGGCCCGCTCCGGCCTCCGCGGGCCCCGCCGGACGGGATGCGCCTCGGGTGCGCGGGTGCGGCCCGGATCCCGCCACCCGACGAGAGTGTCTACGCGTTATTACGTACGGCCTTGGTGGGAGCTGTGAGGCTTCTCCGCAGATCGGCGTACCCGCCCGTGTACACGGGGCATCGCCGCCAACCGGCTGGTACGTGCAAATTATTTGGGATGCCCCGGAATAGGAACACCGAGGGCCCCCGGCTCGTTGTCACGACGTGAGCACGACACCACCTGTACTTGCCGCAGAGCTGGCACAGGCGTGGGCCGACATTCAGCGGTACCACTCCGAGCTGCCCGATCTCGCCGCACCCGAGTCCCTGATCGGAGAGTCCTCGTCCGCCTGTGGCGCCGAGCTCTCCTTCGAGCGACTGCTCCACGAGGCAGTCCACGGCATCGCCGCCGCCCGAGGTGTCCGCGACACCTCCCGCGCCGGCCGTTACCACAACCGACGATTCCTCGCGATCGCCGAGGAGCTGGGCCTCGACCACACCGAGGAGCCCCACCCCAGCAGCGGCTTCTCGCTGGTCACCCTCAACCCGGAGGCCAAGAGGCGGTACCGCCCCACGGCCGAACGCCTCCAGCGCGCGCTGAAGGCGCACACCGTGGCGACGGCGGCCGACACCAAGCGGTCCTTCCGGGGCCCGGCGGCCCGGCACGGCTCGTCCGGCGGCGGCGTCCGCGTCAAGGCCGTCTGCGACTGCGGACGCAACGTCCGGGTCGTCCCCTCCGTCCTCGCGCAGGCGCCGATCGTCTGCGGTGGATGCGGCAAGCCGTTCCGTATTCCGGAAGCCACCGTCGCGGTGGGGTGAGCCGATGGTGTGTGGCACAATGGACAGCTGCACTCGACAGTCGCACAGGAACCCTCTCGCCTCCGACTGACGCGTCCATCGGGCACCTCGAGTGCCACAACCCCACGTGGCATTTTGTTGTGCCCAACCACGTCAAGACCAGGAGACACCACTTCCGTGGCAGTCAAGATCAAGCTGAAGCGTCTGGGCAAGATCCGTTCGCCTCACTACCGCATCGTCGTCGCCGACTCCCGTACCCGCCGTGACGGCCGGGCCATCGAGGAGATCGGCCTGTACCACCCGGTGCAGAACCCGTCCCGCATCGAGGTCAACGCGGAGCGCGCGCAGTACTGGCTGTCCGTCGGCGCCCAGCCGACCGAGCCCGTCCTCGCGATCCTCAAGCTGACCGGTGACTGGCAGGCCCACAAGGGCCTCCCGGCCCCCGCGCCGCTGCTGCAGCCGGAGCCCAAGGCTGACAAGCGCGCCCTGTTCGAGGCTCTGACCTCCGACGGCGACGAGGCCAAGGGTGAGGCCATCACCCCCAAGGCCAAGAAGTCCGAGAAGAAGGCTGACGAGGCGGCCGACGCCGCCGAGTCGACCGAGGCCTGAGCATGCTCGAGGAGGCTCTCGAGCACCTCGTGAAAGGCATCGTCGAGAACCCCGACGATGTGCAGGTCGCCTCGCGCGACCTGCGTCGCGGCCGCGTGCTGGAGGTCCGGGTACACCCCGACGACCTCGGCAAGGTGATCGGCCGCAACGGCCGCACCGCGCGTGCTCTGCGCACCGTCGTGGGCGCCATCGGCGGCCGTGGCATCCGCGTCGACCTCGTCGACGTGGACCAGGTGCGCTGAAAGAGTGGACCACCGGCCAGGGCCGGGGAGGGCTTCGCGGCCGTCCCCGGCCCTTGTCGTCGCTCCGGCCCCCTCGGGAGCGTCCGGGGCCGTCCCCCGTACCCCGGCGCTGTCCGACCGGCTCCCGCCGGAACGTCCGCGCCCGCCCCATCAAACGGAGAAGCAGCGTGCAGTTGGTAGTTGCGCGGATCGGCCGCGCCCACGGCATCAAGGGCGAAGTCACCGTCGAGGTCCGCACGGACGAGCCCGAGCTGAGGCTCGGCCCCGGCGCCGTGCTCGCCACCGACCCGGCGGCCACGGGACCCCTCACGATCGAGACCGGCCGGGTGCACAGCGGCCGGCTGCTGCTCCGCTTCGCGGGCGTGCACGACCGGACCGCCGCCGAGGCGCTCCGCAACACCCTCCTCATCGCCGACGTGGACCCGGACGAACTCCCCGAGGACCCGGAGGAGTTCTACGACCACCAACTGATGGACCTCGACGTGGTGCTCGCCGACGGTACGGAGATCGGCCGGATCACCGAGATCACCCACCTGCCCTCGCAGGACCTCTTCATCGTGGAGCGCCCGGACGGCAGCGAGGTGATGATCCCCTTCGTCGAGGAGATCGTCGGCGAGATCGACCTGGAGGAGCAGCGGGTCGTCATCACCCCGCCGCCGGGGCTGATCGACGAGAGCGAGGCGGTCGTCGCCTCCGCGCGCGACGGCGCATCGGACGAGGAGTCCGAAGAGGCGCCCGCCGGTACCGCGGACGCGTCCGCCGGGGACGACGGCGACGCCGCGACCGGTGCGGGGAGCAAGGCGTGATGCGTCTCGACGTCGTCACCATCTTCCCCGAGTACCTCGAACCGCTGAACGTCTCGCTCGTCGGCAAGGCCCGCACCCGCGGCAGTCTGGACGTGGTCGTGCACGACCTGCGGGAGTGGACGCACGACCGGCACAACACGGTGGACGACACCCCGTACGGCGGTGGCCCGGGCATGGTCATGAAGACCGAGCCCTGGGGCGACGCCCTCGACCAGGTGCTCGCCGACGGTTACGAGGCCGGCGCGCACAGCCCCGTCATGGTCGTGCCCACGCCCAGCGGACGCCCCTTCACCCAGGAGCTGGCGGTCGAACTCTCGGAGCGGCCGTGGCTGGTCTTCACGCCGGCGCGCTACGAGGGGATCGACCGCCGTGTGACGGAGGAGTACGCCACCCGCATGCCGGTCGTCGAGGTCTCCATCGGCGACTACGTCCTGGCCGGCGGAGAGGCCGCCGTGCTGGTCGTCACCGAGGCGGTGGCCCGTCTGCTGCCCGGCGTCCTCGGCAACGCCGAGTCGCACCGCGACGACTCCTTCGCCCCCGGAGCCATGGCCAACCTGCTGGAGGGCCCGGTCTACACCAAGCCGCCCGAGTGGCGCGGCCGGGCCATCCCCGACGTCCTCCTCAGCGGCCACCACGGGAAGATCGCGCGGTGGCGCCGGGACCAGGCGTTCGCCCGCACCGCGCTGAACAGGCCCGATCTGATCGAACGCTGCGCCGCGAGCGACTTCGACAAGAAGGACCGCGAGATCCTCTCGATCCTCGGCTGGGCACCGGAGCCCGGTGGCCGATTTTGGCGCAGGCCGTCCTCCGTGGAAGAATGAGCAGCTGCTGTGCGTCCGACGTGCGCCCCTGCCACAGGGGGAATGACGTCCGCCCGACGTGATCAGCTCTTCGATCTTCCAGACGATCTCCCGTCGATGACCTGTGGCATCGGCGAAGAAAGCAGAAACCATGGCTTCCCTGCTCGATGGCGTCAACGCCGCCTCCCTGCGTTCGGACCTCCCGGCGTTCCGCGCCGGTGACACCGTCAACGTCCACGTGCGCGTGATCGAGGGCAACCGCTCCCGTATCCAGCAGTTCAAGGGCATCGTCATCCGCCGCCAGGGCGCGGGCGTCAGCGAGACCTTCACGGTCCGCAAGGTCTCCTTCAGCGTCGGCGTCGAGCGCACCTTCCCGGTGCACAGCCCGATCTTCGAGAAGATCGAGCTCGTCACCCGCGGTGACGTCCGTCGCGCCAAGCTGTACTTCCTCCGTGAGCTGCGCGGCAAGGCCGCGAAGATCAAGGAGAAGCGCGACCGCTGAGCTGACACCGACGTCCATAGCGCGGCCGGATAGGCTTCGGCCGCGATGGACACGGAAGAACAGCACACGAAGCGCGATCGCCCCGGCGGACCTGCGAAAGGTCCCCGGGCGCGGTCGCGCTTCCCGCGTTCGGGGGCAGCGGCTTCCGGCTCTCGTCCGGACTCCGGCCCCGGCTCCGACGCCCCCCTCGCCACCGGCGGCCGGGAGCGGGCCGGGCGCAGGCCGTGGCTCCGCCGCGCGATGCTCCTCTGCATCGCCCTGCCGGTCGCCGTGCTCCTCCTCAGCGCCTTCGTCGTGCAGCCCTTCCTCATCCCGAGCGGTTCGATGGAGCCCACGCTGCGGGTCGGCGACCGGGTGCTCGTGAACAAGCTGGCGTACCGATTCGGTTCCGTCCCGGAAAGGGGTGACGTGGTGGTCTTCGACGGCACCGGCTCCTTCGTGCCCGAGACGGCGGGGGAGAACCCCGTCGCCGGGCTGCTGCGCGGCGCCGCGTCGGTCCTCGGACTGGCGGACCCCCCGGACACCGACTTCGTCAAGCGCGTCGTCGGAGTGGGCGGCGACCACGTGGTCTGCTGCGACCGGGACGGCCGGCTGGAGGTCGACGGGAGCCCTCTCGACGAGGAGTACCTGCACGCGGGGGACGCACCGTCCCGGGTGCCGTTCGACATCGTCGTCCCCCAAGGCACCCTCTGGATGATGGGCGACCACCGGGACCGCTCCAGCGACTCGCGCAGCCATCTCGGTGAGCCCGGCGGTGGCATGGTGCCGGTGGACCGGGTGATCGGACGGGTGGACCGGATCGGCTGGCCCTGGGGGCGGGCGGGAGCGCCGGCCGGACCCGGCGGCGCGTTCGACGGTGTGCCGGAGCCGGGCGGCTCCCATGGGTAGCCGCGGCCGGGAGAGCCGTTCCGCCCCCCGGGAGGAGCCGGGGCACGACGCCGGGTCGAGCGCCGGACCCGGCTCCGTACGGGGCGCCGGGGGTGAGGAGGCCCGTACGCTCCCGACCCGGGTCGAGCGCCGCAGGCTGGCACGGCGGGTCGCCCGGCGGCGCCGCAGGTCCCGGGTGATCGAGGTCCCCCTCCTGCTGGTCTTCGCCCTGCTCATCGCGTTGTTCCTCAAGACCTTCCTCGTCCAGGCCTTCGTGATCCCCTCCGGCTCGATGGAGCAGACCATCAAGATCGGCGACCGGGTCCTGGTGGACAAGCTGACGCCCTGGTTCCACGCCGATCCGGAGCGGGGCGACGTGGTCGTCTTCAAGGACCCCGGGAACTGGCTCGGGGAGGAGGGGAGCACGACCACTGCCACCGGCTCCCCGCCGGTCGGGATCAAGCAGGCGAAGGAACTGCTCACCTTCATCGGGCTGCTGCCCTCCGCCGATGAGCAGGACCTGATCAAGCGTGTGGTCGCGGTCGGCGGCGACACCGTCAAGTGCTGCGGGAAGGACGGCCGGCTCACGGTCAACGGTGTGGCCGTCGACGAGCCCTACCTGAATCCTGGCGACGTGCCATCGGCCATCCAATTCGAGGTAAAGGTTCCGCGGGGCCGGATCTTCGTCATGGGCGACCACCGGTCCAATTCCGCCGACTCCCGCTTCCACATGGGCAACGGCTTTCAGGGCACCGTGCCCCTCACGGACGTCGTGGGGCGTGCCGTGGTCACCGCCTGGCCGGTCGGAAGCTGGACCTCGCTGGGGCAGCGGGACGCGTTCTCCGGCGTACCGGACGCGTCGGCCGGCACGTCGGCCGCGCCCGCTCTCTCGCATAGTGTGTCCCACCAGGATCCCTACGGAATGATCCCGCTCCCGACCCCTGCGGAACTCCCGCTCGTTATGGGAGTAATGGGCCTGCGTCGCATCCGGCGCGGGCGGTGGCACGGATTGAGGAGTGGATGTGGGGGATTTGGCGGTCGGCGCACGATCCGGACACGACGAACCCGAGGACCGGCCCGGACGGAGCGGGGACCCCTCGGAGACGGCGGCGGACCGGACGGGGGATGACGACGCCCCCGACGGCGCCGCCGAGGGCCCCAAGCAACGTTCTTTCTGGAAGGAGCTCCCGCTCCTCATCGGGATCGCACTCGTCCTGGCCCTGCTGATCAAGACCTTCCTGGTCCAGGCGTTCTCGATCCCCTCGGACTCCATGCAGGACACGCTCCAGCGCGGTGACCGGGTGCTCGTGGACAAGCTCACCCCGTGGTTCGGCTCCGAACCGGAACGCGGCGAGGTGGTCGTCTTCCACGACCCGGGCGGCTGGCTGGAGGGGACGACCACCCCCGAGCCGAACGTGGCGCAGAAGTTCCTCAGCTTCATCGGGCTCATGCCCTCCGCCGAGGAGAAGGACCTGATCAAGCGGGTCATCGCGGTGGGCGGTGACACGGTCGAGTGCAAGCAGAACGGCCCGGTGACGGTCAACGGGAAGGCGCTCGACGAGAAGTCGTTCATCTACCCCGGCAACACCGCCTGCGACGACAAGCCGTTCGGTCCGATCAAGGTCCCCGACGGCCGGATCTGGGTCATGGGCGACCACCGCCAGGACTCCCTGGACTCCCGTTACCACCAGAACCTCCCCGGCCAGGGCACCGTCTCCGTCGACGACGTCGTCGGCCGTGCCGTGCTGGTGGCCTGGCCCGTCAACCGCTGGGCGACGCTGCCCGTGCCGGGCACCTTCGACCAGTCCGGCCTGAACGCGGCCGCGGCGACCGCGCCGGCCGCCCTCGGTGTGGCGGGGGCGCTGCCCCTGGTCTTCTGGCGCCGCAGGAAGCTGACCCGGGGGCGTACCGACGGGTAGTGTGCCGACTCGGATCAGCGATTGTCGATCTCCGATGGGGGACGCTGGGATGAGTGGATCAGGACGTACGGAAGACGGCCGCGGCCGGCTCGGCACTGTGTTGTCGGGCCTGGCCGTGGCCGTCGGCTGTGTGCTCTTCCTCGGCGGTTTCGCCTGGGCGGCGCTGGTGTACCGCCCGTACACCGTGCCGACCGGGTCGATGGCCCCGACCGTGGAGACCGGGGCCAAGGTGCTCGCCGAGCGGATATCGGGGGACGAGGTGCGACGCGGTGACGTCGTGGTCTTCACCGACAAGGCGTGGAGCAACGTGCCGATGGTCAAGCGGGTCGTCGGGATCGGGGGCGACACGGTGGCCTGCTGCGACGCGGAGGGCCGGCTCGGCGTCAACGGCGAGCCGATCGAGGAACCGTATCTGCGCACGGCGTCCGAGGGGGCCGGGGATTCCGGGCGCTCGGGGGACTCCGAGGGCTCGACCGGCTCCGGAGAGGGGGAGGCCCCCGGTGCCTCCTCGACGGAGTTCAGCGCGAAGGTCCCCGACGGGGAGCTCTTCCTCCTCGGTGACGACCGTGCGATCTCGCTCGACTCCCGCGTCCATCTGACGGACCAGGGCCAGGGCTCGGTGCGGCGCGACGCGGTCGTGGCGCGCGTGGACGCGGTGGCCTGGCCGTCGGCCGGCCTGCTCGACCCGCCGGAGGGGTTCGCCGCCCTGCCCGGCGGCATCTCGTCCCGGGGGCCGCTGATGCTCCAACTGGCCGCCCTGGTGGTGGGTGTGGTCCTGATCCTGGGCGGCTGCGCCTACGGGCCGGTGGCCGCCTGGACACGGCGGCGCGGGAAGCCCGCGAAGGCGGCGACGGGTGTCCGGTGAGACCGTGATCCGTTCGGTCGCGCGGGTGGTCCTCCTCGACCCGCAGGACCGGATCCTGCTGATGCACGGATTCGAGCCCCAGGACCCCGCCAAGAGCTGGTGGTTCACGCCCGGGGGCGGGCTGGAGGGCGACGAGAGCCGCGAAGACGCCGTCCGCCGCGAGCTCGCCGAGGAGACGGGCATCACCGGCGTCGCGCTCGGTCCGGTGCTCTGGAAGCGCCGGTGCTCGTTCCCCTTCGACGGCCGCCGCTGGGAACAGGACGAGTGGTACTTTCTCGCGCGGACCGAACGGACCGCCACCGACCTGCGAGGTCTGACCGAACTGGAACGCCGCAGTGTCGCGGGTCTCAGGTGGTGGACTTCCGCCGAACTGCGTGCGACCCGTGAGACGGTGTATCCGACCAAGCTCGCCGAACTGCTGCGCAGGCTGTTCGACGAGGGTCCTCCGGCTGTTCCGCAGATTCTCGCCCCCGAAATCGCCTGAACGTCCGGAGGCGTCACCGGCTGCAGCACAATGGGGGAACGCACGGCTGAAGGGGACGCATGCCATGAGCGCCGAGGACCTCGAAAAGTACGAGACCGAGATGGAGCTGAAGCTCTACCGGGAGTACCGCGACGTCGTCGGTCTGTTCAAATTCGTGATCGAGACCGAACGTCGCTTCTACCTCACCAACGACTACGAGATGCAGGTGCACTCGGTCCAGGGAGAGGTGTTCTTCGAAGTGTCCATGGCGGACGCCTGGGTGTGGGACATGTACCGGCCGGCGAGGTTCGTCAAGCAGGTGCGTGTGCTGACCTTCAAGGACGTGAACATCGAAGAGCTCAACAAGAGCGATCTCGAACTTCCGGGCGGCTGAGGGCCCGTAACCCGCCGGAGGCGGGCCCACGCCTGCGGGGGTGGTGGGCTGCGCTGTGCGGGGTGGTTCGGGCGGGGGCGTCGGCGCGGCAGGCGCATCGGGAGACCTGCGGGGGGCCGCGGACCGGGCGCGTGAGACCTGCGGGAGGCCGCGGCACGGGCCTCGCGAGGATCGCGGCAGAGACGACGGCCGGGCGGAGAAGCTCCCCGAGCAGCGGAAGCCGGTGTGTCCCCGGGCCGCGGCGGACGGGTCCCGGCCCCGAGCCCCCGGCCCCCGGCCCGCGCGTGGCGGGCCACGGGTCAGGTCCCGGCCCACCGCCCATCCGGCCCACCGCTGCCCCTCCGGCCCTCGTCAAGCCGGACGACCCGGTCATCCTCAGGGGTGGCCGGGTTTTCCCCATGCGGGAGGTTGTCCACCAAGATCCACACGGATGCGCCGCCCGGCGCAGAGTCGGTGCCGGAGGTGGTGCCGGATGAAGAACGCACGGGGTGCACTCGGGCGGTACGGCGAGGAGTTGGCGGCGCGGCTGCTGACCGACGCCGGGATGGCCGTGGTGGAGCGCAACTGGCGCTGCCGGGCCGGAGAGATCGACATCGTCGCGCGCGACGGCGACGCCCTCGTCGTCTGCGAGGTGAAGACCCGCAGATCAGTGGTGTACCAGCACCCGATGGCGGCCATCACGCCGACCAAGGCGGAACGGCTGCGGCGGCTGGCGGAATTGTGGCTGGACGCGCACGGGGGGCCGCCGCAGGGCGGCGTCCGCATCGACCTCGTCGGGGTGATCGTGCCCCGGCGGGGCGGTCCCGTCACGGAGCACGCACGGGGGGTGGCCTGAGATGGGCTTCGCACGAGCCTGTTCCGTGGCCCTGGTCGGGGTGGAAGGCGTGGTGGTGGAGGTCCAGGCGGACCTGGAGCCGGGGGTGGCGACGTTCGCCCTGGTCGGGCTGCCGGACAAGAGCCTGGTCGAGAGCAGGGACCGGGTCAGGGCCGCTGTGGTCAACTCCGGTGCCCAGTGGCCGCAGAAGAAGCTCACGGTCGGCCTCTCGCCGGCCTCCGTACCGAAATCGGGTTCGGGGTTCGACCTCGCGGTGGCGTGCGCCGTGCTCGGTGCAGCCGAGCGGATCGATCCGGCGGCGATCGCCGACGTCGTCATGATCGGGGAGCTGGGCCTGGACGGACGGGTGCGCCCGGTGCGCGGGGTGCTGCCCGCCGTCCTGGCCGCCGCCGAGGCGGGATACCACCACGTCGTGGTCCCCGAGCAGACCGCCGGAGAGGCCGCGCTCGTCCCGGGCGTCTCGGTCCTGGGCGTGCGGAGCCTGCGTCAACTGATCGCGATCCTCGGCGACGAACCCGTTCCCGACGAGCCGGCGGGCCACGAGAGCCGCCCCGACACCCTGCTCGCCGGACTGATGGTGCCCGGCTCCGGCTTCGGCGCGGGGTTCGCCCCCGTCGGCGGGGGCGAAGGGGCCTACCGCAAGGACATGAGCGACGTCGCCGGGCAGGCCAGAGCGCGCCGGGCCCTGGAGATCGCGGCGGCAGGCGGCCACCATCTGCTGCTCTCCGGGCCCCCCGGCGCAGGCAAGACGATGATGGCCGAGCGGCTGCCGGGCATCCTCCCGCCGCTGACCCGGCGGGAAGCCCTGGAGGTGACGGCGGTGCACTCGGTCGCGGGGGTGCTCCCGCCGGGCGAACCGCTGGTGAGTACCGCTCCGTACTGCGCCCCGCACCATTCGGCCACCATGCAGTCGCTCATCGGCGGCGGCAACGGACTGCCGAAACCCGGTGCCGTCTCCCTGGCCCACCGCGGCGTCCTCTTCCTCGACGAGGCGCCCGAGTTCTCGGCCAGGGCCCTGGACGCCCTGCGCCAGCCCTTGGAGTCCGGCCATGTGGTGGTGGCCCGGGCGGCGGGGGTGGTCAGACTGCCCGCGCGCTTCCTGATGGCTCTAGCGGCCAACCCCTGCCCCTGCGGTCGGCACACCCTCGGCGGGGCCGGCTGCGACTGCCCGCCTTCGCTGATCCGCCGCTACCAGGCCCGGCTCTCCGGCCCGTTGCTGGACCGGGTGGATCTCCGGGTCGAGGTGGAGCCCGTCACCAGGGCCGACTTGGTGGAAGGCGGCGGCAGGGGCGAGTCGACGGCTGCGGTGGCGGCCCGGGTGGCGGAGGCCCGTGCCCGCGCGGCCGGGCGTCTGACCGGCACGCCCTGGACCACCAACAGCGAGGTTCCGGGCCATGAGCTTCGCACCCGGCTGCTCGCGGCCCCCGGCGCGCTGGGGGCCGCCGAGCGGGACATGGAGCGGGGCGCTCTGACCGCGCGAGGGCTCGACCGGGTGCTGCGGGTGGCCTGGACCGTCGCGGACCTGCGGGGAGCGGATTGCCCGGACGCATCGGACGTGGCCGTCGCGCTGGAGTTGCGGACCGGTGTGCAGCGCGGGGTGCCCATGGAAGCGAGGGCCCTGTGACCGGGGGGCCGCGGGGGACGCGGCCTCAGGACGGTGAGGAGTTGCCCGACCGCGAGGAGTTGCCCGACCGCGAGGAGTGGCAGGAATCCGCGGGAGCGGTGGGGGACCGGGAGGAGCGACGGGAACGGGCCGGAGCGGTGCGGGACCGGGAGGAAGGGGAGGCGGTGCGGGATCGGGACGAGCGGCGGGAGAGAGGGGAGGCGGTGCGGGAGTCCGGGGACCCGGGTGCCCCCGGGAGCCGTCCGCCGGAGGAGGAGCGGCTGGCACGGGTGGCGCTCACCAGGATCGTCGAACCCGGCGACGAGCGGGCGGGCCGGTGGCTGCGCGAACACGGGCCCGCCGAGGTGCTGCGGCGTCTGACCGCGTACGACGGCGCTCCCGAGACTCTGCCGGGGATGACGGCGGCACGGCTCGCCGGGTACCGGATGAGGGCCGCCGCGGCGGACCCCGCGGTCGACCTGGAAGCCGTGGCCCGGGCCGGAGGGCGGTTCGTCGCCCCGGGCGACCCGGAGTGGCCCGGGCAGTTGGACGACCTCGGCGACGCCCGCCCGGTGGGGCTCTGGATCCGGGGCGCCCCGGACCTTCGGCTCTGGGCGCTGCGGTCGGTCGCCGTGGTCGGGGCGCGCGCATGTACCCCGTACGGCGCCCACATGGCGGCGACGCTGGGCGCGGGACTCGCGGAGCGGGGCTGGGTGGTGGTCTCCGGCGCCGCCTTCGGAGTGGACGGCGCGGCGCACCGGGGAGCGCTGGCCGCCGGAGGCGCGACGGTCGCGGTGCTGGCGTGCGGGGTGGACGTCCCCTACCCGCGCGGGCACGCCGAGCTGATCGGCCGGATCGCCCAGGAGGGTCTCCTGGTCGGGGAGCTGCCGCCCGGCACCCACCCGACGCGCAGCAGATTCGTCCTCCGCAACAGGGTGATCGCCGCGCTGACCAGGGGCACGGTCGTCGTGGAGGCCGAGTACCGCAGCGGTTCCCTCGCGACCGCCCGCGGCGCCCAGCGGCTCGGCCGCCACACCATGGGCGTACCCGGCCCCGCGACCAGTGGACTGTCGGCAGGCGTCCACGAACTGCTGCGCGGGGAAGGCGTGCTGGTCACCGACGCCTCCGAAGTGGCGGAACTCGTCGGGGAGATCGGCGACCTCGCCCCGGTCCGCCGCGGACCCGTCCTGCCCAGGGACCTGCTCGCTCCGGTCGCCGCCGCGGTCCTGGACGCGCTGCCCCGCCAAGGCACCGCGGGGGTCCGCGACGTCGCCCGGTCCGCGGGTACTTCGGCCGACGAGGCGCTCGCCCGCCTGTACGAACTGCACTCACTGGGGTTCGTCGAACGGGAGGGCGACACCTGGCGGCCGGCCTCCGGCCCGAGACCCAACGACGACACCCGGCGAGGCGGTACTTGACCTGGAGCATTCGGGTGAAAAGGTAAGCGGGGTGACCTCGGGAGTTCGTCCGGCGCCACTCCCGGGGCCGGTGCGCACGCCGTCGGCCCCGGTCGTACGGTGCGCCCGGCGACGGGAGCGCGCACGGTACCGGTGCGCTCCTCCCGGCCCCGTCCGACGCGCACCGCGACGTCTCAGTCACGCTACGCTCACAGGACTCCGCTCCCCACAAGTCCCCCGCACTTCACGGCAGAACGGCTCAAGGCACCACATGCCCCAGCACACCTCCGGGTCTGACCGCGCGGCAGTACCACCCGCTGCGCGTGGCACTGTGCGGCCCTCCGCCCCCTCCTCGCTCGAAGAGCTGTGGCGCTCGTACAAGTCCACGGGGGACGAGCGGCTGCGGGAGCAGCTGATCCTGCACTACTCACCGCTCGTCAAGTACGTGGCGGGCCGGGTCAGCGTGGGGCTCCCGTCCAACGTCGAGCAGGCGGACTTCGTCTCCTCGGGCGTCTTCGGGCTGATCGACGCCATCGAGAAGTTCGACATCGAGCGGGCCATCAAGTTCGAGACGTACGCGATCACGCGCATCCGGGGCGCGATGATCGACGAACTCCGGGCGCTGGACTGGATCCCGCGATCCGTACGCCAGAAGGCGCGGAACGTCGAGCGTGCCTACACCACGCTCGAAGCGCAGTTGCGGCGTACCCCGTCGGAGTCCGAGGTGGCCGCCGAGATGGGGATCGCCCTGGAGGAACTGCATGCTGTTTTCAGCCAGTTGTCCCTGGCGAACGTGGTGGCCCTGGAGGAGCTGCTGCACGTCGGCGGCGAGGGCGGCAACCGGCTCAGCCTGATGGACACGCTGGAGGACACGGCTGCCGACGACCCCGTGGAGGTCGCCGAAGGCCGCGAACTCAGGCGGCTGCTCGCCCGTGCCATCAACACCCTCCCGGAGCGGGAGAAGACCGTGGTCACCCTCTACTACTACGAAGGGCTGACGCTCGCCGAGATCGGCAACGTCCTCGGCGTCACGGAGAGCCGGGTCAGCCAGATCCACACCAAGTCCGTCCTCCAGCTGCGCGCGAAACTGGCCGACTCCGGCCGCTGAGCGGTCCTCCCCCCACCGGGCGCCGAGGTCGAGCACCTCGCCGGCGCTCCCTCCGCCGTACAGTGGAGCCGTGCCCAGGATTCGAGCGGCCTCCGTGGCCGAGCACCGGACCATGCAGCGCGGAGCCCTCCTGGACGCCGCGCGCTCCCTGCTGTCGGAGGGCGGGACGGAGGCGTTGACCTTCCCCGCGCTGGCCGAACGCACGGGTCTCGCCCGGTCGTCGGTGTACGAGTACTTCCGGTCCCGCGCAGCCGTGGTCGAGGAACTCTGCGCCGTCGACTTCCCCGTGTGGGCCGCCGAGGTCGAGAACGCCATGGCCCGCGCCGGTACGCCCGAGGAGAAGATCGAGGCGTACGTCCGCAAGCAGCTCGAACTGGTCGGGGACCGACGCCACCGGGCCGTGGTCGCCATCTCCGCCGGCGAACTCGACGCGGGGGCCCGCGAGAAGATCAGGGCGGCGCACGGCGGTCTCATCACCATGATCGTCGAGGCGCTGGGCGATCTCGGGCACACCCAGCCGAGGCTCGCCGCGATGCTGCTCCAGGGCTCCGTCGACGCGGCGGTGCGGCGGATCGAGCTCGTCGTGGCCGAGGAGCCGGGTGTCATCGCCGAGACCGCCGTCGGCATGATCCTGCGCGGCGTACGCGGCTGAGCCCACCGTCCCCACGTGCGGCGGCGAGGACCGTAGGACCCGGGACCGGCTGTTCCGCTTCTCCGGGCAGGTCCTCCGGCGGATCCGCCGGGAGATCCCCGAACGGATCCACCGGCAGAGCTGCGGGCAGGTCCTCGGGCAGGGGGACGCCCGACACCGGCAGCAGCCGTGACGGTCCGCGCTTCAACAGAGCGGGCGGCAGCAGCGAGAGCGGATCGACGTAGGTGTCGCCGCGCCGCACCCCCCAGTGCAGGCACCCGGCCGCGCAGTGCGAAGGGCCCGCCTCCACCGCCGCGACCGGCGCGCCGGCCACGACCTCGTCCCCGACGCGCACCTGGGAGCGCACGGGTCCGTACGTCGTACGCAACGGCGGCTCGCCGCTCCGAGCCAGCTCCACCACGAGAACCCCGTGCCCTGCCACCGGTCCCGCGAAGGTGACGCGCCCGGTGGCCACCGCGCGAACCGGCGTCCCCGGCTGCGCGGCCAGGTCGACGCCCCGGTGGCCGGGGGCGTACGGGCCGGCCGGTGGTTCCCAGCCCCGTACGACCGTCGGCCGCCCGGCGAGGGGCCAGCTCCACGCCGGGCGGCGTCCCGCGGGACCGCGTACGGCAGGACCGCCCCCGTGTCCTGCCGCCGGACCCTGCGGAGTCTCCGCCGGGACTTCCGCGGAGCCTCTCGGAGGATCCGCCGAAGCCGTACCCGGGGCCCCCTGCGAAGCGCGGGCCGGAGCCGGGGCGCCGAGGCTCAGGAGCGCGAGGACGAGGAGGAGTGCGGGGCCGGCCCGAGCCGCCCCCCGCACCGGTGGCCGGCCCGTGGTCGTGCGTGTCCGCTGCATGCCGGAACCCTCCCCCGGAAACCGCCGGCCGGGGGGACGGCGGGGCTCGCCTGGGGAGTACTCGCGGGTTGTGGAGAACGCCGTCACCCGGCACTCGAAGGGTCCCGTACACTTCTTGTGGCGACCCGGGTGACCGGGTCGACTTCGCACGCCCCGCCACCTCCCTCTCAGCGGACGGTGGCCGCGCTTCTCGGTCCTCCGTGGCACGGCGCGTGGGGCGTCAGGCGCGACAGCAATCCTGCGGTCGCGGAACCGAGTACCTCAAGGAGTACGGCCATGGCCGTCGTCACGATGCGGGAGCTGCTGGAAAGCGGCGTCCACTTCGGTCACCAGACCCGTCGCTGGAACCCGAAGATGAAGCGCTTCATCTTCACCGAGCGCAACGGCATCTACATCATCGACCTGCTCCAGTCGCTGTCGTACATCGACCGCGCCTACGAGTTCGTCAAGGAGACCGTCGCGCACGGCGGCTCCATCATGTTCGTGGGTACCAAGAAGCAGGCCCAGGAGGCCATCGCCGAGCAGGCGACGCGCGTCGGCATGCCGTACGTCAACCAGCGTTGGCTCGGTGGCATGCTCACCAACTTCTCCACCGTCTACAAGCGCCTTCAGCGTCTGAAGGAGCTCGAGCTCATCGACTTCGAGGACGTGGCCGCCTCCGGCCTCACCAAGAAGGAGCTCCTGGTCCTCTCGCGCGAGAAGGCCAAGCTGGAGAAGACCCTCGGTGGTATCCGCGAGATGCAGAAGGTGCCCAGCGCCGTCTGGATCGTCGACACCAAGAAGGAGCACATCGCCGTCGGTGAGGCGCGCAAGCTCCACATCCCGGTCGTCGCGATCCTCGACACCAACTGCGACCCCGACGAGGTCGACTACAAGATTCCGGGCAACGACGACGCGATCCGCTCCGTCACCCTGCTCACCCGCGTGATCGCCGACGCCGTCGCCGAGGGCCTCATCGCCCGTTCCGGTGCCGCCACCGGTGACTCGAAGCCGGGCGAGAAGGCTGCCGGCGAGCCCCTCGCCGAGTGGGAGCGCGACCTGCTCGAGGGCGACAAGAAGGACGACGCCGAGGTCCAGGCCTCCGCCGAGACCGAGAAGGCCGCGGACGCCGAGCCGGCCGAGGCCGCTGCCGAGACCGCCGAGGTCGAGGCTGCCGCCGAGTCCGCCGAGGCCAAGCCCGCCGCTGAGTCCTCCGAGGTCGAGGCTGCCGCCGAGACCGAGCAGCAGGCCTGACACCTCCGTCACGGCTGACTGACGGCGGGGGCCGGTGCCATGCGCACCGCCCCCGCCGTTCACCCGTAGATCTTTCAGACTTCGAGAGAGAACCCAGACTCATGGCGAACTACACCGCCGCTGACGTCAAGAAGCTCCGCGAGCTCACCGGCGCCGGCATGATGGACTGCAAGAAGGCGCTCGACGAGGCCGACGGCAGCGTCGACAAGGCCGTCGAGGCCCTCCGTATCAAGGGACAGAAGGGCGTCGCCAAGCGCGAGGGCCGTTCCGCCGAGAACGGTGCGGTCGTCTCGCTCATCTCCGACGACCAGACCTCCGGCGTTCTGCTCGAGCTGAAGTGCGAGACCGACTTCGTCGCCAAGAGCGAGAAGTTCCAGGCCGTCGCCAACACGCTCGCCGCGCACGTCGCCGCGTCCTCCCCGGCCGACCTGGAGGCGCTGCTCGCCTCCGAGATCGAGCCCGGCAAGACCGTCCAGGCGTTCGTGGACGAGGCCAACGCCAACCTCGGCGAGAAGATCGTCCTGGACCGCTTCGCGCAGTTCAGCGGCGGTTACGTGGCCGCGTACATGCACCGCACCATGCCCGACCTCCCGCCGCAGGTCGGCGTGCTCGTCGAGCTGGACAAGCCGGACGCCCAGGTCGCCAAGGACGTCGCGCAGCACATCGCCGCGTTCGCGCCCAAGTACCTGAGCCGCGACGAGGTCCCGGCCGAGACGGTCGAGAACGAGCGTCGTGTCGCCGAGGCCACCTCGCGCGAGGAGGGCAAGCCCGAGGCCGCCCTCCCGAAGATCGTCGAAGGTCGCGTCAACGGCTTCTTCAAGGACGTCGTCGTCGTCGAGCAGTCCTTCGCCAAGGACGCCAAGAAGTCGGTTCAGAAGGTTCTCGACGAGGCCGGTGTCTCCCTGAAGCGCTTCACGCGCATCAAGGTCGGCATCTGAGTCCCGTCCGCGAATGACGGTGGACCCGGATAGGGTCTGATGCAGTCGTCGGCCGCACACCTGCCGAGTGACCGCAGATCTGACGAGGAGGCCATTGCCGCTGAGGGACATGAGACCCACCGGCAATGGCCTTCTTCGTATGTGCACGAGGAGAATTTCCATGGACAAGGGCGCGGACGCCAAACAGGCTGACCACAAGCGCGACGAGAAGGTGCCCGGACGCTTCATGCTGAAGCTGTCCGGCGAAGCGTTCGCCGGAGGCGGCGGACTCGGCGTCGACCCGGACGTCGTGCACGCCATCGCGCGCGAGATCGCCGCAGTGGTGCGCGACGGCGCGGAGATCGCCGTCGTCATCGGCGGCGGCAACTTCTTCCGCGGCGCCGAGCTCCAGCAGCGCGGCATGGACCGGGCCCGGTCCGACTACATGGGCATGCTCGGCACCGTGATGAACTGCCTCGCCCTCCAGGACTTCCTGGAGAAGGAGGGCATCGACTCGCGCGTGCAGACCGCCATCACCATGGGTCAGGTCGCCGAGCCGTACATTCCCCTCCGTGCCGTGCGGCACCTGGAGAAGGGGCGCGTCGTGATCTTCGGCGCCGGCATGGGGATGCCGTACTTCTCCACCGACACCACCGCCGCCCAGCGGGCCCTGGAGATCGACGCCGAGGCGCTCCTGATGGGCAAGAACGGGGTGGACGGGGTCTACGACTCCGACCCGAAGACCAACCCCGCTGCGGTGAAGTTCGACGCGCTGGAGTACAGCGAGGTGCTCGCCCGCGATCTGAAGGTCGCCGACGCCACCGCGATCACGCTCTGCCGCGACAACCGGCTCCCGATCCTGGTCTTCGAACTGACCACCGCCGGCAATATCGCGCGCGCCGTCAACGGTGAGAAGATCGGCACGCTCGTGAGTGACGAGAGCACCCGGGCCTGACGGCCCACGGATGGACAACGGCCTGCCGGTCGGACACCGTGCAGGTGAGGACGCGACGCAGGACCCGCAGGGCCGGGCGATGACGATGCCGGGCCCACTCAAGACACGCAGGAGCACGTGGTGATCGAAGAAATCCTCCTCGAGGCCGAGGAGAAGATGGAGAAGGCCGTTGTCGTGGCGAAAGAGGACTTCGCCGCGATCCGGACCGGCCGCGCGCACCCGGCGATGTTCAACAAGATCGTCGCCGACTACTACGGCGCGCTGACCCCGATCAACCAGCTGGCCTCGTTCTCGGTTCCCGAGCCGCGGATGGCCGTGGTGACGCCGTTCGACAAGACCGCGCTGCGCAACGTCGAGCAGGCGATCCGCGACTCCGACCTGGGCGTCAACCCGAGCAACGACGGCAATATCATCCGAGTGGTCTTCCCGGAACTCACCCAGGACCGCCGCAAGGAGTACATCAAGGTCGCCAAGACCAAGGCCGAGGACTCCAAGATCTCGATCCGCTCCATCCGCCGCAAGGCCAAGGAGGCGCTCGACAAGCTCGTCAAGGACAAGGAGTCCGGCGAGGACGAGGTGCGCCGCGCGGAGAAGGAGCTCGACGACACCACCGCGAAGTACGTCACGCAGGTGGACGAGCTGCTCAAGCACAAGGAAGCCGAGCTGCTCGAAGTCTGATGAACGACTCCTCCTGGGGCGCCCCGCAGGGAGCCGGCTACTGGGGCACGTCCGAGATCCCGGCCGCTCCGGCGGGTCCCGCCCACGATGCGCACGGCGCCCAGCAGACTCGGCCCATGCCCATCGTGCCGGACACTCCCGACGCAGGTAGAGACGACGCAGACGACCACGACGGCCGGGACGGGGGCGCCACCCACATCAGTGGCCCCCTGTTCCGCGACGAGGTGCAGCAGGCGCCCGTGCCCGCGCCGCCCCCCGCTCCGCAGAAGAAGCGGGCGGGGCGTGACCTGCGGGCCGCCATAGGGGTCGGCGTGGGCCTCGGCGCGGTCGTCATCGCCTCGCTGTTCGTCGTGAAGGCCGTCTTCGTCGGCGTGGTCGCCCTCGCCGTCGTGGTCGGCCTCTGGGAGCTCACCTCCCGGCTGGACGAGCGGAAGTCGATCAAGGCGCCGCTCGTCCCGCTCGCGGTGGGCGGCGTCGCCATGGTCGTCGCCGGGTACGCCCGGGGGGCCGAAGGCGCCTGGATCGCGATGGCGCTCACCTCGCTGGCCGTGCTGGTGTGGCGGATGACGACCAAGCCGGAGGGGTACCTCCGGGACGTCACAGCGGGTGTCTTCGCCGCGTTCTACGTACCCTTCCTGGCGACGTTCGTCGCGCTGATGCTGGCCGCGGACGACGGTCCGTGGCGGGTACTGACGTTCCTGTTGCTGACGGTGGTCAGCGACACCGGGGCGTACGCGGTCGGCTGGCGGTTCGGCAAGCACAAGCTCGCCCCGCGCATCAGCCCCGGCAAGACCCGTGAGGGACTCTTCGGGGCCATCGCCTTCGCGATGGTCGGCGGTGCGCTGTGCGTGCAGTTCCTGATCGAGGACGGCGCCTGGTGGCAGGGGCTGCTGCTCGGGCTGGCGGTCGCCGCGAGCGCCACCCTCGGCGACCTGGGCGAGTCCATGATCAAGCGGGATCTCGGCATCAAGGACATGGGCACGCTGCTGCCCGGTCACGGCGGGATCATGGACCGGCTGGACTCGCTGCTGCCGACCGCTCCGGTGGTCTGGCTGCTGCTGGTGCTGTTCGTCGGCAGCGGCTGAGACTCAGGCTCAGGCGATACGTTCCGGCAGGGCTGCGACGCACCGGCCCTACCCGTCGCCCGGAACCTCCGCACACCCGCTCCACCCCGCTCCACCTGCGCCGATGTGCGCGAAGGGCCCGCCGTCCACAGGACGGCGGGCCCTTCGCGTCACGTCTGCGACACTGGAAGAACCATGCCTAAGCCCGGAGAACTCACTTTCGTCACGCCCCGCGGAGCCAAGAAGCCCCCGAGGCACCTCGCCGACCTCACGCCCGCCGAGCGCAAGGAAGCGGTCGCCGCGATCGGCGAGAAGCCGTTCCGCGCGCAACAGCTCTCGCAGCACTACTTCGCGCGGTACGCGCACGACCCGGCGGAGTGGACGAACATCCCGGCCGGGTCGCGGGAGAAGCTCGCGGAGGCGATGTTCCCGGACCTGATGTCCGTGGTCCGCCACATCAGCTGTGACGACGACACCACCCGCAAGACGCTCTGGAAGCTGCACGACGGGACGCTGGTGGAGTCCGTCCTCATGCGCTACCCGGAGCGCGTGACGATGTGCATCTCCTCGCAGGCCGGTTGCGGGATGAACTGCCCGTTCTGCGCGACCGGGCAGGCCGGGCTGGACCGGAACCTCTCGACCGCCGAGATCGTGCACCAGATCGTGGACGGCATGCGGGCGCTGCGGGACGGCGAGGTGCCGGGCGGGCCCGCGCGCCTCTCCAACATCGTCTTCATGGGGATGGGGGAGCCGCTGGCCAACTACAACCGTGTCGTCGGCGCCATCCGCCGGCTGACCGACCCGGAGCCCGACGGCCTCGGGCTCTCGCAGCGGGGCATCACCGTCTCCACCGTGGGTCTGGTGCCCGCGATGCTGCGCTTCGCGGACGAGGGCTTCAAGTGCCGTCTCGCCGTCTCACTGCACGCCCCGGACGACGAGCTCCGCGACACCCTCGTCCCGGTGAACACCCGCTGGAACGTCCGCGAGGTGCTCGACGCCGCATGGGAGTACGCCGAGAAGTCCGGCCGCCGCATCTCCATCGAGTACGCCCTGATCCGAGACATCAACGACCAGGCGTGGCGGGGCGACCGGCTCGGCCGGCTCCTCAAGGGCAAGCGGGTGCACGTCAACCTGATCCCGCTCAACCCGACGCCCGGTTCCCAGTGGACGGCATCCCGTCCCGAGGACGAGAAGGCGTTCGTGGAGGCCATCGCGGCCCACGGCGTGCCGGTCACGGTGCGCGACACCCGGGGCCAGGAGATCGACGGCGCCTGCGGACAGCTCGCCGCTTCCGAGCGCTGACCCCACGTCATCGGGGTTTCCCCGGCCGGGCCGCGGCTCACGGCCTGACCGGGGAAAACCCCCGGACGGGGCCCGTGTAACCTGGCCCCGCATTCGTCAACTTCATATTCCGACAGGGGAGCGCCACAGCGCTGAGAGTGCGGCACCGGTGAAACGGATGGCCGCAGACCCTCTGAACCTCGCCCGGGTCATTCCGGGTAGGAAGTTCGGACCTTACTCAAGCTGTTGCGCCCTGCCCGCGTCCGGCCACCGCCGGTGCGGGCGGGGCCGCGTCTCTTCCTGGTCACTTCCAGGAGGAATCACATGCACACCACGACGAAGTACGCGGCGACCGCGCTCGCCGCCGCACTCGGCGTCACCGCCCTCGCCGGCTGCGGAGGCTCCGACGACGAACCGTCGGGCTCGGACGCAGCCAAGGGCTCCAAGACCGTCACCCTGGTCAGCCACGACTCCTTCGCCGCCTCGGACGACGTGCTGAAGGCGTTCACGAAGGAGACCGGCTACACGGTCAAGGTCCTCAAGAGCGGGGACGCCGGGGCGGCGCTCAACCAGGAGATCCTCACCAAGGGATCCCCGCGCGGTGACGTCTTCTTCGGTGTCGACAACACCCTGCTCTCCCGCGCCCTCGACCAGGATCTCTTCACTCCGTACGAGGCGAAGGGGCTGGGCCGGGTGGCGGCCGCCACCCGGCTCGACGACAAGCACCGGGTCACCCCGGTCGACACCGGCGACATCTGTGTCAACTACGACAAGAAGTACTTCGCCGACAAGAAGCTGGACCCGCCGCACTCCTTCGCCGACCTGCTGAAGCCGGCGTACAAGAACCTGCTGGTCACCGAGAACGCCGCGACGTCCTCGCCGGGCCTCGGCTTCCTGCTCGGCACGATCGCCGACTCCGGTGAGGACGGCTACCAGGAGTACTGGAAGAAACTGAAGGCCAACGGCGTGAAGGTCGTCGACGGCTGGGAGCAGGCCTACAACGAGGAGTTCTCGGGTTCGGCGGGCGGCAAGAAGGCGAACGCCGACCGCCCGCTCGTCGTCTCCTACGCCTCCAGCCCGCCGGTCGAGGTGTATTACGCCGACCCGCAGCCGGCCGAGGCGCCCACCGGCGTCGCGACCGCGACCTGCTTCCGCCAGATCGAGTTCGCGGGCCTGCTCGACGGGGCGAAGAACGAGGCGGGCGGCAAGGCGCTGCTGGACTTCCTCATCAGCAAGACCTTCCAGGAGGACATGCCGCTCCAGATGTTCGTCGACCCGGTCGTCGACGACGCGAAGCTGCCGGAGCTCTACACGAAGTTCGGCTCCACCGTGGAGAAGCCGTTCACCGTGGACCCGGCGAAGATCGCCGCCAACCGTGAGCAGTGGGTCCAGACGTGGTCCTCGCTCGTCGTGAAGTGATCCTGGAGTGACCGGCAAGTGACCAAGAGCGCCCGCCCCGCCGTGCTCCGCCGCACCACCCGCGGCGGGGCCCGCTCCATCGCGACGCGGCTCGGCCTGATGGCCGTGCCCGTCGCGTTCTTCGCGCTCTTCTTCGCCTACCCGGTGGCGGCCATCGTCGGCCGGGGGCTGAAGACCGAGGACGGCTGGCAGTGGGGCCGCTTCGGCGACGTCCTCGGCCGGGCCGATCTGCTGGACGTCCTCTGGTTCACCACCTGGCAGGCGGTGGCGTCCACCGCGCTGACCCTGCTGATCGCACTGCCCGGCGCCTACGTCTTCGCCCGCCTCGAGTTCCCCGGCAAGCAGGTGCTCCGCGCGATCGTCACCGTGCCGTTCGTGCTGCCGACCGTCGTCGTCGGCACGGCGTTCCTCGCCCTGCTCGGACGCGGCGGACTGCTCGACGAACTCTGGGGCGTACGGCTCGACACCACCGTCTGGGCGATCCTGCTCGCCCACGTCTTCTTCAACTACGCTGTGGTCGTCCGGACCGTCGGCGGCCTCTGGTCGCAACTCGACCCCCGCCAGGAGGAGGCCGCACGCGTGCTCGGCGCGGGGCGGTTCGCCGCCTGGCGCAAGGTGACCCTGCCCGCGCTCGCCCCCGCCGTGGGCGCCGCCGCGCTGATGGTCTTCCTCTTCACCTTCACCTCGTTCGGTGTCGTGCAGATCCTCGGCGGCCCCGCCTACTCCACGCTGGAAGTGGAGATCTACCGGCAGACCGCGCAACTCCTCGACCTGCCCACCGCCGCGGTACTGACCCTGGTCCAGTTCGCGGCCGTCGGCGCCATCCTGGCCGTGCACGCGCGTACGGTACGCCGCCGGGAGACCGCACTGCGCCTCGTCGATCCGGCCCTGACCTCCCACCGGCCGCGCGGCGCCGGCCAGTGGGCGCTCCTCGGCGGACTCCTGCTCACCGCGCTGCTGCTGATCCTGCTGCCGCTCGGGGTGCTGGTGGAGCGCTCGTTCGACCAGCCCGGCGGGCACGGGTTCGCCTACTACCGGGCCCTGGGCTCCGCCGAGGCGAGTGGCTCCACCTTCCTGGTCGCCCCGCTGGAGGCGATCGGGAACTCCCTCCAGTACGCCCTCGCCGCCACCGGCATCTCGCTCGTCGTCGGCGGCCTCGCCGCCGCCGCGCTCACCCGCCGGGCGGGCCGGCTGGTGCGGGGCTTCGACGCGCTCCTCATGCTGCCGCTCGGCGTCTCGGCGGTGACCGTCGGCTTCGGTTTCCTCATCACCCTCGACGAACCGCCGCTCGACCTGCGCACCTCGTGGATCCTGGTGCCGCTCGCGCAGGCGCTGGTGGGCGTCCCCTTCGTCGTACGGACCATGCTGCCGGTGCTGCGGGCGGTGGACGCCCGGCTGCGCGAGGCCGCGGCCGTCCTCGGCGCCTCGCCGCTACGGGCCTGGCGCGAGGTGGACCTCCCGCTGGTGCGCCGGGCGCTGCTGGTGGCCGCCGGCTTCGCCTTCGCCGTCTCGCTGGGCGAGTTCGGCGCGACCGTCTTCATCGCCCGTCCCGACCGCCCGACCCTGCCGGTCGCCGTCGCCCGCCTGCTGGGACGGTCCGGAGACCTCAACTACGGGCAGGCGATGGCGCTCAGCACCATCCTGATGCTGGTGTGCGCCGTCTCGTTGCTGCTCCTCGAACGCATCCGTACCGACCGATCCGGGGAGTTCTGACCATGCTGGAACTGGAGTCGGCCACGGTCCGTTTCGGCGGACGAGCCGTGCTGGACGCGGTGGACCTCTCGGTCGCCGACCACGAGATCGTCTGCGTCCTCGGCCCGAGCGGCAGCGGGAAGTCCACCCTGCTGCGGGTGGTGGCCGGACTCCGGCAACCGGACGACGGACGGGTGTTCCTCGACGGCGCCGACCAGGCGGGTGTCCCGGTGCACCGGCGCGGCCTCGGGCTGATGTTCCAGGACCACCAGCTCTTCCCGCACCGGGACGTGGCGGCGAACGTCGCCTTCGGGCTGCGGATGCGCGGGATGGACCGCACCGCCCGGCGGGAGAGGGTCGCCGAACTCCTCGATCTGGTCGGCCTCTCCGGCGCGGGGCCCCGGGCGATCGCCGGACTCTCCGGCGGTGAGCAGCAGCGGGTGGCGCTGGCCCGCGCCCTCGCGCCCAGCCCGAGGCTGCTGATGCTGGACGAACCCCTCGGCCAGCTCGACCGAGGCCTGCGCGAGCGCCTCGTCGTCGAGCTCCGCTCGCTCTTCACGGAGCTGGGCACGACGGTGCTCGCCGTCACCCACGACCAGGGTGAGGCCTTCGCCCTCGCGGACCGGGTCGTCGTGATGCGGGACGGCCGGATCGCCCAGGCGGGCACGCCGCTGGAGGTCTGGCAGCACCCGGCCTCCGCCTTCGTCGCCCGCTTCCTCGGCTTCGACAACGTCGTCGGGGCGACGGTCACCGGCACGTCCGCCCGGACCCCGTGGGGCGAGGTGCCCGTACCGGAGGGATCGCCGCAGGGCCGCTGCGACCTGCTGGTACGCCCCGCGGGCGTGCGCATCGGAGCCGCCGGTGACGGCCTCGGGTGCACGGCGGGAGCGCGGACGTTCCGGGGTGACCGGGTCGCCGTACGGCTCACCCCCGAGCACGGCCCGGTCGTGGAGGCGGAATGCGCGCTCGCCGACACCCCGGCCGAGGGTGCGCACGTGGGAGTCACCTTCGACGCTGCGGGAACCGTGGTCCTGGCGGCCGTCCCGGAGGCCTGAACGGCTGAGCCGGCAGCCCCAAGCGTCTGACCCCGGCATATCCGTACGCCTGTACGAGGTCGGCGGACCGACGGCTTCGCTCCGCCGTACCCGGAACACGTTCCCCGCGTCCTCGGGATGGGGGGACCCGGTGTCCGGCGCGAGGACCTCTCCGCGCACCTGCCGGGTGACGGTGACCCCGAGGCCCCCGTCCCTGACGCATGTCGAGAAGGCCGGCGCGACGACCCGTCATCGGCGCCCCGGCGCGGGGTCCGGCGGTGGCGGGACCCCGGCACCGTCAGCCGGAGAGGGGCAACGCCGCCAGTTGGGCGAGCACCCAGGTCAGCGGGGCGAACATCAGCAGCAGCGACGCCGCGCGCAGCGCGGTCGCGGACCGCAGGACGGAGGCGTGGGCACCCATGCGGCGCAGCGCCTCCGCGGTCCGTACCCGGTCCTGCTTCGCCTCGATCGCCGAGGTCAGCAGCGACGCCGTCGTGCAGCCGAGGACGAGGACGGCTCCCAGTGCGGTGAGCGGGCCGTACGGGCGCGTCCCCTCCTCGTACAGGGCGGTTGCCGCGATGGCGCCCGACACCACGGCGCAGACGATGCCGAGCGGCCGGCCGATGCGGCGGGACTCGTCCATCAGGACCCGTCCGGCCAGCAGTCGTGCGGCCCCCGGTCGCGCCGACTGGAGCAGCCGGCCGCAGAGGTGGGTGAGGCCGGGGCCGGCCATCGCCAGGCCGATCGCGGTGAGCACCCAGCCGGCCAGCACCCCGGCCGGGGTGGAGTCGAGCCGGCCGGGCAGCGGGAAGGGGCTGCCGCCCGAGCCCCGGCTCGCGTACGCCTCGACCGCCAGCCCGGCGGCGGCGAGCGCCACACCCCAGGGCAGTCCCGAGGGTGCGGGAACGGGGGAGAGGGGGGCCTCGGCCGGGAGCGGCTCCTCGGGGGCGGGTACCTCGGGGCGCGACCGCAGTGCCAGCGCGCTCGCCACGGACGCCGTCACGGGAACGAGCGCGAGCAGGGTGAGCGCGGCGGGGAGCGGCAGCGGGGTGCCGGCGCCCAGGAAGGCCGCCGCTCCACCGTCGAAGGGAAGTCCCCTCAGATCGCCGCGCAGATGCAGGAAGAAGAGCAGGGCGACCATCGAGCCGAGGGTGGTGGCCACGGCCGTGGAGACCGCGGCGAGGACCGACAGCCGGACCGGCCCGAGGCCGACGGCGGACAGCCCGGCGCGCGGCCGGGTGCTCGGATCCGTCCGGGCCACCGCGACGGCGAACTGCACGGTGGCCGCCAGCGGCACGAGACACCACAGCAGCCGCAGTACGGAGCCCGTGGCCTGGGCCGGGTTCCCCGCGGCGTGACCGAGCGTGCTGAGCAGGAGGAAGCCCACCCCGGCGGAGGCGCAGGAGACCAGCAGGCGCCTGGCGAGGACGAGGGGGTGGGAGCCGCGGGCTAGACGGAGAGCGAGCACGCCGAGCGGCCTTCCGTATCGGCTGCGGCGGGAAGAGTGAGGGTGGCGACGCGGCGGCCGTCCAGCATCGGGACCGTACGGTCGGCGAGGGCGGCGACCTCCACGTCGTGGGTGGCCAGCACCACCGTGATGGCGTGCGAGCGGGCCGCCGCCGTGAGCGTGCGCAGCAGGTGGGCGCGGTCGGCCCCGTGCAGGGCCGCGGTCGGTTCGTCGGCGAAGATCACGGACGGGGCGGCGGTGAGGGCGCGCGCCACGGAGACCCGCTGGCGTTGCACCTGGAGCAGTGTGTGCGGCCGCTTCTTGGCGAGCTGTCCGATGTCCATGCGCTCCAGCCACTCCATGGCGGCCTTCTTCGCGGCGCGGTGGGAGATGCCGCGCAGCAGCAGGGGCAGCGCCGCGTTCTCCCAGGCGTTGAGTTCGGGAACGAGCTGCGGATCGGAGGCGATCCAGCCGAACCGGTCGCGGCGCAGCTGTTCGCGCAGGCGCGGGCCCATGGTGTGGACGGGCACACTGTTGAACCACACCTCTCCCTGCTGCGGCACCAGTCGGCCGGAGAGGCAGTGCAGCAGGGTGGACTTGCCGCTGCCGCGCGGCCCGGTCACGGCGAGGATCTCGCCGTCGCGGACGCCGAGCGAGACACCGCTGAGGCCCGGCGATCCGTTGTGGGAGTGGTGCAGGGAGCGCGCCCAGATCACATCGTTGTCCGGCGGGGCCACCATGACGTACACCTCGGTTCAGGTCAGTTTCCCGTTCCCTCGTACGGGGGAACGAAGACGCGGCCGATCGGTCACTGGGCACGGTAAGGAGTGGGACCGGGGAGTGCGTACCGCACGCGGCCCGGACGAGTCCGTTCCCACTCGAACGGGTGGATCCGGGGCAACGCCGTCGCGGCGGACCGGCTGCGGTGAGAAGGGGCGCGGTGGGCCCTTGGGCCGCCGTGCGGACTCTCCGCTTCAGCTTCGGCTGGGGCCTCGGCATCGGCATCCGGTGGACGAGCCTCGTGGGAAGCGCGCGCACGGAGGGGTCCGGACCCGAGGGCCGATCGGCTCAGGGCCATTCGTGGTCGCGCAGCCGATCTCCGCCGGGCGGAAACGACGAAATTCGTCGCGGAAGGGAGGCCGGGCCACACGATTCGCAGTCTTCGCGGCTTCGGCAAGCAGAAAGTGTCGGCGTGTCGGTGGGCGCGCCGTAGGCTGGCCGGGAGACACGGGCCGACGCAAGAGACCGACGACTAGGAGGGGTGGCTGTGACCACCGAGGTGCGCCGACTGCGCAACTACATCGACGGAGAGTTCCGGGACGCCGTGGACGGGAGGACCCTCGACGTGGTCAACCCGGCCACCGAGGAGGTCTACGCGACGTCGCCGCTCTCCGGCCCCGCCGACGTGGACGCCGCCATGGCGGCCGCCGCCGCGGCGTTCCCCGCATGGCGCGACACCACCCCCGCCGAGCGGCAGAAGGCCCTGCTCAAGATCGCCGACGCGTTCGAGGAGCACGCGGAGGAGTTGATCGCGGCGGAGTCCGAGAACACCGGCAAGCCGCTGGGTCTCACCCGCACCGAAGAGATTCCCCCGATGGTGGATCAGATCCGTTTCTTCGCGGGCGCGGCCCGGATGCTGGAGGGCCGCTCGGCCGGGGAGTACATGGAGGGCCTCACCTCGATCGTCCGGCGCGAGCCGGTCGGTGTCTGCGCCCAGGTGGCGCCGTGGAACTACCCGATGATGATGGCGGTCTGGAAGTTCGCTCCGGCGCTCGCCGCCGGGAACACCGTCGTCCTCAAGCCGTCCGACACCACCCCGGCCTCGACCGTTCTGATCGCCGGGCTCATCGGCGAGATCCTCCCCGCCGGGGTCTTCAACGTCGTGTGCGGCGACCGCGAGACCGGGCGGGCGATGGTGGAGCACCCGACCCCGGCGATGGCGTCCATCACCGGTTCCGTGCGCGCCGGCATGGAGGTCGCCGCCTCGGCGGCGAAGGACGTCAAGCGTGTCCACCTGGAGCTCGGCGGCAAGGCGCCCGTCGTGGTCTTCGAGGACGTGGACATGGAGAAGGCCGTGGCCGGCATCTGCGAGGCGGGCTTCTTCAACGCCGGCCAGGACTGTACGGCCGCGACCCGGGTGCTGGTGCACGCGTCGGTGCACGACGCCTTCGTGACGGCGCTGGCGGCGGCCGCGAAGGGTACGAAGACGGGCCTGCCCGACGACGAGGACGTGCTGTACGGCCCGCTCAACAACGCCCAGCAGCTCGCCCAGGTCAGCGGGTTCATCGACCGCCTCCCCGCCCACGCCGTCGTCGAGGCCGGGGGGCACCGGGTCGGCGAGAAGGGCTACTTCTGGGCGCCGACCGTCGTCTCCGGGCTGCGTCAGGACGACGAGATCGTCCAGAACGAGGTCTTCGGCCCGGTCATCACCGTGCAGTCGTTCACCGACGAGGCCGAGGCCCTGGAGTTCGCCAACGGCGTGGAGTACGCCCTGGCGTCCTCGGTGTGGACCAAGGACCACGCCCGCGCCATGCGGATGTCGAAGAACCTCGACTTCGGCTGCGTCTGGATCAACACCCACATCCCGCTGGTCGCCGAGATGCCGCACGGCGGGTTCAAGAAGTCCGGCTACGGCAAGGACCTCTCGGCGTACGGCTTCGAGGACTACACCCGCGTCAAGCACGTCATGACCTCCCTCGACGGCTGACCGGTCCTTCGACGGCGGCCGACCGCGTCCCGTGCCGGCCGCCTCGTCGCGCTGGGCCTCTTTCGCGTCGTACGAGTGGCGGCGGCCGACGGCTCGTCCGCGTCGCAGGACTCCACGAACGGCCCCCGGCTCTCCGGGGGCCGTTCGCCGTCCCGGGGAGCTCTCGGCCGTCCCGGGAGAATGCGGCGCCCGAGAGTTTTGAACACGTTCATAAAGGCGTAGAGTGCGGGCCATGAACGAGCAGGCCGCCCTGGTGCGGCGCATACGCGTGTGGCTGGTCGTCTTCATCGTCTGCCTGGTGCTGAGCGGGCTCACCGCTTTCCCGCTCGTCCATGAACTCCGCTGGGCCGATCAGCTGTTGGCCTCCTCGGCGTCACCGGTCCCCGAGCGCGCGCCCGCCCTGATGGAGTGGATCACCCGGGTGCGCACCGGCCTCGACGAGGCCGACGCGCGTCATCCCTTCCTGCTGTACGGAACCGACTGGCTGGCCTTCGCCCATCTCGTCATCGCGGTGGCGTTCTACGGTCCCTACCGCGATCCGGTCCGCAACATCTGGGTCGTGGAGTTCGGCATGATCGCCTGCGCCGGCATCCTGCCGCTCGCCCTGGTCTGCGGGCCGCTGCGGGGCATTCCGTTCTGGTGGACGGTGATCGACATGTCGTTCGGCGTCTTCGGGGTGATTCCGCTGCTGGTGGTGTGGCGGATGATCAAACGGCTGGAGGACGACCGGGCGGCGGGGTGGCGCGCGGCCGAACCGTCCCCCTCGGAGCGTCCGCGTCCGCGCGCTAACGACTCGGCGGTCGCAGGCGGGAGGGCGCCGTGACGCCGACCGCGGTCCGCCGAACCCCGCCTTTCGGTCCGGCCGCGGCATCCGCCGGCCACCGTCGTTCAGGGCGCGCTCGGGGCGCCGTACGCCGCCACGACGATGCTCAGCGCCGTGGAGTTCGCCGCCTCGCCCTTGGCGTCCGTGGAGTTGACGCTGTAGACGAGGGTCCTGGACAGATCGCGGGTCGCCGCTATCGCGCTGTTGTAGCCGTAGCGGCCGCCCGTCTTCCCCCAGACCTGCCGCCCACCCAGCGTCATCACCGAGAGGCCCGCGCTGAACCGGGCGGGGTCGCCGGAGCCGTACATGCGCACCGAGGCGTCCGGCAGGGTGAACATCTCCTCCAGCAGCGGACCCCGCACCACGTCGCCCTGGAACAGCGCGCGGGTGAAGCGCTCCAGGTCGGCGGCGGTCGACACGAGATCGCCCGCCGCCCACGCGTCCGCGGTGCCCCAGACGGAGACGTCCCTGAGCTCCGTCGTGCCGTCGGCCGCCGGGAAGATCTGGTAGCCGTGGTTGTACGGGCCCCGGATGCGGGCCTCGCCCTCCGGGAGGTACGTGGCGTCGAGGCCGAGCGGGCGCAGGACACGCGCCGAGACCTGGTGGGCGTAGCTGTCACCGGTGACCTTCTCCATGAGCAGGCCGAGCAGGGTGTAGTTGATGTTGAGGTAGTGCTGACTGCGGCCCGGCGCGAACTCCGGCTCCTTCGCGGTCGCGGAGGCGAGCATCTCCTGCGGGGTGTGCGGGTCGAAGCGGTGGGCGTACCACTCCTCCACCGTCTCTCCCGGCATGTCGGCCGCCGGTATGCCGCTCGTGTGGTTGAGCAGTTGGCCGACGGTCACCCGCGCGTACGCGGCCGGGACGAGGGCGGGGAGGTAGGAGCGGGCCGTGCGGTCCAGCGACAGCTTCCGCTCACCGACGAGTTGGAGGGCCGTTGCGGCGGTGAAGACCTTGGTCACGGAGCCCACCCGGAAGCGGGCGCCCGGGTCGGCGGGGCGGCCGGAGGCGAGGTCGTGCACGCCCGCGCTGCCCCGCCAGGTGCCGTCGGTGCCCGAGACCCGGACGAGTGCGGCGGTGGCGTCGGCCCGGGGGAGCCCCGCGAGCGCCTCGGACAGGGCGGCGGTGTCCACGGCGCCGGTGCCGCCGCGGGCGGCGCCGACCACGGCCGGGCCGGTCGCGGCGTGACCCGGTACGGCGGCCGGTCCGGCCAGCACTCCGAGGATCAGGGACGAGGCGAGCAGGGCGCGGGTGCGGTTCTTCATCGGAGCCTCCGTGACGGATGGGGTAACGCTTCGGTGGTTCCATCCTGTTGATCCCGGGGGCCCGGCGGATCACCCGAGCGGGGGTTTGTCCGGGGGAGCTTCCCTCACCCGCACGGGGGAGACGCGGTATCTTCCTCCCCCGCTCGGGGGAGGAAGATCACCGAGGTGTCACCAACCCCGTTTCGTACGCGCAGATGACCGCCTGCACGCGGTCGCGCAGCCCGAGCTTGGACAGCACGTTCCCCACGTGCGTCTTCACCGTGTGGTCGCTGACGACGAGCGCCTCGGCGATCTCCGCGTTGGAGAGCCCGCGGGCGAGGTGGAGCAGGGTCTCCCGTTCGCGGCCGGTCAGCCGCGCCAGCCGGGCCTCGGCGGTGGGCGTGGCGCTCGGCGCCGGCCGGGCCGTGTACGCGGCGATCAGCCGACGTGCGACGGAGGGCGCCAGCAGGGAGTCCCCGGCCACCGCCACCCGTACCGCGTGCACCAGGTCGTCCCGGCGGACGTCCTTCAGGAGGAAGCCGCTCGCCCCCGCGTGCAGCGCTTCGTACACGTACGCGTCCGAGTCGAAGGTGGTGAGCATGACGGAGCGGCAGTCGCTCTCGGCACTGATCGTCCGGCACGCCTCGATGCCGTCCATGACCGGCATCCGCACGTCCAGCAGGACCACGTCCGGCCCGAGCGCGCGCACCGCCGCCACGGCCGCCGCCCCGTCGCCCACCTCGGCGACCACCTCGATGTCCGGCTGCGCGCCGAGAATCATCGAGAAGCCGCTGCGTACCAGCTCCTGGTCGTCGGCCACCACCACGCGGATCGTCAACTGCCGTCCTCCTGAACGGGAAGGGTGAGCGGGATCGTGGCCGCGACCTGGAACCCGCGGCCCGTCGGAGCGGGGCCCACTCGGGCCGTACCTCCGTGCGCCGCCGCCCGCTCGCGGATCCCCACCAGGCCGAAGCCCCCGGACGGGACCGCGGAGGGCGACGGGTACGGTCGCGGCGGGGCGGGAGCCGGGGCGGAGCCGAGGCCGGCGCCACCTCCGTCGTCGGTCACCGAGATCCGCAACGCGTCGTCCAAATAGTCGAGTCCGACGGTGACGCGGGAAGCCGGTGCGTGCTTCACCACGTTGGTCAGGGCCTCCTGGGCGATGCGGTGCACGGCTGCCCCCACATCCGCCGGGACCGGCACGGGGGAGCCCGTCACCACGTGGACGACCTCCGAACCGCCGGCCCGCACCCGTTCCAGCAGGGCGGGTAACTCGCCCACCCCGGGCTGGGGTTCCAGGAGGACGCGTCCGTCCACCCCGTCCTCCCGCAGCACGCCCAGCATGCGGCGCAGCTGCGTCATCGCGTCCCGGCCCGCCTCCGAGATCGCCTCGAAGGCCGCCTCCGCGCGCTCCGGCGCCGTACGCACCGCCACCGGACCGGCCTCCGCCTGCACCACCATCAGGCTCACCGCGTGCGCCAGGACATCGTGCATCTCCCGGGCGATCCGGGCCCGTTCGCGGGCGGCGGCGCGCTCGGCCTCGACGCGTCGGGTCAGCTCCGACTGCTCGGCCCTCTCCTCCACGGCCCTGGTGTACTCCTGGCGGACGCGGGCGAGGCGGCCGAAGCCGTAGGCGCCGGTCAGGACCATGAGGGAGAAAACGAGTTCCCGGATCTCGCCCGTGTTCCACGCGCTGGCGGGGAAGACCGTCGCCAGCGAGAGGGCCAGCAGGAGCTGGCGACGCGGGGAGGGGCACGCGGCGCCCACCGTGTAGAGGGCGACCAGCGCCGTGTACGGCAGGGTCTGCCCCGGCCCGTCCACCGCACCCGTGTAGAGCCCCAGGGTCGCCATGCAGGCCAGCAGCACCGTGGCCGGGGCCCGGCGGCGCCACACCAGCGGCAGCACCGTCAGCGTCGTCAGGAGGTAGGCGGTGAGATCCGCCGGATCCTGACCCGGGTCGCGGGGGAGGAGCCAGGGCACGCTCACCGCCGCCTGCACCAGCAGCGCCACCCCGGTGTCCGTCGCCCAGGGGCGACCGGGCCACCCCGTGCGGGCCCGCGCCCACCTTCTCGTTACGTCCACCGCGCCCCCGGTCGCCGGTCCGCGCCGCGGCGGAACCACCCGGCGGTCATCTTGCCGGACGAGGGCGCGGGACGGGCACTCCCCGCCCCGCGCGATGCGTTCCGGGAGGGCTCAACCGGGCTTCGTCGGAGGGGAGCCGGCGAGAAGCCGGCTCAGCACGTCGACCCGGTTGGTGGTGATGGAGTCCACTCCCCGGTCGATCAGCCGCCGCATGGTGCGCCCGGTGTCGGCGGTCCATGCCGAGACGAGCAGCCCGTCCCGGTGCACGCGGTCCGCCACCTCCCGCGTCACCAGCCCGAACCGGTAGTTCAGCCAGCGCGGACCGATCGCCGCGAGGAGTTCGGGACGCGGCGGGGCAAGGGTCGTCCAGGTCAGGGCGATCTCCGCCGAGGGGTCGGCCGTACGCACCCGGAGCATCGCCTCGGGTCCGGCGCAGTAGTAGGCGCGGTCCGCCGCGCCGCACTCGCGCACCGTGCCCACGATCGTCCGCACCGAGGCGTCGGTGGATCCGGGCAGGTCCACCATCACCCGGTGCGGTCCCGCGGCCGCCAGCGCTTCGCGCAGGGTCGGCACCCCGCCGCCGGTGAGTTCCGTCAACTCGGCGTGGCCGAGGGTGGCGAGTGCGCGGTCGTGGCCCCAGAGCCGTTGCAGCGAGGCATCGTGGAGCAGTACCGGAACCCCGTCCCGGGTCACCCGGACGTCGATCTCGACCGCGTCCGCCCCCCGTTCGAGGGCGGACCGGATCGAGGACAGGGTGTTCTCACGGACGCGGTAGGGATCTCCGCGATGCCCCACGGCGGTGACGGTGTGTGCCATGGGGCCATTGTCGCGGCCGGGTCAGTGTCCGGGGGCCGCCAGCCACCGGGCCGTGTACGTGTCGATCTCGGTCGCCAGCTTCCGCTTTCCGGCCGGGTCCAGGAAGGACGCCTCGACGGCGTTCTTCGCCAGCTCGGCGATGCCGCGTTCGTCCAGCTCCAGCAGCCGGGCCGCCACCGCGTACTCGTTGTTCAGGTCGGTGCCGAACATCGGCGGATCGTCGCTGTTGACGGTGACCAGCACCCCGGCCGCCACCATCTCCTTGATCGGGTGGGCGTCGAGGTCCGCGACGGCTCGGGTCGCGATGTTGGACGTCGGGCAGACCTCCAGTGCGATGCGGTGCTCCGCGAGGTGTGCCAGCAGCGCGGGATCCTGCACGGAACTCGTCCCGTGCCCGATGCGCTCCGCGCGCAGCGCCGTGAGCGCGTCCCACACCGTCCCCGGGCCCGTCGTCTCGCCGGCGTGCGGCACCGAGTGGAGCCCGGCGGCGATGGCGCGGTCGAAGTAGGGCTTGAACTGCGGGCGCCCGACGCCCACCTCCGGGCCGCCGAGCCCGAACGAGACCAGGCCCTCGGGCCTCAGGTCCAGCGCGAGACGGGTGGTCTCCTCGGCCGCTTCGAGCCCCGCCTCGCCGGGGATGTCGAAGCACCAGCGCAGTACGGTCCCCCACTCCGCCTCGGCCGCCTTGCGCGCATCCTCGATGGCCTCCATGAATCCCTGCGCGGGGATGCCGCGCCGGGTGGAGCTGTACGGCGTCAACGTCAGCTCGGCGTACCGGATGTTCTGCCGTGCCATGTCGCGCGCGATCTCGTAGGTGAGGAGCCGGACGTCCTCGGGTGTACGGATCAGGTCCACCACCGAGAGGTAGACGTCGATGAAGTGTCCGAAGTCCGTGAAGGTGAAGTAGTCGGCCAGCGCCTCCGGGTCGGTCGGCACCTTGGAGTCCGGGTGGTGGGCGGCGAGTTCGGCGACGATGCGCGGGGAGGCCGACCCCACGTGGTGCACGTGGAGTTCGGCCTTGGGCAGTCCCGCGACGAAGGGGTGCGGATCGTTCATGAGAAGCCTCCGGGAGTCTCGGTACGCCGGCACCGACCGCCCAGGGCACCCGGTTCTCCGGCACGGACCGCCGGTGGCACCGATCATCGTAGGCGCCGCCGGAGGCGCTCCGCCCGGGCCGTAGCATGACGGGACCACGAGGGGGGAGTCACATGTCAGAGAACACCGAGCTGCCCGGGGGCGGGCAGGAGCCCCGCGATCCCTGGGCGGCGCCGGACGGCCGGGTCGAGCTGGGCAAGCAGGGCGGTGAGGTCCGTCCGCCGGCGGTGCACGACCAGCCGACCGTCACCTCCATGCCGGGGTTCGAGGGCCCGCAGCAGGGTCCCGGGCCGTTCGCCGGAGGCTACGGCCCGCCGCCCGCACAGGGCGGCTTCGGACCCGGGCCCGCCGAGATGCCCCCTCCGCCGTACTCCCCGAACGGCCCGGGGCAGCAGCCGGTGGGCCAGTACGGTTACCCGGCCGTCCCGCCGCAGCAGCAGTACCCCGGTTACACCGGCTACGACGCCTACGGCGGTCAGGGGCTCTGGGCGCCCGTACCCGCGAACGGCATGGGCATCACGGCCATGGTGCTGGGCATCCTGTCGATCTGCCTGTTCTGCATGTACGGGGTCGCGAGCATCATCCTGGGCGTGCTGGCCCTGATCTTCGGGATCCTCGGCCGCAAGCGCGCCCAGCGTGGCGAGGCCACCAACGGGGGTCAGGCGCTCGCCGGCATCATCACCGGGTCCGTGGGCATCCTGATCGGCGCGGTGATTATCGGATTCCTCATCTGGGCCTTCGCCGTCCACGCGGACGACTTCGAGGACGACGACTCGTACTACGACGACCCGTTCGCCACGTCGCTGGTGATCGACCGGAGCTGACCCTCCGGAGCCCCGGCCGGCCCCGGCGCAGCGTTCCGGAGCCGCTCCCGCGCCTCCATCAGCGCGAAACCCAGCAGGTTCAGGCCGCGCCAGCGCCGGGGATCCGCGGCCCGCTCGTCGTCCTTCGCCAGCCCGATCCCCCAGATCCGGTCCAGGGGGCTCGCCTCCACCAGGACGCGGGTCCCCGTGGCGAGCAGATAGGCGCGCAACCGCGGGTCCTGGCCGAACTTGTGGACACTGCCCGCCACCACCAGACCGAAGCGCTCGCGCACCCACACGGTCTCGTCGAAGTCCCGGACCAGCCGCCCCGCCTTCTTCGCGGCGGCCGGACTGCCCGCGCCCAGCGCGGCCCGCTCCGCCTCGGCGTCGCCGAAGAGCCGTGCCTTGCCTGCCATCATCCAGTGCTCGGCCGAGGGGTACGTCACCCCGTCCACGGTGAACGGCGACGGCCACCACTGGCTCAGACAGGAAGCGCCGACGCTGCCGTCCGGGAGGGGCCGATGACCCCAGAAGTGGAGGTACTTGACCCGTTCACCGCGGTCGGTCCTGGCGACGAGCTCGTCCATCTGTTCCATGACACGACAGTCTGTCAGCCCTCACCGACACCGGCCCGGGCCCCGGCCCCCACGTCCGCGGGAGCGCGGCCCGGCGCACCGCCCGCGCCGTCACGGGGTGTCGCTGCGGCACCCCGCCCGCGACCGCGGCGGGGCCGGTCGCCCACCCTGTGGCGCACGTCACAGGAAGTCGGTGGCTCCACCCGCGTCATGTTCCCGGCCCACCACCCTCTCACCGTGTGGAACGCGTCGTCCGCGTTTCTCCGCACACGGAAGGGAGCCCCTGCGTGACTGGCACGAGGGTGGGAGCGGCGGTCGCATGGCTGGCATCGGTGGCACCCGATCCGGAGGGGTGCCGGCGGGCCTGGGAGCGCGATCCGCGGGGGATCGCGCTCCTTCCCGCCGGCAGGCGCTGGGACGTGCTGGTCCTGTCGTCGAGGCTGGGGTACCCGACGCTCGACGTGCTCACCCGTCTGATCGACCGGCCCGGCCCCGTCCTGGCCGACTCCGGCGAGGCCCGGACGGGTTTCCTCGTGCCACCCGGCACCGCCTCGCGCTGGATCGGCACGGGGGTGCGGGGCCTGGGGGCCGGGACCTGGATCGTGGTCCCGTACCCGGGTCGGGCGGCCGGGGGAGTGCGCTGGCTGGTGCCGCCCGACGGGTCGGGCACGCTCACCGACCCCGTTCTGCTCGAACTCGCCCTGCACGAGGCGGCCGCCGTCCTGGCGACCCGCGAGCGCTACCCGGACGGCGGTGACCTGGGCTGACGCGTCGGTGCGGGGCCCCGGGAGGAGCGGCGCCGCCCGGGTTCGATCCGGAGCGCGGCTGCCAGTGGTCTTGACAACTCGATTGGTCTGGACCATGTTGTGCGCGCCGCCCCATTCCCCCCTTGCTCGGAGGCAGTTGTGGAACGCACGCGATGGCCCGCCCGCTTCACCAGACTTCTCGCCGCCCTCACCGGGGCCGTACTGGCGGGCGGCATGCTTGCCGCCACTGCCCCCACCGCCCTCGCCGCCGACACCGATCTGGCGCGCAACGGCGGCTTCGAGTCGGGACTGACCGGCTGGACCTGCTCGGCCGGGAGCGGAGTGACCGTCAGCACGCCCGTGCACGCCGGCACCTCGGCGCTGAAGGCGACCCCGGCCGGCAGCGACTACGCCAACTGCTCCCAGACCGTCACGGTGAAGCCGGCCTCCACGTACACCCTGAGCGCCTGGGTGCGCGGGGACTACGTCTACCTCGGCGCGACCGGCACCGGCACCACCGACGTCTCCACCTGGACGCAGTCCTCCGGCGCCTACAAGCAGCTCTCCACCACCTTCACCACCGGCTCCGCCACCACGTCCGTCACGGTCTGGACCCACGGCTGGTACGGCACCTCCGCCTACTACGCGGACGACCTCAGCCTGATCGGCCCCGGCGGCGCCCCCGCCACCGTGCCGGCCGCTCCCACCGGGCTGAAGGCCGGCACCCCCACGGCCACCTCCGTACCGCTCTCCTGGACGGCCGCATCCGGCGCGACCGGTTACACGGTCTACCGCGACGGTGCGAAGGCCGCGTCGGTCACCGGCACCTCCACCACCGTGAGCGGCCTCACCGCCTCCACGGCGTACAGCTTCCAGGTCGCCGCCACCAACGCCGCCGGCGAGTCCGCGAAGTCCGCCGCCGTCGGCGCGACGACCGCGGCCGGCGGTTCCACCGGCGGCGGGGGCGACGCGGGGCTGCCCGCCCACGCGCTCGTCGGCTACCTCCACTCCAGCTTCGCCAACGGCTCCGGCTACACCCGGATGGCCGACGTGCCCGCCTCCTGGGACGTCATCAACCTCGCGTTCGGCGAGCCGACCTCCGTCACCTCGGGCGACATCCGCTTCTCGCTCTGCCCGGTGACCGAGTGCCCGAACGTCGAGACCCAGGCAGAGTTCAAGGCGGCCATCGCCGCCAAGCAGGCAGCGGGCAAGAAGGTGCTGATCTCGATCGGCGGCCAGAACGGGCAGGTCCAGCTCGCCACCACCGCCGCCCGGGACGCCTTCGTCACCTCGGTGTCCAAGATCATCGACACCTATGGCCTGGACGGTCTGGACATCGACTTCGAGGGGCACTCCCTCTCGCTGAACACCGGTGACACCGACTTCCGCTCGCCCACCACGCCCGTCGTCGTCAACCTGATCTCGGCGGTGAAGTCGCTCAAGGCGAAGTACGGCTCCGACTTCGTGCTCACCATGGCGCCCGAGACCTTCTTCGTCCAACTCGGCTACCAGTACTACGGGTCGGGCCCCTGGGGCGGGCAGGACCCCCGTGCCGGTGCCTATCTGCCGGTGATCCACGCCCTGCGCGACGACCTGACCCTGCTGCACGTCCAGGACTACAACTCGGGCTCCATCATAGGGCTGGACAACCAGTACCACTCGATGGGCGGCGCCGACTTCCACATCGCCATGACCGACATGATGCTCACCGGCTTCCCGGTGGCCGGCGACCAGACGAAGATCTTCCCGGGGCTGCGGCCCGACCAGATCGCCATCGGTCTCCCCGCATCCACCCAGGCCGGCAACGGCTACACCACCCCGGCCGAGGTCACCAAGACGCTCAACTGCCTCACGAAGAAGACCGACTGCGGGAGCTACCAGACCCACGGCACCTGGCCGGGGCTGCGCGGTCTGATGACCTGGTCGATCAACTGGGACCGTTACAACAACGGGGAGTTCGCCCGGAACTTCGACGCCTACTTCGGCTGATCCGGACCCCCGGCCGCGGGCCCGTCCCCGGCCGGGACCCCACCGGCGCCGGCGGCCCGCCCGGGTCCCTCCCCGGGCGTCGCGTCGCCGGCCGTCGCGTCGCCGGCCGGGGCGGAGCCGGCCGGGACGGAACCGGTGGCGGTCCGCCCGGGCCGGTGCCGGACACACCACAGCGGGACGAGGAGCAGACCGCTCAGCCACAGGCTGCCGAGCACGTCGAGCGGCCAGTGGTATCCCCGCAGCATCAGACCGGCGCCCGTCGCCGCCGTCAGCAGGGCGGCGGCGACGGGCGCCATCCAGCGCCGTGGCGTGTACGCCATGAGGAGCAGGGCCGAGGCCCCGTACGCCACCGCCGCAGTCGCCGTGTGGCCGGACGGGTAGTAGCCGGTGTAGGGGACCAGCGGACCCCGGCGGTCGACCCAGACCTTGAGCGGCACGACCAGGAGCGGTACCGCCACCATGGTCAGCGCCGCCACCAGCACGGTGGAGCGGGCGCCGCGCCACAGCGCGAACAGCAGCGCGCAGGCGAGGACCGGCAGCGCGACCGGCATCCCTCCGAGGTCCGAGAAGACCTGGGCGACCCCTCGGGGCCCGTGGCCGATGAGTCCCTCGCCGACGCGTTCGTCCAGCCGCAGCAACGGGCCGGCGGCCACCACCTGCCAGGTGGTCAGGGCGAAGAGGGCCGCCATCAGGCCGGCCCAGGAGAGAAGGAGGGCCGGCCGCCCGGGAACAGGGGGGGTTGTTCCGGGACGGCCGGCGGGATCGGTCCGCCGCGCGCCCCGGGGGGTGTGGGGCGGGCGGCCGTCCGATCGGTGAGGAGTTCCGGAGCCGGAGGCTCCAGGGGTGCGCGCGAGGGCGCCACCGGGCAGGTGCGGGGGAAGCCCCGGCCCGATGCTGTCCGCGGTGTCCCGCGCACGGGGTGTTTCTCTCATCTGCGGAAACCGTACGACAGCCGGTGGCCGGGGGACAGGCACCACGCGGTCCCGCCATCGCCCTCGCACACCTTCTTCACAGGCCCTCAACCGCCTGCCGCGAATCCCCTGGGAAACGGCTCGTCGCGGCGGACGTGCGTTCGCACAGGTCAGAGGGTGGCGAAGGCATGTTCGAGGATGTCGAGACCCTCGTTCAGCAGGTCCTCGCCGATGACCAGCGGGGGCAGGAAGCGCAGCACGTTGCCGTAGGTGCCGCAGGTGAGCACCAGGACGCCCTCGGCGTGGCAGGCCCTGGCCAGCTCGCCCGCGGCCGCCGCGTCCGGCTCCTTGGAACCGGACTTCACCAGTTCGATCGCGATCATGGCGCCGCGGCCCCGGATGTCACCGATGATGTCGCCGTTGGGCAGCTTGTCCCGCATCGCGGAGAGCCGGTCCTTCATGACCGCCTCGATGCGCTTGGCCCTGCCGTTCAGGTCCAGCTCGCGCATCGTCTCGATGGCGCCCAGCGCACCGGCGCAGGCGACCGGGTTGCCGCCGTAGGTGCCGCCGAGACCGCCGGAGTGCGCGGCGTCCATGATCTCGGCGCGGCCCGTGACGGCGGAGAGCGGCAGCCCGCCCGCGATGCCCTTGGCGGTGGTGATCAGGTCCGGCACGATGCCCTCGTCCTCGCAGGCGAACCACTGGCCGGTGCGGCAGAAGCCGGACTGGATCTCGTCGGCGACGAAGACGATCCCGTTCTCCCGGGCGAACCGCGCGATGGCCGGCAGGAAGCCCTTGGCCGGCTCGATGAAGCCGCCCTCGCCGAGCACCGGCTCGATGATGATCGCGGCGACGTTCTCCGCGCCGATCTGCTTGGTGATCTCGTCGATGGCCTGCGCGGACGCTTCGGCGCCGGCGTTCTCGGCACCCGTCGGCCAGCGGTAGCCGTACGCGACCGGAACGCGGTAGACCTCGGGGGCGAACGGACCGAAGCCCTGCTTGTACGGCATGTTCTTCGCCGTCAGCGCCATCGTGAGGTTGGTCCGGCCGTGGTAGCCGTGGTCGAAGACCACGACCGCGGTGCGCTTGGTCCAGGCGCGGGCGATCTTCACCGCGTTCTCGACGGCCTCGGCGCCCGAGTTGAAGAGCGCGGACTTCTTGGCGTGGTCGCCCGGGGTGAGCTCGGCGAGCTGCTCGCAGACCTCCACGTACCCCTCGTACGGCGTCACCATGAAGCAGGTGTGGGTGAAGTCGGCGAGCTGCGCGGAGGCACGGCGCACCACGGCCTCGGCGGAGGCGCCCACCGACGTCACGGCGATGCCGGAGCCGAGGTCGATCAGACGGTTCCCGTCCACGTCCTCGATGATCCCGCCCCCGGCGCGCGCGGTGAAGACGGGCAGCGTGGAGCCCACGCCCGCGGCGACCGCCGCGACACGGCGGGCCTGCAGCTCCACCGACTTCGGGCCGGGGATCGCGGTGACGACGCGGCGCTCCTGCGGGACAGCGGACATGCGGGGCTCCTGGGGGTGGGGCGGTGCGGGTGGACCGGGGTGGTGCGGCGGGCGGCGCGGACGTGGTGGTGCGAGCGCCTCTCCTGCTTGCAGGCTAGGGGTGCGGCGGGGAACCGGTCATGCTCCGATCGGGAGTGGTGGGCGCGTGTCCTTGTCCGCCGCGGACAGAACGGGCCGGACGTGGCGCCCGGCCCGCCCCGGCGGCGTGCCGGGCCGCCGGGCGCGGCGGCGAGGCCGACCGGTGTTCACCATCCGGGCGCCTTTGCTGAACTCCCTGCCGCGGCCCACTAGATTGGCCGGGGCAGCGGACGGACCCGGCTGGTCAGGGGGCAACGGTTCATGGAGAAAGACGGCGCGCACGGTGCGTGGGACACGCGGTCGGGGCGGGTGCCGCACCCCGTGGGACCTCCGCCCTCCACCCCACCCCCCGGGGTCCCGCCCCGCCCCCGCGCCGCGCCCCTGGCGGGGCCCCCGGTCGACGTCTGGCTGAGCACCCCGCGCCCCGCCGAGGAACCGGGCGTCTGGCGCTACGGCCACCGGCCGCCGCCGCCCGAGAAGTCCGAGGAGGCGGAGGGCCGCCAGCTGCTGACCGGCGCTCTGATCTCCGTACTCGCCGGCATCCTGATCTGGTCGCTCTGGCGCAACGGCTACCTCCCCTACCGCCTGCTGCCCCTGCGGGCGTTCACCCCCGGTGACTGGTGGTACGCGGGCACCAACAGCCCGGCCACCGTCGAGGGCCGGGACGCGATCAGCGTCTACGAGGGGATCCTCTTCGGCCTCCTCCTCTACGGCTGCGGCCGGCTGGGCAACTGGTCCGAGGTCTTCCGCAGGTACGTCGCCGAGCGCGGGCAGCCGTTCCGGGCGGTGACCGCGCTGGGGCTGGCCGCCTTCGCGCAGCTCCTGGTGTGGAAGGAGGCGATCCCGGTGGCGGACCCCGTGTTCGCCCTCGTGGTGTCCGTCGCGGGCGGGCAGTTCCTCCAGAGCCAGGCCGCCTCGAACTGGATCTACGCGGCGATCACCCTCGCGGTGCTCGCGCCGTTCGCCGTCCTCGGCGGGTGGCGGACCCTGCTGCCCGGAGGACGGCGGACCGGACCCGCCGCGGCGGCCCCCGGACCCGGCCCCGGGGAGGGTGAGCCCTCCCCGGCCGACTGGCCCGAACTCCGCGCGGACGGCCAGACGGAGGCCGCCGAGACCCTCACGGCGGAGGTCCGGGCCGGCCGGATGAACGACGTGGACTGCGCCCGGCTCCGGCACGCCTGGACCACGGCCCGGCAACGGCCCGACACGGCCGCCCGGTTCACCCCTACCGTGCTGCGCCGGGGCGGGGCCGCCTTCCTGCACCCCTCCGGCCACCGCGACCTGCCGGTGCGCACCGCCCCGCACGACCTGCTCACCGGGCAGGTCCGCATCGGCCGCTGCTCCGACGACCCGCACAACCCCTACGCCCGGCGCGGCTCCGGCGTCGCCCTGGAACCCGCCCTGCTCGGCACATCCCTGCTTGCGGTCGGACCGCCGGGAAGCGGCAAGTCGGCCCGGCTGGTGCGCCCGGCCGTCGAGTGCCTCGCCCTGCAGGCGCTCGCCGGACGGGCCGCCGTCCTCGCGGTGGGAGGGGCCGGCGCCGACCTCGGGCCGGACGACCTCTACGACGTCGTCGTGGCGATCGGCCGCCCCGGCGCCGCCCACGGCCTCGACCTGTACGGCGGCACCACCGACCCCGACGAGGCGGCGGCGGTCCTCGCCGAAGGGCTCGTCGGAGACGTGGAGACGGTCGACGTACGCCGTGCCGTCACCGTCCTCGCCCAGCTGCTCGGCCCGTACCGCGCCGTGCACGGGTTTTTCCCGTCCGTACCGGAGCTGAGGGAGCTCCTCGACGGCCATCCGGACGCGCTCGCCGCGCTGCGGGCGGCCGCGGAGGCCGGCGGCCACCACGCGATGCTCCGGGAGCTGGACGCCCGCGCCCGGCAGTCGGGCGGACCCGGCGACGCCGGACCGGTCCTGGCCGACCGGCTCGCCCTGCTCGACCGGCCCGCGCTCACCGCGTCCTTCGCCACCGGCCCCGACACCGCCCCCTTCTCCCTGCGGTCGATGGAGCAGCTGCCGCTGCGGGTCCGGATCGACCTGCCGGAGCGCGCGCACGCCGAGGCGTCGAGGCTCCTCGCCCGGCTGGTGCTCGCCCAGTTCACCGCCGTCGCCTCCGCCCGCCCGGACCGCTCCCTCTTCCTCGGGCTGGTGCTGGACGACGCCACGCGGGCCGTCACCGACGAGACGGTGCGCGGCATCCGCCGGCTCCGCTCCGTCAACGCGGGCGTGCTGCTCACCCTGCGGACCGTCGACGACGTCCCCGAACGGCTGCACACCGCCCTGCTCGGCGCGGTCGGCTGCGGGGTCGCCTTCGCCGGGGTGACCACCTGGGACGGCAAGCGCTTCTCGGAGGCGTGGGGCAAGGAGTGGATGGAGACCCGGGAGGTCGCCCAGCACGCCGTCTTCGCCGACCAGAGCGTCACCCGGGCGCTGCACGCGCTGCGCAAGCTGGTGACCGGGAAGGCGGTGACCCGCGACGCGGTGACCGTGCGCCGGGTCGAGCGGGAGCGCTGGTCGGCTTCCGAACTGGCGTACGCCGTCCCGGCCGGCCATGCGGTGCTCTCCCTGACCAACGTCGCGGGCGAGCACACCCCGCCCCTCCTGGTGGAGCTGGGCGGCTGAGCCGGGGAGCGGAGAGCGGGGGATCGTCCGGCCGGGCGACGAGGTGATTGTGCCGCCCTGGCACAATCGGAGGTGGCCGTTCGTACAGGACGGCGCAGTACGACGCCGGCCGTCCCGAGCCGGTCGCGACGGCCCGACCCCCGCCCGGCCCGACCCCCACTCGATCCCGAGGGTTCCGTTCCATGCCCCCCACGCTCGCCTCCCTCGTCCAGCACACGGCCCTCAAACTCCGCGTCCGCGCCGCGGCGGACCGCCTCGACACCCCGGTGCGCTGGGCCCACGCCAGCGAACTCGCCGACCCCGTCCCGTACATGGAGGGCGGTGAACTGCTGCTGGTGACCGCCGCCAACCTCGACGCCGAGAACCCGGAGGAGATGCGCCGCTACGTGCGGCGGCTGTCCGCGGCCGGCGTCGCCGGGCTCGGCTTCGCCGTCGGCGTGGTGCACGAGTCGGTCCCCCCGGCCCTGGTGGACGCCGCCGAGGAGGCGGGGATGCCGCTCCTGGAAGTGCCCCGGCCGACCCCGTTCCTCGCCATCAGCAAGGCGGTCTCCGCCGCCATCGCGGCCGACCAGTACCGCGCGGTCACCGCCGGGTTCGAGGCCCAGCGGGAACTGACCCGGGCCGCGCTCACCGCCGACGGCCCCGCCCCGCTCCTCTCCCGCCTGGCCGCCCACGTCGACGGCTGGGCCGCCCTGTACGACACGTCCGGCGCGCTCGTCGCCGCGGCGCCGGAGTGGGCCGCCCGCCGGGCCGCCCGGCTCACCCCGGACGTGACCCGGCTGCGCGAGCGGCCCGCCCCGTCGAGCGCCGTCGTGGGCTCCGCCGAGGACCGGGTCGAACTCCAGACGCTCGGCACCGGCCGCCGGGCCCGGGGCGTCCTCGCCGTCGGTACCGGCGCGGCCCCGGGCACCGCCGAGCGGTACGCGGTCAACTCGGCCGTCGCCCTGCTCACCCTGACCACCGCCCGCTCGCGCGCCCTGTACGGCGCCGAGCAGCGCCTGGGCGCGGCGGTGCTGCGAATGCTGCTCTCCGGCGAGCCCGACCACGCGCGGGCGGTCGCCGGCGACCTATGGGGCGGCCTCCTGGACGCCCCGTTCCGGCTGCTCATCGCGGAGCCGGCACTCCCCGCGGGCGCGCCCGTCCCGACCGGTGACGCCGGTGCGTCCGTCGCGGAGGCCCTCGCCGAGGCACTCGACGCGGCGGCCGCCCGGACCGGGGAACCGCTGCTGGCGGTCCCCGACGGCGAACGGCTCGTGGTGCTGGCCGTGGACGGGGGCGAGGCGGTCGGCGCGTGCGCCGCGTACGCGGAAGCGCTGGACGCCCGCCCGGCGCGCGACCAGGGCGCGGAGGGGGCGCACATCGTGGTGGGGCTCTCCGCTCCCGCCGGCCCCATAGCGGTCTCCGCCGCGTACAAACAGGCCGAACAGGCGCTCTCGATCGCCCGCCGCCGGGGCAGGACCCTCGTGGAGCACGAGGAACTGGCCGCCGGGTCGATGCTGCCGCTCCTCGCGGACGACGCGGTACGCGCCTTCGCGGACGGGATGCTGCGCCCCCTGTACGAGCACGACGCCAAGGGCCGCGGCGACCTGGTGGCGTCGCTCCGCGCCTGGCTCTCCCGGCACGGCCAGTGGGACGCCGCCGCCGCCGACCTCGGCGTGCACCGGCACACCCTTCGGTACCGGATGCGGCGGGTGGAGGAGATCCTGGGACGCTCGCTCGACGACCCGGACGCCCGGATGGAACTCTGGCTCGCCCTGAAGGCGACGGCCTCCCCGGCGGCGGAGGGCTGAGCGGGGCGGGCTGCCGTCCCCTCCTCGCCTCTTCGACAATTCGGCGCCCCGCCACCGCCACCTGCTCCACCGCGGACAAACCGCACAGGCCCGGGTGCGCCCTACGGTGGGCGGGCGACACCCGCGACGGCGAGCAGCCGCCCCCGCGCGCGATCACCGCACGCCCCGCGCACCGCACGCCCCGCGCACCGCACGGCGCGCACCACACGACCTCCCGAAGGGCCGGACCTCCATGACCTCCACCCACGCCTTCTGGCTGGCCGGCCGCCGGGCCACCGGCGAGGACAGCTTCGACGTCACCAACCCGTGGGACGGCCGGCTCGTCGGCACCGTCAGCGTGCCGACCGACGCGCAGACCGAGGAGGCCGTCGCCGCCGCGCACGCCGTTCGCGAGGAGTTCGCCGCGACCCCCGCACACGTCCGGGTCGCCGCGCTCGACCACGTCGTACGCCGCCTCGTGGAGCGCACCGAGGAGATCGCCCGGCTCATCTCCGCCGAGAACGGCAAGCCGGTCAAGTGGGCCCGCGGCGAGGTCGGCCGCGCCGTCTCCGTCTTCCGCTTCGCCGCCGAGGAGGCCCGCCGCTTCAACGGCGGCGACGCGCAGCGGCTGGACACCGACGCCGGTGGCACCGGGCGCCTGGGTCTCACCCGCCGCTTCCCGCGCGGCACGGTCCTCGGCATCGCGCCGTTCAACTTCCCGCTCAACCTGAGCGCCCACAAGGTCGCCCCCGCCCTCGCCGTCGGCGCCCCGATCATCCTCAAGCCCGCGCCGGCCACCCCGATCTCCTCGCTGATCCTCGGCGAGCTGCTCGCCGAGACGGACCTGCCGGCCGGTTCCTGGTCCGTGCTGACGGTCCCGAACGACCGGATGCCCGCCCTCGTCCAGGACGAGCGGCTGCCGGTGATCTCCTTCACCGGCTCCGGCCCGGTCGGCTACTCGATCATGGAGTCGGTGCCGCGCAAGCACTGCACCCTGGAGCTCGGCGGCAACGGCGCGGCCGTCGTCCTCGGCGACTACGCCTCGGAGGAGGACCTGGACTGGGCCGCGACCCGGATCGCGACCTTCTCCAACTACCAGGGCGGCCAGTCCTGCATCTCGGTGCAGCGGGTCATCGTCGACGCCTCGCTCCACGACCGCCTCGTCCCGAAGATCGTCGCCGCGACCGAGGCCCTGATCACCGGCGACCCCTCCGACGACGCCACCGACGTCGGCCCGCTCGTCAGCGAGGCCGCCGCCGAGCGCGTCGCGTCCTGGGTCGACGAGGCGGTCGCAGCGGGCGCCGAACTCCTCACCGGCGGCACGCGCGACGGCGCCACCTACGCGCCGACCGTCCTGACCGGGCTCCCCGACACGACGACCCTCGCCCGCGAGGAGGTCTTCGGGCCGGTCCTCTCGATCCAGAAGGTGGACGGCGAGGCGGAGGCGTTCGCGGCCGTCAATTCCTCGAAGTACGGCCTCCAGGCGGGTGTCTTCACGCACGACCTGCAGGCGGCCTTCCGCGCCCACCGCGCCCTGGAGGTCGGTGGCGTGATCATCGGTGACGTCCCCTCGTACCGGGCCGACCAGATGCCGTACGGCGGTGCCAAGCAGTCCGGGGTGGGCCGCGAGGGAGTCCGCTACGCCATGGAGGACTACACCTACGAGCGCGTCCTGGTCCTGACCGGCCTCGCTCTCTGAGCGGAGTCCGGCCCCGGCACGCCGGACACGCACCACCGGCCGGAGCCCGCTGCGCGCGGGTCTCCGGCCGGTGGTGCGTCCGCGCCCGGAGGCCGCACCCGGGGGGACACCGCCGGGCTGCGTTCGGGGGTGCCGGGGTCCCGGCGTTGCGGTGGTGGAGGTCGGGCGAATCGGGTAGATACGGACATGTGCCACCGGTCGCAACCCCGCGGGCGCGGAGCCGGTCACCCGCCGTCAGGCCGAACCCCCGATCCGCCCCGCGGAGAGGTGAGCCCCCATGTCCGCACCGCAGGCCCCGCAGGACCTCCCCGAGCGCCCCGACGCGACCGGTGGGGCCACCGGTCCCGCCGCCCGCACCCGTCCGCAGCGGACCCGGGTCACCGAACGCGAGGCGCGCCGCGTCGCGGAGGACGCCCGGGAGCGGGACTGGCACCGGCCCAGCTTCGCCAAGGAGCTCTTCCTCGGCCGCCTCCGCCTCGACCTGATCCACCCGCACCCGCTGCCCGCCGACGAGGACGTCCGGCGCGGCGAGGAGTTCCTCTCCCGACTGCGCGCGTTCTGCCTCGACCACGTGGACGGCGCCCTCATCGAACGCGAGGCGCGCATCCCCGACGAGGTGATCGCCGGACTCAAGAAGCTCGGCGCGCTCGGTATGAAGATCGAACCGAAGTACGGCGGCCTCGGCCTCACCCAGGTCTACTACAACCGGGCCCTCGCCCTGGCCGGCTCGGCCAGCCCCGCGGTGGGCGCGCTGCTCTCGGCCCACCAGTCGATCGGCGTACCGCAGCCACTGAAGATGTTCGGCACCCAGGAGCAGAAGGACACCTTCCTGCCCCGGCTCGCGAGCACCGACATCTCGGCGTTCCTGCTCACCGAGCCCGACGTCGGCTCCGACCCCGCCCGGCTCGCCACCACCGCCGTGCCGGACGGCGACTCCTACGTCCTGGACGGCGTGAAGCTCTGGACCACCAACGGGGTCGTCGCCGACCTGCTGGTCGTCATGGCCCGGGTCCCCGAGGGGCCGGAGCACCGGGGCGGCATCACTGCTTTCGTCGTCGAGGCGGACTCACCCGGCATCACCGTTGAGCACCGCAACGCCTTCATGGGACTGCGCGGGATCGAGAACGGCGTCACCCGCTTCCACCGGGTGAGGGTCCCCGCCGCCCACCGCATCGGCCCCGAGGGCGCCGGACTCAAGATCGCGCTGACCACGCTCAACACGGGCCGGCTCTCCCTGCCGGCCATGTGCGTCGGCGTGGGCAAGTGGTCCCTGAAGATCGCCCGCGAATGGTCGGCGGCGCGCGAGCAGTGGGGCAGGCCGGTCGCCCGCCACGAGGCGGTCGGCGCGAAGATCTCGTTCATCGCCGCCACCACCTTCGCCCTGGAAGCCGTGGTCGACCTCGCCTCCCAGATGGCCGACGAGGACCGCAACGACATCCGCATCGAGGCAGCCCTCGCCAAGCTCTACGGCTCCGAGATGGGCTGGCGCATCTCCGACGAACTCGTGCAGATCCGTGGCGGCCGCGGCTTCGAGACCGCCGACTCCCTCGCCGCCCGCGGCGAACGGGCCGTCCCCGCCGAACAGATGCTCCGCGACATGCGGATCAACCGCATCTTCGAGGGCTCGACCGAGATCATGCACCTGCTGATCGCCCGGGAGGCGGTCGACGCCCACCTCACGGTGGCCGGCGACCTCGTCGACCCCGACAAGCCGCTCGCCGACAAGGCCAGGGCCGGCGCGGCGGCGGCCGGCTTCTACGCCCGCTGGCTGCCGAAGCTGGTCGCCGGTCCGGGCCAGCTCCCCTCCTCGTACCCGGAGTTCCGTCCCGCCGGTCATCCGGACCTCTCGCACCACCTGCGGTACGCCGAGCGCGCCGCGCGCCGGCTGGCCCGCTCCACCTTCTACGCCATGTCGCGCTGGCAGGGCCGGATGGAGACCAAGCAGGGCTTCCTGGGCCGGACCGTCGACATCGGCGCCGAGCTCTTCGCGATGAGCGCCGCCTGCGTCCGCGCCGAACTTCTGCGCAGCCGCGGCGAACACGGCCGCGAGGCCTACCAGCTCGCCGACGCCTTCTGCCAGCAGGCCCGGCTCAGGACGGAGGAGCTGTTCGGCCGCCTCTGGGCCAACACCGACACGCTCGACCGGCGCGTGGTCGACCGGGTCCTCGCGGGTTCGTACACGTGGCTGGAGGAGGGAGTCATCGACCCCAGCGGCGACGGCCCCTGGATCGCGGACGCCGCTCCGGGGCCGGCCCGGGGCGAGAACGCCCGCCGCCCCTACCGCTGAGCCGGGCGGTGAGCGGGGCGCGTCCACCCGCTGGACGCGCCCCGCCCCGCGGGCGGGGACACGGCAGGATCCCCCACCGTGACCGTCATCCAGATCCCCGGCTCCAAGTCCGTCACCGCCCGCGCCCTCTTCCTCGCCGCGGCGGCGGACGGCACCACCACCCTCCTGCACCCGCTCCGTTCCGACGACACCGAAGGGTTCGCCGAGGGCCTCGCCCGCCTCGGCTACGCGGTCACGAAGGAGCCGGACCGCTGGCACGTCGAGGGCCGCCCGACAGGCCCCGGCGTCACCGACACCGACGTGTTCTGCCGCGACGGCGCGACCACGGCCCGCTTCCTGCCCACCCTCGTCGCCGCCGCCCCCTCGGGCACGTACCGCTTCGACGCCTCCGCACAGATGCGGCGCCGCCCGCTCGCCCCGCTCAGCCGGGCGCTGCGCACCCTCGGCGTCGACCTGCGCCACGACGAGCAGGAGGGGCACCACCCGCTGCGCGTGCGCGCCGCCGGGATCGAGGGGGGCAGGATCACGCTGGACGCGGGGGAGTCCTCGCAGTACCTCACCGCCCTGCTGATGCTCGGCCCGCTGACCTCCACCGGCCTGACGATCGACGTCACCCGGCTGGTCTCGGCGCCGTACATCGGGATCACGCTCGCGATGATGCGGGACTTCGGGGTCGAGGTCACCCGTGAGGGTGACACCTTCACCGTGCCGCCCGGTGGCTACCGCGCCACCACGTACGCCGTCGAGCCGGACGCCTCCACCGCCGGCTACTTCTTCGCCGCCGCCGCCCTCACCGGCGGGGAGGTCACCGTCCCCGGCCTCGGCACCGGGGCGCTCCAGGGCGACCTGCGCTTCGTCGACGTGCTGCGGCGGATGGGCGCCGAGGTGGTCATCACCGAGGACGCCACCACGGTCCGCTCGGACGGCACCCTGCGCGGCCTCACCGTCAACATGCGGGACATCTCCGACACCATGCCGACGCTCGCCGCCCTCGCCCCGTACGCCGACTGGCCGGTCCGGATCGAGGACGTCGCCAACACCCGGGTCAAGGAGTGCGACCGGCTGGAGGCGTGCGCCGAGAACCTCCGCGCCATGGGCGTCACCGTGCACACCGGACCCGACTGGATCGAGATCCACCCCGGGACCCCGCGCCCCGCCGAGGTCACCACCCACGGCGACCACCGCATCGTCATGTCCTTCGCCGTCGCAGCCCTGCGCAACCCCGGGACGACGTACGACGACCCGGGCTGCGTGCGCAAGACCTTCCCGGACTTCCACGAGGTGTTCGCGGAGTTCAGCGCGGGCCTGCCGGCGCGGGAGAAGTAGAACGGGACGGCGGGAGGCGCCGTCGCGGGAGGCCGGACCGGCGCCCGCGACGGCACCTCCCGGGACGCCCTGTCCTCGCGCACGGCGGGAGCGGCAACAATGGGGGCATGACCGACAGCCCTGCCCCCCTCGCCGACCCGCATCTCGTCCACGACGCGACGGAAGGCCGCCGGGACCTCGTGGTCCTCGGCTCCACCGGGTCCATCGGAACCCAGGCCATCGACCTGGTGCTGCGCAACCCCGACCGTTTCCGGGTGACCGCGCTCTCGGCGGCGGGCGGGCGGGTCGCCCTGCTCGCCGCCCAGGCACGCCGGCTCGCGGTGGACACGGTCGCCGTCGCCTCCGAGGACGCCGTACCCGCCCTGCGCGAGGCGCTGCGCGCGGAGTACGGCGTCGGGGAGCCGCTCCCCGAGGTCCTGGCCGGCCCCGACGCCGCGAGCACGCTCGCCGCGAGCCCCTGCCACACGGTGCTCAACGGCATCACCGGCTCCATCGGCCTCGCGCCGACGCTGGCCGCGCTGGAGGCGGGCCGCACCCTCGCCCTGGCCAACAAGGAGTCGCTCATCGTCGGCGGCCCGCTGGTCAAGGCGCTGGCCGCGCCCGGCCAGATCATCCCGGTCGACTCCGAGCACGCCGCGCTCTTCCAGGCCCTCGCCGCGGGCACCCGCGCCGACGTGGCCAAGCTCGTCGTCACCGCCTCCGGCGGCCCGTTCCGGGGGCGGACGAGGAGCGAACTGGCCGACGTCACCCGGGAGCAGGCGCTCGCCCACCCCACCTGGGCGATGGGCCCGGTCATCACGATCAACTCCGCCACCCTCGTCAACAAGGGGCTGGAGGTCATCGAGGCGCACCTCCTCTACGACATCCCGTTCGAGCGCATCGAGGTCGTCGTCCACCCGCAGTCGTACGTGCACTCCATGGTCGAGTTCACCGACGGCTCCACGCTGGCCCAGGCCACCCCGCCCGACATGCGGGGACCGATCGCCGTCGGGCTCGGCTGGCCGCAGCGCGTTCCGGACGCCGCCCCGGCCTTCGACTGGACGAAGGCGTCCACCTGGGAGTTCTTCCCGCTCGACACCGAGGCGTTCCCCGCGGTCGGCCTCGCCCGGCACGTGGGCGCGCTCGGCGGGACCGCGCCGGCCGTCTTCAACGCCGCCAACGAGGAGTGCGTCGACGCGTTCCTCTCCGGCGCGCTCCCCTTCAACGGCATCATGGACACCGTCACCGCGGTGGTCGCCGAACACGGCACCCCCGCCCCGGGAACTTCACTGACGGTCGCGGACGTCCTTGAGGCGGAGACCTGGGCACGCGCCCGGGCCCGCGAACTCTCGGCGAAGTCGACGGCGGAGGCGCACGCATGAGTCTGAGCACGATCCTGCTGACGGTCCTGGGGATCGCCATCTTCGTCGTGGGGCTGCTGTTCTCGATCGCCTGGCACGAGCTCGGTCACCTCTCCACGGCCAAGCTCTTCGGCATCCGGGTCCCGCAGTACATGGTCGGCTTCGGCCCCACCATCTGGTCCCGCAGGAAGGGCGACACCGAGTACGGCGTGAAGGCCATCCCGGCCGGCGGCTACATCCGCATGATCGGCATGTTCCCGCCCGGCCCGGACGGCAGGATCGAGGCACGCTCCACCTCTCCCTGGCGCGGCATGATCGAGGACGCGAGATCCGCCGCCTTCGAGGAGCTCGAACCCGGCGACGAGACCCGCCTCTTCTACACGCGCAAGCCGTGGAAGCGCGTCATCGTGATGTTCGCCGGGCCCTTCATGAACCTGGTCCTCGCCGTCGCGATCTTCCTCGGCGTCTCCATGACCTTCGGCTTCCAGACCCAGACCACCGAGGTGGCCGGCGTCCAGAAGTGCGTCATCGAGCAGAGCGAGAACCGGGAGAAGTGCGCGGCCGGAGACCCGGTCTCACCGGCGCTCGCCGCCGGACTGCGCGAGGGCGACACGATCGTCGCCTTCGACGGCAGGAGGGTCGACGACTGGGACACCCTCTCCGACCTCATCCGGCAGACCATCGGCCCCGCCGACATCACCGTCCGGCGGGGAAGCCAGGAGGTCGTCCTGCACGCCGTCCTGGCCAAGAACGTCGTGGCGCGGAAGGACTCCGACGGAGAGGTGATCCCGAAGAAGTTCGTCGACGCCGGCTACCTCGGCTTCGCCGCGAGGAGCGAGATCGTGCCCCTCTCCTTCGGCGACTCCGTCGTACGGATGGGCGACATGATGGAGAACGGCGTCGAGTCGATCGTCGCCCTGCCCTCCAAGATCCCCGACCTGTGGAACGCCGCCTTCGACGGTGGCGAGCGCGCCGAGGACTCCCCGGTGGGCGTGGTGGGGGCCGCGCGGATCGGCGGCGAGGTGATGACCCTCGACGTGCCCGCGCAGAACCAGATCGCGATGATGCTGTTCCTGCTGGCCGGGTTCAACCTCTCGCTCTTCCTCTTCAACATGCTGCCACTGCTGCCCCTGGACGGCGGCCACATCGCGGGCGCCCTCTGGGAGGCACTGCGCCGCAACGTGGCGAAGGTCTTCAAGCGGCCCGACCCCGGCCCCTTCGACGTGGCGAAGCTCATGCCGGTCGCGTACGTGGTGGCCGGAATCTTCATCTGCTTCACGCTGCTGGTGCTCGTCGCCGACATCGTGAACCCGGTCAAGATCACCTGACCCCCGGCCCGCCCGCATCAGGAGGGGCGCCCGGGCCCGCACGGGACGCCCGGCCGCCCCTCGCCCCTTCTCCTCCGGGTGTTTCGCTCCGGGGGATGCGTGCGCGGGACGGCCGGTGCCGTAACCTCGAAAGCTGTAGCCCGCCGATTTCCGGGCCTCGATCCACACCTTGGGGATGCTCAGCGCATGACTGCGATTTCTCTCGGAATGCCGTCCGTTCCGACCAAGCTCGCCGACCGACGCGTCAGCCGTCAGATCCAGGTCGGGTCGGTGGCCGTCGGCGGGGACGCACCCGTCTCGGTGCAGTCGATGACGACCACGCGCACCTCGGACATCGGCGCGACCCTCCAGCAGATCGCCGAGCTGACCGCGTCCGGCTGCCAGATCGTGCGGGTGGCGTGTCCCACCCAGGACGACGCCGACGCCCTGGCCACCATCGCGAGCAAGTCGCAGATCCCGGTCATCGCCGACATCCACTTCCAGCCCAAGTACGTCTTCGCCGCCATCGACGCCGGCTGCGCCGCGGTCCGGGTCAACCCGGGCAACATCAAGCAGTTCGACGACAAGGTCAAGGAGATCGCCCGCGCCGCGGGCGCGGCCGGCACCCCGATCCGGATCGGCGTGAACGCCGGTTCCCTCGACGCCCGGCTGATGAAGAAGTACGGCAAGGCCACCCCCGAGGCGCTGGTGGAGTCGGCCCTCTGGGAGGCGTCCCTCTTCGAGGAGCACGGCTTCCGGGACATCAAGATCTCGGTCAAGCACAACGACCCGGTCGTCATGGTCAACGCCTACCGCCAGTTGGCCGCCGCGTGCGACTACCCGCTGCACCTCGGTGTCACCGAGGCCGGCCCGGCGTTCCAGGGCACCATCAAGTCCGCCGTCGCCTTCGGCGCGCTCCTCTCCGAGGGCATCGGCGACACCATCCGCGTCTCCCTCTCGGCCCCGCCGGTCGAGGAGGTCAAGGTCGGCCTCCAGATCCTGGAGTCCCTCAACCTCAAGCAGCGCCGCCTGGAGATCGTCTCCTGCCCGTCCTGCGGCCGTGCCCAGGTCGACGTGTACAAGCTCGCTGACCAGGTCAGCGCCGGTCTCGAAGGCATGGAGGTGCCGCTGCGCGTCGCCGTCATGGGCTGCGTCGTCAACGGCCCGGGCGAGGCCCGTGAGGCCGACCTCGGCGTCGCCTCGGGCAACGGCAAGGGCCAGATCTTCGTGAAGGGCGAGATCATCAAGACCGTCCCCGAGTCGAAGATCGTCGAGACCCTCATCGAGGAGGCGCTGAAGATCGCCGAGCAGATGGAGAAGGACGGCATCGCCTCCGGCGAGCCCCAGGTGGCCGTCGGCTGACGAGGCGCCGGGCCTCGGCCCCGCCGTACTTCCGCGCCCCGCCAGGACGGCACACCGTCCGGGCGGGGCGCGGTGCCGTTCCCGGCGACGGCACCGCATGGCGCCCCGCCCCTCCCGTGCGGTGGGCTGCCCGGTTCCCGGACGCGGCGGCGTCGCTCAGCCTTGTTGGGTACAGTGCGGAAATCAGCAGACCGTATGGTGAGGCCCCCTCGTGTTGACGCACACCACCACCCGGGTCCTCGAACCCAGTGACCTCGGCGCCGCGCTGGCCATTCTGGAGAGCGATCCCGTGGCCAACGCCTTCGTGACCTCCCGTGTCCAGATCGCCGGGCTCGACCCGTGGCGCCTCGGTGGCGAGATGTGGGGCTGGTACGCGGACGGGATGCTCCGCTCGCTCTGCTACTCCGGCGCCAACCTCGTCCCGATCTGCGCGGGCCCCGAGGCCGTACGCGCCTTCGCGGACCGGGCCCGCAGGGCCGGCCGGCGCTGCTCCTCCATCGTCGGCCCCGTCGAGCCCACCACCCTGCTGTGGCGTCTGCTCGAACCCGGCTGGGGGCCCGCCCGCGAAGTCCGCGCCAACCAGCCGCTGATGGTCACCGACCGGCCCTCCACCACCGTGGACCCCGATCCCTACGTCCGCCGCATCCGCAAGGACGAGATGGACGTGATCCTGCCGGCCTGCGTGGCGATGTTCACCGAGGAGGTCGGCATCTCCCCGCTGGCCGGTGACGGCGGCCTCCTCTACCAGGCCCGGGTCGCCGAACTCATCGGCGCGGGCCGCTCGTTCGCCCGCATCGACGACGGAAAGGTCGTCTTCAAGGCCGAGATCGGCGCCGCGACCACCCAGGCCTGCCAGATCCAGGGCGTCTGGGTCGCCCCCGAGTTCCGGGGCCGCCGCCTCTCCGAGACGGGGATGTCCGCCGTGCTCAACCACGCGCTCGCCGACGTGGCCCCGCTGGTCAGCCTGTACGTGAACGACTTCAACACCGCGGCCCGCAGGGCGTACAGCCGGGTCGGGTTCCGGGAGACCGGCGCCTTCATGAGCGTCCTGTTCTGACGGGCGGGCGGCCTCCGGGCCGCCGGACGGCCCCCGGTGGGCCGGTCCCCGTCCGGTGAGTGTCGCCAAGTCGACTTATAGTCGGCAGGGGGACCGCCGGGAGCGGCGTACCGGAACCGGCGCGCCGTCGCCCCCTGTGACGTGGAGCACCGCTGATGACCGAGACCGTGCCCCCCGCCGACGACCACGTCGCCGCCGCCGCCCCCGGCTGGGAGTGGGCGGACGCCCGGGCGGCCTGGGAGGCGTGGCGTGCGGAGCGCCATGCCTCGGTCACCGCGCCCACCGGCAACCTCGCTCTGGTGGAGACCCGTCCGCTGCCGCCCGGCGAGCCACCCGATCCCGCGGCGGCCGGAGCGGGTCTGCCGGACAGCGTCACGGTGACGGTCGTGGAGCGGACGGAACCCGTCACCGGTGCCCCCGCACCCTTCCTGCGCTTCTGGGACGCCGAGGCCCCCGCGATCCGCTCCTTCGACCGGATCGACACCTTCCCGTACGACCCCGCCTGGGTGCTCGAAGCCGCGTACACGCCGGTGGAGGGCGCCCGCAAGGTCGCGTTCGAACACATCCGGGACAACGGCGGCACCCGCGACCTGGTCGTCCCCGGGGACATCGCCCTGACCCTGGACGGCACCGCTTACACACTGAGCGCCTTCGACGACGACGGCACCCTGCTGCTGGTCTTCGGCGACCCCACCAACGGCCGCACCACCTACGGCGCGGGCCGCTTCCTCTTCGTCCCGCACGAGACCGGGAGCGACCGGGTCCTCCTCGACTTCAACCGCGCCTTCGTGCCGCCCTGCGGTTTCTCCGACCAGTACAACTGCCCGATGCCGCCCCGGCAGAACCGGCTCCACCTGCCGGTCGAAGCAGGCGAGAAGCTCCCCCTCGCCAAGGGGACCGCCGCCCCGGCGCACTGAAGGACCCTCGGGTGCCCGCCCTCGTGGGAGGGCACCCGCCCCGGTCTGGCAGCGACCGCCCGACACCGCGCCCGCCGGCCGGAGTAGTCTCCGGTGCCATGCCGCGCTTTCCCGGAGACCTCAGCGAACCACCCCTGATCGGGCCGCTCGACCTCGCCTCCCGCGTGGACGAGGCGCTCCAGGTACAGGCCGTCGCCTTCGGACTCGGACCCGGCGAGATCGCCGTACGCCGGCAGATCGTGCTGCGCCACCTCACCCTGCCCGGCGCCCGGGCGTTGGGCGCCACCGACCCCTCGGGGCGACTGCTCGGCTTCGTCTACGGACTGCCCAACGACCGCGCCCACTGGTGGTCGGGGGTGGTGGAGCCCTACCTCCGCGCGACCGGGAGCGAGGAGTGGCTCGACGAGTCCTTCGTCATCACCGAACTCCACGTCCACCCCGACGCCCAGCAGCACGGCATCGGCCGGGCGCTCATCACCAGGCTGACCGACGCCGCAGCCGAGCCGCGCTCCATCCTGTCGGCCATCGACACCGACAGCCCCGCCCGGGGGCTCTACCGCGCTCTCGGCTACCGCGACCTCGCCCGCCAGGTCGTCTTCCCCAGCGCACCGCTGCCGTACGCCGTGATGGGAGCCCCGCTGCCGCTGCGGCGCGGAATCTGAATGGATTTCCGCCCGCACCCGCCGCCCGGCTAATCTCGGGCCCATCACCTTCGGGGGTCCGGGGGCGTCCCCCCGGAAGACACAGTCGAGCAGGAGTTCATCATGGCCCAGGTCCAGCGCATGTCCCGATTGATGATCAAGACACTGCGCGACGACCCGGCGGACGCCGAGACGCTCAACCACAAGCTGCTCGTCCGGGCCGGTTACGTCCGCCGCACCGCCGCAGGCATCTGGTCCTGGCTGCCGCTCGGCAAGAAGGTCCTGGAGAACATCACCCGCGTCGTCCGCGAGGAGATGGACGCCATCGGCGGCCAGGAGGTGCTGCTCCCCGCCCTGCTGCCCAAGGAGGCGTACGAGGCGAGCGGCCGGTACGACGAGTACGGCGACCTGCTCTTCCGGCTCAAGGACCGCAAGGGCGCCGACTACCTCCTCGGCCCGACCCACGAGGAGATCTTCACCCAGGTCGTCAAGGACATGTGCTCGTCCTACAAGGACCTGCCGGTCATCCTCTACCAGATCCAGACGAAGTACCGCGACGAGGCGCGCCCCCGTGCCGGTGTGCTGCGCGGCCGCGAGTTCCAGATGAAGGACTCGTACTCCTTCGACACCACCGACGAGGGCCTGGCCGAGGCGTACCAGCTGCACCGCGCCGCCTACATCCGGATCTTCGAGCGCCTCGGCCTCGACCACCGCATCGTCTCCGCCGTCTCCGGCGCCATGGGCGGCTCCGCCTCCGAGGAGTTCCTCGCCCCCGCGCCCGCCGGCGAGGACACCTTCGTGGACTGCCCGAACTGCGACTACGCCGCCAACACCGAGGCCGTCACCTTCAAGGCCACCGCGGTGGACGGCTCCGCGCACGGCCCGGTCGAGGAGCTGGACACCCCGGACACCCCGACCATCGAGACCCTCGCCGCCCACCTCGGCGTCCCGGCCTCCGCCACGCTGAAGAACCTCCTGGTCAAGGTCGACGGCGAGATCGTCGCCGTGGGCGTCCCCGGTGACCGTGAGGTCGACCTCGGCAAGCTGGGCGAGCACCTCGCCCCCGCCGTCGTCGAGCTCGTCACCGCCGAGGACTTCGTGGGCCGGCCCGACCTGGTGCGCGGTTACGTCGGTCCGCAGGGCCTGGAGAAGGTCCGCTACATCGCCGACCCCCGGGTCGCCGCCGGCACCTCCTGGATCACCGGCGCCAACAAGGACGGCAAGCACGCGAAGAACGTCGTCGTGGGCCGCGACTTCGAGGTGGACGACTACCTCGACGTCGTCGTCGTGCAGGCGGGTGACCCGTGCCCCGCGTGCGGCACCGGCCTCCAGGTCGACCGCGCCATCGAGATCGGCCACATCTTCCAGCTCGGCCGCAAGTACGCCGACATCTTCCAGCTCGACGTCCTCGGCCAGCAGGGCAAGCCGGTCCGCGTCACGATGGGCTCCTACGGCATCGGCGTCTCCCGTGCGGTGGCCGCCCTCGCCGAGCAGACCGCCGACGACAAGGGCCTGTGCTGGCCCCGCGAGATCGCCCCGGCCGACGTGCACGTGGTCGCCGCCGGCAAGGCGCTCCAGACCGAGCTGGCCCTGGAGGTCTCGGAGAAGCTGAAGGCGGCGGGCGCCCGGGTGCTGGTCGACGACCGCGCCGGGGTCTCCCCGGGCGTGAAGTTCACCGACGCCGAACTCATCGGCGTGCCGACCATCCTCGTCGCCGGCCGCCGCTCCGCCGAGGGCGTCGTCGAACTCAAGGACCGCCGCACCGGTGAGCGCGAGGAGCTGACCGTCGACGAGGCGATCGCCCGCATCGCCGCCGACCTGGGCTGACCTCCCGGCCCCCGCCCACGGGAAGACCCCCGCGCACCCGGTGCGCGGGGGTCTTCCCGTGGATACGAAAGGGAGCGGGTCAGAGCCAGCCGGCGAACTCCAGTGACATCTCGCCCGTCTGCCGCCGCCCCTCGGCCAGCGCCCTCGTGCCCGACTCGACCGCCCGGAACAGCGTCCACCCGTGCAGCCGCTCCTGGCCGACCTCCAGCGAGTCCGCGAGCTTGCGCACCCGGCGGCGGGCGGTCGCCGGTCCGCCGGGCGAGGCGATCAGATCCTCCACCCGGTCGCGCACCAGCCGCGCCAGGTCGTAGGCGCGCTCGCCCACCAGCGGCTCCGGCCCGACCGTCAGCCAGGGGGCCCGCTCGCCCGACAACACCTTGCTCTGGCGGAAGTTGCCGTGCAGCAGCAGCTCCTCGGCGGGGTCCGCGACCAGCTCCTCGCGGACCGTCAGCGCCGCCTCCACGAGGGGGGCCAGCTCCGGGTCGGCGGCGGCGAACTCCCGCATCGCGGAGGTGCGCCGCCCGGTCCGCTCCGCGACCGTCTCGAAGATGTGCCCCTCGGGCGGTCGGACCCAGAGCCTGCGGAGGGTGCCCGCCGCCTCCAGCAGCGCCTTGGCCTCCGGCAGCGAACGCAGCGACACCTCCTGGTGCAGCCGTTCCAGCAGCATCCCGTCACCGGGCGCCGCTTCACCGCCCGTCTCCAGGAGACGCACCGAACCCCAGCCGTTCCAGTGGGCCAGCGCGGCCCGTTCGGCCTCCGGCGCCGCCCCGGGCGGGGCGATCTTCAGCGCGGCGGGGACGCCGTCCGCCCGGCGGACCAGCAGGACCACGCTGGTACGCCCGCCGGGTGCGGCCACCCGGTCGACAGTGAGGTCCCGGCCGCCGGCGGACAGCTCCGCCTCCACGAGCGCGCCGAGCGAACCCAGCCAGCCCTCGGCCACGGCCTTCCCGTACTGCTCGTCCAGCGCTCGCGCCAGACGCTGCGGCGGTTCGAAACCCATACCTGCCTTGTACCTTTCAGAGCCCGTTTCAGTCCGTCCCGGCTGCGCCGGCGGCCTCCGGGGGAGGCGAGGACGCGGTCCCCACCCGGCCGGCCCGCTCCGCTAGCCCCGGGAAGGCGGTGGCGGAGCCCCGCCAGCGGGCCGCGCGCACGGCGGCCTCCCGCAGGGCGAGCGCGGCGTCCCGCCGGGCGCTGCCCTCCGTGGCCCGTACGAGGTCGGAGCAGGCGCCCGAGACGCCGTCCTCCAGGAGGGCCGCCAGCCGGAGCGCCGCGGCCCCGTCACGCACCGCGAACGGCAGAGCGTACGCGGCGTCCGCCGCCACCGGGACACCGCCCAGGTCCCGCACCGCCCGGGCCAGCGCGTCGCGGCGGGCGCGGTGCGCGTGGTAGGCGCTCGTCGCCTCGGAACGGCGGCTCCCGGTGGTCCGTGCGCCGACGACGCCGTAGCCGTAGACGGCCGCGTGCTCCGCCGCCAGGGCGGCCTGGGCCGCCTTCAGTGCCTGGGCCGTCATGATGCGGGGGTCTCCTTGGCCAGTTCGGTCAGCAGGTAGGCGTGCACCCCGCAGGCCGCGGCGACGGAGGCCAGCAGCCGGGACAGTTCGGGCTCCGCCTCCAGCAGCGACGCGGTGTGGGCGTCGCAGGCCCGTCGCGCCTCGGCCGCGAGCTCCTTCAGGGCTCCCCGTGCGTCGCCGGACGGGGTCGCACGGGGATCCCCCGGGTCGCGCACCGCCTCGGTCGTGGCCGAAGGGCTCGCGGAGACCGTCGGCGCGGGGCTCGTCGGGGCGGGCGCGGCGCCCTCGGCGAGCGCCTCGGTGTGCTGCCGCACGGCGATCCGCAGGGGGGCCAGGCCGGCCGCGGTAGCGGGGTGGGCGGCGGCGACCTCGTCGTACCGTGCGAGCAGGGCGGCGCTGGTCCGCACGGAAGCCGTACGCAGCCGCTGTTCCGGGGTCGTCCGGACGGCCCGTGCGCTGCCGGGCCGCTCGGCAGCCGGCCGTGCCCCGCCGTCGCAGCCGGTCAGGAGGCCTCCCGCCGCGAGCGCCCCGGCGGCGGTGAGCGCCCCCCTGCGCGTCGTCCCCGTGCGCCGCACTGTTCTCCTCCGGGCCTTGACAGATCCTGACAAGATCTGTTCTGAAGTGATCACCGCACGTGAGCGTACCCGCGCGAGGGCGGCCCGGGGACGGCAACACCCCCCGGGACCGGATACCCTTTGTCCTGACGCACGACGATCCCCACAACAGCAGACGCGGCCGAGGAGTCACCCGGATGAGCACCAACCAGAGCGAGAGGCTGCGCGGGCTGCTCGAACCGCTCGTCGCCGCATCGCAGCTCGACCTCGAGGAGATCGAGGTGTCCCGGGCCGGCCGCCGCCGGGTACTGCGGATCGTCGTCGACTCGGACGACGGCGTCGAACTCGACACCTGCGCCGAACTGAGCCGCTCCCTCTCCGCGAAGCTCGACGAGACCGACGCGATGGGCGAGGACGAGTACGTCCTGGAAGTGAGCTCGCCGGGCGCCGACCGCCCGCTGACCGAGCACCGCCACTACGTCCGCGCCACCGGCCGGCTGGTCAAGTTCACCCTGACCGCCGATGCGGGCGCCGGCGAGCTGATCGCCCGCATCCTGGAGGCCGACGACGAGGGCCTCGACCTCGAGGTCCCGGGAGTCAAGGGCCGCAAGCCCACCTCCCGCCGGATCGCCTTCGCCGAGATCGACAAGGCGCGCGTGGAGATCGAATTCAACCGCAAGGACAAGAAGGAAGAGGAGGCGTAGCCGTGGACATCGATGTGAAGCTTCTGAAGGGCTTGGCGCAGGACAAGGGAATCCCGTTCGACGTGCTCGTCGGGGCGATCGAGTCGGCCCTCCTCATCGCGTACCACCGCACCGACGGCAGCTACCGCCGCGCACGCGTGGAGCTGGACGCCAACGGCCACGTCACCGTCTGGGCCACGGAGGACCCGGCCGACCTGGAAGAAGGCCAGGAGGCCAAGGAGTTCGACGACACCCCGTCCGGCTTCGGCCGGATCGCGGCGACCACCGCCAAGCAGGTCATCCTGCAGCGGCTGCGCGACGCGGAGGACGACCGCACCTTCGGCGAGTACGCCGGGCACGAGGGCGACGTCGTCACCGGCGTGGTCCAGCAGGGCAAGGACCCCCGCAACGTCCTGGTCGACATCGGCAAGCTCGAAGCGATCCTGCCGGTGCAGGAGCAGGTCCCGGGCGAGGAGTACACCCACGGCCTGCGGCTGCGCACCTACGTCGTGCGCGTGGCCAAGGGTGTCCGGGGCCCGTCCGTGACGCTGTCGCGGACCCACCCCAACCTGGTGAAGAAGCTCTTCGCGCTGGAGGTCCCGGAGATCGCCGACGGTTCCGTCGAGATCTGCGCCATCGCCCGCGAGGCCGGCCACCGCACCAAGATCGCGGTCCGCTCCACCCGGTCCGGCATCAATCCCAAGGGCGCCTGCATCGGCCCGATGGGCGGCCGTGTGCGCAATGTCATGGCCGAGCTGCACGGTGAGAAGATCGACATCGTGGACTGGTCCGACGACCCGGCCGAGATGGTCGCCAACGCCCTGTCCCCCGCCCGGGTGAGCAAGGTCGAGGTCGTCGACCTCGGCGCCCGCTCCGCCCGTGTGACCGTGCCCGACTACCAGCTCTCGCTGGCGATCGGCAAGGAGGGGCAGAACGCCCGTCTGGCCGCCCGGCTCACCGGCTGGCGCATCGACATCCGCCCGGACACCGAGACCGACGAGGAGCGCGACGTCGCCGACCGCGAGCGGGCCGAGCGGGCCCGGGAGCGGTCGGAGCGCGGCTGACGGCGGTCCACCGCACGGCTGCCGGGAGCCCCGGCGGCCGTGGCTGCGGACGGCGCCGCCCGTTCCGGCCGGGGCCGGAACGAGGAATAGATCGAGGCGGGAGTCCGCTGAGATCACGACAACATCCGTTCGATTTTTGCCCCCAAGGGGTGAGGTCGGCGCGGGGAGGTAGACTTAGCCGTGTCTGGCCGGACGCAAGCCCGCGCTTGTCCCGAACGCACCTGTGTGGGATGCCGGGAGCGAGCGGTCAAGAGCGAGCTGCTGCGCATCGTGGTGGACGAGGGAGCGTGTACCCCTGATCCACGCGGTACGCTGCCCGGCCGGGGTGCTTATCTGCACCCCGCCTCCGTCTGTCTCGACCTGGCGGTCCGCCGCCGGGCCTTCCCCCGGGCCTTCAAGGCCAAGGGGCCGTTCGACACCTCCGCGTTGCAGCGGTTCGTCGAGCGGGTGACACCGCAAGACAAGTGAACGGCACGGGTCCCCGTGCGGTCAGGTACCTCGCGAGTTGGAAGTAGGTCGAGATTGCGATGAGCACTCGATGAGTACGCGATGAGTACGCCCATGAAGTAGCGACGGTCCGGCGGTAACCCGGACCTAAAAGGAGCGATGTGGCTAAGGTCCGGGTATACGAACTCGCCAAGGAGTTCGGCGTCGAGAGCAAGGTCGTCATGGCCAAGCTCCAAGAACTCGGTGAATTCGTCCGTTCGGCGTCCTCGACGATCGAGGCGCCGGTTGTACGCAAGTTGACTGACGCACTGCAGGGGCCCGGCGGCAACGCCGGCAAGTCCGCTGCCAAGCCGGGAGCGCCTCGCAAGGCCGCCCCCGCCAAGCCCGCGGCGCCCTCCCCGGCCGCTGCGGCACGTCCCGCCGGCCCCAAGCCCGGCGCACCGGCTCCCAAGCCGGCCGCCGCGCCTGAGACCAGCGCCCCCGCGGCTTCCGCCGCACCGTCGGCCGGCCCCCGCCCGGGTCCGCGTCCGGCACCCCGTCCCGCCCCGGTGACCCCGGTCCCCGCCGCCGAGTTCTCGGCGCCGGAGCCGGCCCAGCCGGCCGCGCCGCAGCAGCCCCAGGCCGCGCGTCCCGCGGGTGCCACCCCGGGCCCCCGCCCCGCCCGTCCGGCTCCGGCCGGCGGTCAGCGTGACGGCGGCCAGCGCGACAGCCGCCCCGAGCGCGGTGGCGAGCGTGGCGGCGACCGCCCCGCGCGTCCCGCCGGTCAGGGCGCCCCGCGCCCCGGCGGCGCACGTCCGGCCGGTCCCCGTCCGGGCAACAACCCCTTCACCTCCGGCGGTACCACCGGCATGGCGCGCCCCCAGGCGCCCCGTCCCGGCGGTGCCCCGCGCCCCGGTGGTCAGGAGCGCCCCGGCGCTCCGCGCCCCCAGGGCAACACCGGTGGTCCCGGTGGCGCCCCGCGTCCGCAGGGTGCCCAGGGCGGCGCACGTCCGAGCCCGGGCGGGATGCCCCGCCCGCAGGCTCCGCGTCCCGGCGCCCCCGCCGGTAACCGTCCCAACCCCGGCATGATGCCGCAGCGTCCCGCCGCGGGTCCGCGTCCCGGCGGTGGCCCCGGCGGTGGCCGTGGTCCCGGCACCGGTGGTGCGGGTCGTCCCGGCGGCGCCGGCGGTGCCGGTCGTCCCGGTGGCGGCGGCGGCTTCGCGGGTCGTCCCGGTGGCGGCGGCGGTGGCGGCTTCGCCGGCCGTCCGGCCGGTCCCGGTGGCGGCGGCGGTGCCGGTCGTCCCGGTGGCGGTGGCGGCGGCTTCGGCGGTCGTCCCGGCTTCGGCGGTCGTCCCGGCGGCCCCGGTGGCCGCGGTGGCACACAGGGTGCGTTCGGCCGTCCCGGCGGTCCGGCGCGTCGTGGTCGCAAGTCGAAGCGGCAGAGGCGCCAGGAGTACGAGGCCATGCAGGCCCCGTCGGTCGGCGGCGTCATGCTGCCCCGCGGCAACGGGCAGGCCGTCCGTCTGTCGCGCGGTGCCTCCCTCACCGACTTCGCGGAGAAGATCGGCGCCAACCCGGCGTCGCTCGTCGGCGTGATGATGAACCTCGGCGAGATGGTCACCGCCACGCAGTCCGTCTCCGACGAGACGCTGCGACTCCTCGCGGACGAGATGAACTTCGTCCTCGAGATCGTCAGCCCGGAGGAGGAGGACCGCGAGCTGCTCGAGTCCTTCGACATCGAGTTCGGCGAGGACGAGGGCGGCGAGGAAGCACTCATCGCCCGTCCGCCGGTCGTGACCGTCATGGGTCACGTCGACCACGGTAAGACCCGACTGCTGGACGCGATCCGCAAGACGAACGTCGTCGCGGGCGAGGCCGGCGGCATCACCCAGCACATCGGTGCCTACCAGGTCTCCGCCGAGGTCAACGGCGAGGACCGGAAGATCACCTTCATCGACACCCCGGGTCACGAGGCGTTCACCGCCATGCGTGCACGTGGTGCGAAGTCGACCGACATCGCGATCCTCGTGGTGGCGGCCAACGACGGTGTGATGCCCCAGACGATCGAGGCGCTGAACCACGCCAAGGCGGCCGACGTGCCGATCGTGGTCGCGGTCAACAAGATCGACGTCGAAGGTGCCGACCCGGTCAAGGTGCGCGGTCAGCTCACCGAGTTCGGGCTGGTGGCCGAGGAGTACGGCGGCGACACCATGTTCGTCGACATCTCCGCCAAGCAGGGTCTCAACATCGAATCCCTGCTGGAAGCCGTCGTCCTCACCGCCGACGCCTCGCTCGACCTGCGGGCCAACCCGGAGCAGGACGCGCAGGGCATCGCGATCGAGTCCCACCTCGACCGCGGCCGCGGTGCCGTCGCCACCGTCCTGGTGCAGCGAGGCACGCTGCGGGTCGGCGACACGATGGTCGTGGGCGACGCCTACGGCCGAGTCCGCGCCATGCTCGACGACAAGGGCGAGAACGTCGAGGAAGCGGGTCCCTCGACCCCCGTCCTCGTCCTCGGTCTCACCAACGTCCCGGGTGCCGGCGACAACTTCCTGGTCGTCGACGAGGACCGCACGGCCCGGCAGATCGCCGAGAAGCGTGCGGCCCGCGAGCGCAACGCCAACTTCGCCCGCAAGGGTGTCCGGTTCTCCCTGGAGAACCTCGACGAGGCGCTCAAGGCCGGTCTGGTCCAGGAACTCAACCTCATCATCAAGGGCGACGCGTCCGGTTCGGTGGAGGCTCTCGAGTCCTCGCTGCTCCAGCTCGACGTCGGCGACGAGGTCGACATCCGGATCCTGCACCGCGGTGTGGGTGCGGTCACCGAGTCGGACATCAACCTGGCGACCGGCTCCGACGCCATCGTGATCGGCTTCAACGTGCGTGCCGCAGGGCGCGCGCAGCAGATGGCCGAGCGCGAAGGCGTGGACGTCCGGTACTACTCGGTCATCTACCAGGCGATCGAAGAGATCGAAGCGGCCCTCAAGGGCATGCTCAAGCCGGAGTACGAAGAGGTCGAGCTCGGTACGGCGGAGATCCGTGAGGTCTTCCGCTCGTCCAAGCTGGGCAACATCGCCGGTGTCCTGGTCCGGTCCGGCGAGGTCAAGCGCAACACCAAGGCGCGCCTGCTCCGCGACGGCAAGGTCATCGCGGAGAGCCTCAACATCTCCGGTCTGCGCCGCTTCAAGGACGATGTCACCGAGATCCGCGAAGGCTTCGAGGGCGGTATCAACCTCGGAAACTTCAACGACATCAAGATCGACGACGTCATCGCGACGTACGAGATGCGCGAGAAGCCGCGAGGCTGATCCGTACCTCAACAGTCGGGGCCGGTCGACGGGTGGGAATTCCCGTCGACCGGCCCCGGCCGTTCCGGTACGGTTCTGGTGTTCCTGCCACGCGTGAGCAGGACGCGAACCCGCACCGGCGGGACATCCGGGCATCCATGTATGTGGGCACTCTGTCCTTCGATCTCCTCCTCGGCGACGTACGGTCGTTGAAGGAGAAGCGTTCCATCGTCCGGCCGATCGTCGCCGAGCTCCAGCGCAAGTTCGCGGTGAGCGTGGCGGAGACGGGCGATCAAGACCTCCATCGCAGGGCCGAAATCGGCCTCGCCGTGGTCTCCGGGGAAACCCGGCACCTCACAGACGTGCTGGACCGGTGCGAGCGACTCGTCGCCGGCCGGCCGGAAGTGGAGCTGCTGTCCGTACGGCGGCGGCTGCACAGCGACGAAGACGATTGAGCAAGGCAGAAGGAGACGGACCAGTGGCCGACAACGCGCGGGCGAAGAAGCTGGCGGACCTCATCCAGCAGGTGGTCGCCGAGAAACTGCAGCGCGGGATCAAGGACCCCCGGCTGGGTACCCACGTGACGATCACGGACACCCGCGTCACCGGTGACCTGCGGGAGGCCACGGTCTTCTACACGGTCTACGGCGACGACGAGGACCGGGCGGGCGCGGCGGCGGGCCTGGAGAGCGCCAAGGGCGTGCTGCGTTCGGCGGTCGGGGCGGCGGCGGGGACGAAGTTCACCCCCACCCTCGCCTTCGTGGCGGACGCCCTGCCGGAGAACGCCCAGGCGATCGAGGACCTCCTCGACCGGGCGCGGGCCTTGGACGCCAAGGTGCGGGAGGCGTCCTCGGGCGCCACGTACGCCGGTGGCGCCGACCCGTACCGCAAGCCGGAGGACGAGGACGACACCTCCGCATGACAGAGCAGATCAAGACGCCGGACGGCCTTGTCATCGTCGACAAGCCGTCCGGCTTCACCTCGCACGACGTCGTCGCCAAGATGCGCGGCATCGCCCGGACCCGCCGCGTCGGCCACGCCGGCACGCTGGATCCGATGGCGACCGGGGTGCTGGTGCTCGGCGTGGAACGGGCCACCAAGCTGCTCGGCCACCTCGCGCTCACCGAGAAGGAGTACCTCGGGACGATCCGGCTCGGCCAGGACACCGTCACCGACGACGCCGAGGGCGAGATCACCTCGTCCACGGACGCCTCCCGGGTCACCCGTGAGGGCATCGACGCCGGTGTCGCCGCGCTGAGCGGGCCGATCATGCAGGTCCCGTCGAAGGTCAGCGCCATCAAGATCGACGGCAAGAGGTCGTACGCGCGGGTGCGCGGCGGCGAGGAGTTCGAGATCCCGGCCCGTCCGGTGACGGTCTCCTCGTTCCGCGTCTACGACGTCCGTGAGGCGGTCGCGGAAGACGGCACCCCGGTCAGGGACCTGGTCGTCTCCGTCGTCTGCTCCTCGGGGACGTACATCCGGGCCCTGGCCCGGGACCTCGGCGCCGGACTCGGCGTCGGCGGACACCTGACCGCGCTGCGCCGCACACGGGTCGGCCCGTACGGCATCGACGCCGCCCGGACGCTGGAGCAGCACCAGGAGAAGCTGGCGGTGATGCCGGTCGCCGAGGCCGCCGGGTCGGCGTTCCCGCGCTGGGACGTGGACGAGAAGCGGGCCAAGCTGCTGCTCAACGGCGTCCGGCTGGACATGCCCTCCTACCCGCCGGGTCCGGTCGCGGTCTTCGGACCGGACGGCGCCTTCCTGGTGCTGGTGGAGGAGGAGAAGGGCAAGGCCAAGAGCCTCGCCGTCTTCGCCTGAGGGCGAGTGCCGGCCCGTCCTCGGGGAGCGGCCGGGCACCCGTCCCACCCGGTCCCCCGCACGGCCCGTTTCCCGGTCGGTAACCACCGACCGGGAAGCGGGCCGCTGTCGTGGAGCGGACCCCCTCGCTTCCCACGCCCCACGAACCCCCCTCCGCCGAGCACCCTGTCCATTTCGGCCCCCGAACTCCCCCCAATGGACGGGCGCTCGGAGTGAAGCAGGGGCGCGAGAGGGCGCATTCACCCGTTCCGGCCCGTACGGGCACCTTCGCCCGCCTACCTTCTGACCATGAGGAGCGGGGATCGGACGACGCTGGTGAGGATCTGCGACCAGGCCGGCCGGCCCCGGGGCACCGGGTTCCTGGCCGACGACCGCGGCACCGTCGTGACGAGCCACCAGGTCCTCGACACCCTGACGCGCGGGGGACACCTCCTCCTGCACGGGCCCGGGGGCGCACCCTGCCCCGTCGGCCCCGGTGACGCCGTCGCGCTGCCCTCCCTCGGCCTCGCCCTGCTGCGCACCGAGGGCACCGCCGCCCTGGGCCTCGACCCCCTGCCGATCGCCGCCCCCGACCGGGCGGAGCCGGGCGCGTACGTCCACATCGCCGCCCACGGCATCCGCCAGGCCCGCGTCCTCGGCACCACCGCGGCCACCTACACCCCACGCGACGGCCGCGCGTACCCGGTGCCCACCGCGCTGGAACTCGCGGTCGGCACCGACGGCCGCGACGCGCTGCGCTCCGGCGGAGCCGCCGTCGGCGGGCCCGTCACCGATCCCCACACCGGGGCCGTCCTCGGGGTGCTCTGCACCGCCCTGCGCGCCGGGCACGAGGCGGCCGGGCTCGCGGTGCCGCTGCGCCCCGGCGACCACGGCCCCTTCGACGAGCTCCTCGCCCGCAACGCCCGCACCGTTCCCGGCTACGGCCCCGACCTCAACCTGGCCGGTGCCTGCCGGCTCACCGCCGCCTCGGTCGGCACGGCCCGCTCCGCCGACCAGAGCCCCCCGCCGGTGGAACGCGAGGACGTCACCGAGGAGTTCGCCGCCTTCGAGCGCGGTACGGCCACCGTCCTCGGCCTGGTCGGCGTGCCCGGCTCCGGCCGCACCACCGAACTCGCCGCCCTCGCCGCCCGCCGCGCGGAGGCCGGGGTCCGCGCGCCCACCCTCTGGCTGCGCGGCGCCGACCTGCGGTCCGACGACCGCTCGGTGGCCGACGCCGTCGCCCGGACCCTGGAGCGCTCCGCCCGCATCGAGGGCGCGGCGGGCCGTCAGCACGGCTCCGAGGAGGCGGCCGGTGCGACTCCGGAGCGGGTGGCCGCCCTCGCCGCGTCCGCCGGCCGCCCGCTCCTCGTCCTCCTGGACGGGCCCGAGGAGATGCCGCCCGTGCTCGTCCACCACCTGGCGGGGTGGACCGCCGCCACCGCGGGCTGGCTCCGGGCGCACGAGGCCCGCATGGTGGTCGCCTGCCGCCCCGAACACTGGGAGGCGGTGGGAGGTCTGTACCCGCCGGGGGTCCTCCACCACCCCGCGCGCCCCGCCGTGGGCCTCCCGCCCGCCGTGGCGCTCGCGGAACTCACCACGGCGCAGGCGGCCCGGGTCCGGGAGCGGTACGGCATCGGGGACGGCGCCGTCGCACCCGGCCACGACCGGCACCCGCTGACCCTGCGGCTCCTCGCCGAACTCCGCGCGGTGCTGCCGCCCGACGTGCCGGGCACCCCGGACACCGAGGACGTCTACGCCGCCCACCTCGATCTGACCTGCGCCCGGGTGGCCGTCCGGATCGCCGCGCCGGCAGACCCGCCCATGGGCGGCACCGCCGTGCGCAGGCTCGCCGCGCGCGTGGCGGGCCAGGTGCACGAGGCGGCCCGCCGGTGCTTGGGCCCCGGCCAGGGAGAGCTGGGCCGGGAGGCCTTCGAGGAACTCTTCCCCCGGCGCACCGGGTGGGCCGCCGCAGTCCTGACCGAGGGTCTCCTCGTCCCGGCCGGTGAGGGCTACCGCTTCGCCCACGAGGACCTCGGCGACTGGGTGCAGGGAGCCCACCTCGACCTGGACGCGGCCCTGGGCTTCCTGGTGCACCGCTGGCACACCGAGGACGGCCCGGCCCCGGCCCCCGGCCCGGAGGGCGACCCCGCACCCCCGCACCACCTCCCCGTGCCCCGCCACCGCATCGGGCCGGTCGTCCGGGCGATGCTGCTGACCGGCCGGCGCCAGGGCGACGCCGCGCTGGCGCACCGCATGGCCGACCTGATCGAGGCGCTGGACCGGCTGGGCGCCCGCGTGCGGGACGGCCGCCCCTCCCGTCCCGGCCACGAGGACGCGGCGTGGTGGGCGGCCCGGCTGCTGCGCGAGACCCTGCTCAGGATCACCGATGCCCGTCCGTACGCCGGGGTGCTGCGGGTGCTCGCCGGGCGGATCGTCCACGACACCGCATCGGGGGGAGCCGTGGGGGAGGGGACCTTCGCCGCGTTCGCTCCCTGGTTCTGGCGGCGGCTGGGGCTCCCCGTCGAGGACCGGATCGAGCTGCTGCGTGCCCTGGTGCCCGTCGACGGGGCCACCGGGCTCACCGTGCGGGACAGCGGGCTCACGGTGCGGGACGCCGTGCTCGCCGTGCGGCACGGCGGCGGAGCGGGGGCGCACGGCGGGGACGCGGCGCGGGACGGCCTCGTGGCGGCCCGGGACGGCGGGGAGGGCTTCCTCGACGCGGTGGGCCGGCTGCTGACGGAGGACCCGGCGCCGGTGCGGCGGATGCTCTGCGGCTGGTTCACGGACGAGCGCCCGCTGCACGCCGCGGCCGGGGACGTCCCGGCCCCGGGAGGGCCCACGGTGGCCTCCGCCGCACAGGCGCTGCTCCACGCCCACCGGGACCTCGACCCGGACGATCTCGCCGAGGCGCTGGTGGACACCCCGCACCCACGCGCCGAGGAACTCCTCGGCGACCTCGCCGAGGACACGCCCGGCACCCTGTGCCGCGCCGTCGCGCGCTGGGCCCGGGACGACGAACGCCCCGAGCGCCGTACGGCCGCCGCGCGCCACGCCGCCGCCGTGCTCGGCCGCGCCGGGACGGCCGAGGACCGTGCCCTGGTGCGGGCCGCCGCCCTCGCCCTGCTGGGCCGTACCGAGGACGCCCCGCTGCACGGCCCGGCCCTCGCCCTGCTCGTCCGCGACCCGGAGACCCGGGAGCGGTGGCTGCCGCAGGCGCTGCGGGCCTACGCCCAAGGTGCGCCCGGGGTGCCGACCGACCTGGTCGCCGAGGCACTGCCCGCGTTCCCGGAGCCCGTGCTGGCCGCGCTCCGCGCCCGGTTGTCCGGCCCGGGCGGGGAGGCCGGCGAGACGCTCGTCGAGCTGGCCGCCCTCGACCTTCCGGCGCTCTCCCTGCACACCGCCGGGCTCGTCCGCACCTACCTCCGGCACGCCGGGGGCTCCGGTGACGGTGGCGCGCCGGTCGCCGCCCTGGTGGAGCTGCGGCTGGAGCAGGGCGCCGCCGCCCGGGCGCTGCTGCTGCCCCTGGTCGCCTCGCTGCTGCGGGACCCGCCCGCGCCCGCCCCGGTCCGCGCGGCGCTGGCCCGGACGCTCGCCTGCGGGGGGAGTCCCGCGTCCCGCCCCGCCCGGGCCGAGCTGCTGGAGACGCTGATGGAGTACGAGCAGGCCACCGGAGGCGACCCCGAGGTGCTGCACGCCCTGCTCCGGGCGGCCGCGACCGGTTCGGCGAGGCGTCCCGAGCCCCGTACCCGGGCGCTGGTCCACCGGACCGGGACGCTGCTCGTCCGCTCGGAGGAGGGAGCCGGCCGGTTCGACCGCGAGCTGGTCGAACTCGCCTCCGTCGTGCCGGGTTTCGCGGCGATGGTCTGCCGGTGGCTGGCCGCCGCCCCCGAGGAGTGGGCGGCCGTGCTGGGGGCGGAAGCCCGAGCGGCCCTGGAGCGACTGGCGGCCTCCCGGCGCACGATGACGGTGCCGATGCAGGCGGCGGGGCGCGAGCATGGCAGTCTTAGACCTGCGTAATCGACACACACACGTACACAGGTTCGGGCGAGGAGCGGTCACGGTGCAGTGCTGGCGCGGCTTGGAGGACATCCCCGAGGACTGGGGGCGCAGCGTCGTCACCATCGGGTCCTACGACGGGGTGCACCGAGGGCACCAGCTGATCATCGGCAGGGCGGTGGAACGCGCCCGCGCGCTCGGTGTGCCGTCGGTCGTCGTGACCTTCGATCCGCACCCCAGTGAAGTCGTCCGCCCGGGCAGCCACCCACCGCTGCTCGCCCCGCACCTGCGCCGCGCGGAGCTGATGGCGGAGCTGGGCGTCGACGCGCTGCTCATCCTGCCGTTCACCCTGGAGTTCTCGAAGCTCGCTCCCGCCGACTTCATCGTGAAGGTGCTGGTCGACCGGCTGCACGCGCGCACCGTGATCGAGGGACCGAACTTCCGGTTCGGCCACAAGGCGGCGGGCAACGTCGAACTCCTCGCCGAGCTGGGCCGCACCTACGACTACACCGTCGAGGTCGTCGACCTGTTCGTCAGCGGCGGGGCGGGCGGCGGCCTCCCGTTCTCCTCCACCCTCACCCGCCGCCTGATCGCCGAGGGCGACGTCTCCGGGGCCGCCGAGATCCTGGGCCGTCCGCACCGGGTCGAGGGCGTCGTGGTGCGCGGCGCGCAGCGCGGCCGTGACCTCGGCTTCCCCACCGCCAACGTCGAGACGGTCCCGCACAGCGCGATCCCCGCCGACGGCGTCTACGCGGGCTGGCTCGACGTCGACGGCGAGTGCATGCCCGCCGCGATCTCCGTCGGCACCAACCCGCAGTTCGACGGGGTCGAGCGGACCGTGGAGGCGTACGCCATCGGCCGGGTCGGCCTGGACCTGTACGGCATGCACGCGGCGGTGGACTTCCTGGCCTACGTGCGCGGGATGCTGAGGTTCGACTCCGTCGACGACCTGATGGTGGCGATGGCCGCCGACGTCGTGCGGTGCACCGAGCTGATCGCCGCGTACGAGGCCGAGCACGGCGCCTGACGCCGTACCCGGCCCCGTCCGCGGGAAGCTACGCCGGGGCCGCGGCCGGTTCCTCCCCGGCGGTCGCGTGAGCCCAGTGACAGGCGACCTGTCCCGCGCCCCCGCCGTCGAGCACTGGCAGGTCCTTCGTACGGCAGGCGTCCGCCACCCCCGCCCGCTCGGCCTCGCCCGAGGCGAAGACCTGGCACCGGACGTGGAACCGGCATCCTCCCGGCACGTTCGAGGGATCCGGCGCCTCGCCGGCCAGCACCACCGGCTCACCCGGCGCCTCCGGCAGCACGGAGAGCAGCGCCCTGGTGTACGGGTGCCGGGGGGCCGTCAGGATCTCCTCGACCGCGCCGGTCTCCACGATCCGCCCGAGGTACATCACCGCCACCCGGTCCGCGATGTTCCACGCGAGCCCCAGATCGTGGGTGACGATCAGCGCGGAAAGACCGAGTTCGTCGCGCAGCCGCAGCAGCAGCGCCAGGATCTCGCCGCGCACCGAGGCGTCGAGCGACGCCACCGGTTCGTCGGCCACCAGGAGTTCGGGTTCCAGCACCAGCGCCCCGGCGATGACGACTCGCTGGCGCTGGCCGCCCGAGAGCTCGTGCGGGTAACGCAGGAAGAAGCGTTCCGGCGGCCGCAGCCCGGCCCGTGACAGTGCGCCGGCCACCGCGGCCCGCTCGTCCCCCCGGTGGCCGTGGATGCGCAGCCCCTCCGCCACCGCGTCGTACACCGTGTGACGGGGGTTGAGGGAACCGGTGGGGTCCTGGAGCACCAGTTGGGCGCGCTTGCGGTACGCCTTCATGGCCCGGGCCGAAGGGTCGAGCGGCCGTCCCTCGAAGGTGATCCTGCCCGCGGTCGGTGCCACCAGGCCCAGCAGCGACCGGGCGAGCGTCGTCTTGCCGCATCCCGACTCGCCCACCAGGGCGACGATCTCGCCGGGCCGGATGTCGAGCGCCACCCCGTCCACGGCCCGCGCGGGTCCGGCCCCCCGGCGGCCGGGGAAGGTGACCTCCAGCTCCTGCGCGCTCAGCAGCGGAGTGGTCGTCACTGGGGTGGTCGTCATGGGGTGCTCCTCGCTTCCTCTGCTCCGGGTTCGCTCGTGCCCGTCTCCGAGTCCCCGGCGGGCTCGGCCGGCGCCGCCCCGACGACGGGGAGCGAGACGGGTGCGGGCCGCGTGGCGGGCGCCGGAGCCGCCGGGCCCACCAGCACGCAGGCCGCGCGCCGTCCCGGCCCGGCGTCCCGCAGCCACTGGTCCTCCTCGGCGCAGGACTCCAGCGCCGCCGAGCACCGGGGGTGGAAGGCGCAGCCCGTGGGCAGCGCCGCCGGGTCCGGCGGGTCGCCGGGCAGCCCGCGCGGGGCGTGCCGCGAGGCCGGGTCGCCGATGCGCGGGAAGGCGGCGGAGAGCGCCGCCCCGTACGGGTGCCGGGCGTGCCGGTAGACCTCCTGGGCCGGACCCTCCTCCACGACCCGGCCCGCGTACATCACGGCGAGCCGGTCGCAGGTGTCGGAGAGCACCGCCAGGTCGTGGCTGATCATGACGAGCCCGAGGTCCTGGTCGGCGACGAGTTGTTCGATCAGCCGGAGGATCTGAGCCTGGATCATCACGTCGAGCGCGGTGGTCGGTTCGTCGGCGACGATCAGCCGGGGGTCGCAGGCGAGCGCCATGGCGATCATGACCCGCTGCCGCTGGCCGCCCGAGAGTTCGTGCGGGTAGGCGGCGGCCCTCGCCGCCGGCAGCCCCACCTGCTCCAGCAGCTGGCCGGCACGGACCCGGGCGGCCGCCGGGGTCGCCCGTCGGTGCAGCAGGATCGGTTCGGCGATCTGGTCGCCCACGCGGTGCACCGCGTTGAGGGAGTGCATCGCTCCCTGGAAGACGATGGACGCCCCTGCCCAGCGGACCGCCCGCAGGCGGCCCCATTTCATCGTCAGGACGTCCTCTCCGTCCAGGAGGATCTCGCCGCGCAGGGTGGCCGAGGCGGGCAGCAGCCGCAGCAGCGCGAGCGCCAGCGTCGACTTCCCGCAGCCCGACTCCCCGGCGATGCCGAGCTTCTGCCCGGCGTCGACCCGCAGGTCCACGCCGCGTACGGCGGGTACGGCCGACGACCCGGAGCCGTAGGTGACGTGGAGGTCGCGCACCTCCAGCAGGGGGCCGCCCAAGACGGTGGCTGTCATGCTGGTCCGTTCTTCGGGGGCGCTCAACGTTCGCTCCCCAGCTTGGGGTTGAGCACCGACTCGATGGTCCGCCCGCAGAGGGTGAAGGCGAGGGCGACGACCGCGATGGCGATTCCGGGCGGGGCGAGGTACCACCAGTCGCCCGAGCTGACGGCCCCGGCCTCGCGGGCGTCCTGGAGCAGGCCGCCCCAGGAGACGATCGTGGGGTCGCCGAGCCCGAGGAAGGCGAGCGTCGCCTCGGTGAGGATGGCGGTGGAGATCGCCAGAGTGGCCTGGGCGAGGACCATCGGCATCACGTTGGGCAGCACGTGGCGGCTCATGATGTGGCCGTGTCCGCCGCCCAGCGCCCGGGAGCGCTCGATGTAGGGGCGCGACTCCACCGAGAGCGTCTGGGCGCGCACCAGCCGGGCGGTGGTCGGCCAGGTCGTCACACCGATCGCCAGCACCGTCGTCCAGAGCGACCGCGAGAGCACGGTGGCCAGGGCGATGGCGAGCACCAGCGTCGGCATCACCAGGAACCAGTCGGTGACCCGCATGGCGACCGCCCCGTACCAGCCCCGGAAGTGACCCGCCGTGACGCCGACCAGGGTGCCGATGGCCACCGAGAGGAAGGCCGCGAGCAGCCCTACCGTGAGCGACACCCGGGCGCCCCAGAGCAGCAGCGCCAGCAGACTCCGGCCGAACTGGTCGGTGCCGAGGGGAAACTCCGCGCTCGGCGGTTCCATCGGTCCGCCGGGAGCCTGGGTGACGCTCTTGGAGTCGGTCCCCACCAGCAGGGGGGCCGCCAGTGCCAGTACGGCGATGACCACCAGCACCCCGAGCCCCACCATCCCGGCCCGGTGCGTCCGGTACTGCGCCCAGAAACGGGCCGCGGCCCGCCGCCTGCGGGTCCACGTCAGTGCGCGCGGGCCGCTGCCCGGGCCCAGCGCGTCCGTCGAGGTCGTCATCGGCCCACCCGGGGATCGAAGAGCGGATAGAGCACGTCGGCGAGGGTGTTCATCAGGATCACCGCAGCGGCGAAGACGAAGAACAGCGCCTGCACCAACGGCAGGTCGGGGACGCTCAGCGCCTGGTAGAAGAGGCCGCCGAGGCCCGGCCAGGAGAACACGGTCTCGACCAGGATCGCTCCGGCGACCGTGTTGCCGAGGTTGACGAAGAGCAGCGTCACCGTCGGCAGCATCGCGTTCGGCACCGCGTGCCGGCGGCGGACCTGGTCGTCCCGCAGCCCTTTCGCGCGGGCCGTCGTCAGGTAGTCGCCGCCCATCTCGTCCAGCAGCGAGGAGCGCATCACCAGCAGGGTGCGGGCGTACTCGACCGCCACCAGCGTGACGACGGGCAGCACCAGGTGGTGGGCGACGTCCAGCACGTACCCGAAGCCGGACGAGTCGCCGGACTCCATGCCGCCGGTCGGGAAGAGCCCCGGGATCGGGCCGATGCCGACCGAGAGCGTGACGATCAGCAGCAGCCCGAGCCAGAACGACGGTACGGAGTAGAGGGTCAGCGCGAACGCGGTGTGGAAGCGGTCCCCGAAGGAGCCGTTGCGCCAGGCGGAGCGGGAGCCCAGCCAGATGCCGATCACCGTGTAGATCACGAACGCGGTACCGGTGAGCAGCAGCGTCGCGGGGAGCGCCTCGGTGATCTTGTCGATGACCGGGGCACGGAACTGGTACGAGGTGCCGAAGTCACCGGTGAGCGCGTTGCCGCAGTACTGGGTGAACTGCTGCCAGAGCGGCAGGTCGAGCCCGAACTCCCGGCGCATGGCCGCGATCTGCTCGGTGGTCACCTGCCGCCCGCCGGTCATCTGCTTGACCGGGTCACCGGGGATCAGCCGGAAGAGGAAGAAGCTGGTGACGAGGACGGCGAACAGCGAGACGGCGGCGCCGCCCAGCTTGCCCGCCGCGTAGCGGAGGTAGGCGGTGGTGGAGCGGGCGTGCGGCGTGCGGACCGCCGGTCCGGGCTGAGCCGGACCGGCGGTTCCCGCGCCCTCCACGCCCGCCGGGCCGAAGCCCGGCAGGGGAGTGCTGTCAGTGCTCATCGGTTATTCCCGGTCCTCCGCGGTGGAACGGCGGCGCCGGGCGAACAGCAGTCCGCCGGCGGCCAGGACGACGACGGCGATGCCGACGCCCACGAGCACTCCGGTGGAGCCGCCCGAGTCCGAGGAACCGCTCGCCGACGCGGCGGGGACCGCGGACCACCAGCTCCAGTAGCCGTCCTGGCCGTAGATGTTGCCGGCGTCCGAAGGCATCGTGGTGATGGACGCGATCTGGTCGGTGCGGTAGGCCTCCACGGCGTTCGGGTACGCCATGACGTTCATGTACCCGGTGTCGTAGAGCCGCGACTGCATGTCCTTGACGAGCGTCGCGCGGGCGGCGGGGTCGTACTCCGCCAGCTGCTTGGCGTAGAGGTCGTCGAACTGCGGGTCGCAGATGAAGTTGTCCGTCGCGGCCGACTCCTTGGCCTTGGCGGGCAGGGCGCCGCAGGTGTGGATGGAGAGGACGAAGTCCGGGTCCGGGTTGACCGACCAGCCGTCGAAGGCGAGGTCGTACTCACCCGCGTACCAGGGGTCCGAGACGTTGTCGAGGCAGTCGACCTTCAGGCCGACGCCCAGGTCGCCCCACCACTCCTGGAGGTACTTGCCGACCGCCTTGTCGTTCGGGTCGGTGGCGTGGCACAGGATGCGCAGGTCCAGCGGCTTGCCGTCCTTGCCGACCCGCTTGCCGTCGCCGTTCTTCCGGTATCCGGCCTGGTCGAGGAGGGAGGCCGCGCGGGCGGGGTCGTACCCCAGCTGCTGACCGGCGGCGGGCTGCCACTGGTATGCGGAGAAGCGCGGGGGGATGTAGCCGGCGCCCTCCACGGCGTGGCCCTGGAAGACCTTGTCGATGATGGTCTTCCGGTCGACCGCGAGGAAGAGTGCCTGGCGGACCTTCTGGTCGAGCAGCGCGGGGTTGCCGTCGCCGAACTTCTGGCCGTCCTTGGTGCGCGCGCCCGGGTTGGTGGCCAGTGCGTAGAAGCGCCGCCCGGGGCCCTCGTTCACCTTGATGTCCGGAGCGGTCTTGAGCGAGGCCGCCTGAGCGGGCGTCAGGCTCGGGCTGCCCGCCACGAAGGAGACCTCGCCCTTGCGCAGGGCGGCGACGGCGGCGTCCTGGTCCTTGTAGTACCGGAAGACGATCTCGTCGAACTTGGGCGACCCGCGCCAGAAGTCCTTGTTGGCCTTGAGCTTGACGTAGCTGTCGACCTGGTAGTCGGTCAGCACGAAGGGACCGTCACCGACGATGGGGAACTTCGTGTCGTTGTTGAACTTCGAGAAGTCGGAGACGTCCTTCCAGACGTGCTCGGGGACGATCGGCACGTCGAGCGCGGCCATCGTGGCCTGCGGCTTCTTCAGTGTGATGACGAGCTTGTCCGGGCTGGGCGCGGTCACCGAGTCGAAGTTGGTGACGAAGGAGCCGTTGGCGGTGGCCGCCCCCTCGTCCTCCATCATGGTGTTGAAGGTCCACGCCGCGTCCTTCGCGGTGACCTTCTCCCCGTCCGACCACTTCGCGTCGGACCGTATCGTGTACGTCCACGTCAGCTTGTCCGGTGACGGCTCCCACTTCGTGGCGAGACCCGGGACCGCGTGGCTGTCCTTCGGGTCATAGTTCGTCAGGTAGTCGTACATGAGCCGCAGGACGCTGGTGCTCAGCAGCCGCTGCGCCAGGAAGGGACTCAGCGAGTCCACGCTCTGTGCGACCGCCACCGTGAGCGTCGTCTTCCCGTCGTCGGCCTGGGCGGGCGGGGCGGCGAGCGGAGCGGGGGCGCCCGGTACGAGCGAGCCGGCGGCGAGCGCCAGCGCGGCGGCACCCGAGGCCGTGAGGAGGCGCAGACGATGGCCTGGCCGGGCGGTACGGACGGGACTTCTTGTGACCATGGGACGTCGACCTCGCGTCATGACTCGCTGGTGGGGCGGCGGTTGAGCAGTGGTTCGCCAGCCGGTGAGGGAGAGGTCTATCAGCGGCGGCCAACTGGAGTCAACGGTCGGCGAAACGGCGTGTGGTCTGCGGGAATACGCAAAAGGCCCGCACCGTCACCACGGTGCGGGCCCTCATTGGTCTAGTCCTCTCGGCGCTACTGGTGGGGCGGCGCGGACGGCGGCTGCTGCCACCCCGGCGCGGGCCACGGGCCGTCCGGACCCGCCGGCCCGGGCTGTCCTGCCTGGCCAGCCTGCCCCTCCTGGGACGACTGTCCCCCGTACGGCTGTGCGGGCGGAGGCGGCGCCTGCTGCCAGCCGTTGTTCTGCTGCGGGGGGTAGGGCTGCGGCGGATACGGCTGCTGGGGCGGCTGCTGTCCCCCGTACGGCTGCGGGCCTCCGTACGGCTGCTGCGGTGGCTGCTGTCCCCCGTACGGCTGCTGCGGATACGGCTGTTGGGGGTGCGACTGCGGCGGGTACTGCTGGTGCCCCGGCATCGGCGGCGCGTACTGCGGCGGCGGGTTCTGGCCGTCCGAGGTCCACAGCCCCTGCTGCTGCTGGGCCCGCGCGAAGTCCTCCGCGACCAGCGCCGAGAGGTGGAAGTACGCCTCTCGGGTCTTCGGCCGCATCATGTCGAGATCGACCTCCGCGCCGGCGGCCAGGTGCTCGTCGAACGGGACGACCACGACGCCCCGGCAGCGCGTCTGGAAGTGCTGGACGATGTCGTCCACCTTGATCATCTTTCCGGTCTCGCGGACCCCGGAGATGACGGTGAGCGAGCGCTGCACCAGGTCCGCGTACCCGTGCGCGGAGAGCCAGTCCAGCGTCGTGGAGGCGCTGGAGGCACCGTCCACCGAGGGGGTCGAGATGATGATCAGCTGGTCGGCCAGGTCGAGCACGCCGCGCATCGCGCTGTAGAGCAGGCCGGTGCCCGAGTCGGTCAGGATGATCGGATACTGCTTGCCCAGCACCTCGATCGCCCGGCGGTAGTCCTCGTCGTTGAAGGTCGTGGAGACCGCCGGGTCCACGTCGTTGGCGATGATCTCCAGTCCGGAGGGCGCCTGCGAGGTGAAGCGGCGGATGTCCATGTACGAGTTGAGGTACGGGATGGCCTGGACCAGGTCGCGGATGGTCGCCCCGGTCTCCCGGCGCACCCTGCGGCCGAGCGTGCCGGCGTCCGGGTTGGCGTCGATGGCGAGGATCTTGTCCTGCCGCTCGGTGGCGAGCGTCGAGCCCAGCGCGGTGGTCGTCGTGGTCTTGCCGACGCCACCCTTGAGGCTGATCACGGCGATGCGGTAGCAGGAGAGCACCGGCGTCCGGATCAGTTCGAGCTTGCGCTGCCGGTCCGCCTCCTCCTTCTTGCCGCCCAGCTTGAAACGGGAGGCCGGGGAGGGGTTGCGGCTGCTCTTCGCCTTTTGCTTGCCCCGCACCAGCCGGTCCGAGGAGAGCTCGACGGCAGCGGTGTACCCGAGCGGCGCGCCCGGCACGGAGCGCTCGCGCTGGTCGTGGGTGACCGGGGTCGGCCACGCGAGACCGGTCCGGGGGTCAACGGGCTGCTGCGCGGGCCCCTGCTGAGCGGGCTCCTGCTGCGGGGAGGGCGTGGATGCCGGAGCCGCCTGGGCGGGGAACGGCACGTGCGCCCGCGGATCCTGCGGCGGCAGCCCCTGCTGCGGCACCTGGCCGTACGGCTGCGGGGGCCCTTGCGGGTAGCCGTACCCGGCCTGGGCGTCGGGCGCCTGCGGCGGGAGCGGAGCGGGCGGCCGCGGAGCCGGTGGCTGCGGGACCTGCGGCGGCTGGGGGAACCCGTAAGCGCCCTGCTGGGGTACCTGCGGCGGCAGCTGACCGCCCTGGTACGGCTGCTGACCCTGCGGGGAACCGTATCCGCCCGGCCCGTACGGCGAGGCCGGCTGCGGATGCTGGGGCTGCGGGACCTGCGGCGGCTGGGGGGCCGGCGGGAAGCCGTACGCCGCGCCGGAGCGGTCGGCGGAGGGCGGCCACTGGCTCGCCGGCTCCGGTGCGGTGGGCTGGGCCCCCGCCGGATGGAAGGCCGGGGGGAGCGGTGGCAGCGCCTGCGGGGACCGGGGCGCCTGAGCCGCGTGCGGTGCCGGGGGTGTCTGCGGGGCGAGGGGAACCGGTGCTGCCCGGGGCTCCGGGGCCTCCAGCGCCAGGGGTGCGGGAGGCCAGGGCGCCGGTGCGGCCTGGGCGGCGGTGTCCCACGGGGTCGCCGACGCGTCCGCCGAGGCGGTGGCGGAGGGAACCGCGGCCCCGTCCGGGGCGGGGGCGGCGACCTCGGAGGCGGGCGTCTCCGCCGGGGCGGCGTCCGGCTCGGCCGGGGCGGCTTCCGGGCGGGCCGCGTCGTCCGGGGCCGGCGCACCGTCCTCTGCGTGCTCCCGAGGGCCGTCGTCCGCGGTCCCGTCGGCCGCGGTCCCGTCGTCCGCGGGTCGGTCGGCCGGGGCTCCGGCGGCCGGGTCTCCGGCGGCTGCGGTTCCGTCGGCCGGGGTTCCGTCGGCCGGGGAGGCGGCGGACGCCTCGTCCGGCGCGGGGGAGGCGGGGAGCGCGAGCGCCGGCGAGGGCGCCCCGTCCGTAGCGCGCCCGGCTCCGTTGCCGCCGCCCGCGTCCCTACCGCTGGCGCCCACGTCCCCACTGCCGGCGGCTCCGGCACCGCCCGGGGCGGCGGCCTCGGCGTCGCGCGCGGCGATCTCCTGCTTCAGCGCCGCCGCCGAGAAGCGCATGGTGGCGCCGCTCTCCACATCGCCGTCCCCGAACGGCCCGGGGGCGACCGGAGCGGCGCTCGGCGCGGACGGCTCCCGCTCAGGGGCGTGCGGGGCCCGCGTCGCGGGTGCGAACGCCGGTGCGCCACCGCCCTGTTCGCCGGGGAGGGGCGTCCCGGGCTGCTGCGGCGTCCCGGGCTGCTGCGGCGCCGGCGGCACGGGCGCCCCGGCCGTCCACGCGCGCTCGTATCCGCCCTGGGAGGGCAACTCCGGTACGGAGAGCGGCGATCCGTGCGGGGGCGGCGGGGGCGCGAGAGGGGTGCCCGCCCCGCCCGACGAGTCACCCACGGTGTTCTGCGTGTACCAGGCCGGCGGGGTGTAGTCGATGGTGAACTCACCCGTCAGCTCGGCGGGATCCGCGTCGGACGACTCGTCGCCGGGCGTGTTCCATCCCTCGCGCATCTCGTCCCGATCGCTGTTCACTATGCCTCCTGGTGTGGTCGAGCACCCTTGTACCGCGGTGGGTGGGGGCGACGTCTCCCGTTGTCCGATCCGCCCGGCTCTCCCCCCGGGGCGCGTACCGCGGCCCCACGGGTTCTGCGACACGCCCACGGGTCCCACGACACGCCCACACCCCACCCTAATCGCCCTCGGGCCCCCTCCGTCAGGCCGTACCCGGGGCGGGGGCGGTCCGGTCCGTCACATGTGCCCGCGCCCGCGCGACGACGGCCGGCCCGGCGCTCCTCCCACCTGTGGATACGCGAAAAGGGCGGCGGCCCGTCCGGCCACCGCCCTCACCACGGCCGCTACGTGAGGTCGAACTCGCCGTCGCGGGCGCCGAGTACGAAGGCCCGCCACTCCGCCTCGGTGTAGCGCAGCACCGTCTCCGGGTCCAGCGAGGAACGCATGGCGACCGCGCCCTGCGGCAGGTGCGCGATCTCGACCCGCTCCTCCTCGTTCTCGGTCCCGGGCGCGCTCAGCCACACGGCATCCGTGATGTCGAGCGCGTAGAGCTCGTCCTTCTCCTGCTGGGTGCCCATCGCGGCGCCCCTTTCGATCGCATGGTGACCTTGCGGGTCCATCGTCCACGGTCCGGACCCGCCCCGGGCCGGAACCGGTCGGATTCAGTCCATCCTGCGGGCCGTGCCCAGCAGTCCGGTCTCCGCGTCCGTCGCGGTCGTCATGACCCAGTGGTGTTCACGGCCCGAGACCCAGAGAGTGACGCCGTCCGCCAGCGTGGGCAGCGCCTCGCTCTCGATCCGCGAGAGCCCCAGGATGCGGCCGATCTGCTCCGCCTCGGCGGGGGAGACCCGCTGGACGCCCACCAGCGCCGAGGAGCGCATCAACCGCGGGGCCACCGGGCTCAGATAGGGGAGCAGCGTCAGCACGGACTGCCAGGGGGAGGAGACCACCCGGCCGCGGGGCGGCCGCATACCGCAGTCCCGTACGACGACCACCGGACTGCCCACCGTCGCACCCGTGGGCGGTACCCGGCCCACGTCGTGCAGGGAGACGCACTCGAGTCCGGCGCCCGCCGCCTGCGCCAGCGTGGTCCACGCCTGCGTGCGGCCCGTCTCCACCGCGACCCGCGCACCCGTGCCCGCCGCCCGCAGCGCCAGCACCTGAGCGGTCCACAGACCGCCGATGAGCAGCACGTCGTAGGGGGCCGGACGGTGGAAACCGATGATCTGCGGGCGGTTCTCCGCATCGTTGCCGATCACCACACCGTCGTCGCCGACCGGCAGCGACAGGGCGCCCAGGTGGTCCGCCGCGATGGTGTGGCCCGCATGGCGGGGACCCCGCAGTCCGTGTCGGGACATGATCCGGCTCACTGCGCGCCTCCCAGCGGAAGAGTGGCGAGGACACCGGGCAGCTGCTCACGGTCGAGCCGGACCAGGCCGACCTTCGCGACCCGGGCCGCCTGTACCAAGGTCCTGCGCACGCTCACCAGTTCCGTGTCCGAGCCGCCGGTGATCCGGACGTGACCGGCCACCGAGACCGCGCCCCGGTGCGCGCCGCGCCGCACGGTGAGGCTGAACGTCGTGGCGTACGCCGGTACCGAGGTCAGCAGCGCCACCAGCTTCGGCAGCGGTGTCGCGCCCCGGCCGAGTTCGGGCCAGCGGTCGACCGCGTAGGTCGTGTGCCACCGGTCGTCGCACCGCCACACCCGGGAGGTCTCCTTGGTCCTGCGCTGCGTCTCCGCCTCCTGGCGCACCGCCCGGGCCGCCTGGATCGGGTTCGCGCAGGCTGAGGTCGCCACGGCCGAGTTCAGCTCCTCCTGGTCGAGCACGGTCGCCCGGAAGCCGGCTCCGGTGATCCGGCTCGCGACGTGGTCCGCCATCCGCACCAGACAGCGCTGGGCGCCGACGATCCCGCCGCCGCGGGCCTCCACGGCCTCGCGGCAGAGCTCCGGGTCGAGCTTCACCGCCACCCACGTCATCCGCAGCGCCGGAGCGCCGGTCTGCTCCTGGAGCGGGGCGTACGAGAGCCGGGCCACCGACCGCGCGGGAAGGTGCGGCGCCGGGGCGCAGCGGACCTGCTGCACCAACTGCGCGGACTCCAGCACGATGTCGTCCACCTCCAGGGCCCCGCCGAGCAGCGTCAGCGGAAGTGCCCGGGCACCGAACGCGGGGCGGAGCGCCTCACCACTCGCCTCGACCCGCACCACGGCGGTGAGGAAGGTGCCGTCACCGAGCATCCCGACCGTACGGCGCTCCCGGTCGATGTAGACGAAGGGGGCGAAGCCGGGCACGCTCTCCGCGATCGGCGCCAACGACGCCTCCGCGTCCGGCGCGTGGCGCACGGGCAGCCGCTGCCGGGCGCGCAGGGCGAGCGCCGTGGACATCCAGTCCTGCAGCGCGGTGCCGCGCCGCCGGATCACCGCGACCACGACCAGGACACCGGCGACCACCAGGCCGGGCACCAGCCACGTCCCGCCGAGCGCGGCGCCCACCGCAGCGGCCGCCAACGCCACCTCGACCAGCACCAGCTGGCGGAGCAGGGGGCTGACCCGGCCGGTCCGCGGGGCGGACCTCAGGACGGTGGCGGCGGGCGCGGCCGAGCCGGCGGGCGCGTTCCCGGACCGCCGGTCGCGGCGTTGCCGTCGGGAAGTGCCGGACGCACTCGCGGAACCCCGACCCGTACGCTCGCGCGTCGCAGTGCCCATCGGCGTGATGCCCCCTCGTGTCCCTATTCAGCTTTTTCCCGCGGGTGTTGACGGGGCGATCACCCTACCTGAGGGGTGTCCGCGAACCGTCAACAGGCATAGTAGGGGCGCCGGTGCGACAACTGAATCCGCCAACGGATGTGGTTATCTGGTCGCCCGTCGGGGAGAAGGGGCAGCGGACCATGGCATCAAGGCGGGACGAACTCAACGCCTACACCTTCGCGAAGCGGAGGCTGATCGCGCAGTTCGTACAACCGCACCCGAGCGGCTCCGAGGAAGGCGCTCCGCGCCCCCTGCGCGCAGTGGTCCCGGGGACCGTCGCCGGTGTCGTGATCCTCGCGGTCTTCGGTGCCTGGGGCATGTTCAAGCCGGTGGCACCCACCGGCTGGGACACCCCCAACGAGAACGTCATCATCGCCAGCAAGTCGACGACCCGCTACGTCGTGCTGAAGACCGACGGCAAGAGCCAGCTCCACCCGGTCCTCAACATGTCCTCGGCGAAGCTGCTGCTCGACCCGGACAAGGGCAAGGTCGTCAACGTCGCCGAGTCCGAACTCGACAGCGGCCGGATCCCGCACGGAGCGACCCTCGGCATCCCGTACGCCCCCGACCGTCTGCCCGACAGCGGCGACGCCGGCGCCGCCAAGCGCTGGGCGGTCTGCGAGCGCCCCGGCGAGGGCGGCCGGGCGATCCAGAAGGCCGCCTTCGTCTTCGCCGAGCGCGAGAAGAAGAAGACCGAGGGAACCCAGCGTCTCACCGCCGGTGAACTGATGTACGTCGAGGGCCCGGACGGCGTCCGCCACGTCGTGGACGCCCAGGGACGCGCCTACACCGTCGACAAGGAGAACGAACTGCTGCTGCGGACTCTCGTCGGCCTGCGCCGCGCCCCGCAACGGGTCTCCGCGGCCTGGCTGGCCACCCTGCACACCGGCGACCCCGTCACCTTCCCCACCGTCCCCGGCACTCCCGGCGCGGACGCCGGGGTGGGCGGCGATCTCGACCCGGCACTCGACAAGGTCGGCATGGTCCTCGAAGCGACCTCGGGCACCACGACCCAGAAGTACGTGGTGCTCCGGGGACGGGTGGCGCCCGTCTCCGACTTCACCGCCAAACTGCTCCTCAGCAGCCGCGACCTGATCGGCCTCGACCAGGCGGGCACCGCGAAGGCGGTCAGCGCCGCCGCCATCGCGCCGGGCCGGGCGTTCGGCGACGAGAAGAAGTGGCCGAAGGACGCCCCCAGCGCCGTCAACTCCGCCGGCACCGCTCGCGGCAGCCGCAACACCGTGTGCTCCGTGCTGCGCGAGGTGGACGCCGACACCGGTGCCACCACCCTCTCCACCTGGGCGGGCACCGGCTTCCCTGCCATCCTGCCCACCGGCTCCAGCAGCGCCTACGTCACCCCCGGATCGGGCCAGCTCTTCCGCCAGTTCATCGGATCGGACACCCACACCGGCTTCCTGTTCCTGGTCACCGACACCGGGCTGCGGTACGCGATGCAGTCCAACGGCGACAGCGCGCAGGGCGACTCGGGCATCGGTGAGTCCGGTACGGCCAAGGAGAAGGCGGAGCGGCTGGCCGAGGCCCAGCAGGCCCAGAACCGGCTCGGGTACGAGAAGGTCACGCCGGCGCCCGTCCCGGCGGCCTGGTCCGAGTTCCTGCCGACCGGCCCCCGACTGTCGACCGCGGCCGCACGCCAGCCGCAGGGCTCCTGAGAAGGACGGCGGACACCCGTGAACCCGTACCGCTCCCTCACCCCCGCCGGCCGCCGCCTGCTGACGGCCACCGCGGCGACGGCGGTCGCCCTGGTCTCCGTGCCGGCCGTCCCCGCCGTCGCGGACGACATGACCCCGTGCACCTTCCCCTCCCCGTCGTACGCCGGGCGCCCCTGGTCGCTCCAGCGCGTGCTGCTCGACGAACTCTGGACCCGCTCCACCGGGAAGAACGTCCGGGTCGCGGTGATCGACACCGGAGTCGACGTCAGGAACCCCCAGCTGAGGGCGGCCGTCGACACCTCGGCGGGCATCAATCTGATGGACAGGGGCATCAAGGACGAGAACGGCCAGCCCCTCCCGCGCGGCAAGGAGAACGGCACGACGGACACCGTCGGCCACGGCACGAAGGTGGCCGGCATCATCGCCGCGCGCGAAGCGAAGGGCACCGGTTTCGTGGGCCTCGCCCCCGAGGCCACGATCATCCCCATCCAGCAGAACGACGCCGAGGGCCACGGCACCGCCAAGACCCTGGCCGCCGCCATCCGCTACGCCGTCGACACCGCCCACGCCGACGTCATCAACATCTCGCAGGACACCGCCAACGCCGTGGAGCCCGCCGCCTCGCTGCGGGAGGCCGTCGACCACGCACTCGCCGCAGAGGTCGTCGTGGTCGCCTCGGCGGGCAACGACGGCATCATGGCCACCGACAAGAGGACCTACCCCGCCTCGTACCCCGGCGTGCTGGCGGTGGCCTCCTCGGACCGCAACAACGAACGCGCCGCCTTCTCCCAGACCGGTTCCTGGGTGAGCGTCGCCGCTCCCGGCGTGGACATGGTCTCCACCGTGCCGGGCGGCGGCCACTGCGCCGACAACGGCACGAGTTTCAGCGCCCCTTACGTGGCCGGAGTGGCCGCCCTGATCAAGTCCCGGCACCCGAAGTGGGAGCAGGAGGAGATCGTCGCCCAGATCGAGCAGACCGCCGAGCGGTCCGTCGCGGGCCACGACCGACTCGTCGGCTGGGGGGTCGTGGACCCGGTACGCGCCCTCACCGAGGACGACAAGCCCGTCAGGGAGCCGACCGCGCGCGAAGGAGTGAGCAACGCCGAGGCTCCGACCCCGGCCGAACTCACCCTGGGAGAAACGGCGGAGGAACGCGATGCCCGTCTCGCCACGTACGTCGTGGTGGGCGCTCTCGTCCTGGTGGCGGCGATAGCGGGAGTCGCCGTGGCGTCGCGCGACGCGCGCAGGCGCCGGGGCTCGGCGGTGCGGGGCGGATGAGCGCGCTCCTCCGCGGTGTTCGCACGAGGATCCCTGGGGAAGAAGATGCCGGTGCGTGCTGTTTGTGTGACGAGTTCACCGGTAAGTCACATGGCTGACAACACAGTTGGATGCCTCAGGGGCTGTGGATAGAGTATGGGGTGCGCGATCCCTGTGGCCCGGCCCGGTGCGATCGCAACGCAAGACGGTTTGTGCAAACGAGAACAACGGGGGAAAGGCAGTCACCGTGCTCGCAGATGACGGAGGAAGCTCGACCGGCGGGAAAGCCGACCTGGAGCATGGCGTCGGCGCGCTGGAGCGGTTCAAGTCGCGGGTGGACGTACTCCTCGGCGACCTGGAGAGCTCGGCGGCGGGCCGGACCAGGATGGGCGGCCAGGAGGTGTCCCGTACCTCGTTCAGTGGCCAGAACGCCGGCTTCGCCGAGGCGGACGCCCTCTACTCGCAGTACAACCGCGTCCACCAGTCGCTCACTTCGCTCTCCAAGACGCTCAGCGACCAGATCGAATACCTCAGCCTCGGCGTGCACGCCGCCGCCGTCGGCATGGACAACACCGAGGACGAGGTGCGGCGCCGGTTCCTCGTGATCAAGGGACGTCTGGACCGCGAACAGGAGCGGACCAGGTACGAAGGCCAGCACGACAAGAAGTCCGACGCCGGGTGGGCAGCCGAATGACCGAAGAGAACCAGCCGGAGCTGACCCCGGCCGAGCAACAGCAGTACGACCAGGGCCGCGTCACCGCCCAGATCTTCGGTACGGACGTCACCGAGCGGGTCCGCGAGGTGGCAGGTTCGTTCTTCGGCGGCAGCGGCCGGCCGGCGGGCCGGACCTCCTTCGAGGGCCACGACCTCAACGCGATGATCGACCTGGTCGAGCAGTCCAACCCGGCGGACCTGGAGAGCGCCGGGCAGGCGCTCTACAAGGCCCGGGACGCGATCAGGGAAGCGGCGAAGGAACTCGGCGACCACATCGCCGCCGTGGAGTGGACCGGTGAGGCGAACATCGCCTTCCGCGACTGGGGAGGCGGCCTGGTGGCCCACGCCACCCGGCTGGGCGACTTCGCGGACGCGGCAGCCACCCAGATCACCGTCGCCGGGACCGGACTCGCCTCGGTCAAGAGCTCCCTCCCGCCGCGCGACAGCCGGACGGTCCGCAAGGACGTCAAGGACATCCCGGCCCTGGAGCGCACCGACAGCAACCCGGAGTACACGGCGGCCGTCCGGGTCGAGGAGCACCGGCAGGAGGCCATCAACCAGGTGAACCGGCTGGCCTCGTACTACTCCGTCACCTCGGAGGTGCTCGCCGCGCAGGAGCCGCCCCGGTTCGACATGCAGCTGGACGTGCAGATGCCGCGTCCGCAGGGGGAGTTCACCCCGGGAGGTTCGACCGGGGGCTCCGGGTCCGCGGGCGACAGGCTTCCCGGGCACACCGACGGCACCGGAGCGGTCAAGCGGGTGTCGACCGGCGAGGTGAGCAGCGGCTCGCCGGACCATCCGGTCACGGGCGCCGCGGAGATCATCACCGGAACCACGATCGACGGCGGGACCCGGACCGAGATCGACAGTGTCGCCGCGCCGCCCGCGCCGCCCACCGTCACGGGTCCCCCGACCGTCCCCGCCGCCACGGGCGGGACCCCGGGCCCCAGCGGCACGCCGTTCCCGCCGACCGGGCCGATCGGCCCCGGGGTCCGGGGCGGCACCGTGAAGCCGGCCGGCGGTACCGCCGGTACCCCGAAGGGATCGGTGCGCAGCGGACTTCCGGGCGGGGCAGCCTCGTCGACCAGCCGTACGGCCGGCGGAACCCCGGGACGGGCCGGGGGCTCCCAGGCCCTCGGGCGCTCGGCCGGCACCGGGAGCACGGCCTCGGCGACGGGACGGTCCGGCGTGAGCGGGGGCCGTCCGGTCACGGGGCAGAGCGGCTCCGGCACGGGCTCCGCTCCCCGGGCGGGTCGCGGCGGCATCACCGGCGGGACCCCGCAGCAGAAGGCGTCCGCCCCCGGTACCTCGGGCACTCGGGCGGGTGGACGCGGCACGGTGATCGGCGGTCAGAACACGGGCCAGGGCGGTGCGGCCGCGCGGAGCACCGGACAGCGCGGAGTCATCGGCAACGGCGCGGCGGCGAACCGCCCGGCCGGCCGGGGGACTCCGGGTTCGAACGGCGTCGTCGGCACGCCCCGCGGCCGTTCGGGCGGCAAGGGCTTCACCTCCGGAGGGGCCGGCCTGGTGCGCCCCGGAGGGCGACAGGAGCGCGAGGACGAGGAAGAGAACAACGCCTCGGCGCGGCCCGACTACCTGACGGAAGACGAAGAGACCTGGACGGCCGGACGGCCCGAGGCCGCACCACCGGTGATCGAGTAGGCACGTGGAAGGTTCGGAAGTCAGGATGACCGCAGAAGTGAGCCATGCCCGGACGCCCCGCGGATCCCGCGGCACGCGGCGGCGACTGATCGGCGCGCTGGCCGCGACCGCCGCGTGGAGCGTCTGTCTCGCCGGGCCGGCTCCGTCCGCCGTGGCCGAGGACGTACAGGCGAAGCAGTGGTACCTCGACGCCATGCAGGCCGAGGAGATGTGGAAGGTCTCCACCGGCAAGGGCATCACGGTCGCGGTCATCGACACCGGCGTGAATCCGGATACCTCGTCCCTGCGGGGCCGGGTACTCAAGGGCTGGGACGCAACGGAAGCCGAGGGCGACGAGACCGACGACTACGACGGTCACGGCACCTCCATGGCCGAACTCATCGCGGGAACGGGGAGCGGAGGCGGTCTCCAGGGGCTCGCCCCGGACGCGAAGATCATTCCGTACCGCATCGCCAACACGGAGTTCCAGCACAGCAACAAGCACGTCAACGCGACGGACAGCGCGGACGCCATCCGCGCGGCTGCCGACAGTGACGCGCGGATCATCAGCATGTCGTTCGGCAGCGAGTTCGCGATGGACGAGGAACGTGAGGCTGCGGCGTACGCCTTGTCCAAGGGAAAATTGTTCTTCGCCGCCGTGGGGAACGACGGTGCGGCGGCCAACAAGGTGCAGTATCCGGCTGCCTACCTGGAGGTCATCGGGGTCTCCTCGGCGGACCCGAGCGGCGAGGTGGCCAAGACCTCCCAGAACGGTGACTACGTGGATCTCGCCTCGCCGGGAACCAACGTCCCCACCTGGTGCGACAGCACCTTCCAGTCGTACTGCGGCAGCACCGGAACCAGCCAGGCCACGGCCATCGCCTCCGCCTCCGCAGCCCTCGTCTGGTCCCTGCACCCCGAGTGGACCGCGAACCAGGTCCTCCGTGTGCTCTTCGACACGGCGGGCAGGGACTGGCCCGACGACCAGATCAGCACCTACCTCGGCCACGGCCTGATCCGGCCGTCGATGAACCTGCTCAAGAAGAAGGGCGCACCCGGCGACCCGGACGTCAGCCCGCTCACCAAGGAGAGGACCACCGCAGCGGGCTCCACCGCGTCGGCGGCTCCCTCCGGCTCCGCCTCCCCCGACGCGTCTGCTGCAGCTTCGTCACAGCCTCCGCAGGACAAAACCGGGGACGACCCCGTTGTGGCAGGCTCCAGCGAGCCGGACGACGGCGGCAACGGTCTCGGCCTGATCGCCTGCGGCGTCGTGGCCGTGGTCGTTCTCGGCGGCGCCACCCTCTACTTCCAGCGCAGGCGCCGCAGCGCCCTCTGACCGCGTGACCGGCCGGAGCGACGGCCGCCCGGGCGGCCGGGCCACCCATGAACTTCCGGCGGCAACCGCCGGTCCGTAGCGAGAACCCGAAAGGAAGCCAGGTCCATGGCAGATCAGAAGGTCACAGAACACAGTCTCGTCCAGCTGGAGAACGAACTCTCCACGCGGTTCGACTCCGTCCGGGGACAGGTCAAGGCCCTGCAGGCGACGATCGACGGCGTGGAAGGCGCCTGGAAGGGTGTCGGTGCCAACGCCTTCAACCAGAAGCAGCGTGAGATCAACGACCACATGGCGTCGATCGGCATCCGGCTGCAGAACTTCCAGGAGGCCATCAAGGCCGCCCGCACCATCTCCGGCAACACCGAGGACGAGGTCAAGGCCGCACTCCAGGGCGTCAACGTGGTGTCGGGCTACACGGGTGGCGACACGCCGCCCTCCAGCCTCAACAGCTTCTGACCCCGCGCGACCGGCCGCACCGAGCGGCGGTCGCCCGTACGCACCCCGAATCGGAGGACCACATGTCGAACAACGACGGTACGACCGTTGTCACCTATTCCAGCCTGGAGGCCGCCGCGGCTTCCATCGAGCGGCAGGGCAAGCAGCTCGACGAGGATCTCGCCGCCATCAAGCGCCGGGTCGCCTCCGTCTCCGAGCTCTGGCAGGGCGAGGCCAAGGGCGCGTACGACACCGCCCAGGCGGGCTGGGACAAGGACGCCCGGGCGATCCACGAGTCCCTGCTGGCCATCTCCCGCGCCGTGCGCGAGGCCGCACCGGCGTACCAGGGTGGCGACAAGAAGGCCGCACAGAACTTCATGTAGCGGCCGCTGACGCCTCCGGGCGCGGTACGCGGTGGCGGCCGTGGGCATGCGCGGGAGGTGCCCACCCCGTTCCGCACACGCACGCGGGCACGGCAGCGAACGAGCGACGGCGCCCCTTCCTGGACGGGAGGGGCGCCGTCGCCGTTGCCGTGACCGTCACGAAAGGCTGCCGTTCCCCGGCAGCGCCCGGCAGCCGGGGTCCCGCACACGGCCGGGCCGGGCTCCCCGGAGGGCGGACCCGGCCCGGCAGCGAACCGTGCGGCCCGGGGACGTGCCCAGGTGCGGGGGAGTGTCTACCCTTCCCCGCCCACCAGTCCGGTCTGCACCAGCGGGTTGCCCCGGCGCCGGGAGACGAACACGCCCCGGCCGGCGGGCATCGGACGCGGGCGGACGCTGCCCATGATGTCGCCCTCGTTCGGGTCGCCGGAGAGCAGCAGCCCCTGGGCGCCCAGTTCCGTCATCCGCTGGATGAACGGCTCGTACGCCGCCCGCCCCGCGCCCGCCGAGTTGCGGGCGATGACGAAGCGCACGCCCACGTCCCGTGCGAACGGGAGCAGTTCGGTGAGGCGGGCCAGCGGGTTGCCGCTCGACGTGGAGACCAGGTCGTAGTCGTCGACGACCACGTAGACCGTCGGCCCCCGCCACCAGCTGCGGTCCCGCAGCTCCTGCGCCGTGACCGTCGCCGATGGGGTGCGCCGCTGCATGAGGTCGTAGAGCGCCTCCATGTGGTGCTCCATGTTGTTGGACATGGGCACGTACTCCGCCAGGTGCGACGGCGGCGTGACGTCCAGCAGGGAGCGCCGGTTGTCGATCACGAAGAGCTTGCAGCTGTCGCCGTCGTAACGCTCCGACAGCTGCTTGATGATCAGGCGCAGCAGGTTGGACTTGCCCGACTCGCTCTCGCCGAACACCATGAGGAACGGGTCGTGCTCGAAGTCGAGGAAGACCGGCTCCAGGTTGTTCTCGTCGATCCCGAACGCGATACCCCGGTCCGGGTGCGCGTGGCCCGGCGGCAGCGCCGATACGGGCAGTTCGCGCGGGAGCAGGCGTACTGCCGGCGCGGGGGAGGCCGTCCAGTGGCGGGCGACCTCCTGGTTCATCGCGGCGGTCGCCTCGGAGAGGTCGCTGTCGGAGTTGATGCTGTCGATCCGCGGCACCGCCGCCATGAAGTGCAGCTTCTCGGGCGTCAGACCCCGGCCCGGCACACCGGCCGGCACATTGACGGCCGACTTGCGGTCCAGCTCGGAGTCCATGACGTCACCGAGCCGCAGCTCCAGCCGGTTCATCAGGTGGTCCTTGAGGTTGGCCCGCACCTCCATGGACCGCGAGGCGGTGACGACCAGGTGGATGCCGTACCCGAGACCGCGCCCCGCGATGTCCAGGACGGCCGGTTCCAGACCCTCGTACTCGGTACGGAAGTTGCCCCAGCCGTCGATGATCAGGAAGACGTCGCCCCACGGCTGGTCCTCCACCGACACCTGGCCGCGCTCGCGCATCCGGCGGAAGGTGGCGATCGAGTCGATCCCCGAGCTGCGGAAGTACTCCTCGCGCCGGGTCAGGATGCCGTACACCTCGGCGACCGTGCGGCGCACCCGCTCGGGGTCCAGACGGGAGGCGACCCCGCCGACGTGCGGGAGACCGCTGACCGAGGCCATGCCGCCACCGCCGAAGTCCAGTCCGTAGATCTGCACCTCGTGCGGGGTGTGGGTGAGGGCGAACCCCGCGATGAGCGTCCGCAGCAGTGTCGACTTCCCCGACTGCGGCCCGCCGGTGATCTGCATGTGACCGGCGGCACCGGAGAAGTCCCGGTACAGCGTGTCGCGCCGCTGCTCGAACGGCTTGTCCACCACACCGAGTGGGACGACCAGGCGCCCCGCGCCCTCGAACCCCGGCTGGGTCAGCCCCCGGCCCTGGACCGGCGCCAGGCCGGGCAGCAGCTCGTCCAGCGACGGCGGGTTGTCCAGCGGCGGCAGCCACACCTGGTGCGCCGAGGCTCCGCGCCCCTCCAGCCGGCGCACGATCACGTCCAGCACGGTGTCCGCGAGCGCGTCGTCCTCGGGCTTGCGGGCCTCCGGCACCTCCGGCTGCGGCTCCCGCTCGACGTACCGCACCGGCACCGGCGCCGCCGTGAACACGACCGGCCTGCGGTCCACCGGCAGCGGCCCGCCGGGCAGTGACGCCCGCTCCGCGCCCGTGCGGTAGACCCCGGAGACGTACGCCGCCTTGAAGCGGACCATCTCGTCGGTGCCGTACTTCAGATAGCCGGAACCCGGCACGTTCGGCAGGTGGTAGGCGTCCGGCACCCCGAGCGCCGCACGGGACTCGCCCGCCGAGAAGGTCCGCAGACCGATCCGGTACGACAGGTACGTCTCCAGCCCGCGCAGCCGGCCCTCCTCCAGGCGCTGCGAGGCGAGCAGCAGGTGCACCCCGAGGGAACGCCCGATACGGCCGATCTGCACGAACATCTCGATGAAGTCCGGCTTGGCGGTCAGCAACTCGCTGAACTCGTCGATCACCAGCACCAGCGAGGGGATCGGCCGCAGCGGGGCACCCGCCGCGCGCGCCTTCTCGTAGTCGTGGATGTTGGCGTAGTTGCCGGCGTCGCGGAGCATCTCCTGCCGGCGGTTCAGCTCACCGCGGATGGAGTCGCCCATGCGGTCGACCAGCGTCAGGTCGTCCGCGAGGTTGGTGATCACCGCGGCGACGTGCGGCATCTGCGCCATCCCGGCGAAGGTGGCACCGCCCTTGAAGTCGGCGAGGACGAAGTTGAGCGTCTCCGAGGAGTGCGTGACGGCGAGCCCCAGCACCAGGGTGCGCAGCAGCTCCGACTTGCCGGAACCCGTCGCGCCCACGCACAGCCCGTGCGGGCCCATGCCCTCCTGCGCGGCCTCCTTGAGGTCGAGCATGACGGGGGTGCCGTCCTCGCCGACGCCGATCGGGACGCGCAGCCGTTCCGCCTGCGAGCGGGGACGCCAGGTCCGCGAGACGTCCACCGAGGAGGCGTCCCCCAGGTTGAGCAGGTCGGTGAACTCCAGGTTGGCCAGCAGTGGTTCGTCGTCGTCGCCGCCCGCCGCCACGTTCAGCGGGGCGAGCTGGCGGGCCAGCGCCTCCGCGGTCTCGTAACTCAGCAGGTCGGGCACGCCCTCGTAGACCAGCCCGTGGCCCGACTCCAGCTGGAGCGAGTGCGGGTGGACCACCACGGAGAGCCCGCCGCGCGCGCCGGTCACCTCACCCGGGACGACCTCGACGACCGTGACGCCCTGCACACCCTCGGGGGAGGCCAGCACCGACATCGGCGGCACGGACTCCCCGTCGAGCACCACCACCACGTGCGGCTGGTCCATCAGCGGCTGCCCGCCGGACTGGAACCGCGGCCGCCCTTCGAGGCGGCTGCCGAGCAGCTCCTCCAGTTCGGAGGAGCTCGTCGAGATGAGCCGCCTGCTGCCCGCCCCGTCCGTGGAGTCCGGGAGCTGGACGTGCGGGAGCCACTTCGCCCACTCCCAGTGCGCGGACGACTGCCGGCCGGCCGCGATCGCGACGACCAGGTCCTCGGGGGAGTGCAGCGAGGCGAGCGAGCCGATCATCGCCCGGGCCGCCGCGCGCACGGACTCCGGATCACCGCTGACCGTCACGTGGTAGAAGGCGCGCAGCGAGACGGCCATCGGCAGCCCGTCGAGCGTCGAATGGGTCGTCAGGAACTGCTGCATCGCCCCGGCGGTCAGCGGCTCCAGTTCGTCCACCGGCGCCGTCTGCGGCGGGACCAGTGGAGTGGACAGCTCCTGGACACCCAGACCGATGCGGACCTGCCCGAAGTCACCGTCGCCCACCCGCCGCTCCCAGACCCGGCTGCCCTCGGCGACCAGCGCCCACAACTGCTCGGGGGAGGGGTGCAGGTAGAACTGCGCGTCGCGCTGGAGGCGTGCCGTCCGCAACACCTCGCGGCGGGTCTGGGTGAGGTACTTCAGGTAGTCGCGCCGCATGTCGGCGAGTTGTCCCTGCGTCCCCCGCCGGTGACGGACCAGCATCGAGATGGCCATGGCGATCGTCGACGCGATCATCACCATCCCCATGATCCGCATGATCGGGTTCGGCGTCATGAAGAAGAAGACCACCGAGCCACCCATGCCGAGCATCGGCAGCAGCTGCATCATCGCGCCCTCCTGCTGCCCGCGCGGCAGTTCCGGAGGAGGTTGCAACTGCACCTCCACGTCCGGCACTTCGGAGGGCAGTGCGCGCGGAGGGCGCTTGACGACGATGTGGCTCACAGCTCACCAATTCCCTTGCCGGACAGAACTGTTCCTCTCGACGCCCCCGTGGCGACGGGCCCCGCCCGGGCAAAGATCCTACTGAGGGAGCGGCCCGACGGAGAGCGGTAGGGTAGCGCGACGCGTGTACGCACCCGCGAACTACCGCCAAAAAACCGGTCATTCGGGACGGGCGGCGACCACGCGCACATCAGCGGAGAGACAGCGGCACGTTTCGGCGGAGAGACGGTGACACGTCTCGGCGGAAAGGCACCGGCACGTCTCGGCCCGGAGACATCGCGAAGCAGGGGGAGCAACAGGTGACCATGACGGCCCGAGCGGCGACCACCGGACCCGGCCGGACCGGCCCCGGGGTCCCGGCCGGCAACGGAACCGGATTCTGCAGGGTGACCGTCGTCGCGCCCGACAGCCGCGTCGACGTCGCCCTGCCCGAGGACGTCCCCCTCGCCGACCTCTACCCGGAGATCCTCCGGCTCTCGGGGCAGAGCCCCGCCGAGGGCGCCCCCGTCGGCTACCACCTCGTGCGCCGCGACGGCACCGTGCTCGACAGCGGACGCACCCTGTCCGCCCAGCGCATACTCGACGGCGAGCTCCTCTCGCTGCGCCCGTTCTCCGAATCGCTGCCCCCCGCCGTCTTCGACGACGTCTCCGACGCGGTCGCCTCCGCGGTGGCCCGCGACCGCACGCTCTGGGGCGACGCGCTGATGCGCGGTTCCGGCCTCTTCGGCGGCGCGGTCCTGCTCGTCCTCCTCGGCTTCGTCCTGTGGACCGCCGACCCGCTGCACGACATGCACGGCCTCCCCGGCGTCCTCGCCGCCGTCGCCGCCGTCCTGCTGCTCGCCGTCGCCGGAGTGCGCGCCCGGGTGTACGAGGACCGGGGCTCGGCCGTCGCGCTCGGCACGGGCGCCCTGGTCCACGCCGCGGTCGCCGGCTCCGGACTGCTGCCGCTCGGCGCCGGTGAGGGGATCGGCCGCCTGCAGTTCCTGTTGGCCTGCGCCGCCGTGCTCGTCGTCTCGGTGATCCTGGTGATCGTCGCCCCCACCGGCGACGGCCCCTTCGTCGCGTTCGTCTTCGCCTCCGCCGTGGGGGTGCTGGTGACCTTCGCCGCGATCCTCACCGACCTAAAGCCCACCGAGACCGCCGCCGTCTGCGCCCCGCTCTCCGTCGGGGCGCTGGGCTTCCTGCCGGGCCTCTCCACCCGTTTCGCCCGCCTCCCCATCGGCTTCGAGCCGCCCCGCACCACCGTCGGCGACTACGGGGCCACCGAGCAGGCCCCCCAGGGACCGGTGGACGCGGTCCGCATCGCCGCGCAGGCCCGGCGCGGCCACGAACTGCTGCTCGGCCTGGCCGGCGGCTGCGCCATGGTGGCCGTCTCCGGCGCGGCGGTCCTCGGCTTCTCCGCGAACGTCTACGGACAACTGCTGGCGCTCGCCACGGGCTGCGCCATGCTGATGCGCGCCCACCTCTTCCGCTACACCGCCCAGGTCGCCTGCACCCTGGCGGCGGGCCTCGGCGCGCTGGTCCTGCTCGGCCTCGGGCTCTGCCTGCGCCCCCCGGCGGGCATCATGATCGACGCGCTGCGGGGCGACACCGCGGCGCTCGACATCCGGACGATCTGGCTCACCGCGGCCGTCGCCGCGACCGCCGCGCTGATCACCGCCATCGGGCTCATCGTGCCCCGCAAGGGGGTGACCCCGTTCTGGGGCCGCTTCCTGGAGATCGCCGAGGCGTTCGTCCTGCTGACGCTCCTGCCGCTCTGCCTCGCCGTCTTCGATGTGTACACGTCGATACGGTCGCTCACCAGCTGATTCCGGCCCGCTGCCGCGCCCTCGCCGGTCCGCCTCCCCGCGCGAGGGGGGACCGGCGAGGGCGCTGTCGTACGGCTGGTAGTCTGTGCGGTGGCCGTTTGTGTACGCGTCCCCGGTTTCCTTCTGGGGGCAGCGCCCATCGGACCTTCGCCTCCGAGTCACGGAAGCTCCCCTGAGATCAAGACCAGGGGCACTCGTGGGCGCATCGAACACCAAGAGGAGTACGCGTGCCGCTCGACGCCGCTACGAAGAAGCAGATCATGTCCGAGTTCGCCCAGAAGGAGGGTGACACCGGATCCCCCGAGGTCCAGGTCGCCATGCTCTCCCGCCGGATCTCGGACCTGACGGAGCACCTCAAGACGCACAAGCACGACCACCACTCCCGTCGTGGTCTGCTGATCCTGGTCGGCCAGCGTCGCCGCCTCCTGCAGTACCTGGCCAAGAAGGACATCCAGCGCTTCCGCGCCCTCGTCGACCGCCTCGGCATCCGCCGCGGTGCCGCCGGCGGCGCCAAGTAAGCACGCTGTGAGAGGGAGCGGCGCCCACTTCCCGGGGGCCGCTCCCTTTGCCGTACGTGCGCCACCGGGGGCAATCTCCGTACCCTGGGCGTAGGCACCACCGCACCACCAGCACCACCGCACGACCAGCAGGACCGAACGACACGAGGAGAAGCGCGCTCCCGCAGCCGCCGGTCCTCGGTAGTGGCGCCCGGGAAAGAACGCCCGGGGGCTTCGATCGAAGACCGGCCCGCACACCAGGTGCGCTTCTCCCCGCACCGTCCTCCGCCACACGGGCGTGAGGACGAAAGACGATGATGACGACGAGTATGGAGAAATCACTAGTGGAGAACGAGACCCACTACGCCGAAGCCGTGATCGACAACGGCACCTTCGGCACCCGCACCATCCGCTTCGAGACGGGCCGCCTGGCCAAGCAGGCCGCCGGCTCCGCCGTCGCGTACCTGGACGACGACACCATGGTGCTGTCGGCCACCACCGCTTCCAAGCGGCCCAAGGACCAGCTCGACTTCTTCCCCCTCACGGTGGACGTCGAGGAGCGGCAGTACGCAGCCGGCAAGATCCCCGGCTCCTTCTTCCGCCGCGAGGGACGCCCCTCCGAGGACGCGATCCTCACCTGCCGCCTGATCGACCGGCCGCTGCGCCCCTCCTTCAAGAAGGGCCTGCGCAACGAGATCCAGATCGTCGAGACGATCATGGCGCTCAACCCCGACCACCTGTACGACGTGGTCGCGATCAACGCCGCCTCGGCGTCCACGATCCTGGCGGGCCTGCCCTTCTCCGGCCCGATCGGCGCCACCCGCGTCGCCCTGATCAAGGGCCAGTGGGTCGCCTTCCCGACGCACACCGAGCTCGAGGACGCCGTCTTCGACATGGTCGTCGCGGGCCGCGTCCTGGAGGACGGCGACGTCGCGATCATGATGGTCGAGGCCGAGGCCACCGAGAAGACCGTCCAGCTCGTCCAGGACGGTGCGGAAGCCCCCACCGAAGAGGTCGTGGCAGCCGGTCTGGAAGCCGCCAAGCCCTTCATCAAGGCCCTCTGCAAGGCGCAGGCCGAGCTCGCCGCCAAGGCCGCCAAGCCGGTCGGCGACTTCCCGGTCTTCCTGGACTACCAGGACGACGTCCTGGAGGCCCTCGCCAAGGCCGTCTCCACCGAGCTCGCCAAGGCGCTCACCATCGCCGGCAAGCAGGACCGCGAGGCCGAGCTCGACCGCATCAAGGACATCGCGGCCGAGAAGCTCCTCCCGGCCTTCGAGGGCCGCGAGAAGGAGATCTCCGGTGCCTACCGCGCGCTGACCAAGAAGCTGGTCCGCGAGCGCGTCATCAAGGACAAGGTCCGCATCGACGGCCGCGGCGTCACGGACATCCGTACGCTCGCCGCCGAGGTCGAGGCCATCCCGCGCGTGCACGGCTCGGCGCTCTTCGAGCGTGGCGAGACCCAGATCCTGGGCGTCACCACCCTCAACATGCTCCGTATGGAGCAGCAGCTGGACACCCTCTCCCCGGTGACCCGCAAGCGCTACATGCACAACTACAACTTCCCGCCGTACTCGGTCGGCGAGACCGGCCGCGTGGGTTCGCCCAAGCGCCGCGAGATCGGCCACGGAGCGCTCGCCGAGCGCGCCATCGTCCCGGTCCTGCCCTCGCGCGAGGAGTTCCCCTACGCGATCCGCCAGGTCTCCGAGGCGCTGGGCTCCAACGGCTCCACCTCCATGGGCTCGGTCTGCGCCTCGACCATGTCGCTGCTGAACGCCGGTGTGCCCCTCAAGGCCGCCGTCGCCGGTATCGCCATGGGCCTCATCTCCGAGGAGATCGACGGCAAGACCCACTACGTCGCCCTCACCGACATCCTCGGTGCGGAGGACGCCTTCGGCGACATGGACTTCAAGGTCGCCGGCACGAAGCAGTTCGTGACCGCGCTCCAGCTCGACACCAAGCTCGACGGCATCCCCGCCTCGGTCCTGGCCGCCGCGCTGAAGCAGGCCCGTGACGCGCGTCTGCACATCCTGGACGTCATGAACGAGGCCATCGACGTCCCGGACGAGATGTCCCCGAACGCCCCGCGGATCATCACCGTCAAGATCCCGGTGGACAAGATCGGTGAGGTCATCGGCCCCAAGGGCAAGATGATCAACCAGATCCAGGAGGACACCGGCGCCGACATCACGATCGAGGACGACGGCACCATCTACATCGGTGCCCAGCAGGGCTCGCAGGCCGAGGCCGCCCGCGCCACGATCAACGCGATCGCCAACCCGACCATGCCGGAGGTCGGCGAGCGGTACCTGGGTACGGTCGTCAAGACCACCACCTTCGGTGCCTTCGTCTCCCTCATGCCCGGCAAGGACGGTCTGCTGCACATCTCGCAGATCCGCAAGCTCGCCGGTGGCAAGCGCGTGGAGAACGTCGAGGACGTGCTCGCGGTCGGCTCCAAGGTCCAGGTCGAGATCGCGGAGATCGACTCCCGCGGCAAGCTCTCCCTCATCCCCGTCGTCGAGGGTGAAAACGACGAGAAGGACGACGCCTCCAAGTGACGTCCCGTAGTTCCGTGACGACGGCCCGCGCCTCTTCGAAGGCGCGGGCCGTCGCCCGTACCCAAACGCTTCTCAAGGGCGCCAACGGCATCGGTACGGTCCGCCGTACGGTGCTCCCCGGCGGTCTCCGTGTCGTCACCGAGACCCTGCCCTCCGTACGCTCCGCCACCTTCGGGATCTGGGTCAACGTCGGTTCGCGCGACGAGACCCCCACCCTGAACGGCGCGACCCACTACCTCGAACACCTCCTCTTCAAGGGCACCGGCCGGCGCAGCGCCCTGGACATCTCGTCCGCGATCGACGCGGTCGGCGGCGAGATGAACGCCTTCACGGCGAAGGAGTACACCTGCTACTACGCGCGGGTCCTCGACACCGACCTGCCGCTCGCCGTCGACGTGGTCTGCGACATGCTGACCGGCTCGCTGATCAGGGCCGAGGACGTGGACGCCGAGCGCGGCGTCATCCTCGAAGAGATCGCGATGACCGAGGACGACCCGGGCGACTGCGTGCACGACCTGTTCGCGCACACCATGTTCGGCGACACCCCCCTCGGCCGCCCGGTCCTCGGCACCGTCGACACGATCAACGCGCTGGACCGGGGGCAGGTCGCCCGCTTCTACAAGAAGCACTACGACCCCACCAACCTGGTCGTCGCGGCCGCGGGCAACGTCGACCACGCCACGGTCGTACGCCAGGTGCGCAGGGCCTTCGACCGGGCCGGCGCGCTCTCGCGCACCGAGGCGGTGCCGGTGGGCCCCCGCGCGGGCTCCCGCACCCTGCGCACCGCCGGCAAGGTCGAGGTCCTCGGCCGCAAGACCGAGCAGGCGCACGTCGTCCTCGGCATGCCCGGCCTTCCCCGCACCGACGAGCGCCGCTGGGCGCTGGGCGTCCTCAACACCGCTCTGGGCGGCGGCATGAGTTCGCGCCTCTTCCAGGAGGTCCGCGAGAAGCGCGGTCTGGCCTACAGCGTGTACGCGTACACCTCGGGCTTCGCCGACTGCGGCCTCTTCGGCGTGTACGCGGGCTGCCGCCCGAGCCAGGTCCACGACGTCCTGAAGATCTGCCGCGACGAGCTCGACAAGGTCGCGGCCGACGGCCTGCCCGACGACGAGATCGTCCGCGCCATCGGGCAGCTCTCCGGCTCGACCGTCCTCGGCCTGGAGGACACCGGCGCGCTGATGAACCGCATCGGCAAGAGCGAGCTCTGCTGGGGCGAACAGATGTCGGTCGACGCGATGCTGGCGGAGATCGCGGCGGTCACCCCCGACGACGTGCGCGCGGTCGCCGCCGACCTCCTCGGTCAGCGCCCCTCGCTCGCGGTCATCGGCCCGCTCAAGGACAAGCAGGCGGACCGTCTCCACACAGCGGTGTCCTAAGACCGCGCCGGGTGGGCTCCGCCGGCCCGTACCCTCCCTTCGATCAGGAAAGCAGAGCACATGAGCAAGCTGCGCGTGGCCGTCATCGGCGCCAAGGGCCGCATCGGATCGGAAGCGGTACGGGCCGTGGAGGCCGCCGAGGACATGGAGCTGGTGGCGGCTCTCGGCCGGGGCGACTCGCTGGACGCCCTCACCGACGCCGGCGCGGAGGTCGCGGTGGAACTCACCCACCCCGACGCGGTGATGGAGAACCTGGAGTTCTGCGTAGGCAACGGTGTCCACGCCGTCGTCGGCACCACCGGCTGGACCGAGGAGCGCCTCACCCGGCTCACCGGCCGGCTGGACGCGTCCCCGGGGACCGGCGTGCTCATCGCGCCGAACTTCTCCATCGGAGCCGTCCTCACCATGAAGTTCGCTCAGGCGGCGGCGGTCTGGTTCGAGTCGGTCGAGGTCATCGAGCTCCACCACCCGAACAAGGCCGACGCCCCCTCCGGGACCGCGACCCGGACGGCTCAGCTCATCGCCGCCGCCCGCGCCGAGGCAGGACTCGCCCCCCAGCCGGACGCCACAGCGACCGGCCTCCAGGGCGCCCGGGGCGCCGACGTCGACGGCGTACCGGTGCACTCCGTGCGGCTGCGCGGGCTCCTCGCGCACCAGGAGGTGCTGCTCGGTGGCGAGGGGGAGACCTTCACCCTGCGCCACGACTCCCTGCACCACAGCAGCTTCATGCCCGGCATCCTGCTGGGGGTCCGCCGCGTGGTCACCACCCCCGGCCTGACGTTCGGGCTGGAACACTTCCTCGATCTGAACTGACGGTCCCGCCATGCGCGCAAAGATCTCGTACTTCGTCACCGCCGCCGTCCTGGTCTTCTACTTCGTCCTGGCCGGCAGCCGGGGTCTCCTCCTCATCCGGCACGGCACCCTGATCACCGTCGCCTTCGGGGTGGCGGTGCTGATCCTGCCGGTGATCGGCGTCTGGTTCCTCTGGAAGAACACCCAGTTCGTCCGGCGGGCCAACGCGCTCGCGGCGGAGCTGGACGCCGAGGGCGGGCTCCCGGTCGACGAACTCGTCCGGACCCCGTCCGGCCGGGTCGACCGCGACTCCGCCGACGCCGTCTTCGCCCGCCGCCGGGAGGAGACCGAGGACGCGCCGGACGACTGGCGCTGCTGGTTCCGGCTGGCCGTCGCCTACCAGGACGCCCGTGACACGCCCAGGGCCCGCAAGGCGATGCAGCGCGCCATCGCCCTGCACGCGAACAAGCCGGTACGCGCCTGATCGGCGCCGTACCGGCTTGTCGGCCCCGGACTCACCGGGGGTACCACGGGAAAGCGGAAGACCTGGTGGGACGGGGAGCGGCGCGTCAGCGCCGGTACTCGTCCGCCCAGGCCTCGATGGTGTCGGTGGCCCGGTCGAACGCCTCGGGCCGGGCCAGGAAGTCCGCGTTGCGGTCCGTCATCAGGGGCGGCAGCGAGCCACCGCTCCGACGGGCCACGACCAGGGCCTGACCCTGCACGGTCCGGGGCAGACCGAGCCACTTCACGGGCTGCTGAACCGTACGCACCGCTCCGGTCCGGCTCCACGCCACCGTGGTGGTGCGGAAGAAACCGACCCGGCGCACACCGTGCCGGCTCACCCACGCGCCGACGCGGAGCAACCGCAGCGCGCCGGCGATCACCACCGCGGCGAGCGTCATGCAGAGCAGTGCGCCCGAAGGCTCACCGGCCACACCGATGATCACCGCTGCGAACAGGACGAACGACGCCAGCAGCAGCAGCCCCGCCGCCGCCGAGACCCGCCAGGGCCCGGGACGGTAGGGCCGTCTCCAGCTGTCGTGGTCGTCGAACGGCAGCGCGACGTCCTCCGCGCCCGCGTCGAACGCGCGGTCGGCCGTCAGGAAGGGCAGGGGCACGACTGATCCTCACTCACAAGCACGCTCGTTATTGCTGTGCCCGGTGAGGCTACCGACGGGTCCCCGGTCCGACCACCCCAGGGGGCCGTACGAGTCAGCGCCCCTGGGACGCCTCGGACTTCTGGTGGTGCGCGGGCGCCTGACCGGGGTCGAGGGCGGGCAGGCCGAAGAGGAGCGAACCCACCAGACCGGCGACCACGGTGAGTCCCACGAGGGAGCGGGCCGCCAACTCGGAGACGCTGGCGCGTTCCCGGGGCGGCGGAGTGACATTGCTGCGGAATCGCTCGGCCTCGGCAACGAACGAGAACGGTACGGATTCACGCCGGCGGAACATGAGGAAGATCTCCTTGGAGCTGGGGTGAAGGTGCTGCTGAAGTGTCAGACGCGCGGAACACCGGATCGGTGCCCACTCGGCCGCACCTTTCGGAGTTTTCCCCGGACCGAGCCCGGTACGCGGCCCCGTAGAGTGGACGCCGCCCGAGCGAAGCAACTGGAAGGACCCCGCCGGTGAGCGACATCCCCGAACCCGCGAAGCCGAGTTTCCGCAGCGACGTCACCGTGGAGCTGGTGAAACACGCCGCGGGCGATGCCGATGTCCTCTTCGCCGCCCGCGTCTCGACGGCGGGGGAGCAGTCGTTGGAGGAGGTCACCAAGGATCCGGAGCGTTCCAAGGGTCTCATCAATTATCTGATGCGTGACCGCCACGGCAGCCCTTTCGAGCACAACTCGATGACGTTTTTCATCAGCGCCCCCATCTTCGTCTTCCGTGAGTTCATGCGGCACCGGGTCGGCTGGTCGTACAACGAGGAATCGGGCCGCTACCGGGAGCTGCAGCCCGTCTTCTACGTACCCGGCGAATCCCGCAAACTCGTCCAGCAGGGCCGCCCCGGGAAGTACGAGTTCGTCGACGGAACCGCCGAGCAGGCCGAACTCACGGGTCGCGCCATGGAGGACTCGTACCGCCAGGCGTACGACGCCTACCAGGAGATGCTCGCCGCCGGTGTCGCCCGTGAGGTGGCCCGGGCCGTCCTGCCCGTCGGCCTCTTCTCGTCGATGTACGCCACCTGCAACGCGCGCTCGCTGATGCACTTCCTCGGCCTGCGCACCCAGCACGAACTGGCGACGGTCCCGTCCTTCCCGCAGCGCGAGATCGAGATGGTCGGCGAGCGGATGGAGGAGCACTGGGCGCGGCTCATGCCCCTGACTCATGCCGCCTTCAACAAAAACGGACGGGTAGCCCCGTAGGCGGTGTCCGTATTGCGGCCTTTCGTGAAGTTCATCTAGGCTGATCAAACGGACCCGGCACTGCTTGAACCCCCGAGCAGGCAGTGCCGGGTTCCACGATCGAAGTCCCCCGAGGGGACAACCCGGGCCGAGCAACGAGTAGCGTGTTACCCATGGCTCCGATCTCCACTCCGCAGACCCCCTTCGGGCGGGTCCTCACCGCGATGGTCACGCCGTTCACGGCGGACGGCGCGCTCGACCTCGACGGCGCCCAGCGGCTCGCGACCCACCTGGTGGACGCCGGCAACGACGGCCTCGTCGTCAACGGCACCACGGGCGAGTCGCCCACCACCAGCGACGCGGAGAAAGACCAGCTCGTACGAGCCGTACTCGACGCGGTCGGAGACCGGGCCCACGTCGTCGCCGGCATCGGCACCAACGACACCCGCCACAGCGTCGAACTGGCCCGCGCCGCCGAGCACGCCGGTGCGCACGGTCTTCTCGCGGTCACCCCGTACTACAACAAGCCGCCGCAGGAGGGCCTGTACCGGCACTTCACCGCGATCGCCGACTCCACCGGCCTCCCCGTGATGCTGTACGACATCCCCGGGCGCAGCGGCGTGCCGATCGAGACCGAGACGCTCGTCCGGCTCGCGGAGCACCCGCGCATCGTGGCCAACAAGGACGCCAAGGGCGACCTCGGCCGCGCCGGCTGGGCCATCGCACGCTCCGGCCTCGCCTGGTACTCCGGCGACGACATGCTCAACCTGCCGCTCCTCTCGGTCGGCGCGGTGGGCGTCGTCTCCGTCGTCGGCCACGTGGTCACCCCCGACCTGCGGGCCCTGATCGACGCCTACCTCGGCGGCGACGTGCAGAAGGCCACCGAGATCCACCAGAAGCTGCTCCCGGTCTTCACCGGCGTGTTCCGCACGCAGGGCGTCATCACCACCAAGGCGGCCCTCACCCTGCAGGGACTCCCGGCCGGACCCCTGCGTCTGCCCCTGGTGGAACTCACCGCCCAGGAGACGGCACAGCTCAAGGTCGACCTGGCCGCCGGTGGGGTAGAGCTGTAACCACGGACTTCACAACTGAATACGCGAGGAAGAGCTCGCACACGTTCATCCCCTGACAACAGCAAGTGCACGAATGACACACGCGCCACGTGCCCAAGCGGTACGTGGCGTGCGTGGTAAGGAGAGTCTTTTGAGTCATCCGCATCCCGAACTCGGTACGCCGCCGAAGCTCCCCAAGGGCGCCCTGAGGGTCACCCCCCTCGGCGGCCTCGGCGAGATCGGCCGCAACATGACGGTCTTCGAATACGGCGGCCGCCTGCTCATCGTCGACTGCGGCGTCCTCTTCCCCGAGGAGGAGCAGCCGGGCATCGACCTGATCCTGCCGGACTTCACCACGATCCGGGACCGCCTGGACGACGTGGAGGGCATCGTCCTCACGCACGGCCACGAGGACCACATCGGTGGCGTGCCCTACCTGCTGCGCCTGAAGCCGGAAATCCCGCTGATCGGCTCCAAGCTGACGCTCGCGCTGATCGAGGCGAAGCTCCAGGAGCACCGCATCCGCCCGTACACCCTCGAGGTCATCGAGGGCCAGCGCGAGCGCATCGGCGTCTTCGACTGCGAGTTCATCGCGGTCAACCACTCCATCCCGGACGCCCTCGCGGTCGCCATCCGCACCCCCGCGGGCATGGCGGTCGCCACCGGCGACTTCAAGATGGACCAGCTGCCGCTGGACGGCCGGCTCACCGACCTGCACGCCTTCGCCCGGCTCAGCGAGGAGGGCATCGACCTCCTCCTCGCCGACTCGACGAACGCCGAGGTCCCGGGCTTCGTCCCGCCGGAGAAGGACATCTCCAACGTCCTGCGCACGGTCTTCGCCAACGCGCAGAAGCGGATCATCGTGGCGAGCTTCGCCAGCCACGTCCACCGCATCCAGCAGATCCTGGACGCCGCCCACGAGTACGGCCGCAGGGTCGCCTTCGTCGGCCGCTCGATGGTCCGCAACATGGGCATCGCCCGTGACCTGGGCTACCTCAAGGTGCCGGCCGGCCTCGTCGTCGACGTCAAGGCGCTCGACGACCTCCCGGACGACGAGGTGGTGCTGGTCTGCACGGGTTCGCAGGGCGAGCCCATGGCCGCGCTGTCGCGCATGGCCAACCGCGACCACCAGATCCGGATCGTCCAGGGCGACACCGTCATCCTGGCGTCCTCGCTCATCCCGGGCAACGAGAACGCGGTCTACCGCGTGATCAACGGCCTGACCCGCTGGGGCGCCAACGTCGTCCACAAGGGCAACGCCAAGGTCCACGTCTCGGGCCACGCCTCGGCCGGCGAGCTGCTGTACTTCTACAACATCTGCAAGCCGAAGAACCTGATGCCGGTGCACGGCGAATGGCGCCACCTGCGGGCCAACGCCGAACTCGGCGCGTTGACGGGGGTCCCCAAGGACCACATCGTCATCGCCGAGGACGGCGTGGTCGTCGACCTCATCGACGGCAAGGCGAAGATCGTCGGCAAGGTCCAGGCCGGCTACGTCTACGTGGACGGCCTCTCGGTCGGCGACGTCACCGAGACCTCCCTCAAGGACCGCCGGATCCTCGGCGACGAGGGCATCATCTCGGTCTTCATCGTGGTCGACACCAACACCGGCAAGATCGTGGGCGGCCCCCACATCCAGGCCCGGGGCTCCGGTATCGACGACGCGGCGTTCACCGCCGTCGTTCCGAAGATCGAGGAATCCCTCAACAAGCAGGCCCAGGACGGCGTCATGGAGCCGCACCAGCTCCAGCAGATGATCCGTCGCACCGTGGGCAAGTGGGTCTCCGACACCTACCGTCGGCGCCCGATGATCCTCCCGGTCGTCGTCGAGGTCTGACCCTCGCCGACCGCCCACTGGAGCGGGGTGCCTCGATTTGCATCGAGGCACCCCGCTCCAGTACGTTTGGGCCTCCGCAGAACGGGAAGCAGCGCGCACTGGTGCGCGCGGGCCGTCCGATTCGGTGCGGGGATGACGACTCAGTAGTTCTGATAAAGTCGGATCCGCCGAAAGGCAAAGGCCCCCGACAGGCCGCTGGAATTACTTTCGGACCGGAGACGGAACGAAAATGGCTCTGGTAAAGTCGGACTCGCCGGAAAGGGAAACGCGAAAGCGAAGAACTGGAAAGCGAGAATGTTCCTCCCGCTTCGACCGGGAAACAGACACGAAAGCGTCTGATAGAGTCGGAAACGCAAGAACGAAGGGAAGCGCCCGGAGGGCCCCGGTGAAACGGGACCGAAGGAAGCGTCCGTTCCTTGAGAACTCAACAGCGTGCCAAAAGTCAACGCCAGATATGTTGATACCCCGGCCTGCTTCGGCAGGTTGGTGGTTCCTTTGAAAAGTCCTGTCGGCACTTAACGGTCCGGTGGGCAACAACAGCGAGGACGCTGTGAACGACCGGTCATATTCCGACCTGGTCGTTCCGCTCTCGTGTTGTGATCCCGATTACGGGAAAACATTCACGGAGAGTTTGATCCTGGCTCAGGACGAACGCTGGCGGCGTGCTTAACACATGCAAGTCGAACGATGAAGCCTTTCGGGGTGGATTAGTGGCGAACGGGTGAGTAACACGTGGGCAATCTGCCCTTCACTCTGGGACAAGCCCTGGAAACGGGGTCTAATACCGGATAACACTCTGTCCCGCATGGGACGGGGTTAAAAGCTCCGGCGGTGAAGGATGAGCCCGCGGCCTATCAGCTTGTTGGTGGGGTAATGGCCTACCAAGGCGACGACGGGTAGCCGGCCTGAGAGGGCGACCGGCCACACTGGGACTGAGACACGGCCCAGACTCCTACGGGAGGCAGCAGTGGGGAATATTGCACAATGGGCGAAAGCCTGATGCAGCGACGCCGCGTGAGGGATGACGGCCTTCGGGTTGTAAACCTCTTTCAGCAGGGAAGAAGCGAAAGTGACGGTACCTGCAGAAGAAGCGCCGGCTAACTACGTGCCAGCAGCCGCGGTAATACGTAGGGCGCAAGCGTTGTCCGGAATTATTGGGCGTAAAGAGCTCGTAGGCGGCTTGTCACGTCGGATGTGAAAGCCCGGGGCTTAACCCCGGGTCTGCATTCGATACGGGCTAGCTAGAGTGTGGTAGGGGAGATCGGAATTCCTGGTGTAGCGGTGAAATGCGCAGATATCAGGAGGAACACCGGTGGCGAAGGCGGATCTCTGGGCCATTACTGACGCTGAGGAGCGAAAGCGTGGGGAGCGAACAGGATTAGATACCCTGGTAGTCCACGCCGTAAACGTTGGGAACTAGGTGTTGGCGACATTCCACGTCGTCGGTGCCGCAGCTAACGCATTAAGTTCCCCGCCTGGGGAGTACGGCCGCAAGGCTAAAACTCAAAGGAATTGACGGGGGCCCGCACAAGCAGCGGAGCATGTGGCTTAATTCGACGCAACGCGAAGAACCTTACCAAGGCTTGACATATACCGGAAAGCATCAGAGATGGTGCCCCCCTTGTGGTCGGTATACAGGTGGTGCATGGCTGTCGTCAGCTCGTGTCGTGAGATGTTGGGTTAAGTCCCGCAACGAGCGCAACCCTTGTTCTGTGTTGCCAGCATGCCCTTCGGGGTGATGGGGACTCACAGGAGACTGCCGGGGTCAACTCGGAGGAAGGTGGGGACGACGTCAAGTCATCATGCCCCTTATGTCTTGGGCTGCACACGTGCTACAATGGCCGGTACAATGAGCTGCGATGCCGCGAGGCGGAGCGAATCTCAAAAAGCCGGTCTCAGTTCGGATTGGGGTCTGCAACTCGACCCCATGAAGTCGGAGTTGCTAGTAATCGCAGATCAGCATTGCTGCGGTGAATACGTTCCCGGGCCTTGTACACACCGCCCGTCACGTCACGAAAGTCGGTAACACCCGAAGCCGGTGGCCCAACCCCTTGTGGGAGGGAGCTGTCGAAGGTGGGACTGGCGATTGGGACGAAGTCGTAACAAGGTAGCCGTACCGGAAGGTGCGGCTGGATCACCTCCTTTCTAAGGAGCATTTCTTACCCGGTTTCGGCTGGGTCAGAGGCCAGTACACCGGCGAATGTTCGGTGCTGGTTGCTCATGGGTGGAACGTTGACTATTCGGCACGGTTGGTTGGTTGTTGCGAGTACTGCTTCGGCGTGGAAAGTAATGATGGATCGATTGTGTCGGGCACGTTGTTGGGTATCTGAGGGTACGGCCGTAAGGCTGCCTTCAGTCCGGTCCCGGTGAAGCATCACGTAGTGGTGTGTGACGGGTGGCTGGTTGTTGTTTGAGAACTGCACAGTGGACGCGAGCATCTGTGGCCAAGTTTTTAAGGGCGCACGGTGGATGCCTTGGCACCAGGAACCGATGAAGGACGTGGGAGGCCACGATAGTCCCCGGGGAGCTGTCAACCTAGCTTTGATCCGGGGGTTTCCGAATGGGGAAACCCGGCAGTCGTCATGGGCTGTCACCCACTGCTGAACACATAGGCAGTGTGGAGGGAACGAGGGGAAGTGAAACATCTCAGTACCCTCAGGAAGAGAAAACAACCGTGATTCCGGGAGTAGTGGCGAGCGAAACTGGAACAGGCCAAACCGTATGTGTGTGATACCCGGCAGGGGTTGCGCATGCGGGGTTGTGGGATCTCTCTTTCATAGTCTGCCGACTGTGAGACGAGTCAGAAACCGTTGATGTAGGCGAAGGACATGCGAAAGGTCCGGCGTAGAGGGTAAGACCCCCGTAGCTGAAACATCAACGGCTCGTTTGAGAGACACCCAAGTAGCACGGGGCCCGAGAAATCCCGTGTGAATCTGGCGGGACCACCCGCTAAGCCTAAATATTCCCTGGTGACCGATAGCGGATAGTACCGTGAGGGAATGGTGAAAAGTACCGCGGGAGCGGAGTGAAATAGTACCTGAAACCGTGTGCCTACAAGCCGTGGGAGCGTCGCTGTATGTGCTTGCACATGCAGTCGTGACTGCGTGCCTTTTGAAGAATGAGCCTGCGAGTTAGCGGTGTGTAGCGAGGTTAACCCGTGTGGGGAAGCCGTAGCGAAAGCGAGTCCGAACAGGGCGATTGAGTTGCACGCTCTAGACCCGAAGCGGAGTGATCTAGCCATGGGCAGGTTGAAGCGGAGGTAAGACTTCGTGGAGGACCGAACCCACCAGGGTTGAAAACCTGGGGGATGACCTGTGGTTAGGGGTGAAAGGCCAATCAAACTCCGTGATAGCTGGTTCTCCCCGAAATGCATTTAGGTGCAGCGTCGTGTGTTTCTTGCCGGAGGTAGAGCACTGGATAGGCGATGGGCCCCAACGGGTTACTGACCTTAGCCAAACTCCGAATGCCGGTAAGTGAGAGCGCGGCAGTGAGACTGTGGGGGATAAGCTCCATGGTCGAGAGGGAAACAGCCCAGAGCATCGACTAAGGCCCCTAAGCGTACGCTAAGTGGGAAAGGATGTGGAGTCGCAGAGACAACCAGGAGGTTGGCTTAGAAGCAGCCACCCTTGAAAGAGTGCGTAATAGCTCACTGGTCAAGTGATTCCGCGCCGACAATGTAGCGGGGCTCAAGCGTACCGCCGAAGTCGTGTCATTCCAGCACATACCCCCAACGGGGGCTGGGATGGGTAGGGGAGCGTCGTGTGCCGGGTGAAGCAGCCGCGGAAGCGAGTTGTGGACGGTTCACGAGTGAGAATGCAGGCATGAGTAGCGATACACACGTGAGAAACGTGTGCGCCGATTGACTAAGGGTTCCTGGGTCAAGCTGATCTGCCCAGGGTAAGTCGGGACCTAAGGCGAGGCCGACAGGCGTAGTCGATGGACAACCGGTTGATATTCCGGTACCCGCTTTGAAACGCCCAGTACTGAATCAGGCGATGCTAAGTCCGTGAAGCCGGCCCGATCTCTTCGGAGTTGAGGGTAGTGGTGGAGCCGATGAACCAGACTTGTAGTAGGTAAGCGATGGGGTGACGCAGGAAGGTAGTCCAGCCCGGGCGGTGGTTGTCCCGGGGTAAGGGTGTAGGCCGTGTGGTAGGCAAATCCGTCACACATGAGGCTGAGACCTGATGCCGAGCCGATTGTGGCGAAGTGGATGATCCTATGCTGTCGAGAAAAGCCTCTAGCGAGTTTCATGGCGGCCCGTACCCTAAACCGACTCAGGTGGTCAGGTAGAGAATACCGAGGCGTTCGGGTGAACTATGGTTAAGGAACTCGGCAAAATGCCCCCGTAACTTCGGGAGAAGGGGGGCCATCACTGGTGATTGGATTTACTCCATGAGCTGGGGGTGGCCGCAGAGACCAGCGAGAAGCGACTGTTTACTAAAAACACAGGTCCGTGCGAAGCCGTAAGGCGATGTATACGGACTGACGCCTGCCCGGTGCTGGAACGTTAAGGGGACCGGTTAGCTGACTTTCGGGTCGGCGAAGCTGAGAACTTAAGCGCCAGTAAACGGCGGTGGTAACTATAACCATCCTAAGGTAGCGAAATTCCTTGTCGGGTAAGTTCCGACCTGCACGAATGGCGTAACGACTTCTCGACTGTCTCAACCATAGGCCCGGTGAAATTGCACTACGAGTAAAGATGCTCGTTTCGCGCAGCAGGACGGAAAGACCCCGGGACCTTTACTACAGTTTGATATTGGTGTTCGGTTCGGCTTGTGTAGGATAGGTGGGAGACTTTGAAGCGGCCACGCCAGTGGTTGTGGAGTCGCCGTTGAAATACCACTCTGGTCGTGCTGGATGTCTAACCTCGGTCCGTGATCCGGATCAGGGACAGTGTCTGATGGGTAGTTTAACTGGGGCGGTTGCCTCCTAAAGAGTAACGGAGGCGCCCAAAGGTTCCCTCAGCCTGGTTGGTAATCAGGTGTTGAGTGTAAGTGCACAAGGGAGCTTGACTGTGAGACCGACGGGTCGAGCAGGGACGAAAGTCGGGACTAGTGATCCGGCAGTGGCTTGTGGAAGCGCTGTCGCTCAACGGATAAAAGGTACCCCGGGGATAACAGGCTGATCTTCCCCAAGAGTCCATATCGACGGGATGGTTTGGCACCTCGATGTCGGCTCGTCGCATCCTGGGGCTGGAGTCGGTCCCAAGGGTTGGGCTGTTCGCCCATTAAAGCGGTACGCGAGCTGGGTTTAGAACGTCGTGAGACAGTTCGGTCCCTATCCGCTGTGCGCGTAGGAATATTGAGAAGGGCTGTCCCTAGTACGAGAGGACCGGGACGGACGAACCTCTGGTGTGCCAGTTGTCCTGCCAAGGGCATGGCTGGTTGGCTACGTTCGGAAAGGATAACCGCTGAAAGCATCTAAGCGGGAAGCCTGCTTCGAGATGAGTATTCCCACCCCCTTTGAGGGGTTAAGGCTCCCAGTAGACGACTGGGTTGATAGGCCAGATGTGGAAGCCCGGTAACGGGTGGAGCTGACTGGTACTAATAGGCCGAGGGCTTGTCCTCAGTTGCTCGCGTCCACTGTGTTGTTCTGAAATAACAATCCGCTGTGTTTTTCCGGTTGGTTGATTTCATAGTGTTTCGGTGGTCATTGCGTTAGGGAAACGCCCGGTTACATTCCGAACCCGGAAGCTAAGCCTTTCAGCGCCGATGGTACTGCAGGGGGGACCCTGTGGGAGAGTAGGACGCCGCCGAACAATTTTTCCGGGAGACCCCCGTGCCTTTGGGCACGGGGGTCTTCTGCGTTCCGGGGTCATTCCTCACCCACCCCGGCTGGGGGCCGTTTCCCGGAGCGTGTGATTCCAGGGGCAGTCCACCACCGCCGGCGCCCACCGCGAGCTGACGAGACTCGCCGAGCCGTACCGGTCCGCTCGACCGGACGACCCGATGGGGCCTTTGCCCCTGGAGCTGCGGGCGCGAGGGCTGGACGATCGGTGACCGCCGAAGGCGCTTTTGACGCACGTCAGCTCACAGGCCTGCCCAGGTGCCCGACCGGGGCGCCCGGTCCCGTTCGCCGGCGGGCGTGCGAGGAGACGGCGGCCCGGAACGAGCTCGCGCGGGGCGTTCCCCGGCCGTCCCGAACGCTGTGCGCGCGGTGGCTCTGGACGGCCCCGAACTGGGGTATGCTTTATCTCGTTGCACAGCGCAGCAGGCCCCAATAGCTCAGTCGGTAGAGCGTCTCCATGGTAAGGAGAAGGTCTGCGGTTCGATTCCGCATTGGGGCTCGGCAAAGAAGGCCCCCACCATTCGGTGGGGGCCTTCTTGCTTTTCCTGGCCGCCCGAGGGCGGCCAGGACGGTCAACCTTCGGTCAGAGGTTCTGGGGCTCCGGGACGCGCATGGCGAGGATGGCCATGTCGTCCGAGGCCGGCTCGGCGGCGAACCGCTCCACCGCCCGCAGGACCCTCGCGGCCACCGCACCGGCCGTCAGGCCCGTGCAGTTGGCGAGGACCTCCGCCAGACCGTCGTCGCCCAGCATGCGGGTGCCCTCGCGGCGTTCGGTGATGCCGTCCGTGACGCAGAGCAGCACGTCGCCCGGGGCGAGCGTGATCTCCTCCTCGTACAGTTCCAGGTCCTCGATGACGCCGAGGAGCGGCTGTGGCTCGGCGGCGGCCTGGACCGATCCGTCCTGGCGGAGGCGGAGCGGCAGGGGGTGACCGGCGCACACCACCTTCAGGACGGCACTGCCGTCCTCCTGGGGGCGGAGCTCCCCGTACAGCAGGGTGAGGAAGCGGCTGCGGGAACCCTCGTCGAGGATGGCCGCGTTGAGCCGCTCCAGTACCGCCGGGCCGCTGAAGCCCTCGCGGGCCAGCAGGCGCAGGGCGTGCCGGGCCAGGCCCGTGACGGCCGCGGCCTCGGGGCCCGTACCGCAGACGTCGCCGATGGCGAAGCCGTAGACGCCGTCGCGGATCGGGAAGACGTCGTAGAAGTCGCCGCCGACCTCGTTGCCCTCGCCGGCCGCCCGGTAGATGACCTCGATCTCCAGGTTGGGCACCACGGGCTGACTCGGGGGCAGCAGGCTGCGCTGGAGGGCCTGGCTGATGGCCGTGCGCTCGGAATAGAGACGGGCGTTGTCCAGCGCGAGGGCGGCCCGGCGGGAGAGGTCCTCCGCGAGCTCCAGGATCTCCTGGCGGAAGTGGTCGTCCGACGGCTTGCCCAGCGTCAGCATCCCGATGACGCGGTTGCGGGCGACGAGGGGCACCACGACCGTCTCCCCACCCACCGCCGCTGCCGTGGCGAGCGTCGTGCGGGTGGAGTTCGCCATGCTCAGCGGGGCGTCGTCGCTCAGGCTCCGCATCGAGGTGCGCAACGCGGCCTCGTGGGCCGCCTTGGCCGGGGCGCCCCACACACGGGCACCCGGGGACGGCACCGGGTCCGGCGGATCGATACGGGAGAGCAGTGCTTTGATCCCGTCGATCAGATCCTCGTCCTCGTGCAGGACGAAGGAGAGGAACGGGTCCGAGGAAGGGTCCGCGATGGTGTAGACGGCGCACCAGGTGGCGAGCTTCGGCACGGTCATCTGGGCCATGAGAGCCAGCGTCTGGTCCCGGTCCAGTGTTCCCGCGAGCAGGTCGGACGCCTCAACGAGGAAGGAGAGGGAGCCCCTGCGCAGACGTTCCAACTCGCCCAGGCGGGCCGACTCGACGGCGAGCGCGATGCGGTCGGCGGCGAACTGGAGACGCAGCGCCTCTTCGTTGGTGTACCGCCCGGGCGCCTCGGTCGCGACGCCCAGCGAGCCGGTGAGGCGGCCCTCCACCTTCAGCGGGACCGTCACCACCGAGCGCATACCCGTGCCGCCCAGCAGCGGCACGGCTCCCTCCACGGCCATCAGGTCGTCGTGGACGGCCGGCATCCGGGCGGAGCCGTAGCGGCCCGCGCCCGCCTCGACGGGGACCCGGGCGAAGCGCTGGCGGGCGGAGGGCAGGCCGGTGGTGGCGCGGACTTCGAGTTCCGTCTCGTCGTCGGTGGCCAGGAGCAGGAAGGCGGCGTCCGCGTCGAGCATGTCCCGGGCGCGCTCGACGGTGCGCTGGAGCAGCCCGTCGAGGTCGTCGGGGGCGGGGGAGCCGATGAACACCTCGAAGGGGTCCGCCGAACGGCTCTCGCCGTCGCCGACCGGTGCCCGTACCGGGCTCTGCAGCACGGCCCGTTCGTCGTCGCGGACCATCAGGCAGACCGTGGACGGAGAACCGCCGGTGTCCCGGACCCGCAGGTGCGAAGCGTAGACGGGGACGACCCGCCCGTCCGCGCACCGGAAGCCGTAGCTCCCCTCCCACCGGGAGAGCTGGAGGGCGGCGGCGATGCCGGTGCTGGTGCCGGGGGTCTGCGGCCAGGCGGCGAAGTCGGTGAGCTGCTTGCCGACGACCTGCTCGGGGGCGTACCCGAAGAGGAAGGAGGCGTCCTCGTTCCACGAGTCCACGGCACCGGAGGTGTCGATCTGCACCACGGCGACCCGGACGCGCCGGTCGGCGACCGGCAGGCTCTCGACGGGAAGCAGCGGGCCGGCGGAGCGGATGCCGACCGGCCGGTCGGGCAGGTCCAGCTGGAACCAGACGTGTTTGCGGGTGGGGGTGTACTCCACGCCCCAGCGGGCCGCCAGGGCGGCGCAGAGCAGCAGCCCCCGGCCACTCTCCCGGTCGGGGCTGCCGAAGTCGACCGCCGTGCTCTGGAGCGGGACCTCACGCTCGGGGTAGTGATCGGCGACCTCGACGCGCACCCCGTCCTCCGCGCGCAGGCACAGGACGTCCGCGGCCGTACCCGCGTGCACCACCGCGTTGGTCACGAGTTCGCTGGTGAGGACGACGGCGTCGTCGATGAGATCGGTGTAGCCCCATCCCTGGAGCGTGTCCCGGACGAAGGCGCGCGCCGTCGCGACCGAACGCCCGGCAGGCTCGAAGGTGGCGGCCGCCCGCGCGGTGATCACTGCACTCCCCATATGGTGTCGCGTCGCTTCCCCGAGTCCAGAGCCCGTATGTCGCCGCTTCGATCCGCCGGAGCCGTCCGTCGCGTCCCTGGTGGTGGGCGACGGACCGGTGGCCGGCCCTCCGCCAGGCTAGACGCTCGCCGGGGCCGCCGGGTACACGAGGCCGGACTTCACCCCGGACGGGGGGAATGGCGCAGGCGGGCGCACGGAAGCCGTTCCTGCGGGCGTCACCCGGGAGGGACGGAGGCCGGACGGACCACATCGGTCCCCTCGGGCGGGGTCCGGCCTGGTACGTTTCAAGGATTTGACGTCCCCATGGGCACTCGTCGACGGTGTGCTGTGGCGGTGAGGTGCCTCGGGACTGGGAAAGCTCCCAGAGTCACCCGAGCGAAACGGTCAACCCTGCGGGAGGGACACGGTGGAGTCTGACGTGGCGGCGCGGGGTTCAAGCACGCGTACAAGAGGCGGACAGCCCGTGAAAAATCAGCGTCAAGGAACTGTCGAGGTGGACGCGGCAGCTCTGAACAGACTGCTCGCCGCTCTGCTCGCGATGCGTGACGGCAACTTCCGCAGACGGCTCACCGTCACCGGCGAGGGCCCTCTGACGGAGATCGCCGCCGTCTTCAACGAGGTCGCCGACCGCAACCTCCACCTCACGGGTGAACTCGCCCGCGTCCGGCGGGTGGTCGGCCGGGAGGGGAAGCTCACCGAGCGGCTGGAGACCGGTGCCTGCGAGGGTTCCTGGGCCGCCGCGATCGACGCGTCCAACGACCTGGTCGACGACCTCGCGCGTCCCGTCTCCGAGGTCGGCCGGGTGCTGTCCGCGGTGGCGGAGGGCGATCTCGACCAGCGGATGGAGCTGCGCTCCCACACCGCGGACGAGACGGTACGGCCACTGCGCGGCGAGTTCCTGAAGGTCGCCCGTACGGTCAACAACCTCGTCGACCAGTTGTCGGCGTTCACCGAGCAGGTGACGCGGGTCGCGGTCGAGGTGGGGACCGAGGGCAAGCTGGGCGGCCAGGCGCAGGTGCGCGGCATGTCCGGCTCCTGGAAGGACCTCACGGACTCCGTCAACACGATGGCGTACCGGCTCACCGCCCAGGTGCGGGACATCGCGCTGGTGACGACGGCGGTGGCCAAGGGCGACCTGTCGCGGAAGGTCACCGTCCATGTGTCCGGGGAGATGCTCCAGCTGAAGAACACCGTCAACACGATGGTGGAGCAGCTATCCTCCTTCTCCTCCGAGGTCACCCGGGTCGCCCGCGAGGTCGGCACGGAGGGCGAGCTCGGCGGCCAGGCCACCGTGCCCGGCGTCGCGGGGGTGTGGAAGGACCTCACCGACTCGGTCAACACCATGGCGGGAAACCTCACCAGCCAGGTGCGCGGCATTGCCGAGGTGACGACGGCGGTGGCCAACGGCGACCTGTCGCAGAAGGTCACCGTGAGCGCGCGCGGCGAGGTGGCGCAGCTCGCCGAGACGATCAACCAGATGACCGAGACGCTGCGCACCTTCGCGGACGAGGTGACCCGGGTCGCCAGCGAGGTCGGTGGCGAGGGGCTGCTCGGCGGCCAGGCCCAAGTGCCCGGCGCCGCGGGGACCTGGAAGGACCTGACCGACTCGGTCAACACCGTCTTCCGGAACCTGACCACCCAGGTGCGCGACATCGCGCAGGTGACGACGGCGGTGGCCAGCGGGGACCTGTCGCAGAAGGTCACCGTGGACGTGGCCGGGGAGATGCTGGAGCTGAAGAACACCGTCAACACGATGGTGTCGCAACTCCAGTCCTTCGGTTCCGAGGTGACGCGGGTCGCGCGGGAAGTCGGGGTGGAAGGCAGGCTGGGCGGCCAGGCGGAGGTGCCCGGGGCCGCCGGCACCTGGAAGGACCTCACCGACTCCGTCAACACGGCGTTCCGCAACCTCACCGGCCAGGTGCGCGACATCGCGCAGGTGACGACGGCGGTGGCCAACGGCGACCTGTCGCAGAAGGTCACCGTCGATGTCGCCGGGGAGATGCTGGAGCTGAAGAACACCGTCAACACGATGGTGTCGCAGCTCTCCTCCTTCGCCGACCAGGTGACCCGGATGGCGCGTGACGTGGGCACCGAGGGGCGCCTCGGCGGTCAGGCCCGCGTCGACGGTGTCTCCGGTACGTGGAAGGAGCTCACCGACTCCGTCAACTTCATGGCGGGCAACCTCACCGACCAGGTCCGCCAGATCGCCCAGGTGACGACGGCGGTGGCGCGCGGTGACCTGTCGCAGAAGATCGACGTGGACGCGCGCGGCGAGATCCTGGAACTGAAGAACACCATCAACACGATGGTCGACCAGCTCTCCGCCTTCGCGGAACAGGTGACCAGGGTCGCCCGCGAGGTGGGTACGGACGGCCGGCTCGGCGGCCAGGCGCAGGTGCCCGGTGTGGCGGGCGTGTGGCGCGATCTGACCGACTCGGTGAACGGCATGGCCGGCAACCTCACCGCCCAGGTCCGCAACATCGCGCAGGTCGCCACGGCGGTGGCGCGCGGTGACCTGTCGCAGAAGATCGACGTGGACGCGCGCGGCGAGATCCTGGAGCTGAAGAACACCCTCAACACGATGGTCGACCAGCTCTCGAACTTCGCGGAGCAGGTGACCCGGGTGGCCCGCGAGGTGGGTACGGAGGGCATGCTCGGCGGTCAGGCCGAGGTGCAGGGGGTCTCCGGTACGTGGAAGGACCTCACCCAGTCCGTCAACGGCATGGCCAACAACCTCACCCTGCAGGTGCGGAACATCGCCGAGGTGACGACGGCGGTGGCCAAGGGCGACCTGTCGAAGAAGATCACCGTCGACGCCAAGGGCGAGATCCTCGAACTGGTCACGACCGTGAACACCATGGTCGACCAGTTGATGAACTTCGCCGACGAGGTCGCCCGGGTGGCCCGTGAGGTGGGTACCGAAGGCATCCTCGGCGGGCAGGCCCGGGTGCGCGGCGCGACGGGCATCTGGAAGGACCTCAGCGACAACGTCAACCTGATGGCCAACAACCTGACCAGTCAGGTGCGCAACATCTCCCGGGTCTCCTCGGCGGTCGCCAACGGCGACCTGACGAAGAAGGTCACCGTCGAGGCGCGCGGCGAGGTCGCGGAGCTGGCCGACACCGTCAACACCATGGTGACGACGCTCTCCTCGTTCGCCGACGAGGTGACCCGGGTGGCCCGCGAGGTGGGCACCGAGGGCATCCTCGGCGGCCAGGCACGCGTCCCCGGCGTCTCGGGGACCTGGAAGGACCTCACCGAGTCGGTGAACTCGATGGCCTCCAACCTCACCGGACAGGTGCGGCAGATCGCGACGGTCACCACCGCCATCGCCAAGGGCGACCTCACCAAGAAGATCGACATCGACGCGCAGGGCGAGATCCTGCAGCTGAAGGACACCATCAACACGATGGTCGACCAGCTGTCGTCGTTCGCCGAGCAGGTGACCCGGGTGGCCCGCGAGGTCGGTACCGAGGGTCAGTTGGGCGGTCAGGCCCGGGTGCGGGACGTCGACGGCACCTGGCGCGACCTCACCGAGTCGGTGAACGAGATGGCCGGGAACCTCACCCGGCAGGTGCGGGCCATCGCCGCCGTCGCCACCGCGGTGACGCGCGGCGACCTCAATCTCAAGATCGACGTGGACGCGGCCGGCGAGATCCAGGTGCTGCAGGACAACATCAACACGATGATCGCCAACCTGCGCGACACCACCCTCGCCAACAAGGAGCAGGACTGGCTGAAGGGCAACCTCGCCCGGATCTCCGGCCTGATGCAGGGCCGCCGCGACCTGGACGACGTCGCCTCGCTGATCATGAGCGAGCTGACCCCGGTCGTCTCCGCCCAGCACGGCGCGTTCTTCATGGCGATGGCGGCGGGCGACACCGACGAGGTGGGCGCGGACGGGGGCGACGAGGACGCGTACGAGTTGCGCATGCGAGGGAGTTACGGGTACTCGGCGGGCTCGATGCCGACCTCCTTCCGGCCCGGCGAGTCGCTCATCGGCACCTCCGCCTACGAGAAGCGGACGATCCAGGTGGACAGCGCGCCGCCCGCCTACCTGAAGATCTCCTCCGGACTCGGCGAAGCGCCCCCGGCCCACGTGATCGTGCTGCCGGTCCTCTTCGAGGGCAAGGTCCTCGGGGTGATCGAACTCGCCTCGTTCCAGCCCTTCACCCAGATCCAGCAGGACTTCCTCAACCAGCTGGCCGAGATGATCGCCACGAGCGTCAACACCATCAGCGTCAACACCCGCACGGAGAAGCTGCTGGAGCAGTCGCAGGAGCTGACCGAACAGCTCCGGGACCGCTCCGAGGAGCTGGAGAACCGGCAGAAGGCCCTCCAGGCCTCCAACGCCGAACTCGAGGACAAGGCCGAGCTGCTGGCCCGGCAGAACCGCGACATCGAGCTGAAGAACACCGAGATCGAGGAGGCCCGGCAGGTCCTGCAGGAGCGCGCCGAACAGCTCGCCGTCTCGATGCGGTACAAGTCGGAGTTCCTGGCGAACATGTCGCACGAGCTGCGGACCCCGCTCAACTCCCTGCTGATCCTGGCCAAACTGCTCGCGGACAACGCGGAGGGCAACCTCTCGCCCAAGCAGGTGGAGTTCGCCGAGACGATCCACGGGGCCGGCTCCGACCTGCTCCAGCTGATCAACGACATCCTCGACCTCTCCAAGGTCGAGGCCGGGAAGATGGACGTCAGCCCGACCCGCATCGCGCTGGTCCAGCTGGTCGACTACGTGGAGGCGACCTTCCGGCCCCTCACCGCCGAGAAGGGACTCGACTTCTCCGTACGCGTCTCGCCCGAGCTGCCCGCCACCCTCCACACCGACGAGCAGCGCCTCCTGCAGGTGCTGCGCAACCTGCTCTCCAACGCGGTCAAGTTCACCGACGGCGGGGCGGTGGAGCTGGTGATCCGCCCGGCCGGACCGGACGTCCCGAACGCCATCCGGGAGAACCTGCTGGAGACGGGATCGCTGCGGGACGCCGACGCCGACCTGATCGCCTTCTCGGTCACCGACACCGGGATCGGGATCGCGTCCAGCAAGATGATGGTGATCTTCGAGGCGTTCAAGCAGGCCGACGGCACCACCAGCCGCAAGTACGGCGGCACCGGCCTCGGCCTCTCCATCAGCCGGGAGATCGCGCGGCTGCTGGGCGGGGAGATCCACGCGGCGAGCGAGCCGGGCCGCGGTTCCACCTTCACCCTCTACCTCCCGCTGCGCCGCGGTGAGGCCCCGGCCCAGGGATACCCGCAGCCGGGCCAGGGCGGAATCGAACTGCCCTCCGCCGACGGGGAGTACGGGTCTCCGGCGGGCTCGGCTCCGCTGGGCGACCCGGCCAACTCCGCCGGGGTGTTCCGGCGGCGGCGCCAGGCTCTCGGCGATCCGCGCCGCCGTCCGGCGCTCCCCGCGCCCGACCGGCCCGGTGCCGGGGCGGCCGCTGGAGTGGAGAACGCCGCGCAGGAGGAGTGGGTCCAGGGGGCGCAGACGCCCGCGGCCCGCAAGACCTTCCGGTTCCGCGGCGAGAAGGTGCTGATCGTCGACGACGACATCCGCAACGTCTTCGCCCTCACCAGCGCCCTGGAACAGCACGGACTCTCGGTGCTCTACGCGGAGAACGGCCGCGAGGGGATCGAGGTGCTGGAGCAGCACGACGACGTGGCAGTCGTGCTGATGGACATCATGATGCCCGAGATGGACGGGTACGCGACGACGACGGCGATCCGGCGGATGCCGCAGTTCGCCGCCCTGCCGATCATCGCGCTGACCGCGAAGGCCATGAAGGGCGACAAGGAGAAGGCGCTCGACTGCGGTGCCTCCGACTACGTCACCAAACCGGTCGATCCGGACTACCTGCTGGGCGTCATGGAGCGGTGGATGCGGGGCGAATGATCCGGCCACGATGTCCGGGAGGGCGGCGGGGGAGCGGTGCCGTCGGCCCTCCCCGGACACCGCGGCCAGCCTTTCCCGCACTTTCCGCGTGCGGGGGAAGTGTGGAGGTGCCCGATTGCGGGAACTTTCTGAACTCCCGCCGCGTTCTTGATATGTGCACAGTGACATCGCGGTGACAGGGTGTGGCGACGGCCGGGGTGCGGCTACGATGACCGGCACAAGACGGACGGCGAATCAGAGCCGTTCCCTGGGGCGGCACCCGGTGCGACGCCGGGATGAGGAGGGCGGGCCATGATGCAGAAGGCCAAGATCCTCCTGGTCGATGACCGGCCGGAGAATCTGCTCGCGCTGGAGGCCATCCTCTCCGCGCTGGATCAGACGCTGGTGCGGGCATCGTCAGGGGAGGAAGCGCTCAAGGCGCTGCTCACGGACGACTTCGCGGTCATTCTGCTCGACGTCCAGATGCCGGGCATGGACGGCTTCGAGACGGCGGCGCACATCAAGCGCCGCGAGCGGACCCGGGACATCCCGATCATCTTCCTCACCGCCATCAACCACGGCCCGCACCACACCTTCCGGGGTTACGCGGCCGGTGCCGTCGACTACATCTCGAAGCCGTTCGACCCCTGGGTGCTGCGCGCCAAGGTGTCCGTCTTCGTCGAGCTCTACATGAAGAACTGCAAGCTGCGCGAGCAGGCGGCCCTGTTGCGGGCCCAGCTCGACGGCGGCCGGTCCGGCGAGGACCGCGAACCCGCCGGGCTGCTCGCCGAACTCTCCGCACGGCTCGCCGCGGTGGAGGAACAGGCCGAGGCGCTCTCCAAGCAGTTGGACGACGAGTCGGCCGACGCGGCGGCGGTGGCCACCGCCGCCCATCTCGAACGGAAGCTGACCGGCCTGCGGCGGGCGCTCGACGCGCTGGAGCCCGGCACGACCGGCTCCCCGGGCATCCTGCCCTCGCCGAACTGATCCCACCCCGCCACTCACCCTCCCCGCACCCGCGTCCCGCGGTGAGACGACGTCAGTTCGTCGCGTCCGCAGGCCGACACGGTCGGGTGAACCCGACGGGCACGTGTACGGACGCGCCGGCACCGGTAACCTCGGCACCATGGCTTCACGTACGTCCGGCAAGGGTTCCCAGGGCACGGCGGGCACCGCCAAGAACGTCGGCCGTACTCCGGCGCCGGCGAGAAAAGCCGCGCCCGCCAAGAGGGCCCCGGCCGGCAGACCGGCGCCCCCGCGCAAGGCGCCCGTCAAGAAGGCGGTGGCCAGGAGGCCCGCGCCGAAGCCCGTCGCGCCTCCCGTCAACGGGGTGTTCCGGCTGGTGCGTGCCGTCTGGCTGGGCATGGCGCACGGCGTGGGCGCGCTGCTCCGCTCCATAGGGCGTGGCGCCAAAGGGCTCGACCCGGCCCACCGCAAGGACGGTCTGGCACTGCTGCTGCTGGGACTCGCACTGATCGTCGCCGCGGGCACCTGGTCGAACCTGCGCGGCCCCGTCGGCGACCTGGTGCAGATGCTGGTGACCGGGGCGTTCGGCCGGCTCGACCTGCTCGTGCCGGTTCTGCTGGGGGCGGTCGCCGTGCGGCTGATCCTCTATCCGCAGCGGCCGGAGGCCAACGGACGGATCGTCATCGGCCTCTCCGCGCTGGTCATCGGTGTCCTCGGCCAGGTCCACATCGCCTGCGGCAGCCCGGGACGCGGGGAGGGCACGGAGGCCATACAGGACGCGGGCGGTCTGATCGGCTGGGGCGCCTCCACCCCACTCGTCTTCGCCATGGGCGACGTCCTCGCCGTTCCGCTGCTGCTCCTGCTGACGGTGTTCGGCCTCCTCGTCGTCACGGCCACTCCGGTCAACGCGATTCCGCAGCGGCTCAGGCTGCTCGGGGTGAAGCTGGGCATCGTCGCCTCCCCGGTACCGGAGGACGGCTACGAGGGGTACGCGGACGACGAGCGGTACGACGACCAGTGGCGCGAGGCGCTTCCCGGCCGGACGCGCCACGCCCCCGGGCGAGGTCCCGCCGGGGTGTACGACCCGAAGGACGCGGAGACCGAGGCGCCGGCCAGGCGTCGCAGGCCCCGGCGGCAGTCGGCGCAGCCCGGGGCGAACCGGCCGATGGACGCCGTCGACGTCGCGGCGGCGGCCGCAGCAGCCCTGGACGGAGCGGTGCTCAACGGCATCTCGCCCTCACCCGTCGTCGCCGACCTCACCCACGGCGTGGCCGACCGCGACCGGACGGGGGAGCGGACCCCCGTGCCCGGTGCGCGTCCCTCCGAGGTCACCGGCCGGGAGCGGACCGGGCGCGGGCCCGCCGGTGCTCCGCCCGCCGGCGTACCGGATCTGACCAAGCCCGCGCCGGAGCAGACCCGGGCACTGCCCGCCCGGGCCGAGCAGCTCCAGCTCTCCGGTGACATCACCTACGCGCTGCCCTCCCTCGACCTGCTGGAGCGCGGTGGCCCGGGCAAGACGCGGAGCGCCGCCAACGACGCGGTGGTCGCCTCGCTGACCAACGTCTTCACCGAGTTCAAGGTCGACGCGGCCGTCACCGGCTTCACCCGGGGCCCGACGGTCACCCGCTACGAGGTGGAGCTCGGGCCGGCGGTGAAGGTCGAGCGGATCACCGCGCTCACCAAGAACATCGCCTACGCGGTCGCCAGCCCCGACGTCCGGATCATCTCGCCGATCCCCGGCAAGTCGGCGGTCGGCATCGAGATTCCCAACTCGGACCGGGAGATGGTCAACCTCGGTGACGTGCTGCGCCTCGCGGACGCGGCCGAGGACGACCACCCGATGCTGGTCGCGCTCGGCAAGAACGTCGAGGGCGGCTACGAGATGGCCAACCTCGCGCAGATGCCGCACGTGCTGGTGGCGGGGGCGACGGGCTCCGGGAAGTCGTCCTGCATCAACTGTCTGATCACCTCGATCATGGTCCGGGCCACCCCGGAGGACGTCCGTATGGTCCTCGTCGACCCGAAGCGGGTCGAGCTCACCGCCTACGAGGGCATCCCGCACCTGATCACGCCGATCATCACCAACCCGAAGAAGGCGGCGGAGGCGCTCCAGTGGGTGGTGCGGGAGATGGATCTGCGCTATGACGACCTCGCCGCGTACGGTTTCCGGCACATCGACGACTTCAACCGGGCGGTGCGCGACGGCAAGGTGAAGGTGCCCGAGGGCAGCGGGCGCGAGCTCTCCCCGTACCCGTACCTGCTGGTCATCGTGGACGAGCTGGCGGACCTGATGATGGTCGCGCCGCGTGACGTGGAGGACTCGATCGTCCGCATCACCCAGCTGGCGCGCGCCGCCGGGATCCACCTCGTGCTCGCGACCCAGCGGCCCTCCGTGGACGTGGTCACCGGTCTCATCAAGGCCAACGTGCCCTCCCGGCTGGCGTTCGCGACGTCGTCGCTGGCGGACAGCCGGGTCATCCTGGACCAGCCGGGCGCCGAAAAGCTCATCGGAAAGGGTGACGGCCTGTTCCTTCCGATGGGGGCGAACAAGCCGACCCGCATGCAGGGGGCCTTCGTCACCGAGGACGAGGTCGCCGCCGTCGTCCAGCACTGCAAGGACCAGATGACCCCGGTCTTCCGCGACGACGTGGTGGTCGGCACGAAGCAGAAGAAGGAGATCGACGAGGACATCGGCGACGACCTCGACCTGCTCTGCCAGGCGGCGGAGCTCGTCGTCTCGACGCAGTTCGGCTCGACCTCGATGCTCCAGCGGAAGCTGAGGGTCGGGTTCGCCAAGGCGGGCCGGCTGATGGACCTGATGGAGTCACGGAACATCGTCGGCCCCAGCGAGGGGTCGAAGGCCCGCGACGTGATGGTGAAACCGGAAGAGCTGGACGGGGTGTTGGCGCTGATCCGCGGGGAAACAGCTCCCTGACGGTCACGGAAGTGTCGCGGAAGGGCTTTCACGGCGGAACGGGGGCAACCGTTTCCCGCGGCCGTACGTCAAGTTCACGTGGAGGGTGCGGCCCGGCCGCTCCCGCCATTCGGCCCAAGGGGTTGTCCGGCGGACCCGATGGCGTACAAAGTCGTCGCGCCCGGTTGCCCCACCCTTTCGCACCCCCCCTAGACTGAACATCCAGCAGGTGGCTCACGCTCGAAAGGCGCCCCCGTGTCCATCGGCAACTCCCCCGAAGACGACCGGCCTTCGATCGGTCGTGTGCTTCAGCAGGCGCGTATCGCCGCAGGTCTGACGGTCGAAGAAGTCAGCAGCTCCACCCGGGTGCGCATCCCCATCGTGCACGCGATCGAGGACGACGACTTCTCGCGCTGCGGCGGCGACGTCTACGCGCGCGGTCACATCCGGACCGTCGCGCGTGCCGTCGGCATCGATCCGGAACCTCTGGTTCAGCAGTACGACGCCGAACACGGCGGCCGTCCTGTGCCCACGCCCGCGGCTCCGCTCTTCGAAGCGGAACGCATCCGATCCGAGCCCCGGCGGCCCAACTGGACCGCGGCCATGGTCGCGGCCATCGTCGCCGTCGTCGGTTTCGTCGGATTCACCCTCTTCAGCGGTGAGGACGAGGGAACCAGTACCGCCCATGTGGCCGAGGGCTCCTCGCCCGACAAGGCCACGGCCAAACCGACCCCCACCAAGCCCGCCGACCCCAAGCCCGTGCCGTCGGAGAGCGCCATCGCGGCGGCTCCGCTGGACAAGGTGACGGTCAAGCTCAGCGCCACACAGGGCAAGAGCTGGATCTCCGCCAAGGACCACAGCGGGCAGACACTCTTCGACGGACTGCTCCTGCAGGGTCAGTCGAAGACGTTCCAGGACGAGGAGCGCGTCGATCTCGTCCTCGGGAACGCCGGCTCCATCGAACTCTTCGTGAACGGGAAAAAGGTCGAAGACCAGTTCGAATCTGGACAGGTCGAGCGGCTTTCGTACACGAAGGGTGACCCCGAGGCGGGCTGAGAACACCCCGCCTCACGTACACGTGCCTACCCGATCACGACGAGCGCCCGGCCCACGCGGCCGGGCGCTCGCCGCGTTCTGGCCCGTCCGCGCGCGGGAGCGGCGTCGACTCCGGCGCGATGGAGGTGACTTTGGGTAGCGGGAACCCTGCGCGGCGGGGGGTCCGCTGCGACGAAGTAGTCTTGATTCCATGCCCGAACGCCGTACCGTCGCCCTCGTCACGCTTGGCTGCGCCCGTAACGAGGTGGACTCGGAGGAGCTTGCAGGCCGCTTGGCAGCGGACGGCTGGGAGCTCGTCGAGGACGCCTCCGACGCGGATGTCGCCGTCGTCAACACCTGCGGCTTCGTCGAAGCCGCCAAGAAGGACTCCGTCGATGCCCTCCTCGAAGCCAATGATCTGAAGGATCACGGCAGGACCCAGGCCGTCGTCGCTGTCGGCTGCATGGCCGAGCGCTACGGCAAGGACCTGGCCGAAGCGCTGCCGGAGGCGGACGGGGTCCTCGGATTCGACGACTACGCCGACATCTCCGACCGGCTCCAGACCATCCTCAACGGCGGTATCCACGCCTCGCACACCCCGCGCGACCGGCGCAAGCTCCTCCCGATCAGCCCGGCCGAACGGCAGGACGCCGCCGTGGCCCTGCCCGGCCACGCCCAGGAGATCGCCGCCGCCCCCGCGGACCTTCCGGAAGGCGTCGCTCCGGTCTCCGGACCTCGCGCCCCGCTGCGCCGCCGGCTGGGCACCAGCCCCGTCGCCTCGGTGAAGCTGGCCTCCGGCTGCGACCGCCGGTGCACCTTCTGCGCCATCCCGTCCTTCCGCGGCTCCTTCATCTCCCGCCGCCCCTCCGACGTGCTGGGCGAGACCCGCTGGCTCGCCGAGCAGGGCGTCAAGGAGGTCATGCTGGTCTCCGAGAACAACACCTCCTACGGCAAGGACCTCGGCGACATCCGCCTGCTGGAGACCCTGCTGCCCGAGCTCGCCGACATCCACGGCATCGAGCGCATCCGGGTCAGCTACCTCCAGCCCGCCGAGATGCGCCCCGGGCTCATCGACGTCCTGACCTCCACGCCGAAGGTCGCCCCCTACTTCGACCTCTCCTTCCAGCACTCCGCTCCCGGCGTGCTGCGCGCCATGCGCCGCTTCGGCGACACGGACCGTTTCCTCGAACTCCTGGACACCATCCGCGGCAAGGCCCCGCAGGCCGGCGCCCGGTCCAACTTCATCGTCGGCTTCCCCGGCGAGACCGAGGCCGACCTCGCCGAACTCGAGCGCTTCCTCACCGGTGCCCGGCTCGACGCGATCGGCGTCTTCGGCTACTCCGACGAGGAGGGCACCGAAGCGGTCGGCTACGAGAACAAGCTCGACGCCGACACCATCGCCGAACGCCTCGCCCACATCAGCAGGCTCGCCGAGGAACTCACCTCGCAGCGTGCCGAGGAGCGGGTGGGCGAGACCCTCCAGGTGCTCGTCGAGTCCGTGGGATCCGAGGAGGACGGCCCGGTCGCGTTCGGCCGTGCCGCCCACCAGGCACCCGAAACGGACGGACAGGTGGTCTTCACCACACGCGAAGGGCTCGTCCCGGGCCTTATGGTCGAGGCGAAGGCAGTGGGCACCGAGGGCGTCGACCTGGTGGCCGAACATCACACACTCTCGGAGGCGGCCAGATGACGGGAGCCCCGGCATCCGCGACAGGCGGTTCCGGCGCGACACAGGTCCGCGGCGGCAAGCTGGGCACCGCGGCCGTCAATCAGGCCAGCCTCTGGAACATCGCCAACATCCTCACCATGCTCCGGCTCCTGCTGGTGCCGGGCTTCGTGATGCTGCTGCTGGCGAACGGCGGGGACGACCCCGCCTGGCGCTCCTTCGCGTGGGCGGCCTTCGCCGTCGCGATGATCACGGACCTGTTCGACGGCCACCTCGCGCGGACGTACAACCTGGTCACCGACTTCGGGAAGATCGCCGACCCCATCGCCGACAAGGCGATCATGGGTGCCGCGCTGATCTCCCTGTCGTGTCTGGGCGACCTGCCGTGGTGGATCACCGGCGTGATCCTCTTCCGGGAGCTGGGCATCACGCTCATGCGGTTCTGGGTGATCCGGCACGCGGTGATCCCGGCGAGCCGGGGCGGCAAGCTGAAGACCCTGGCCCAGGGGACGGCCGCCGGAATGTACGTACTGGCCCTCACCGGCCCCCTGGCCACCCTCCGCTTCTGGGTGATGATGGTCGCCGTCGTGCTGACGGTGGTCACCGGTCTCGACTACGTACGCCAAGCGGTCTCGCTGCGCCGCAAAGGGCTGGCGGCCGAGCGGGTCGCGGCGCTGGAAGCGGTCGCTCTGGCGCTGGACCCGCACGCGAACGCGGACGCCGACGTGGCCGGCTCCGCGGAGCCGGTGGGCGCCGCGGGTGGAGCCGTGGCCGCGGCTGCTGCCGGTGACCCGGTGGTCGCCGGAGGGGAGGCCGTTCCGGGCCGGGCTCCGGTGGCCGCGGCCCACCACGACCTCCCCGGTGTGGCGGCGAAGACCGGCGGCGACGCCCCGGGAGCCGTGGTGGGAGACCCCGCGGAGGCCGAGAGGTGACGGCCGCCGCCCGGGTATTGCGGCAGCTCGTGGAGCGCGGTGAGACCCTCGCCGTGGCCGAGTCCCTGACCGGTGGCCTGGTCGCGGCGGAAATCACCTCCGTGCCGGGCGCGTCGCGAGCCTTCCGGGGATCCGTGACCGCCTACGCGACTCCGCTGAAGCACCGGTTGCTGGGGGTCGACCCGGGTCTGCTCGCGGAGCGCGGGGCGGTGGACTCCGACGTCGCCCGCGGTATGGCGTCGGGGGTGCGCGCGGCGCTCGGCGCCGACTGGGGCATCTCGACGACCGGGGTCGCCGGGCCCGAACCCCAGGACGGGCAGCCGGTGGGCACGGTCTTCGTCGCGGTCGCGGGACCGCGTGGACTCGGTAAAGTCACGGCACTGCGGTTGAACGGCGACCGGACGGACATCCGTAGAGAGAGCGTGCTCGGCGTCCTGGAACTGCTCTCCGGCGAACTCGCGGAAGACGCGGGGACACAGGATACGGAACAGAACGGGGGGAATTGATGTTTGCAGCCCTGAGAGAACACGACATCGCTCCCCGCACGGCCGCAGCGCTTAGCGGTACGGTGGGGCGTGAAGGATGCGGCTACGCGGTCCGAGGAGGGAGCCACCGATGATTCTGCTCCGTCGCCTGCTGGGTGACGTGCTGCGTCGGCAGCGCCAGCGCCAAGGCCGTACTCTGCGCGAAGTCTCCTCGTCCGCCCGGGTCTCGCTCGGCTATCTCTCCGAGGTGGAGCGGGGGCAGAAGGAGGCATCCTCCGAGCTGCTCTCCGCGATTTGCGACGCGCTTGACGTACGGATGTCCGAGCTCATGCGTGAAGTGAGCGATGAGCTGTCACTCGCCGAACTCGCCGAGTCGGCGGCAGCCAGTGATCCGGTCCATGTGCCGGTACGCCCCATGCTCAACTCCGTCTCCGTGGCTTCGGTGGCGGGTGTGCCGGCGGGACGGGTGACGATCAAGGCGCCCGCGGAAGCGGTGGATGTCGTCGCTGCCTGAACCGCGCGGTCCGGTGACAGTGAACCCCGGTCGGCCCCTCGTGGGCCGGCCGGGGTTCCGTCATGTGCGGGCCGGGGCCGACGGGTGCGGTGGAGACGCGTGCGGCAGTTCGCCGGGTGTGCGGCGCGGTGCGCGGGGCACACGGAGAACGAGGCTGCGGGATGGTCGCTTTGTCGCCTTGTGTGCCATCGTGGATGGCGTGCTGACAGCGGCTGTCGAACCAGCCGACGCAACCGCCGGCGCGACGGGAGCAGGCCCCCTGCGGGTGGCCCCCTGGACGCTGACAGAACGGAGAGAGTGCATGTCTGTCGTGAAGAGCCCGCTTTCCGATGCCGACCTCAAGACGGTGGGCGAAGCGCTCCAAGGCGCCCTGGTCGACCTGGTCGACCTCTCGCTGGCCGCCAAGCAGGTCCACTGGAACGTCGTCGGTCCGCGCTTCCGCTCCGTGCACCTGCAGCTCGACGACGTCGTGGACACCGCCCGGCAGCACTCCGACACGGTGGCCGAGCGCGCCTCCGCAGTCGGCGTCAACCCGGACGGCCGGTCCGCCACCATCGCCCGTACGACGGCCATCGACGTCGTACCGGACGGCTGGATCAAGGACGCCGACGCGGTGAAGGTCCTCGTCGACGCCCTGGAGATCGTGATCGGCCGGATGCGGCAGCGCATCGAAGTCACCGCCGACCCCGATCCGGTGAGCCAGGACATCCTGATCGCCGTGACGGCCGACCTCGAGAAGCACGCCTGGATGTTCCAGGCGGAGAGTGCCTGAGCAGGCTCAGCGCCTGCGCGCACGAAGGGCTCGTCGAGCCCCGGACCGCGCGGGAGTGGCCGAAGGCCCCGATTCCGGAACATCCGGATCGGGGCTTTCCCGCGTCCGTCCGGCCCCGGCCCTTCCGCCGGGCGGGACGGGGGCCGGTGGGACAGGCGGGACCGCGTGCCGACCCCGGCCTTGTCGCACCCGTCCTCCCCGGGGCAGGGTGTGGCGCATGGACGACTCCGCCACCCTGGCGCTCATCGATCGTTTCCTGCGCGGGATCAGGGAGGTCCTGCCGGGAGTCACCCTGTGGGCCCACGGCTCCCTCGCCGGCGGTGACTACCGGCCCGGCCGCAGCGACCTCGACCTCATCGCCGTCACCGATCTGCCCCCGACCCCGCAGCAGGAGCGGCGGCTGGCAGCGGTGCACCACGCGGTCGCCCACGGTGATCCCCTGGCGGCGAAGCTGCACTGCAGCTACGTCGCGGTGCCCGAGTTGGCGGACACGGCGCTCACCCACACGACGTGGGCGCACGAGGAGCTGACACGGCGGTCCGTCACCCCGGTGACCCGGCGCGAACTCGCGTCGTTCGGGGCCGTCCTGCACGGGCGGCCCGTCGCCTCCGTGCTGCCGCCGGTGACCGACGAGGAGCTGGCGGAGTTCATCCTCGGCGACCTGGAGGGCTTCTGGTTGCCCGCGCTCGACCATCCCGATCACACCGAGTACATGCGCCACGACATCTGGGTCGACCTCGCCCTGCTGACACCGGCCCGGGCGGCCGTCACGTTGCGGACCGGCCGGCTCATCACCAAGGGCGAGGCACTGGAGGTCCTCCGTTCGTGGGACGCGCCGCCGGAGGTGGTGGCCGACATCGAGGAGCGCCGGTACGGATCCCCCGCACCGGCCACCGAGGGGTGGACCGTCCGCCGGGGGCGGCTGGCGCGTGACTTCGCGAGGACAGCCGTCGGCGGGCTGATCGCCGAGTTCCGGCCGGGAACCGGTACACACCCGTGAGCGGCGACGGCTGGGCGCGCGGCGGCATCGTGGGGGGCGTGTGCGGTGCACCGCCCGGCACGGACCGCCCGTCCCCCTCCGGCGGGCCGCACGCGGGCCGCACGCGGGTCAGCGTCGCCTTCGATGGGATCCGGGCCCGGCGGCCCTGACCGGGCCTCGTACCGCGGCCCGCGGCCGGCGGCGCGAGGCCCTGCGGCGCGCCTGCCGTCGCCTCTGGATGCAGCGTGCCCGGTCCCGGGGCAGACTGCCGGAGGAAGGACCTGGCCGGGCGGGCCGGTCGCGGTCGCGGGGTGCCGGCGTGAGACCTCACCCCGGGGCGGCGGTCACCCGTCCACCGCTGACGCGGGCCGGGCATCGGCCGGAGGAGGCCGCGGTGATACGGAGACGGGTGCGGCCGGCCTTGATATCCGCCGGCCTCCTCATATGCGCCGGCACCGGCGTCGGCGTGTGGTGGTGGGCCGTCCTGCGGCTCGTCCTCGACCCCGGGCAGACCGGAGCGGTGGAGGGAGCGGTGGCCGCGGGCGGCTGGGGGCTGAGCCTGCTGCCGGTCCACGCGGCTGCCGCGGGACCGACCGGCAGGCGCCTCCGCGGCCGGTGGTGGCGCGGAACCCGGCGCGGGGGGCGGCCTTGTTCCGGGCGCGGGAGACACCCGAGCGGTGGCGAGCGGGGGGAAGAGGAACGGGCTCAGCCGGGGACGGGGCCCTCCTGACAGCGGGGGCACCAGTACGTGGGGCGGTCGTCCTGGTCCGCCTTGCGGATGGGGGTGCCGCAGCGGAGACAGGGGCGACCCGCGCGCCCGTACACGTACACCGGCTCGCGGGTGCGGCTGAGGGCGGCGATCCGGCCGGTGGTGGTGCGGGTGGAACGGTCGCGGTTCTCGTCCAGCAGCCGCTCGGCGGCGCGCACGATGCGGGGGAGCAGGGCCGGGGGCAGTTCGCCGACCGACAGCCAGGGCGTGACGCGGGCCAGGAAGCAGAGCTCGCACTTGTAGACGTTGCCGATCCCGGCCAGGTTGCGCTGGTCGAGGAGGGCCTCCCCGAGAGGGCGGTCCGGGGCGGCGAGCAGATTCCCCAGGGCCTTCCCCGGGTCCCAGTCGGGCCCCAGCAGGTCCGGCCCCAGATGGCCGACCACCCGGTCCTCGTCCGGGGTGCGCAGAAGCTCCAGCACGGGGAGGCGGTACCCGACGGCGGTGTGGTCGGCGTTGCCGAGCACGGCCCGGATCTCGTACGCGGGACCGCCGCGCCACCGCTCCCCGGGGGCGAAGATCCGCCAGGCGCCGTCCATCCGCAGATGGCTGTGGAGGGTGAGGCCGCCCTCCAGCCGGGTGAGGAGGTGCTTGCCGCGCGGCGTCACGTCGAGGACGGTGCGACCGGTCAGATCGGCGGTCGCGAACCGGGGCACCCGCAGATCCGCGTGGGTGAGGACGCGTCCGGCGAGCGCCGCGTGCAGATGCTTCGCCGTGCGCGCGACGGTGTCTCCTTCGGGCATGCCTCCATCATGCGGCAGCACCGCCCCGCGCGGCCCGTACCACCGGGCCCCGACGGCTTTCTACGGGGAGCGGGCCGGAACCAAGGGGCTCGTTCGTCCGTGTGCCAGCTCGTCAGGTGTCCGGTCAGGCGCGCAGCCGCATGCCCTTCGGGGTGGCCAGGAAGCCTGCGGCCTCCAGAACCTTGCCCACCGGTGAGGTCAGGCTGGACGCGCCGTTGGTGCGCTCCACCGTGACGGTGCCGAGGACGCCCGCCTTCGCCTGCGCCGCGAGCGCCTCGGCCGCCGCGCGCAACGCGGGGGCCTCGGGATCGGGGGGCCAGGCCAGCAAGGACTTGCCGCCGCGCTCCATGTAGAGCGTCAGCTCCCCGTCGACGAGGACCACGAGGGAGCCCGCCTTGCGGCCGGGCTTGTGCCCGGCGCCGTCGGGGGACTCCGGCCAGGGCAGGGCCGCGCCGTAGGCGTTGGCGGGGTCGGCGGCCGCCAGCACCACGGCCCGCGGAACACTTCCCGGGTCACGGCGGTCACGGGCGGTCGACGCCGCACGCAGCCGGTCCACGGCACCGTCCATCGCGAACTGGGCGGCCCCGAGACCCTCGACGACGTACCCGCGTCTGGCCTGGCCGTTGTCCTCGAAGGCGGCGAGGATGCGGTACGTCGCCGAGAAGCCGCCCTCCACCCCCTCGGCCTGCACCGCGCCCCGGGTCACCACGCCGTGCCGGTCCAGCAGGGTGCGGGCCAGCGCGTGGGCGCGGTGGGTGGGCTCGGGTTCCGGCCCGGGCAGCAGCGCCCACCGTCCGGAGACCGTGGGCGGTCCGGTCCGGGACGTGGCACGGGCGGAGGCGGTGAGCGAGCCGTACCGGCCGCGCGGCACCGAACGTCTCGCCCGGTGCGCGGTCGCCCCGGCCGTACGTCCCGAACCGAGGAGTGCGCGCAGCGGCGCCAGCGTGTCGTTGGTGAGCCGCCCGGACCAGGCGAGGTCCCAGAGCGTGTCCGCCAGCTGCGCGTCCGAGGCGGCCGGGTGCGTGGTGGCCCGGACCTGGTCGGCGATCTGGCGGAAGAAGAGGCCGTACCCGCCCTGGAGGGAGGCCATGACGGACTCGTGCAGCGCGGTCAGCTCCAGCGGGTGGGGCGGCGGCAGCAGCAGCGGGGCGTTGTCCGTCGGGTAGAGCGCGAGCCAGCCGTCCTTGCCCGGGAGAGCGCCCGCGCCGGCCCAGACGACCTCGCCGGTCGTGGTCAGCTCGTCCAGCAGCGCGGGGGAGAACCCGGCGACCCGGCTCGGCAGGATCAGCTTCTCCAGCGCCGAAGCGGGCACCGGAGCCCCCTGCAACTGCTCGATCGCACGCGCCAGCCCGTCGATGCCCCGCAACCCGTGGCCGTCCAGGTGCTGCCACTGCGGCAGGAACGTCGCCAGGGCGGCGGGCGGCACCGGCTCCAGCTCGTGCCGGAGCGCCGCGAGCGAACGGCGGCGCAGCCGGCGCAGCACCGTGGCGTCGCACCACTCCTGACCGATGCCCGCCGGATGGAACTCGCCCTGGACGACCCGTCCCGACGCGGCAAGGCGCTGCAGGGCACCCTCCGTCACCGCCGGACCGAGCCCGAAGCGCTCCGCCGCCCGCGCCGAGGTGAACGGGCCGTGCGTGCGGGCGTACCGGGCGAGGAGATCGCCCAGCGGGTCCTTGACCGGTTCGGTGAACGCCTCGGGGACCCCGACCGGCAGGGCTGTGCCCAGCGCGTCGCGCAGCCGGCCCGCGTCCTCGACCGCCGCCCAGTGGTCGGCGCCGGCGACACGGACCCGCAGGGCCCGGCGGGCCGTCTCCAGCTCGGGCGCCCAGGACGGCTCCGCGCCGCGTTCGGCCAGCTCCGCCGGGGTGAGCGGGCCGAGGACCCGCAGCAGATCGGCGACGCCCTCGACGTCTTTGACCCGCCGCTCCCCGGTCAGCCACTGGAGCTCCTGCTCCAGCTCGGTCAGCACGTCGGCGTCGAGCAGTTCGCGCAGCTCCGCCTGGCCGAGCAGCTCCGCCAGCAGGTGCGAGTCGAGCGAGAGCGCGGCGGCGCGCCGCTCGGCGAGCGGGGAGTCGCCCTCGTACAGGAACTGCGCGACGTAGCCGAAGAGCAGGGAACGGGCGAACGGCGAGGGCTCGGTGGTGGTCACCTCGACGAGCCGGATGCGGCGCGCTTCGAGGTCGCCCATGAGCTCGGTCAGCCCCGGTACGTCGAACACGTCCTGGAGACATTCGCGCACTGCTTCGAGGACGATCGGGAAAGACCCGAACTCGGAGGCCACCTGGAGCAACTGGGACGCGCGCTGGCGCTGCTGCCACAGCGGGGTGCGCTTGCCGGGGCTGCGCCGGGGGAGCAGCAGCGCCCGCGCCGCGCACTCGCGGAAGCGCGAGGCGAAGAGCGCGGAGCCGCCGATCTGGTCGGTGACGATCTGCTGGACCTCGCCCTTGTCGAAGGCGACGTCGGCGGCGCCCACGGGCGGCTGCCCGCTGTCGTAGGCGGCGTCCGGGAGCATGGCACCCCGACTCCGGTCGGCGTCCGTTCCCTCGCCGCCGCCGGACCCACCGGGGCCGTCGAAGTCGAGCAGGTCCAGGCTCATCAGGTCCGCGTCCGGCAGCCGCAACACGATGCCGTCGTCCGCGTGCATGACCTGCGCGTCCATGCCGTACCGCTCGGCGAGGCGGGCGGAGAGGGCGAGTGCCCACGGGGCGTGCACCTGCGCACCGAAGGGGGAGTGCACCACCACCCGCCAGTCGCCCAGCTCGTCCCGGAAACGCTCGACGAGGATCGTGCGGTCGTCGGGGACGTGGCCGCAGGCCCGCCGCTGTTCGTCGAGGTAGGAGAGGATGTTGCCGGCCGCCCAGGCGTCCAGACCGGCGGTGAGCAGACGGAGCCGGGCGTCCTCCGGCGAAAGCCCTGCGATCTCCCTCAGGAAGGCGCCCAGCGCACGGCCCAGCTCCAGCGGGCGCCCCAGCTGGTCGCCCTTCCAGAACGGGAGGCGGCCCGGCACCCCGGGGGCGGGGGAGACCAGCACCCGGTCACGGGTGATGTCCTCGATCCGCCAGGACGTGGTGCCCAGCGTGAAGACGTCCCCGACCCGGGACTCGTACACCATCTCCTCGTCCAGCTCACCGACCCGGCCGCCGCCCTTCTTCGGGTCCGACCCGGCGAGGAAGACACCGAACAGTCCGCGGTCCGGGATGGTGCCCCCGGACGTCACGGCGAGGCGCTGCGCCCCGGGCCGCCCGGTGACGGTCCCCGCCACGCGGTCCCAGACCACGCGCGGGCGCAGCTCCGCGAAGGCGTCCGACGGGTAGCGGCCGGCCAGCATGTCGAGCACGGCCGTGAACGCGGATTCGGGCAGCGACGCGAACGGCGCGGCGCGCCGGACGAGCGCCAGCAGGTCGTCCGCCTGCCGGACGTCCAGGGCCACGATGGCCACGAGCTGCTGCGCCAGCACGTCCAGCGGGTTCGAAGGGACCCGCAGCGCCTCGATGGCGCCCTCGCGCATCCGCTCGGTCACCACGGCCGCCTGCACGAGGTCGCCGCGGTACTTCGGGAAGACCACGCCCGTCGACACGGCCCCCACCTGGTGGCCCGCCCGGCCCACCCGCTGGAGCCCTGAGGCGACCGAGGGCGGCGACTCGACCTGGATCACCAGGTCCACCGCGCCCATGTCGATGCCGAGCTCCAGGCTGGAGGTGGCGACGACGGCGGGCAGCCGGCCGGCCTTGAGGTCCTCCTCCACCTGGGCCCGCTGCTCCTTGGAGACGGAGCCGTGGTGGGCGCGGGCCAGCAGGGCGGGGGCGCCCTTCGCCCCGCCCGACTGCGCCATGACGTCGGCGGGGGAGTGCGCCTCCGGCATCGCCTCGCCGGTCGCCCGCTCGTACGCGATCTCGTTGAGCCGGTTGCAGAGCCGCTCGGCGAGGCGCCGGGAGTTGGCGAAGACGATCGTCGAGCGGTGCGCCTGCACGAGATCGGCGATCCGCTCCTCCACCTGCGGCCAGATCGAGGGCTTGTCCGGCGGGTCGCCTCCGCTGTCGGTGGCCGGTGAGCCGCCCAGTTCACCCAGGTCCTCCACCGGAACGACCACGGAGAGGTCGAACTCCTTGGCCGAGGGCGGCTGCACGATCTCCACCCGGCGCTGCGGCGACAGGAACCGCGCCACCTCGTCGACCGGCCGGACCGTGGCCGACAGCCCGATCCGGCGGGCCGGGCGCGGCAGCAGCTCGTCGAGCCGCTCCAGACTCAGCGCGAGGTGGGCGCCGCGCTTCGTGCCGGCGACGGCGTGCACCTCGTCCAGGATCACCGTCTCCACCCCGGCGAGGGCGTCGCGCGCCGAGGACGTCAGCATCAGGAAGAGCGACTCGGGTGTGGTGATCAGGATGTCCGGCGGCTTGGTGACCAGGGTGCGGCGTTCGGCGGGCGGGGTGTCGCCGGAGCGGATGCCCACCCGGATGTCCGGCTCCGGGAGCCCCAGCCGCTCCGATTCCTGGCGGATGCCGGTCAGCGGCGACCGGAGGTTGCGCTCCACGTCGACGGCGAGGGCCTTCAGCGGCGAGATGTACAGCACCCGGCAGCGCTTCTTCGGCTCGGCGGGGGGCGGTTCGGAGGCGAGTCGGTCGAGGGAGGCCAGGAACGCCGCCAGCGTCTTGCCGGAACCGGTCGGCGCGACGACCAGCACGTCCGATCCCTCGGCGATCGCGGACCAGGCGCCCTCCTGCGCGGCGGTGGGCGCGTGGAAGGCACCCGCGAACCAACTGCGGGTCGCGGGCGAGAACGAATCCAGGGCAGAGCCGACCATGCCCCCATCGTGCACCCCGGCACTGACATCGGCCGGTGAGCGGCGGCCACCGTGCGTCGGCCCCGAGGTGCCGCACACCGCCCGGGCCGGTGTCCGGAGGGCCGCGCCTACCCCGCGGGCGCCGGTCGGCCCAGGTCGCGGCCGTGTGCTCGCAGGATCTGGAGGGCGCGCAGGGTGACCAGAGGGCGTCCCTCCAGGGCCGTACCGGGGGCCCACTGCCGCCAGGTGAGCGGCCAGCCGCCGTCCTCGCGCTGCTCGGCCGCGAGGTGGTCGAGGGAGCGCGCCATCTCCGCCTCGCTGAACCAGCCGCGCGCCAGCGAGGCGGGGTGACGGGCGTAGTCGTACGGGAAGTGGTACTCGCCCGGCGCGTACCCGGGCGCCAGGGGGTACTCCTCGCGCCGGCGCGCGTCCAGCACGGCCAGCCGTTGGTCGCGTACGAGTCGGCCCAGCCGCTCCGCCGCGGCCCGCGCCCGCGCCCGGTCCGGCGCCCCGTCCAGGAACGCGACCGCCGCCTCGATCTCGTACGGGTGGGAGACGGTCAGCGACTCCACGGCCGACCAGCAGAAGTCCGTCGCACGGAAGAGCCACGCGTGCCAGACCTGGTTGCGGTGGAGCAGCCCCACGACCGGACCGGTGGCCAGCAGCTCGGCGGGCGGGTCGTCGACGACGGGGATGAAGGGAGCGGTGGGGTAGCCGCGCTGCGAGGGACGGAGCGCGGGCAGCGCTCCCTCGCCGGTGGAGACCGCCGTCAGGTAACCGCAGATCCGGTCCACCCGGGGCCCGTGGCACCGGCCGACGGAGTCCAGCACGCTCAGCGCGTGCGCGGTGTGCAGGGGCTGGCTGACCGGGCCGCGCAGATCGGGTTCGAGGGCGTGGCCGTAGCCGCCGTCCTCGTTGCGGTAGGCGGCGAGCGCGGTCTCGACCGCGTCCGCGCCTCCGTCGAGGAAGTCGTGGGCGAACCTCCGCTGCTCGAGAACGCGGGCCGTGAGCCAGATGAACTGCTCGGCGCGGGCGAGGGGACGTGCTGCGGTTCCTGGCATGGACCGACCGTAGAGCGGAATGCGCCGCGGGACGCCTGCGGCGGGGGGACCGCACCCCAAGGAGCGGGATACTGGGGGCATGCGGTTGACGATTTTCTGGGAGCGGATGGCGGACCACTTCGGCAGTGCGTACGCGGACTCCTTCGCGCGCGACCACGTCATGACCGAGCTGCGCGGCCTCACCGTCCAGCAGGCGCTCGACGCGGGGTGGGAGACGAAGGACGTCTGGCGAGCGGTCTGCGCGGCGATGGACATCCCCGCCGACCGGCGCTGAGCCCGCGCCGCCGGCGGACCGCGCTCCGGCGCGGTGGACCGCGGGGGGCGAGGGGGCACGGGGCTGGGGACGGGCGGCCCCGCCGGTAGGCGAGACTGGTGGGCGTGGCACCGACAGACGAGACCGTGCAGAACCCGCGGCACTCCGCCGCGCCTCCCCTTCCCCCTGCCGCGCCTCCGGAGCGGCCTGCGGACGGCGAGCCCGCGCGCATGCCCCGGTGGCTCCCGCGCGCCGTCGTCATGGCGTTGGCGCTCTACGCCTGCTTCCGGCTGGGGAGTTGGGCGTTCGACCAGCTCATCGGTCTGCTGATCAACATCCTGATCGCCTTCTTCCTCGCCCTGGCCATAGAGCCGGCGGTCGGCCGCATGGCCGGACGGGGCATGCGGCGCGGCCTGGCGACCTTCCTGGTCTTCCTCGTCGTCTTCGTGTTCGGCATCGGGTTCGTGGTGCTGCTCGGTTCGATGCTCGCCGGGCAGATCGTCGACATGGTCGACGAGTTCCCGAAGTACCTCGACTCGGTGATCAAGTGGGTCAACCAGACGTTCCACACGGAACTCTCCCGGGTCGAGGTCCAGGACAGCCTGCTGCACTCCGACTGGCTCCAGAAGTACGTCCAGAACAGCGCGACCGGAGTGCTCGACATCTCCACCACGGTGCTGGGCGGACTGTTCCGGCTGCTGACGATCTTCCTGTTCTCGTTCTACTTCGCGGCGGACGGGCCCCGGTTGCGGCGGGCGCTCTGCTCGGTACTCCCGCCGTCGCGCCAGGCCGAGGTGCTGCGGGCCTGGGAGATCGCGGTCGACAAGACCGGCGGCTACCTCTACTCCCGCGGCCTCATGGCCCTCGTCTCCGGCGTCGCGCACTACATCCTGCTCGTGGTGCTCGGAGTGCCGTACGCCCCGGCGCTCGCCGTCTGGGTCGGTCTGGTCTCGCAGTTCATCCCGACCATCGGCACCTACCTCGCGGGCGCCCTGCCGATGCTGATCGCGTTCACGGTCGATCCCTGGTACGCGCTGTGGGTCCTCGGCTTCGTCCTGATCTACCAGCAGTTCGAGAACTACGTGCTGCAGCCCAAGCTGACGTCGAAGACCGTCGACATCCATCCCGCGGTGGCCTTCGGCTCGGTGATCGCCGGAACCGCCCTGCTCGGCGCGGTCGGGGCGCTGATCGCGATCCCCGCGGTGGCCACCCTCCAGGCGTTCCTCGGTGCGTACGTGAAGCGGTACGCGGTGACCGACGATCCCCGGGTGGGCGGCGGAAGCAGCCGGCAGCCGCGACAGCGGCAGCGCCGGCCGCTCGGTTCCCGGGTCCGCCACCTGGTGGTCGGGCCGGGGCGGGGGGCCGGCCCGAACCGGACACCCGAGGCGGAGGGTGCGGGCGACGGGAGCCACGGCGGCAGTACGCGGGGCGAGGAGCCGGGCGGGCGGTAGCGGGAGGTAGCCGGCGGGTCCGACGGTTCCGACGGCGCCTTCGCCGAGCAGCCCGAGCCCGATGGTCTCCCCGGCGGCCCGACGCACCGCGCGCCGGGGGTGCTTTTCGATGCGGTGCTCGTGGGGATCGCGGGGTACGGGGTGCGGAGAGGGCCGGCGACGAGCCCTCCCGCGAACATGACTTCGCTCACTGCCTTCGACGGTCCAGCAGTGCCGGTGCGCGTCCGGGAGCGCAGGGCGCGGAGGGGTGCGACAGGGCGCGGGACCCCTGTCGGACGGGGTGTGGGCTGCGGCGTGGTGCGCTTGACACTAAAATCGAACATCCGTTCGCATGGCCTGCGGGCCCGGCTCGACCGGGCGTGCGGCGGTGGAGTTGTCCACAGGCCGGGAGGACGTCGAGGGCCATTGTCAGTGGCAGGGGTTAGCGTCTGAGACGTGAAGCGATCGACTCAAGCAAATCGGGTGGAACCCATGGCAGGTAACGACCGCGAGAAGGCGTTGGACGCCGCTCTCGCCCAGATCGAGCGCCAATTCGGCAAGGGCGCGGTCATGCGCCTCGGCGAGCGTCCGAACGAACCCATCGAGGTGATCCCCACCGGATCCACCGCGCTCGACGTGGCCCTCGGTGTCGGCGGGCTGCCGCGCGGCCGCGTGGTGGAGGTGTACGGCCCGGAGTCCTCCGGCAAGACGACCCTGACCCTGCACGCCGTGGCCAACGCGCAGCGGCTGGGCGGTCAGGTGGCGTTCATCGACGCCGAGCACGCGCTCGACCCGGAGTACGCCAAGAAGCTCGGCGTCGACATCGACAACCTGATCCTCTCCCAGCCGGACAACGGCGAGCAGGCTCTGGAGATCGTGGACATGCTGGTCCGCTCCGGTGCGCTCGACCTGATCGTCATCGACTCCGTGGCGGCCCTGGTGCCGCGCGCGGAGATCGAGGGCGAGATGGGCGACTCCCACGTGGGTCTCCAGGCCCGTCTGATGAGCCAGGCGCTCCGCAAGATCACCAGTGCGCTGAACCAGTCCAAGACCACCGCGATCTTCATCAACCAGCTCCGCGAGAAGATCGGCGTGATGTTCGGCTCCCCGGAGACCACGACCGGTGGCCGTGCGCTGAAGTTCTACGCCTCGGTCCGCCTCGACATCCGCCGTATCGAGACGCTCAAGGACGGGACCGACGCGGTCGGCAACCGCACGCGCGTCAAGGTCGTCAAGAACAAGGTCGCGCCGCCCTTCAAGCAGGCCGAGTTCGACATCCTCTACGGCCAGGGCATCAGCCGCGAGGGCGGTCTGATCGACATGGGCGTGGACCACGGCTTCGTGCGCAAGGCCGGCGCCTGGTACACGTACGAGGGCGACCAGCTCGGCCAGGGCAAGGAGAACGCCCGCAACTTCCTCAAGGACAACCCCGACCTCGCCAACGAGATCGAGAGGAAGATCCTGGAGAAGCTCGGCATCGGCGTCCGCCCGGAGAGCACCGAAACCCCGGCGGCCGGCGTGGACGCGGCGGACGCCACGACGCCGGCGGCGGCCGACGGCACCGCGAAGCCCGCGACCACGGCCGCGGCGGCCAAGGCGAAGGCCACCAAGACCGCCGCGGCGGCCAAGAGCTAGTCCGTGACACGGCGTACGGAGTGGTCGCAACCGGCCACCGGATTCGGTGCGGAGAGCGGTGCGGAGCCCTCTGCGGGGGGCATGGCCGACTTCGCGCGCGGACCGGCTGCGGAGCCGGGGCCGGACACCGGAACCGAAGCGCGATCCCGTTCCGGAGCCCGTCGGGGGGCGGGCTCGGGGACGGGATTCGGCGGCGGTGCGGGGTTCGGCGAGGGGGCGAGCCGTCGCTCCCGCTCCAGGAACGGCGGCTCCCCTTCCTCGTCGAGGGCCGAGCAGGGGGAGCCGCGCGACCCGGTCGAGCAGGCGCGGAACATCTGTCTGCGCCTGCTCACCGGCACTCCGCGCACCCGGAAGCAGCTCGCCGACGCGCTCCGCAAGCGGGAGATTCCCGACGAGGTGGCGGAGGAGGTGCTGTCCCGGTTCGAGGACGTGGGGCTGATCGACGACGCGAGGTTCGCGGACTCCTGGGTGGAGTCGAGACATCACGGCAGAGGACTGGCCCGCCGGGCGCTCGCCCGTGAACTCCGTACCAAGGGCGTCGATTCGGCGGTGATCGACGAGGCGGTCGGGAACCTCGACTCCGCGCAGGAGGAGGAGACCGCCCGGGAGTTGGTGGCGCGCAAGCTCCGGTCCACCCGAGGACTCGACCGGGACAAGCGACTGCGCCGTCTGGCGGGGATGCTCGCCCGGAAGGGGTACGGCGAGGGTATGGCGCTCCGCGTGGTGCGCCAGGCGCTGGAGGCCGAGGGGGAGGACACGGAAGGACTGGACGAGCCGTACTGACCGGCCCCGTCCTGTCCCGCCCGTCCCGAGCGGCGGTGGGGGTGGAGCCCCCACTCCCTCCAGGCAGGTCCGGGCCGCGTCCGTCGCACGGCACTGGCCTGGTCAGGCTGCGCGTGGCCAGGGCCGAGCGGTCAGTCGCCGGCCCGGGAGGCGCGGCGGATGGTGGCGTCGATCAGGGCGAGCGCGTCGGAAACGGTACGGCCGGGTGCCCGGTTCCACGGGCCGATCAGATCGGTCCAGCCCTGGGCGCGCAGTTCGGTGATCATCCACGCTCCGGCCCGGTCGACCGTGCCGACGGAGCCGTAGCCGAGCCGGTGCGCCGTGAGCATCGCCCCGCAGACGCATCGCGCGCCGCGCGCGTCGCGCAGCCGGTACGGCGTGTTCTGCCATCCCCACTCGGTCAGGATCTGCCGCGCGTACGCGAGGTGGACGGAGGGGCGTACGTCGCTCCGGCCGATGCGCCGCCAGGAGTGGAGCCGGTCCGGCAGCATCGCCCCGAGCCGCCCCGGGAGCCGCCGCTCGACGGGAGACGGGGCGGGCAGGGCGCGCAGGGAGTCCGCCACGAGCTGGTCGACGGGTACGGAGAGCAGCCCACGCCAGTGCTCCGGCGATCGCGCCGGCAGCGCGGCTACAGCACCGGGACAGGCCTCGGCACCGGCACCGGCACCGGCACCGGCAGGAGCGTCGGCCTCGGCGGGACCGCTGCCGGCCCGGTCACCGGCGCTGGGGGGTGCGGGGGCCACCGCGAGGGAAGCACGGGGGACTGGGTCGGCGTCATCAGCGGGGCGGAGCCGTACGGGCTCGGGGGCCGAGTGGTCCCAGCCGGTGACGATCCGCTGCCAGAGGTCGGATTCCTGGAGGCGGGAAGCGTGGAGGTCGAGTTCGTCCGGGGTGAGGACGGGGGAGTCCAGGTCCATCGGCGTGCCACGTCGGTGCAGATCGGCCTCGGGGTGCATGAGGCGAATGTCGGGCCTGAGCGAGGGCCCCTCCACCGGGGAGCGTCCGATCGGGTGGGCCCCGGGTGCGCGTGACTGCGAACGGGCACCGCGGGGCGCGGCACCGGAGGGGTGCTCCCCGCGGTCCGGGTCCGGTCGGCGGGAGGCCCGCGAGCGGGGACGGGACGGGGACGGGCACAGCACGGTGACGGGGACGGCACGGTGCGTCCCGGGGGACGGCGCACCGTCTCAGCCCGCCGGGTCCACGTTCCACTCCGGGGGCAGCGCTCCGTCGCAGAAGACGCAGAAGAAGTGGTCCTCGCGGACGACGGAGTGCTCCTGGCAGCCGGGGCAGCGGCGGAAGACCACCTCGTGGGTGAAGCCGTCCGGACGGGCGAGCCCCGTCCGGTCCACCGCCCGCGCGACGGCGGTCCAGGAGCTGGTGTCCGGGCAGTAGCCGGTCGACAGGTTGCTGACCCCGTCCACCATCCACCCGCCGGCGTCGCGGGCGAAGCCGATCTCGCCCGCGCCCAGCACGGCGCCACCGCCCGCACAGGCCACGTGCTCGCTCCGGCGTGGCGCCAGGAGCAGCACCCCGTCGTCGGCGACGGCGTAGGTGAAGGGTTCGCACAGCTCCGGCGCCGGCCGCAGCGCCACCCACCGGGCGAAAGCGGTCGAAGAGGCGATCCGGCAGCCGGCGCTGCCGGGCCGGACCGTCGTCAGCGGCCCGGGCGGCCCCACGTACCGGTAGCTCCGGACGGCTTCGGTCACCCGGGGCCGACGACCGGGAGTCCCGCGCTCCGCCACGCCTGGAAGCCGCCGATCAGGTCGGTGGCGCGGCTCAGGCCCAGCCGGTGCAGGGAGACCGCCGCGAGGGTGGACGCGTACCCCTCGTTGCAGACGACCACGATCCGCAGGTCGTGGCTCACCGCCTGCTCCGCGCGGTGGCTCCCCCACGGGTCGAGCCGCCACTCCAGTTCATTGCGTTCCACGACCAGGGCGCCCGGGATCAGGCCGTCCCGCTCGCGCAGTGCGGCGTAGCGGATGTCGACCAGCAGCGCGCCCCCGGCGGCTTCCTCGGCGGCCCGCCGGGGGCCGATCCGCTCGTACCTCTGCCGTACCCGGTCGAGGTAGTCGTCGATGCCGACCGGTCCGCCCTGGTGGGCGGCGCCGTGCGTGCGGCCGTCCTCGTGCGTGGTCACTGCCAGTCCTCCGGAACCTCGGTCTGCTCCAGTCTGAGCACCGCGCCCGTACGGCTGTAGCGGCGGATGCGGGGGAGCGGCGGGTAGTAGGCGTGGACGGAGACGGCGTGCTCGTCGGCGGATTCGTTCAGCACCTCGTGCACGTGGTGGCGGCCGAACGCGCGTCCCTGACCCTCGGTCAACTCGCGGCTGCGGTCGATCCCTTCGGCCAGCTCCAGCGTCTTCCACCCCTCGGTGGGCAGCCGGGCCGCCAGCGAGTGCTCCTTGAGTGTCCCGGAAGCGGTGAGGAAGGCGCCGACCGAGTCCGCGTGGTCGTGCCAGCCGGTGCCGGTACCGGGAGGCCATCCGATCAGCCAGGCCTCGCTCCCCGCGGGGCCGTCGAGCCGTACCCAGGTGCGACCCTCGGGGTCGAGGGGCAACGAGGCGACCAACTCCGCGTCGGCGGCGGTCCGGCGGGCGAAGTCGAGCAGTTCGGCCACGGTCGGAGCGGTCGGAGCGGCCGGGGTGGACCGGGCCGGCACGACGCCTGCCGTCGTCGTCACCGCCGCCGCGACGGCGTCGGGACGGGGTTCGAGGGTGGCCAGGCCTTCGTAGGACGCCCGGGGCACGGGCGAGGGCGTGGGGGAAACGGGGAGCACAGACACGGTGACCGTCCTGAGAGTTCGCGTGAGAGGCGCGCACCGGTGCGCAGGCGGCACGGTACGGCGGGGAGGCGAGTCAGCAGGAAGGGCGACAGACGCAGCCCGCGTAGCGGACGAGGTCCATGTGGACCCTCCGCCACAGGCGTACGCAGCTGTCGTCGGTCATGTTCTGGAGTACACCACGCGTGTCCACGCGGGTCAATTGACGGTGGCCGCCCTGTCGGAGCGCGCAGAGGTGCGCGGGGGCGGGTCGTCGTCCGGGGACGTGGCGCCGGGCGGTCCACCCCGCGCGGCCTCCGCGGCGGCGAGGAGGTCCGCCGGCCGTACCCCCGAGAAGGAGGCCACCAGGTGCCCGTCCGGCCTGATCAGCAGCACCGTATGGGCCGTCGCGCCGGGATAGCTCTCCGTGACGAGCAGTTCGCTCTCCACCGGCAGGGCGCGCACGGCGTCCGCGAGACGCGGCATCACCCCCGCCGTCATCCAGTGCCGCCGGTCCCAGACCCCCGTGCCCGGAGCGACCAGCACCACCAGGAACCGGCCGTGTTCCAGCCGGGCGCGCAGCCGCACGGACGTGCCGTCCGGAGCGGTGGCCCGCACGTCGGTCACCGGCGCACCGGGGGGCGTGCCGACCGCCACGTGCGCCTGGGCGTGCTGTGGTGCGAGAGGGGAGTGCGTGTACGAAGGGGGCGCGCCCAGCGGGCCGCACCCCAGATGTGCGTCGGAGAGGAGGGCGTCGTGCCCCCGTGCGCCGCCCGCCACCAGGCTCCGCAGACCACCCCCACCGCGCAGTATCGGCAGCGACTGGTCGGCGGCGCGCAGCCGGGCCGCCACGGCGGTCCGGCGCTCGGCCTGGTAACTGTCGAGGAGCAGTTCGGAGGCGCCGTGGTGCCAGGCCTGGGCGAGTTTCCAGGCGAGGTTCTCGGCGTCCCGCAGCCCTTCGTCCACGCCCTGGGTCCCCAGCGCGCCCAGCAGGTGCGCGGCGTCCCCCGCGAGGAACGCCCGCTTCACCCGCCAGCGCAGGGCGAGCCGGTGGTGGACGGTGTAGACGCCGGTGTCGAGCAGTTCGTAGGGCGGGGTCTCCCCGCACCAGCCGGCCAGTGTCTCGCGGGTCCGGGCGATCAGCGCCTCGGGCGTGACCAGTTCACCGCGCGGGGGGAGCAGCCAGTCGAGCCGCCAGACCCCGCCGGGCAGCGGACGGGCCGTCACCTCGGTGCCGCCCGAACGCCAGGGGGGCTGCCGGTGCAGCACGGCCTCGCCCGACCAGGGGAGTTCGACCCGCAGCGCCGCGACGGCATGGCGCTCCACGGCGGTCCGGCCCGGGAACCTGACCTCCAGCAGTTTGCGCACGACGGAGCGCGCTCCGTCGCAACCGACCAGATAACTCCCCCGCCACCAGGTCGCGTCGGTCCCCCGGGTGTGCACGGTGACACCGGACGCGTCCTGCTCCAGGGTGTCGACCCGGCTGAGCGGGACGAGCCGGACCAGTTCGTGCGCGGCCACGGCGGCCCGCAGCCCCCGGGTCAGCGCGTGTTGCGGCAGATGGACCGGCGCCGGGAGCGATCCGCTCTCCGCCCCCTCGCCGAGCGGTACCTCGCGCACCAGTTGGTGACGGCGGAGCGAACGCCAGCCGGACCAGGTCAGCGCGGCCCGGTCGGGGGTGGCGCAGCCGAGCCTCATCACCAGGTCGGCGGTGTCCTCGCGCAGCACGACCGTGCGGGCGGGGCGGGGCTCGTCCTTCCCGGGGCCCTCGTCGAGGAGGACGGACGGGACGCCCTGTGCCGCGAGGGCGAGGGCGAGCGTCAGACCCGCGGGCCCGGCGCCGACGACGATCACCGGTTCCACGACGTGTGCCCTCCGGCCCGGAGGGTCGTGCGGAAACTGGCGGTCGAAGCGGTCGAAGTCCGGTGCGTGATCACAGAACGTATGCAACCCACTGGGGGTGCCCGCGTCAAGCGAGCGAGGCAGCGGCGCACGCGCCGCTGCCTCGAATGCTCTGGCCGACCATGGGTCCGCTACGGCTTCCCGACGGTCCCGGCGTCCCCTTCGGACCCCGGCGCCTCCTGGGCCGCGCCCGTACCGGCGGCCGGCGCACCCTCCGCGCCCCCTGCGCCCCCCGTACGGGCGGCCGGAACGGTGACCGTCGCCTCGGGGGCCGCGGCGCCACCGGCCGGAGCCGGGACCAGCCCGGTCTTCGCCCGGCGGCCGCGCCGCTCGATCCAGGTCGCGAGCGCCGACAGCAGCAGACACATCGTCACGTAGATGGTGCCGACGACGACGATCGTCGAGACGTACGGGTACTGCCCGTTGACCTGGGTGTTGGAGGCGATCAGCCGCGCGGTCTGGAGCAGCTCCGGGTACAGGATGATGTAGCCGAGCGAGGTGTCCTTGAGGGTCACCACCAGCTGGCTGATGATCGTCGGCAGCATCGCCCGTACCGCCTGCGGCATCAGCACACCGAGCATCACCTGTGTCTTGCTCATGCCCAGGGCGTACGCAGCCTCGCTCTGGCCCCGGGGGACCGAGTTGATGCCGGCCCGCAGCACCTCGGCCTGGACACAGCCGTTGTAGACGGAGAGGCCCAGGGCCAGTGCCCACATCGAGTAGTCGGTGAGGAAGCCGACCCAGATCGCGTAGATCGTGATGAGGAGCGGGATCGAGCGGAAGAGCTCGATGAACGTGGTCGCCACCAGGCGTACCGGCCGGTGGTCGGAGAGGCGGCCGACGGCGAGCAGCACACCGAGGAGGACCGAGCCGACCGCGGCCAGACCGAAGACCTTGAGGGTGGCCAGCACCGCGTCGGCGATGTTCTGCCGGATTCCCGAGTAGTTGAAGATGTCCCACATCTCGGGGGCGAGGTTGCCCGTGTCGGACAGCCGTTTGAGGGCGAAGACGATCAGCGCCACGATGGCGGCGCCGCCGACCACCGCGTAGATCCGGTTGCGGACGGTGGCCTTGGGACCCGGTGCGTCGTAGAGAACGCTGGCACTCATCGGGCGACCTCCATACGGCGCTCCAGCAGCCGGAAGAGACCGCTGATGACAAAGGTGACGACCAGGTAGCCGAGGGCGACCCAGATGAAGACGGGGGTGATCGCGTAACCGCGGTCGCTCATCAGCTTCTGCCAGCCGAAGAGCTCGGCGACGCTGAAGGCTCCGGCGATGGCGGAGTTCTTCGTGAGGGCGATGAAGATGCTGCTCAGCGGCGGGATCACGGAGCGGGTCGCCTGCGGGAGGACGACGAGCCGCAGGGTCTGCGGGAACGACATGCCGATCGAGCGGGCGGCTTCGGCCTGGCCCAGCGGCACGGTGTTGATGCCGGAGCGGACGGCCTCGCAGACGAACGACGAGGTGTAGAAGCCCAGGGCCAGCGAGCCGAGGACGAACGGGCTCAGGCCGGAGAAGAAGATCTGGGGCACGACGAAGAAGAAGATCAGGAAGAGCAGGGTCAGCGGGGTGTTGCGCAGCAGCGTCACCCAGGCCGTGCCGAAGTACCGCAGGGGCGGCACCGGTGACACCCGCATGCCGGCGACGAGGACGCCGAGCACCAGCGCGATGACCGAGCTGACCGCGGTGATCGACACCGTGCCTATGAAGCCGTCGCGGAACTCCGGGAAATTGTCGAGCAGTACGTTCATGAGGTCTCCGCGTCGGCAGTCAGCGGCATCGGGGCCGGGGCGGGCTCCGCGTACGCCGCCGCGCTCCTACCGGGGCGGCGGCGTACGCGGGCGGGGGCGGACGGGACCGCCCGGAGTCGGGGAGGCGACGCCGGGCGGCGTTCCGTCAGTAGCGCTCGATGGCCGGCGGTTCGGTGTACTGCGAGCCGGACAGACCCAGCGTCGCGTCGTAGATCTTCTTGTAGGTGCCGTCCTGGATGTGCTTCTCCAGGGAGTCGTTGATCGCGTCGCGCAGCGCCTTGTCGTCCTTGTTCAGGCCGACGCCGTAGGGCTCCTCGGTGAAGGGCTGGCCGATGACCCGCAGCTTCTCCGGGTTCTGCGCGGCGTAACCCTTGAGGATCGAGTCGTCGGTGGTGACCGCGTCGACCTGGTTGGTGAGCAGCTGCTGGACGCAGTCGGAGTACTTGGCCAGCTCGACGACGCTCGCGCCGTACTCCGGCTTCTTGATCTCCTGGAGCGGGGTGGAGCCGACGATCGAGCAGACCTTCTTGCCCTTCACCGTGTCCTTGCTCGTGATGTCCTTCTCGTCCTTGCGGACCAGCAGGTCGGCGCCCGCCTTGTAGTACGGACCAGCGAAGCCGACCAGCTTCTTGCGCTTGTCGTTGATCGTGTACGTACCGACGAAGTAGTCGACCTGGCCCTTGGAGATCGCCGTCTCGCGGATGCCGGAGTCGACGGTCTTCCACTCGATCTGCTTGTCCGAGAAGCCGAGGTCGGCGGCGACCATCTTGGCGATCTCGATGTCGAAGCCGGAGCGCACCTTCGTCGACTGGTCCTCGAAGCCCAGGTAGGGCTGGTCGGCCTTGGCGCCGATGATCAGCTTGCCGCGCGACTTCGCCTCCTTGAACGTCGGCGAGTCCAGGTCGACGCCGGTGGCGACGGTGTACGTGGGCAGGGCGGGGGCGTCGGACGCGCCGGGCTTCGTGCCCGCCGGCTTGTCACCGGCCGAGCCTTCCTTGCCCCCGCAGGCGGTGGCGGTCAAAGCGATGACGGCGATGGCCGCGAGAGCGGCCGACTTACGGAGCTGCATCGTGAACGTTCCTTCTGTCGTAGGTCGTTGGCGTCAGTGGTGAAGGATCTTCGACAGGAAGTCCTTGGCCCGGTCGCTGCGGGGGTTGCTGAAGAACTGGTCGGGCGCGGCCTCTTCGACGATCTTCCCGTCCGCCATGAAGACGACGCGGTTGGCGGCCGAGCGGGCGAAGCCCATCTCGTGGGTGACGACGATCATCGTCATGCCGTCCCGGGCCAGCTGCTGCATGACTTCGAGGACCTCGTTGATCATCTCCGGGTCGAGCGCCGACGTGGGCTCGTCGAAGAGCATGACCTTCGGGTCCATCGCCAACGCCCTCGCGATGGCGACGCGTTGCTGCTGGCCGCCGGAGAGCTGCGCCGGATACTTGTCCGCCTGCACGCCCACGCCGACCCGGTCGAGCAGGGCCCGCGCCTTGTCCTGGGCGGTCTTCTTGTCTGCCTTGCGGACCTTGATCTGGCCCAGCATGACGTTCTCCAGCACGGTCTTGTGTGCGAAGAGATTGAACGACTGGAAGACCATGCCCACATCGGCGCGCAGACGGGCGAGTTCCTTGCCCTCCTGGGGGAGCGGGCGGCCGTCGATCGTGATCGCTCCCGAGTCGATCGTCTCCAAGCGGTTGACCGTGCGGCACAGCGTGGACTTGCCGGACCCCGACGGCCCGATGACGACCACGACCTCGCCGCGGGCGATGGTCAGATCGATGTCCTGGAGCACATGCAGCGCGCCGAAGTGCTTGTTGACGTTGCTCAGTACGACGAGGTCGTCCGCCTCGGGCGTGGCATCCTCGGCGGCCTTCGTCACTGAAACTCCGCTCATCGGCTCTAGCTCCGTCCTCCTCGGGTGGCTAGGACACTAGTGACGCAGTGCGATGACCGTCAGCAGATCTGAGGGAAGTTTGAGGATAACGATCCGGCATGCGCCGGGACGCGGGGCGTGAGCGCCGAAGGCGCGTGGAGCGCCGTGGCGTACCGGGTGGGTAACGGAAACCCCGTTGTGACGGGCGGGGTATTGACTGGGGGGAGTCCGTCGGCGTGGATGCCCGGAGGGGCGACGGAGCACAGTGGAGAGCGGTGCCGGATCCCGGACTCGTGCCACCGGGCGCGAACGGCGTCTATCGTCTCCTCGTGGGGTAACGCCCTGTAATGCCGTAAAGCGACCGCCGAGCGCACACGAGTGCCGGGTGCACGGAGAGGAGGGCCTGTGAGACTGCTGCTCGTCGAGGACGACAACCACGTCGCCGCGGCCCTGTCCGCCGTGCTCGCCCGCCACGGCTTCCGGGTCGTGCACGCCCGCAGCGGCGAGGAGGCCCTGCGGGCCCTGCTGCCGGCCGAGAAGGAGCCCTTCGGGGTCATCCTGCTGGACCTCGGGCTGCCCGACCAGGACGGTTACGAGGTCTGCGGCAAGATCCGCAAACGCACCTCCACCCCCGTGATCATGGTGACCGCCCGCGCCGACGTGCGCTCGCGCATCCACGGGCTCAACCTCGGCGCCGACGACTACGTCACCAAGCCCTACGACACCGGCGAGCTGCTCGCCCGCATCCACGCCGTCGCCCGTCGCACCACCGGTGGCGAGGACACCGGCCCGATCCCGCTCGCCGCACTGCGTCTGGGCGCCGTACGGGTGGAGCTGCCCACCCGCCGGGTCAGCGTGGACGGTGCCGAAGTCCAGCTCACCCGCAAGGAGTTCGACCTCCTCGCCCTGCTCGCCCAGCGCCCCGGTGTGGTCTTCCGGCGCGAGCAGATCATCAGCGAGGTCTGGCAGACCAGTTGGGAGGGCACGGGCCGCACCCTGGAGGTGCACGTCGCCTCGCTCCGCGCCAAACTGCGGCTGCCCGCGCTCATCGAGACGGTGCGGGGAGTCGGCTACCGGCTCGTCCCGCCGGTCGCCTGAGAGTTCGCCGCTCCGGTGCGTACCCGTCTGCTCCCCCTGCTCATCGTCCTCATGGCCGCGGTGCTGCTCGCGCTCGGCTTCCCGCTCGCCATGAGCGTGGCCGGCGCCCAGCAGCAGCAGGTCGTCATCGACCGGATCGACGACACCGCGCGCTTCGCCGCGCTCGCCCAGTTCATCAGCGAACCCGTCGCCCCCGACGACGAACGCCGCCGGACCCTCCAGGCGGACCTCGACGCCTACGACTCCGTGTACGGCATCCGGGCCGGGATCTTCTACCGCGACGACCGCTCGCTGGCCCGGGCGCCCTCCACCTGGAACCTGCCCCGGGAGGGCGAGGGGCGCGCCGCCTTCCAGGAGGCGCTGCTCGGCCGCCGCTCCCACGATCCGCCCCAGGTCTGGCCCTGGCAGCACGGACGCGTCGTCGTCGCCTCACCCGTCGTGCGCGACGGGGACGTCGTCGCCGTCGTCGTCATCGACTCGCCCACCGACGAGATGCGGGCCCGCACCCTGCACGGCTGGCTGATCATCGCCGCCGGCGAGGCCGTGGCCATGCTGGTGGCCGTCGGAGCCGCGTTCCGGCTCACCGGCTGGGTGCTGCTCCCGGTGCGGACCCTGGACGCCGCCACCCACGACATCGCGCGCGGCCGGATGCGCTCCCGGGTGGTCGAGGGCGGTGGCCCGCCCGAACTCCGCAGGCTGGCCCACTCGTTCAACGAGATGGCCGACAACGTCGAGGAAGTCCTCGAACAGCAGCGGGCGTTCGTCGCCGACGCCTCCCACCAGCTGCGCAACCCGCTGGCCGCGCTGCTGCTGCGGATCGAGCTGCTCGCCCTCGAACTCCCCGAGGGGAACGAGGAGATCGCCTCGGTGCGGCTGGAGGGGAAGCGGCTGGCCCAGGTCCTCGACGACCTGCTGGACCTGGCGCTCGCCGAGCACACCGCGGCCGACCTCGCCCTCACCGACGTCGCCGCCCTCACCGCCGAGCGCGTCGCCGCCTGGCACCCCGTCGCCGACGGGAACGGGGTGGACCTCACCCAGGACGGGGCCCCGGCGGTCACCGCCTGGGCCGATCCCATAGCGCTCTCCAGCGCACTGGACGCGGTGATCGACAACGCGCTGAAGTTCACCCCGCCCGGCCAGGAGGTAAGGGTCACCGTCGCCGCGGAGGGCCCCGTCGCCACCGTCGTGGTCGCCGACCTGGGCCCCGGCCTCACCGACGAGGAGCTGGCCCGGGTGGGCGACCGCTTCTGGCGCAGCAACCGCCATCAGAACGTCCGCGGCTCGGGCCTCGGGCTGTCCATCTCCCGGGTCCTGCTCGCGGCGGGCGGCGCCACCATCGAGTACGGCCGCAACACCCCCCACGGCCTGCGGGTCACGGTCTCCGTCCCCCGCGACGCCCCGCACGACTGACGCGCGGTCCCGGCCCGGCGGTCAGGGCTTCACGGAGCGGTAGTACTGCTGAGCGCCGTCGTGCAGTCGCAGCGGGTCGGTGTAGATGGCCGTCCGCAGGTCCACCAGCTGCGCCGAGTGCACCTCCCGCCCGATCCGGTCGCGGCTGTTGATCACGGTACGGGTGAACGCCTCGGTCATCGTCGCGTCCGTCCGGTCCGTGGTCAGCAGCAGGTTGGCGACCGCGAGGGTGGGCACGGCCTGTCCCCGCTGCACCCGCGGATACGCGTCCGCCGGCATGACGGCCGCCCGGTAGTAGCGGGTCGATCCGCCGACCGCCTGGAGGCGGCGGATCAGCGCGTCCTCCAGCGGCACCAGCCGGACGTCGAACCGCTCGGAGAGCTGCTGCACCGCGCTGGTCGGCAGACCGCCGGACCAGAAGAAGGCGTCGAGCTCCCCCTTCACCAGCAGCGACGGCATGGTGTCGATCCCCGCGGTCACCGGCGTGACCCCCTTGGCCGGGTCGACCCCCGCGGCGGTCATCAGCCGGTCGGCGACCAGCTTCACCCCCGACCCGAGCTGCCCCACCCCCACCCGCTTGCCCCGGAGATCGGCGACGCCGCGTACCGGGGAGGAGCGCGGTACGAGCAGCTGCACGTAGTCGTCGTAGAGCCGCACACACCCGCGCAGCCGCCGCGCCCCCGGCCGGCCGCTGCGCAGGTACGTCGCCACCGCGTCGGCGGTGGCGATGGTGAAGTCCGCCTCACCGGTCGCGACCCGCTCGATGTTCTGCTGGGACCCCTGGCTGGTCCGCAGCTGTATGGACACCCGGGGCATGTCGGTGGCCAGCGCGCCTTCGAGCCGCTCCCCGTACCGCTGGTAGACGCCTGAGCGCACACCGGTGGAGAAGACCAGGGAGCCGCTGGGCGAAGGGCTGTCGAGCGGGAGCACCCACCAGAGCGGGAGCCCCACCGCGACCGCCGCGACGGCGCCCGCGCGCAGGAGGCGGCGGCGGCTGGTGGGCGGGCCTGTCGGGGACATGGCCGCGATCCTGCCAGCCCGGGTCCCCCGACGGCCAGGCCGGGTGGCCGCGGCCGCGGGGAAGGCGCCTTCCCCGGAGCGCCTACCCTTGAGGGATGACCAGCAGCAGCGACCGGAGCCTCGCAGTGGACGTTCAAGAACCCAAGAGCTACGAAATCCGTACGTACGGATGCCAGATGAACGTCCACGACTCGGAGCGGCTGTCGGGTCTGCTGGAGGGGGCCGGGTACGTCCGGGCGCCGCGGGACGCGGACGGCGACGCCGACGTCGTGGTCTTCAACACCTGCGCGGTCCGTGAGAACGCCGACAACAAGCTCTACGGCAACCTCGGCCGGCTCGCCCCGATGAAGACCAAGCGCCCCGGGATGCAGATCGCGGTCGGCGGCTGCCTCGCGCAGAAGGACCGCGACACCATCGTCGAGCGGGCCCCCTGGGTCGACGTGGTCTTCGGCACCCACAACATCGGCAAGCTCCCGGTGCTGCTGGAGCGCGCCCGTGTCCAGGAGGAGGCGCAGATCGAGATCGCCGAGTCCCTGGAGGCATTCCCCTCCACGCTCCCCACCCGCCGCGAGTCCGCCTACGCCGCGTGGGTCTCCATCTCCGTCGGCTGCAACAACACCTGCACCTTCTGCATCGTGCCCGCCCTGCGCGGCAAGGAGAAGGACCGCCGCACCGGCGACATCCTGGCCGAGATCGAGGCGCTGGTCGCCGAGGGCGTCTCCGAGATCACCCTGCTCGGCCAGAACGTCAACGCCTACGGCTCCGACATCGGCGACCGCGAGGCGTTCTCCAAGCTGCTGCGGGCCTGCGGGAAGATCGAAGGCCTGGAGCGGGTCCGCTTCACCTCGCCGCACCCCCGCGACTTCACGGACGACGTGATCGCCGCGATGGCCGAGACACCGAACGTCATGCCGCAGCTCCACATGCCGATGCAGTCCGGCTCGGACACCATCCTCAAGGCCATGCGCCGCTCCTACCGGCAGGAACGCTTCCTCGGCATCATCGAGAAGGTGCGCGCCGCCATGCCGGACGCCGCCATCTCGACCGACATCATCGTGGGCTTCCCCGGCGAGACCGAGGAGGACTTCGAGCAGACCATGCACGCCGTGCGCGAGGCCCGCTTCGCCAACGCCTTCACCTTCCAGTACTCCAAGCGCCCCGGGACGCCGGCCGCCGACATGGACGGGCAGATCCCCAAGGAGGTCGTGCAGGAGCGCTACATGCGCCTCTCCGCCCTCCAGGAGGAGATCTCCTGGGAGGAGAACAAGAAGCAGGTCGGACGCGTCCTGGAGGTCATGGTCGCGGAGGGTGAGGGCCGCAAGGACGGCTCGACCCACCGGCTCTCCGGCCGCGCCCCCGACAACCGGCTCGTCCACTTCACCAAGCCGGAGACCCCCGTGCGCCCCGGTGACGTCGTCACGGTCGGGATCACCTACGCGGCCCCGCACCACCTGCTCGCCGAGGGCGCCACGCTCGCCGTGCGCTCCACCCGGTCCGGCGACGCCTGGGAGAAGCGGAACGCCGCGGCGGCCGCCCAGCCCGTCGGGGTGATGCTGGGCTTGCCCACCGTCGGAGCACCCGCCCCGCTCGCCTCCGCCCCCGGCTGCGGCTGCGACTGACCCGCGCGGCCGGGCACCGGGACCTGTGACGTCTCCCGCCGAGCGGCGGCCAGTACGCTGACCGGCATGCTTGTCGCCGCCGCCGTGAGCCCCTGCCCGCCCCTGCTGGTTCCCGAGGTCGCCGTCGGGGCCGCCCCCGAGCTCGAACCGGCCCGTGCCGCCTGCGCCGAGGCGCTCGCCGTCCTGGCGGCGGCCCGCCCCGGTCTGCTGGTCGTGGTCGGCCCGGCTCCCGAGGGCGGGCGCGGTCCCTTCCCGGCGGGATCGGCCGGCACCTTCCGCGGCTTCGGGGTGGACCTCGACGTCCGGCTGGGCCGGGACGACCGCGCCGCCGACGGCGGCGCCGGTGCGCGCGCCGCCACAACCCCCTCCGGGACGCTGCCCGCCCCGCTCGCGGTGGGCGCCTGGCTGCTCGCTTCGGCCGACTGGACCGCGTCACCGGTGGAAGGACTCGGCGTCGGCGAGTCCCTCTCCCCGCAGCGGTGCGCCGAGGCCGGACGAGGACTGGCGGAGCGGGCCGAACGGGTGGCCCTGCTGGTGATGGGCGACGGCAGTGCCTGCCGCACGGTCAAGGCACCCGGCTATCTCGACCCCCGCGCCGAGGGCTTCGACGCCCTCGCCGCACGGGCGCTGGGCGCGGCGGACGTGGCCGCCCTCGCGGCACTGGACGCGTCACTCGCGTACGAACTGAAGGCGGCGGGCCGGGCTCCCTGGCAGGTACTCGCCGGTGCCGCGGAGGGAGCCGGGCTCCGGGGGCGCCCGCTGTACGAGGACGCGCCCTACGGGGTGGGCTACACCGTCGCCGTCTGGTCCTGAGGCGCGCACTCGGACACGGAACGGCCGCGGAGCGGGGCTCCGCGGCCGTCTCGTTCTCTTCGCGCGTGTGTGCGGCAGAGGGTCTGCCGGCGCCGTGCGCCGTACCGCGTCAGGGAACCGGCGGGGCCGGCGGAGGCGGCGGCGTACCGCCGGTGGAGCCGCCGAAGCCGGGCGTCGGGCCGGGACCGGGCGTGTCCTTGTGGCCCAGACGGTCCACCGTCTCCTTGGCCTTCTGCGTGCCGCTCTGGATCTTGCCGGTGTACTTGCCCTTGGTCTTCTGGTCGACCGTGCGCGCGGCCTTGTCCAGGCCCTGCTCGATCTTGCCCCCGTGCTGGTGCGCGAGGTCGCCCACCTTGCCGCCGACCTTCTCCTTGGCCGGCCCGAGCCGGGCCTTCAGATTGTCCAGGAACCCCATGGGTCACCTTCCGTGCCGTGGTTGGCCGGGCCGAACACGCTCCCGCACCGTTACTCCTGTCCGGTGCCGCCGATTTTACTCGTGGGCGACACATCGCGCTTTCGTGCCCATAGGGGGTGGCCGGTGCGGTGGCGGGCGGCAGCTCAGGGAGACTGGGGCGGTGAGAAGACCCGTTCCCGCCCCCCGTGTCATCACCGTCGTCGGCCCCACGGCAGCAGGCAAGTCCGATCTGGGGGTGTTCCTCGCCCAGCGGCTCGGCGGCGAGGTGGTGAACGCCGACTCCATGCAGCTCTACCGGGGCATGGACATCGGCACCGCCAAGCTGACGCTCCCCGAACGCGACGGTGTCCCGCACCACCTGCTGGACGTGTGGGACGTGACCCGGACGGCCAGCGTCGCGGAGTACCAGCGGCTCGCCCGCGCCGAGATCGACCGGCTGCTCGCCGAGGGCCGGACCCCCGTCCTGGTCGGCGGCTCGGGACTGTACGTGAAGGGCACCATCGACGCCCTGGAGTTCCCGGGCACCGACCCCGACGTGCGCGCCCGCCTCGAGGAGGAGCTGGCCGAGCGGGGCCCCGGCGCCCTCCACGAGCGGCTGAGCGCCGCCGACCCCGGTGCGGGCCGGGCGATCCTGCCCAGCAACGGCCGCCGTATCGTCCGCGCCCTCGAGGTCATCGAGATCACCGGCAAGCCGTTCACCGCCAACCTCCCCGGCGACCGGCCGGTCTACGACGCCGTGCAGATCGGTGTGGACGTCGAGCGCCCGGAGCTCGACGCCCGGATCGCCCTGCGCGTCGACCGGATGTGGGAGGCGGGGCTGGTGGACGAGGTCCGGACGCTGGAGGCCGGAGGGTTGCGCGAAGGACTCACCGCCTCCCGCGCGCTCGGCTACCAGCAGGTGCTGGCGGCGCTGGCCGGCGAGTGCACCGAGGAGGAGGCCCGCGTCGAAACGGTGCGCGCCACCAAGCGGTTCGCGCGCCGCCAGGACTCCTGGTTCCGCCGCGATCCGCGGGTCCACTGGCTCGCGGGCGGTGAGACGGACCGCGAGGAACTCCCGGACCGGGCGCTGACGTTGGTCGAACGAGCGGTCACACTCTGATCACGTGATGGCATCGGGACGCTCCGCGCGTCCTCCCGGCCCGTGCGGGCGTGCCATCATCGAGCGACGATCGATCCAGGGAAGTTGCGAGTCGGGAGGGCGCGTGGCGATGGAGGCCGGCCCTCGTGACACGGAGCGGGAAGCGTTGGAGATGCGGCTCGCCGCCGATCCGCTCGGCTCCGACCTGCCCGACGAGAGCGTGGTGGCGCCCGAGGTCGAGGTCGAGCTCCGGCCGGCCCGCAGACTGCGGATCTGGCAGCTCGCGCCCATCGTGGTGCTCGCCGCGGTCGGCTCCCTCATGTTCGCCTTCCCGCTCGCCTTCGAGATCGGTGACGGCGGCGCCGTCGTCGCCATGCTGGGCCTGCTGATCAGCGGCTGTGCGGCGGGCTGGGGCATGATGGCCGCCCGCCGCGTGGGGTACACCTGGCCCGGTCTGCCCGCCAGGGGCTCCGGCACCCGCCCGGACTGGCGCGTGGTCCTCCTCTACGGAGTGCTCACCCTCGCCCTCGTCGCCCTGGCCGTCTGGCGCGTGGCCCGCCTGCGCTGACGCGCCCGCTCCTCGCCCGTACAGTTGACCCGTGAGCACCGAGCAGATCACCTTCTTCAAGGGTCACGGCACCGAGAACGACTTCGTGATCATTCCGGACCCGGACAACACCCTCGACCTGCCTCCGGCGGCCGTCGCGCGCCTCTGCGACCGCCGGGCCGGTATCGGTGGGGACGGCCTCCTGCACGTCGTGCGCTCCGCGGCCCATCCCGAGGCCCGCGCCATGGCGGACGAAGCCGAGTGGTTCATGGACTACCGCAACGGGGACGGCTCGATCGCCGAGATGTGCGGCAACGGCGTGCGTGTCTTCGCCCGCCACCTCCAGCGCGCCGGCCTCGCCGAGCAGGGTGACCTCGCCATCGCGACCCGCGGCGGTGTGAAGCGGGTGCACCTCGCCAAGAACGGTGACGTCACGGTGTCGATGGGGCGCGCCGAACTGCCCGCCGAGGGGGTCACCGTCACCGTCGGCGGCCGCGACTGGGAGGCGCGCAACGTCAACATGGGCAACCCGCACGCGGTCGCCTTCGTGGACGATCTGGCGCACGCCGGAAACCTGTTCACGGAGCCCTCGTACGCCCCCGCGTCGGCCTACCCCGACGGTGTGAACATCGAGTTCGTCGTCCGGCGGGGCACCCGCCACGTCGCGATGCGGGTGCACGAGCGGGGCTCCGGCGAAACCCGCTCCTGCGGCACGGGCGCCTGCGCCGTCGCCGTCGCCTCGGCCCGCCGGGACGGCATCGACCCCGCGGTGACCGGTACGCCCGTCGTGTACACGGTGGACCTCCCCGGCGGCACGCTGGTGATCACCGAACACCCCCACGGGGCCGTCGAGATGACCGGACCCGCCGTCATCGTCGCCGAAGGGTCCTTCGACGCCGACTGGCTCGCATCGGCGCTCGGACGATAAACCGACCCCGTTTCGCTCGAACGGGTGATCCGCTTCACGCTGGACGAGAGGCGGACTGCCGTACGTGGTGGGGTCGGTAGCATCAAGCACCGGCCCGGAGACACAAGGTCTGCCTCTCACCGCCGGTCGACGTCGCCGGAGGTGCCCATGAGTGCAGAGGCCGCCAGCCCAGGTGTCCCCGTCCGCAAACGCTCCCGCCCCCGGATCGATCTCCGCAGACTCGGGCGGGTGGCGCTCCTCGGCCCGGTTTCCCGGGGAAGGCTGCCGGACGCCATCGGCCACGTGGCGGAGGCGCACCGCGCGCACCACCCCGAGGCCGACCTGTCCGTGCTGAGCCGGGCGTACGTCCTCGCCGAGACCTCCCACCGCGGTCAGATGCGCAAGAGTGGTGAGCCCTTCATCACCCACCCGCTCGCCGTCACGCTGATCCTCGCCGAACTCGGCGCGGAGACGACGACGTTGACCGCCTCCCTGCTCCACGACACGGTCGAGGACACGGCGGTGACGCTCGATCAGGTACGCGAGGAGTTCGGCGAGGAAGTCAGCTACCTCGTCGACGGGGTCACGAAACTGGAGAAGGTCGACTACGGCGCGGCCGCGGAACCCGAGACCTTCCGCAAGATGCTCGTCGCCACCGGCAACGACGTCCGGGTGATGTCGATCAAACTCGCCGACCGCCTCCACAACATGCGCACCCTCGGCGTCATGCGCCCGGAGAAGCAGGTGCGGATCGCCAAGGTCACCCGGGACGTCCTCATCCCGCTCGCCGAGCGCCTCGGCGTACAGGCGCTCAAGACCGAGCTGGAAGACCTCGTCTTCGCCATCCTGTGCCCCGAGGAACACGCGCACACCCAGACGCTGATCGCCGAGTCGGAGAGCGGGCAGGACCCCCTCGCCACCATCGCCGAGAACGTCCGCACCACGCTCCGCGAGGCGGGTATCGCGGCCGAAGTCCTCATCAGGCCGCGCCACTTCGTCTCCGTCCACCGGGTCCGGACCAAACGCGGCGAGCTGCGCGGCACCGACTTCGGCCGGCTGCTCGTGCTGGTCGGCGAGGACGCCGACTGTTACGCGGTCCTCGGCGAGCTCCACACCTGTTTCACCCCGGTGATCTCCGAGTTCAAGGACTTCGTCGCGGCCCCCAAGTTCAACCTGTACCAGTCGCTGCACACCGCCGTCGTCGGCCCCGGCGGCGCGGTCGCCGAAGTCCTCATCCGTACGCACCGGATGCACAAGGTCGCCGAGGCCGGTGTCGTCGCCCTCGGCAATCCGTACGCTCCGGACCCCGCGGCCCCCGCCGGGGAGGAACCGGCCGACGGCGAACGCGCCGACCCCACCCGGCCCGGATGGCTCTCCCGGCTGCTCGACTGGCAGGAGTCCGCACCCGACCCGGACACGTTCTGGAGCACGCTCCGTGCCGATCTCGCCGAGGACCGCGAGATCACCGTCTTCCGTACCGACGGCCGCACCCTCGTCCTCCCCGCCGGCGCCAGCTGCGTGGACGCCGCCTACGCGCAGTACGGCGACGGCGCGCACCGCTGCATCGGGGCACGCGTCAACGGCCGCCTCGCGACCCTCGCCACCGCCCTCGGCGACGGCGACACGGTGCAGCTGCTGCTCGCCCGCGACACCGCCTCGGGGCCCTCCCGGGAGTGGCTCGACCATGCGCGCACCCCCGCCGCGCGCATCGCGATCGCCGGCTGGTTCGACGCCCATCCGGAGGACGCCGCCTCGCAGGACGCCGAGGACGCGCGGAACGCCGCGTACGCCGACGGCCCGGCCGGTACGGAAGCCGGCGGCGACGGAGGGCCCGACGGGCTCGACTGGCCCCCGGCACACCCCGGGCCGGCCGTCTTCGCCGGGTCCGCGGGAGAGGCGGACGGCGCCGCCCCCGCATGTCTGGTCACCCTCGTCGCCGAGTCCTTCGGGCGGCCCCGGCTCCTGGCCGACCTCACCGAGGCGATCGCGACCGCCGACGCCGCCATCGTCTCCGCCACCGTCGAGCCGCCCAGCGAACAACGGGTGCGCCACACCTACACGTTGCAGCTCACCGACGCGGACGGACTGCCCGCCCTGGTGCGCGCGATGCGGGACGTGGCCGGGGTCTACGACGTCAGCCGCGCCTGAGGACCCGCGGAGCGGGAGCCGCACGGCACTCCCCGCCGGGCGGGGCCGCCCGCCACCTCGTTCGGGTGGACCGACAGCGCGTCACACCCCCGAACGACGGGGCCGGTTGATAGCGGTGGTCCATGCCGCCCTCCCTCCGTCGCCTGCGCACCGTCCTGCTGGCCACCGCGTCGGCCGGCCTGATCGCCGCCGCCCCGCCCGCCCCGGTGCCCCCCGCCGCCCTCGGAATCGGGGACCCTCTCTTCCCGACGCTCGGCAACCCCGGATACGACGTCCTCTCGTACGACATCGGCCTCACCTACGGCGGCCGCAACACCGAGCCGCTGGACGCCACCACCGTCATCAGGGCACGGACCACCGAGCCGCTGGACCGGATCAACCTCGACTTCGCCCGCGGCGAGGTCCGCTCGGTCGAGGTGAACGGGTTCACCGCCGGGTTCACCACCGAGGCCGAGGACCTGATCGTCACCCCGCCCGCGCGGCTCCCGGCCGGAGTACCGCTGCGCCTCACCGTCCGGCACACCAGCGACCCCGGCCCGAGCACGGACAGCGGCGGCTGGGTCCGCACCCGCGACGGCCTCGCCATGGCCAACCAGGCCGACGCCGCGCACCGGGTCTTCCCCTGCAACGACCACCCCTCGGACAAGGCGTACGTCACCTTCCGGATCACCACCCCCGACGCGCTGACGGCGGTCGCCAACGGCCTGCCGGCCGGGGTGCGTCACCGGGGCACCACGACGACCCGGACGTTCCGCACCGAGCACCCGATGGCCACCGAACTCGCCCAGGTCTCCATCGGCACCTCCGCGGTGCTCCGCCGCGAGGGCCCGGGCGGCCTTCCCCTGCGCGACGTCGTCCCGGCGGCCGACCAGGCGGTCCTGGAGCCCTGGCTGAGCAGGACACCGGCCCAGATGGAGTGGATGGAACGGCAGGTCGGTCCCTACCCCTTCGAGACGTACGGACTGCTGGTCGCCGACACGGTCACCGGCTTCGAGCTGGAGACCCAGACCCTGTCGCTCTTCGAACGCCGGCTCTTCACCGAGGAGGCCCACCCCGCCTGGCACGTCGAGTCGGTGATGGTCCACGAGCTGGCGCACCAGTGGTTCGGCGACAGCGTCTCCCCGGCGTCCTGGTCCGACCTCTGGCTCAACGAGGGGCACGCGAGCTGGTACGAGGCGCGCTACGCCGAGGAACGGGGCGGCCCGGCGCTGGAGCGGCGCATGCGGGACGCCTACACCCGGTCCGACGGCTGGCGGGCCGCCGGCGGGCCCCCCGCCCGGCCCCTCCCGCCGGAGCCGGGGCAGAAGCTCGACCTGTTCCGGCCGGTCGTCTACGACGGCGGCGCGCTCGTCCTCTACGCGCTGCGCCAGGAGATCGGCGCCCCGGCGTTCGACCGGCTGGAGCGCGCCTGGACGCGCCGGTACCGCGACGCGTCCGCCACCACGTCCGACTTCGTCCGGCTCGCCTCCCAGGAGGCCGGCCGCGACCTCACCGCTTTCCTCGACGGCTGGCTCCACGGGGAGAGGACTCCCGCCATGCCCGGCCACCCCGAGTGGCGTGCCGCCGCGCCCGCCCCGACACCGTCCCCGACCGGCTGACCGCCCCTCCCGTTCTCCACGACGCCACGGGGAAACCGCATGACGGGCCCGAGGACCGCGTGCCACTATCAGGGGGCGGCGACGCGGCCCCGGCCGGTGAGTCCCGCGGGAATCATCCGGCGACGTGACGCGTTGTGACTGTCACCAGGAAAATCTTCGACGTAAGGATCCAATGACCTCCTCTTCTTCCCTTCCCCAGGACGCGCAGGACGCGCAGAGCGCCACGGAGTCCGACTCCACACGTGCCACCGAGAGCCTTCGGGCCGACGCCCTGATGGAAGAGGACGTCGCCTGGAGCCACCAGATCGACGGAGAGCGGGACGGCGACCAGTTCGACCGGTCCGAGCGTGCCGCGCTGCGACGCGTGGCCGGTCTCTCCACCGAGCTGGAGGACGTCACCGAGGTCGAGTACCGCCAGCTCCGTCTGGAGCGCGTGGTGCTCGTCGGTGTGTGGACCTCCGGGACCGTGCACGACGCGGAGATCTCCCTCGCGGAGCTCGCCGCGCTCGCCGAGACCGCGGGCGCCCAGGTGCTCGACGCCGTCTACCAGCGGCGCGACAAGCCGGACCCGGCCACCTACATCGGCTCGGGCAAGGCGCTGGAGCTGCGCGACCTCGTGCTCGAATCCGGCGCCGACACCGTCGTCTGCGACGGTGAACTCAGCCCCGGTCAGCTCATCCACCTCGAAGACGTCGTCAAGGTCAAGGTGGTCGACCGGACCGCGCTGATCCTCGACATCTTCGCCCAGCACGCCAAGTCCCGTGAGGGCAAGGCGCAGGTCTCGCTGGCACAGATGCAGTACATGCTGCCGCGCCTGCGCGGCTGGGGCCAGTCGCTCTCCCGGCAGATGGGCGGCGGCGGTTCCAGCGGCGGTGGCGGCATGGCCACGCGTGGTCCCGGTGAGACCAAGATCGAGACGGACCGGCGCCGCATCCGCGAGAAGATGGCGAAGATGCGCCGGGAGATCGCGGAGATGAAGACCGGCCGCGAGATCAAGCGGCAGGAGCGACGGCGCAACAAGGTGCCCTCGGTCGCGATCGCCGGTTACACCAACGCCGGCAAGTCGTCGCTGCTCAATCGCCTGACCGGGGCCGGTGTCCTGGTGGAGAACTCCCTGTTCGCCACCCTGGACCCGACCGTCCGCCGGGCGGAGACCCCCAGCGGCCGGCTCTACACCCTCGCCGACACCGTCGGGTTCGTCCGGCACCTGCCGCACCACCTGGTCGAGGCGTTCCGCTCCACCATGGAGGAGGTCGGCGACGCGGACCTCATCCTGCACGTGGTGGACGGGTCGCACCCCGTCCCGGAGGAGCAGCTCGCCGCCGTGCGTGAAGTGATCCGGGAGGTCGGCGCCACCGGCGTCCCCGAGATCGTCGTGATCAACAAGGCGGACGCCGCGGACCCGCTGGTCCTGGCACGGCTGCTGCGCGCGGAGCCGCACGCCATCGCCGTCTCGGCCCGTACCGGCGCCGGGATCGGCGAGCTGCTCGCGCTGGTCGACGCCGAACTGCCCCGGCCGTCCGTGGAGATCGAGGCTCTGGTCCCGTACATCCAGGGCGCCCTGGTCTCGCGGGTGCACGCCGACGGCGAGGTGATCTCCGAGGAGCACACCGCGGAGGGCACCCTGCTCAAGGCGAGGGTCCACGAGGAACTCGCCGCGGAACTCGCGGTGTTCGTCCTCGCACCGCACTGATCGTCCGTCCCCGCACCGCACCGCGCTGATCGCGCGAGGCGCGGCGCGAGTGCACCGACCGGAGGCCCGGTCGTTCCCCCGGCGGGGGAACGACCGGGCCTCCGGCGTTGGTCACCGCTTCGCGTACTTGCCGCTCACCTCTTCGTAGACCGCCCGGGCCTCGTCGCCCAGGTGCGGCCCCGCGAGCCAGCCCGCCGAGACCGGGCCGATCGAGGTGTTGGAGAAGAGGGCGGGCTCACCGTCCGCTCCCTCGCCGACCCAGCCGCCGCCCGAGGCGCCGCCGGTCATCGAGCAGCCGATGCGGTACATCGTGGGCTGGTCCTGGAAGACCGAGAGCCGGCCCGGGGTGTCCTCGCACTGGAGGGCCTTCTGCCCGTCGTACGGAGGCGCGGCCGGGTAGCCGGTCGCCGTCAGCGACGGGATGCCGGAGACCGCGGGCGCGTCGAAGTCGACCGCCAGTGCGGATCCCACCGTCTCCTCGAGCGACGTGCCGGACGCCCCCGTCTCCGGCGTGACGTGCAGGACCGCGAAGTCGTACGGGGCGCCCTGGCCACCGGAAGCCGCGCCCTGCGAGATCCACTGGTCCGAGGTGGACGCCCAGTCGCTCCACCACACGCCGTACGGAGCGATCTCCTCCTTGGACGCCGTCTCCAGCTCCGACAGCTCCATGCCGCTGTCGTTGTAACCGGGGACGAAGGCGATGTTGCGGTACCAGCCGCCCTCCTTGCCCGCGTGCACGCAGTGACCGGCGGTCCACACGAGGTTCGACTTGCCCGGGTGCGCCGGGTCCTTGACCACGGTCGCGGAGCAGACCATCGAGCCCTCGGGGCCGTCGAACAGCAGCTTGCCGCTCTCCGGCACGTTCTTGTGGTACGGGGTGTTCACCCCGGTCGCCCTCCGGACGGAGGGGGTCGGGTCGGTCACCCCCGCGTCGCCGGAGATGTCGGCGGCGACCGGCTGCTCCGGGGTGGTGTCCGCGTCCCGCATCCGCTCCGGGTTCCAGAGGTCTTCGATGATCGGGTTGACGTAGTCCTTCGCCTCACGGAGCCACTGGTCCTTGTCCCAGTTCTTCCACTCCCCGTCGCGCCACTTGTCGAGATCGATCCCGTGCTCCTTGAGCCGGTTCTTCAGCTCGTCGGGTATGACGATCTTCCCGTCACGGGAAGCGGCGGCCGAGCCGCTGGGCTCCGCTGCCGCGCCGTCCTCCTCGGGACCGCAGGCGGTCGCCGTGAGGGCGAGCACGGTGGCCAGACCGGCGGCGGCCAGCACGGACGAGGACCTGCGGCGCCCGCCCCTCCGGTCGTGGGCGCCATCGTTCGGGTGAATGGGTCGCATCTGGAGATCCCCCTGGGACGTCGTCGTTCGTCGCTGTGTACGGCGCCCCGGTGTCGCCGGCGCGCCCCGCCCGTCCGTCACCGCGGTCCCGTGCCGCACGGGGCGGGGCACGGGACCACCGGGCCGATCCGACCGCACGGGCGGAGAGGGCCGGGGCGGTGTCCGGTGGACACTGCCTCATTCCCCCCTACCCCGCGCCCGGTTGAGCAACGGCCCTATGCTGAGCGGCCTCTACTATGCCGGTGCCGTCCCGGACCGTGCCGGGCAGGGCAGCGGTTGCGTTCCGTCGGTTTCCGCTGCCGCGGGGATCTTCCGATGCACCCGTGATCCCCGGCCCCCTGGCTCGTTGGACCGTCCGGGGGACACGTGCTCGGAGTTCACCCGCGCGTTCCGTCGCCGGGAGAACGTACTCCGGGGCGACGCGACGACGTGCAACGCAACCGTGAACGCAGGAGGACCAGCAGCCGTGGCAGTGACCGAATCAGCGCCGGAGGTCCTGCCCGCGGCGCACGAGGGCATTCTCCGGCGCCAGTCGTTGCGCGAGTCGGCGGCGCGCACCTACGCGCGCTCCCTGCCGATCGTGCCGGTGCGGGCGCGCGGACTGACCATCGAGGGCGCCGACGGCCGCAGATACCTCGACTGCCTATCCGGCGCGGGGACCCTGGCGCTCGGTCACAACCACCCCGTGGTGCTGGAGGCCATCCGCAAGGTCATCGACTCCGGTGCCCCCCTGCACGTGCTCGACCTCGCCACCCCCGTGAAGGACGCCTTCGTCACCGAACTCTTCGCCACCCTCCCCGGAGAACTCGCCCGTGACGCCCGCATCCAGTTCTGCGGGCCCGCCGGGACGGACGCCGTCGAGGCCGCGTTCAAGCTGGTGCGGGCGGCCACCGGCCGCACCGGACTGCTCGCGTTCACGGGTGCCTACCACGGCATGACCGCGGGGGCGCTCGATGCCTCCGGCGGCGCCCAGGAGGTCCGTGTGACGCGCCTGCCCTTCCCCCAGGAGTACCGCTGCCCCTTCGGCATCGGCGGGGAACGGGGCGCGGAGGTCGCCGCCCACTGGACCCGGCACCTGCTGGACGACCCCAAGGGCGGGGTGCCCGCGCCGGCCGGCATGATCCTCGAACCCGTGCAGGGCGAGGGCGGCGTCAACCCCGCCCCCGACGGCTGGCTGCGCCGGATGCGCGAGATCACGGCCGACCGCTCCATCCCCCTGATCGCCGACGAGGTGCAGACCGGCGTCGGCAGGACCGGCCGCTTCTGGGCGGTCGAGCACAGCGGGGTGGTGCCCGACGTCATGGTGCTCTCCAAGGCCATCGGCGGCTCGCTGCCCCTCGCCGTGATCGTCTACCGCTCCTCGCTGGACCTCTGGCAGCCGGGCGCTCACGCCGGCACCTTCCGCGGCAACCAGCTCGCCATGGCGGCGGGCGCGGCCACCCTCGCGTACGTCCGCGAGAACGGGCTGGCCGAACGCGCCGCCGTGCTCGGGGCGCGCATGCTCGGGCGCCTGCGCGAGCTCGCCGCGCTCCACCGCGGCATCGGGGACGTCCGGGGGCGCGGCCTGATGATCGGCGTCGAACTCGTCGACCCCGAGGCCGCCCCCGACCACGACGGCGGACCGCCCCCGGCCGATCCGGCCTTCGCCGCCGCCGTCCAGCAGGAATGCCTGCGCCGCGGCCTCATCGTCGAACTCGGCGGCCGCCACAACGCCGTCGTCCGGCTGCTGCCGCCCCTCACCCTCACCGACGAACAGGCGACGGCGGTCGTCGACCGTCTCGCCGACGCGCTGCAAGCCGCGGAAGGCTCGCCGCACCGGCGCGCCGCCGCCGGGTCGCTCCGCTGACCCCGCAACCCCTCACAAGGAAGAAGCCGTGAACCCCACCCCCGCGTCCGAGGCCGTCACCCCCCTCACCAGCCAGCTCCGAGGGCAGGAGGAGCCTCGGAGCCCGCGTACGGCCGACGCGCCGACCGTCCCCCGCCAGAAGGCCGGCCACCACGAGGGCGAGAGCGCCCCGGCCGGGCCGGCCCCGTGCGGGGACCCGCTGGACGATCCGGACCCGTACCGCGCGGCCGACGTCGCCGGCGCCGAGAGCCTCCTGCGCTGCTGGGCGCGCGAGAACGACCTGCTCCGCCCGGAGCGGGAGACCCTGCGCATCCCCCTCCCCGCCAGCGGCACCGCCCTCCTCGTGCCCGTCCTGTACTGGTCGCCCACCGGTCACCACCGTTTCGGACCGGCCGCCCTCGAAGGCGCCCCCGCCGGGGCCCCGGCGGCCGACGCGGTCACCGTCGCCGCCCTGCTCTGCCGGGAGGGCGACCAGCACGCCGCCGCCGAACTCGTGGGCCGCGTCGCCGACTCGGTACGCCACACCACCGACTTCCTCACCCAGCGGCGCCGCACCCCCGAGGAGCCCCCCGGCACCGACCCCTTCCTCGCAGCCGAACAGTCCCTGCTGCACGGGCACCCGCTCCACCCCACGCCCAAGAGCCGCGAAGGGCTTTCCGAGTCGGAGGCCCGGCTCTACTCGCCCGAACTCCACGGCAGCTTCCCGCTCCACTGGATGGCCGTCGACCGCGGTGTGCTCGCCACCGACTCCGCCTGGACCCCCGACGGCCGCCCGGTCAGCGCCGAGGAACTCCTCGCCCCGCACGCGGCAGGAGTGCGCCTGCCCGGCGGCACGGTCGCGATGCCCGTCCACCCCTGGCAGGCCGAGGAGCTCCTGCGGCGGCCCGAGGTCACCGAACTCCTGGACGCGGGGCTCCTCCACGACCTCGGCCGGTCGGGCGCCGACTGGCACCCGACCTCGTCGGTACGGACCGTCTACCGACCGGGCGCGGGGGTCATGCTCAAGCTCTCGCTGGGCGTGCGCATCACCAACTCCCGCCGGGAGAACCTCCGCAAGGAGCTCCATCGGGGAGCGGAGGTGCACCGGCTCCTCAGCGGCGGCCTGTCGGCCGAGTGGCGCCGGGCCCACCCCGGGTTCGACATCGTCCGCGACCCGGCCTGGCTCGCCGTCGACACCAAGGACGGCAACCCCGTCCAGGGACTCGACGTGGTGCTGCGGAACAATCCCTTCGGCCCCCACGACGACGCCCTCTGCATCGCGGGGCTCACCGCCCTGCGTCCCCGGCCCTGGCGCACCGCCATGCGCTCGCGGCTGGCCGAGACCGTGTCCCGCCTGGCCGAGCGGACCGGCCGCACCGTCGGCGCGGTCTGCGCCGAGTGGTTCCTGCGCTACCTCGACCGCGTCGTGCGCCCCGTCCTCTGGCTGGACGCCACGGCCGGTGTCGCGCTCGAAGCCCACCAGCAGAACACCCTCGTCCTGCTCGACGCGGACGGCTGGCCCGTGGGCGGCCGGTACCGGGACAACCAGGGGTATTACTTCCGCGAGTCGCACCGTGACGCGCTCGACCGCCGGCTGCCCGGCATCGGCGCCGAGAGCGACACCTTCGTCTCCGACACGGTCACGGACGAACGGTTCGCCTACTACCTCGGCATCAACAACGTCTTCGGGCTGATCGGAGCCTTCGGCGCCCAGCGGCTCGCCGACGAACGCCTCCTTCTCGACGCCTTCCGCCGCTTCCTGCGCTCCACCGCGGCCATGGGCTCGCCGCTTCCCTCGTATCTCCTGGAGACCCCCCAGCTGCGCTGCAAGGCCAACCTGCTGACCCGGCTGAACGGCATGGACGAGCTCGTCGGGCCCGTCGACACCCAGTCCGTCTACGTCACACTCACCAACCCGCTGCATTCCTGACCGCACGCCGGACACCGCCCCAGAGGCGCCCCGTCCGGCTCGTGCCGGTTCGTGCGCACGAACCCGCCCGATCCGCACGGCGCCCCCGCGCCGGGACCCCGCGCGCCCGTCGGCAGCGGAGTCCCGGCGCACCGCCCGGACAGGTTCGTCCGCCAGAACACCGGACCCGCCGGTACCCAGGAGAGGAGAGCACCGCAGTGCCACCCGCAGACCCGCCCGGGAACCCCGCGGCCGGACCGGTTTCACGGACGGCCGCCGACGGACAAGATCCCAGGGTGACGAGAGCCGAGGACGGCCGGACGACCGGGGGAGCGCCCCGCGCGCACGCGCCCGCCACCACCGTCGAGGACACGCTGGACCTGCGTCTGACCGAGGAGCTCCTCGCCCTCTTCGCCGCCGACACCCCGCCCGCACCGAGCGGCCCCGCCGACTCCGCGCTCCTCGACGCCCCCGGTACCTGGCGTCCCGCCACCACCTCGGCCGGCATCTTCCGGCTCGTGCCCGTGACGCTCCCACGCGACCTGCCCGTCCTCACCCGCTGGATGAACGATCCGGCCGTCGCCGCCTTCTGGGAGCTCGCCGGCCCCGAGGAGGTGACGGCGCGTCACCTCGCCGCGCAGCTCGACGGCGACGGGCGGAGCGTCCCGTGTCTGGGCGTGCTCGACGGCAAGGCGATGAGCTACTGGGAGATCTACCGCGCCGACCTCGACCCGCTCGCGCGCCACTACCCCGCGCGTCCGCACGACACCGGGGTGCACCTGCTGATCGGCGGGGTCGGCGACCGGGGACGACGGGTCGGCACCACCCTGCTGCGCGCCGTGGCCGACCTCGTGCTCGACCATCGTCCCCCGTGCGCGCGCGTCGTCGCGGAGCCCGATCTGCGCAACACCCCTTCCGTCGCAGCCTTCCTGAGCGCGGGATTCCGCTTCTCCGCCGAAGTCGAGCTGCCCGAGAAGAGGGCCGCCCTGATGATCCGCGACCGAGCCCACCGAGACCACCTGTGATGAACACGCCGCAGCACGCACACCGCTCGAACCCCGTCGGTTCCGTCCCGAGGAGTCCTAGTGCAGACATATCCCGTGAGCCCTGAACCGGCGGAGCGCCGGCCGCTGTCGGACCACCCGGAACTGAACGGAGCCGTCTGGGACCGTGTCACGGCCGCACTGCTCGCGAAGATGCTCGGCGAGTTCGCGTACGAGGAGATCCTCCGGCCGGTCCCCCAGCAGACCTTCGTCGCCCCGGCCGGCACGGGCGACCCGTACGCCCTGCTCCTCGACGACGGCGCCACCCTCGCCTTCCGGGCCCGCCGCGGGGTGTACGGCAGCTGGCGCGTCGACGCCGCCTCGGTCCGCGAGATCCCGCGGACCGGCGAAACCGGTGACCGGGACGGCGACGGCGCTCCCGCGGCCCCGGGCCGGCCGTTCCGCGACCCGCTGCTCTTCCTCACCCGCGCCCGCCGCCTCCTCGGCCTGGACGGCGCCACCCTCGGCCACCTCGTGCGCGAACTCACCCGCACCCTCGCCGCCGACGCGCACCTCGCCCACACCGCCCTCAGCGCGGCTGAGCTCGCCGGACTCGGTTACGCCGAACTCGAAGGCCACCAGACCGGCCACCCCTGGCTCGTCGCCAACAAGGGCCGCCTCGGCTTCTCCGCCGCCGACGCCGCCCGCTTCACCCCCGAGGCGCGCACCGCCACCACCCTGCCGTGGATCGCCGTCAGTACCCGGATCGCCGGCTACCGCGGGGTCCCGGCGCTCGCCGCACCCGACCAGCTCTACGCCCGCGAGCTCGACCCCTCGGTACGCGACGCCTTCGCGACCCTGCTCGCCGGCCGCGGCCTCGACCCGCAGGAGTACCTCTACCTGCCGGTCCATCCCTGGCAGTGGGACGAGTGGATCGTGCCGCTCTACGCCCCCGCCCTCGCGGCGAACGACATCGTCCCCCTGCACACCGACGACGATCCGCGGCTGCCCCAGCAGTCCATCCGAACCTTCGCCAACGTGGGACGCCCCGACCGCTTCACCGTGAAGCTCCCCCTGTCGATCCTCAACACCCTCGTCTGGCGGGGACTGCCGACCGAACGCACCCTCGCCGCCCCCGCCGTCACCGGATGGGTGCGGGGGCTGTGCGAGAACGACGCCTTCCTGCGCGACACCTGCGGGGTGATCCTGCTCGGCGAGGTCGCCTCCGTGGCGGTGGAACACCCGCTCTACGACCGGTTGCCCGAGGTGCCCTACCAGTTCAAGGAGATTCTCGGCGCCATCTGGCGCGAGCCGCTGCCGCCGAGGCTGGCGGCGGGCGAGCGGGCGCGCACCCTCGCCTCGCTGCTGCACACCGACCCGTCGGGCCGGGCCTTCACCGCCGAACTGGTCGAACGCTCGGGGCTGGCCCCCCGAGCCTGGCTGATCCGCCTCTTCGCCGCCCTGCTGCCTCCGCTGCTGCACTTCCTCTACCGGTACGGGACCGTCTTCTCGCCGCACGGGGAGAACGCCATCGTGGTCTTCGACGACCGGGACGTACCCGTGCGGCTCGCGATCAAGGACTTCGTCGACGACGTCAACGTCAGCGCCCACCCGCTGCCCGAGCACGCCACCATGCCCGAGGACGTGCGCGCCGTCCTGCTGACCGAGGAACCCTCCTTCCTCACGCAGTTCATCCACTCCGGACTCTTCGTGGGAGTCTTCCGCTACCTCTCCCCGCTCTGCGAAGAGCAACTGGGGGTCCCGGAGGACGAGTTCTGGTCGCTCGTCCGGGCGGAGGTGCTGCGCCACCACGCCCGCTTCCCGGAACTGAAGGAACGGTTCGAGATGTTCGACATGATGACGCCGCAGATCGAGCGCCTCTGTCTCAACCGCAACCGTCTGCTTGTGGACGGTTACCGGGACCGGCCGGACCGCCCGCACGCGGCCGTGCACGGCCACGTCCCCAATCCGCTGCACTTCGCCGGATCGGTCCTGGACTGACCGCCGCTGTCACCGCCGCGCCGTAGGCTGGTACGGCTATGACGAAGCCATCCCTCACCGAGCTCCTCCACGCCGCCGTCACCGCCGTCGGCGGTTCGGAACGGCCCGGCCAGGCGGCGATGGCCGCGGCCGTCGCCGGGGCCGTGGACGACAACGCGCACCTCCTCGTCCAGGCCGGCACGGGCACCGGCAAGTCCCTCGGCTATCTCGTCCCCGCGCTGGCGCACGGGGAGAGGGTCGTGGTCGCCACGGCCACCCTCGCCCTCCAGCGCCAGCTCGTGGAGCGGGACCTGCCGCGCACCGTGGAGGCGCTGCACCCGCTGCTGCGCCGCCGCCCCCAGTACGCGATGCTCAAGGGGCGCTCCAACTACCTCTGTCTGCACCGCCTCCACGAGGGCGTTCCGCAGGACGAGGCGGAAGGGCTCTTCGACCAGTTCGAGGCGGCGGCGCCCTCCAGCAAGCTCGGCCAGGACCTGTTGCGGCTGCGCGACTGGTCGGACGAGACCGAGTCCGGCGACCGTGACGACCTGACCCCCGGTGTCTCGGACCGTGCCTGGGCCCAGGTCTCCGTCTCCTCCCGGGAATGCCTCTCCGCCTCGAAGTGCGCGTACGGCGCCGAGTGCTTCGCGGAGGCCGCCCGGGAGCGGGCCAAGCTGGCCGACGTGGTGGTCACCAACCACGCCCTGCTCGCCATCGACGCGATCGAGGGGGCACCGGTCCTTCCGCCGCACGAGGTGCTGATCGTCGACGAGGCGCACGAGCTGGTCTCCCGCGTCACCGGCGTCGCGACCGGCGAGCTCACCCCCGGCCAGGTCGGCCGGGCGGTGCGGCGCGCCGCCAAGCTGGTCAACGAGAAGGCGGCCGACGCGCTCCAGACCGCGTCGGAGGGGTTCGAGCGCGTCATGGAGCTCGCCCAGCCCGGCCGGCTCGAAGAGGTACCCGAAGACCTCGGACACGCGCTGATGCTGCTGCGCGACGCCGCCCGCACCGTGATCTCCGCGCTCGGCTCCACCCGGGACAAGTCCGTGCAGGACGAGGACGCAGTCCGCAAGCAGGCGCTGGCATCGGTCGAGTCCATTCACGCGGTGGCGGAGCGGATCACCCAGGGCTCCGAATGGGACGTCGTCTGGTACGAACGCCACGACCGGTTCGGCGCGTCGGTGCGGGTGGCCCCGCTCTCCGTCTCCGGGCTGCTGCGCGAGAAGCTCTTCGCCGATCGCTCGGTGGTGCTGACCTCGGCCACCCTGAAGCTCGGCGGGGACTTCAACGGGGTCGGCGCCTCCTTGGGCCTCGCCCCCGAAGGCACCGCGGGGGAGGACGTCCCGCAGTGGAAGGGGCTCGACGTCGGCTCCCCCTTCGACTACCCGAAACAGGGGATCCTCTACGTCGCCCGCCATCTGGCCACCCCGGGCCGGGAGGGCTCCCGCACCGACATGCTGGACGAGCTGGCTGAACTCGTGGAGGCCGCCGGAGGCCGCACCCTCGGGCTCTTCTCCTCGATGCGCGCGGCCCAGGCGGCGGCCGAGGAGCTGCGCGGGCGGCTGGAGAAGCCGATCCTGCTCCAGGGGGAGGAGACCCTCGGCGAGCTGATCAAGAACTTCGCCGCCGACCCGGAGACCTGTCTCTTCGGCACCCTGTCGCTCTGGCAGGGCGTCGACGTGCCGGGCGCCGGGTGCCAGTTGGTGGTCATGGACCGCATCCCCTTCCCCCGGCCCGACGACCCGCTGATGAGCGCCCGCCAGAAGGCCGTGGAGCAGGCGGGCGGGAACGGCTTCATGGCCGTGGCCGCCACCCACGCCGCACTGCTGATGGCACAGGGAGCCGGCCGCCTCGTCCGGGCCACCGGCGACAAGGGCGTGGTGGCGGTCCTCGACCCCCGTCTCGCCAACGCCCGGTACGGCAGCTATCTGCGGGCCTCCATGCCCGACTTCTGGTACACCACGGACCGCAACCAGGCCCGGCGGTCACTGGCGGCGATCGACGCGGCCGCACGGGCCGAGGGGCGCTGACGCCGCCCGGGCCCGCGCCGCGCGCATGGCGGAGCCCCGGCGACCGGTCTCCGATTCTTCGGGCCGGCCACCGGGGCTCCGCATGCCAGGGCTGGGTCTTCCGGGTGGGTCCCGCGTTCGTCCGCGGAGGTGGCGCCCGGGGCGTCAGACGCGCCGGAGCACGGCCACGACCTTGCCGAGAATGGTCGCCTCGTCACCGGGGATCGGCTGGTACGCGGCGTTGTGCGGGAGGAGCCATACGTGGCCGTCCTCGCGGCGGAACCGCTTGACCGTCGCCTCGCCCTCCAGCATCGCGGCGACGATGTCGCCGTTCTCGGCGACCGGCTGACGGCGTACGGTGACCCAGTCACCGTCACAGATCGCGGCCTCGATCATGGAGTCGCCGACGACCTTGAGTACGAAGAGCTCACCGTCCCCGACCAGTTGGCGCGGGAGCGGGAAGACGTCCTCCACCGACTCCTCCGCGAGGATCGGGCCGCCGGCCGCGATCCGGCCGACCAGGGGGACGTACGAGGCGGCGGGCTTCCCGGTGGTGTCCGTCTGCTGCGAGATGGGCTGGTCCGAGCCCCGGACTTCGTACGCACGCGGACGGTGCGGGTCCCTGCGCAGGAAACCCTTGCGCTCCAGGGCCATCAGCTGATGCGCCACGGACGAGGTGCTGGAGAGGCCGACCGCCTGGCCGATCTCCCGCATCGACGGCGGGTACCCCCGGCGCTGCACCGAGTCGCGGATGACCTCGATGACCCGCCGCTGCCGGTCGGTGAGGCCCGAACTGTCGGCCCGGATACCGGGAGGTCGCCCCGGCAGGGAGCGCGCGGCCCTGGGGGGCTCCGGCCCGTCCGGGTTCGTGACAGAGTCATTCATGGCGTGCACCGGCTCAGGTCGGCTCGGAGAGCGGTGGTCCCGGGCAGTGAACGTGGCACTGTCGGCGCTGGTGGTCACATCGGCCCCTCTCGAAATGTTCTCCCTGGCTGGCACAACGGTAGTAGCTTTCGAAAGGTTGCGCCAAACACACGTTCGAGTGAAAAACGGATAAAGGCCTGCCAGGTATTCGTGACCGGGTGTATGTGCTCGCACCCCGACGGCGGGGGAATGCGGTCGTAACGGTACCGCCGCCCCCTTTGCACGGTTGTGTCGGGGCTTTCTCCAGCCCTTCCCGCGGCGGACGGCGAAGGGGCTTCCGGGGGCGCGGGCGGGGTGGCCGCCGAACCCCGGGAAGCCGCCACCCGGCGTCCCGCCGCGCGGGGGTCTCCCGTACCCTCGTGCCTTGGCCGTGCGCGGCCCGGGCGCCCCGGGCCGATCCGACACGCCTGGGGCCGAATCGAAGCAAAACCCTAGATCTAGTGGTTGGATTGCCCCCGTCGCCCAGAGGTTGTGGTCCGCGGTCCCGCGGGCATCGGCCATCCCCTATGCTGGTGACTGCTTCGAAGGGCCCCGAACAGGCTCGGCGAGGCCTATCACTCGTGCCGTGAAGGAGCCTTGGGAACTATGCACTGCCCCTTCTGCAGGCACCCCGACAGCAGGGTCGTCGACAGCCGTACGACGGACGACGGCACGTCGATCCGGCGTCGCCGGCAGTGCCCCGACTGCTCCCGCCGGTTCACCACGGTGGAGACCTGTTCGCTCATGGTCGTCAAGCGCAGCGGGGTCACCGAGCCCTTCAGCCGCACCAAGGTCATCTCCGGCGTCCGCAAGGCGTGCCAGGGGCGGCCGGTCACCGAGGACGCCCTCGCCAAGCTCGGCCAGCGGGTCGAGGAGGCGGTGCGCGCCACCGGCAGCGCCGAGCTGACCACCCACGACGTGGGACTCGCCATACTCGGCCCCCTGCGGGAACTCGACCTCGTCGCGTACCTGCGTTTCGCGTCCGTGTACCGGGCGTTCGACTCGCTCGAAGACTTCGAGGCCGCCATCGCGGAACTGCGTGAGCGGCGGCCGCGCGCCGGAGAGGCCGGGGAGACCCCCGAGGTCCCCGCTCCCTCCGTTCCCGCCCGCTGAGCGGTACACGCCGTCCGGCTGAGGTCTGCCGGACGGCGGCAGGGTGGTCCACAGACCTGCTTTCGGCGCCGAGGGCGGCGTCGGAGCACCAGACAGAACACCGTGCCCCGGGAAGAACTGGGCACTTCAGGGCGTTTTTGCCCACGTATGGGAGGCGGCAATGACAGAGACGACGAGCGGCCCGGCACGGAATTCCCGCACCAAGGGGATCAAGCCGAGCAAGGGTCTGCGTATCGAGCGCATCCACACCACCCCCGGCGTGCATCCGTACGACGAGGTGGCGTGGGAGTCCCGTGACGTCGTCATGACCAACTGGCGCGACGGCTCGATCAACTTCGAGCAGCGTGGCGTCGAGTTCCCCGACTTCTGGTCGGTGAACGCGGTCAACATCGTCACCAGCAAGTACTTCCGCGGAGCTGTCGGCACGCCGCAGCGCGAGACCGGTCTGCGTCAGCTGATCGACCGGATCGTGACGACCTACCGCAGGGCCGGCGAGGAGCACCAGTACTTCGCCTCCCCCGCGGACGCCGAGATCTTCGAGCACGAGCTGGCCTACGCGCTCCTGCACCAGGTCTTCAGCTTCAACTCCCCGGTCTGGTTCAACGTCGGCACCCCCCAGCCGCAGCAGGTCTCCGCCTGCTTCATCCTCTCCGTCGACGACTCCATGGAGTCGATCCTCGACTGGTACAAGGAAGAGGGGATGATCTTCAAGGGCGGCTCCGGCGCCGGCCTGAACCTCTCCCGCATCCGTTCCTCCAAGGAGCTCCTCTCCTCCGGCGGCAACGCCTCGGGCCCGGTCTCCTTCATGCGCGGTGCCGACGCCTCCGCCGGAACGATCAAGTCCGGCGGCGCCACCCGCCGTGCGGCCAAGATGGTCATCCTCGACGTCGACCACCCCGACATCGAGAACTTCATCGAGACCAAGGTGAAGGAAGAAGAGAAGATCCGCGCCCTGCGCGACGCGGGCTTCGACATGGACCTGGGCGGCGACGACATCACGTCCGTCCAGTACCAGAACGCCAACAACTCCGTCCGCGTGAACGACGAGTTCATGAAGGCCGTGGAGGCCGGCGGGAAGTTCGGCCTGCGCGCCCGCATGACCGGCGAGGTCATCGAAGAGGTCGAGGCGAAGTCCCTCTTCCGCAAGATGGCCGAGGCCGCCTGGGCCTGTGCCGACCCGGGCATCCAGTACGACGACACCATCAACGCCTGGCACACGTGCCCGGAGTCCGGGCGCATCAACGGCTCGAACCCGTGCAGCGAGTACATGCACCTGGACAACACCTCGTGCAACCTCGCCTCGCTCAACCTCATGAAGTTCCTCAAGGACGACGGCGAGGGCCACCAGTCCTTCGAGTCCGAGCGCTTCGCCAAGGTCGTCGAGCTGGTCATCACGGCGATGGACATCTCGATCTGCTTCGCGGACTTCCCGACGCAGAAGATCGGCGAGAACACCCGCGCCTTCCGCCAGCTCGGCATCGGCTACGCCAACCTCGGCGCCCTGCTGATGGCGACGGGCCACGCGTACGACAGCGAGGGCGGCCGCGCGCTCGCCGGCGCCATCACCTCGCTGATGACCGGTACCTCCTACCGCCGCTCCGCCGAGCTCGCCGCAGTCGTCGGCCCGTACGACGGCTACGCCCGCAACGCCGAGCCCCACCAGCGCGTCATGCAGCAGCACGCGGACGCCAACACCAAGGCCGTCCACGTGGACGACCTGGACTCGCCGATCTGGGCCGCGGCCACGGAGGCCTGGCAGGACGTGATCCGTCTCGGCGCGAAGAACGGTTTCCGTAACGCCCAGGCGTCCGTCATCGCCCCGACCGGCACCATCGGTCTGGCGATGTCCTGCGACACCACCGGCCTGGAGCCCGACCTCGCCCTGGTCAAGTTCAAGAAGCTGGTCGGCGGCGGCTCCATGCAGATCGTCAACGGCACCGTGCCGCAGGCGCTGCGCCGCCTCGGCTACCAGCCGGAGCAGATCGAGGCGATCGTCGCCCACATCGCGGAGAACGGGAACGTCGTCGACGCCCCGGCCCTGAAGACTGAGCACTACGAGGTCTTCGACTGCGCCATGGGCGAGCGTTCCATCTCGGCCATGGGCCACGTCCGGATGATGGCGGCCATCCAGCCGTGGATCTCCGGCGCGCTCTCCAAGACCGTGAACCTGCCGGAGACGGCCACGGTCGAGGACGTCGAAGAGGTCTACTTCGAGGCGTGGAAGATGGGCGTCAAGGCGCTCGCCATCTACCGCGACAACTGCAAGGTCGGCCAGCCCCTCTCCGCGAAGACCAAGGAGAAGGAGAAGGCGGCGGTCACCGCCAAGGCCGAGGAGACCATCCGCACCGCGGTCGAGAAGGTCGTCGAGTACCGCCCGGTCCGCAAGCGTCTGCCCAAGGGCCGTCCGGGGATCACCACCTCCTTCACGGTCGGTGGCGCCGAGGGTTACATGACCGCCAACTCCTACCCGGACGACGGTCTCGGCGAGGTCTTCCTGAAGATGTCGAAGCAGGGCTCCACCCTCGCCGGCATGATGGACGCCTTCTCCATCGCCGTCTCGGTCGGTCTGCAGTACGGCGTCCCGCTGGAGACGTACGTCTCCAAGTTCACCAACATGCGCTTCGAGCCGGCCGGTATGACGGACGACCCGGACGTGCGGATGGCGCAGTCGATCGTCGACTACATCTTCCGTCGCCTGGCGCTCGACTTCCTGCCCTTCGAGACCCGCTCGGCCCTCGGCATCCACTCGGCCGAGGAGCGTCAGCGTCACCTCGACACCGGCTCCTACGAGCCGTCCGAGGAGGACGACGTCGACACGGAGGCGCTGGCCCAGTCGGCCCCGCTGCACGTGGAGCCGCTCAAGGCCGTCGCCGCCCCGGTCCAGGCCGCCGAGAAGCCGGCGCCCCGCACCGCGCACACCTCGGCCGAGCTGGTCGAGATGCAGCTCGGCATCAGCGCCGACGCCCCGCTCTGCTTCTCCTGCGGGACGAAGATGCAGCGCGCCGGTTCCTGCTACATCTGCGAGGGCTGCGGCTCGACCAGCGGTTGCAGCTGACACCGAGCGCCTTGAGGGCGTGAAGTAGCTGGTCAGGGCGGTGGAGCCGATCTCGCGGCTTCACCGCCCTGACGCTCGTGACGCCTGGCTGTTGAGTGTGATGCAACCCGCCCGCGAGTCGAGGGCTTGTCGCGACGATTGCTGTCGTGGCAGGCTCCGAGCCATGATCAAGAGAATCGAGTCCTCCGTCCGCCGATGAGCGAGACGACCGGGACGGGACTGCCCGGGTCACCGACATCGCTGTTCGATCACGCCCTCCGGCTACATCAGTTGGCTCCAGGGGAGCCACTTCCGCGCGACGGGGAACCATTTCCCGACGACGAGTCGCACCGTCGTCGGCGAGGCCCGAAGGCGCCTGAGGACCGGCACTTGGCCGGCAAGGACGTTGCCCTCGTCCTGGACGCGCATTTCGCCAGGGCTTCGGCCCTGCCCAGCGAATTGGCCGATGCCTTCCACGACGTCTACGTCCCGATTCACCGGAACAGGCACATTGCCGCTGCGGCTGAGCGGGCGGGCAGAGAACGTGTTCGCCAAACGGGCCGCTGGTTGGTCCGATGCGGGACCGATCGATGCGCGGTCACCGTTGGACTTGCCCTGCTGGCTGCCGTGGGCACAGCCGACGACATCCCGCTGATTCAGACGATCGGGCTGCTTTCCCACCGCTTCGGGCCACTCGCGGCGCACGCATTCGCGCGACAGACAGGGGGAGTCGAGGCCCTGCTTTGGCTGGCCGAGCGCGTCACCGGCTGGGGACGCGTCCACGTCGTCGAAACGCTCTGCAGACTCGACGATCCGGCTGCCCGGCCCTGGCTGCTTCGCAGAGCCTGTGACGGCGATTTCCTCAATGGATACTTCGCCGGCAACGTCGCCACAGTCGCCAAACTCCATGAGGCACTGGCAGACCTCGACGATGACAGCGAGATGGTCGACCACGTCGGTCGCCTGCTCCATCAGATGAGTGACTGCGGGGGGATGGGACTCACCCTCGCTCACTACCCCCATTCGGGAACGGTCCTGGAAGCTCATGCTCGCCATGTGGGTCTGCTCAGCCCGACGATCGAGCGCTATTTCACGATCGCGTTGCTCGCCCAGCACCTGACGACAGAGCCTCCCGAGGCTGCGGGATGCACTGCGGCGCAGCAGGAAACGCTCCGGGCGACCTACCTTGAGGTGCTCGACCGAGAACAGTGGACCCAGGCCGCCCGTGCCGGGCTCGCGACGGATGACAACCGGATGCGATGGCTCGCCGATCACCGGGCGCCCCAGTTGAGGCTGCGTGCGTTTCCCGATCGTGGATCGGATGCCGGGGAATAGCGCACGCCAGGAACAAGTGGTCTCCGCCAGTATCCGTCCGCTCACCCGGGGGACCCCCGGGTGAGCGGTGCATGACCGCCGAGGGCGGCGGGCCCGGGAGACCGGGACCGCCGCCCTCGGCGGTCATGCGACAGGGTGCTCCCACCGGGTGCCGTCACCTGGCGGGTGTTCTCCGGCGATGCGCTTCCGTCCTGCCGGGAAGCGCTCAGACGGGCGGCGTTCCGGCGCCCATTTCCGCGGCGAAGGCGCTGGGTTCGCCGTCGAAGCCCTGCAGTACGGAGTGGAAGGTCCAGATCCCCGCGCCGTCCCGGGTGAACTCCGCCACGACCGCCGCCGTGTCCGAGGCCACGCGCGAGAAGTCGTCCTCGGCCAGTTCGGTGTACCCCTCGCGGATCTGCACACCGGTCCCGGCCACCGCGCCGAACGTCTTGCGGCCGTCGCGCTGCTGGATCGCCACACCGACGACGACCCGTACGTACCGCTCGGCGAGCCGGCCGAGTTCCAGGGTCATCACCTCGTCGAACCCGAACCCCTGGCCGTTCCGGCTGTCCCGGTTGAGGGTGATCGTGCCGTCGGGGGAGCGGCTGTCGAAGTGCACGAGGTAGGCGGGGTCGCCGAAGGGGGCGTCGGCGACGTAGGTGCCCGCGATGATGTCCAGGTCGTTGGGGGGTTCACCGAGTTCGCTGGGGTCCCATTTGAGCCGTACTTCGACCTTGTCGATGTCCTTGTCGGGAGTGCTGTTGGGGGTGCTCATCGGACTTCCTCTCATGCCGCCGTGCCACCGGTCCTACCACCTGATGATGTCCATAACGCATCCCGGATCCAACCGCGTTGGTCCCGGGCAGCCGGATCGGGCCATGTCCGGCCAGAAGTGGCGCGAAGCGGTCCGTCCCGCCTGCGCCTTCCTGTGCGGGCCTGCTGCTGCCTTCCTGCGGGGCCCTGCCCCCTGCCTTCCCCGTAACGGCCCCGTATCGGCCCTCTCGGTGCCGACCGGCCTGTCCCGTCAGTGGGGTATGCGTCTGGCGCGGTGCAGGGCCGTCTCTCGCGGAGAAGGCTTCGATCCTGCTGCTGCTCCGCCGCATCGGCCGGGTGTCCTCGATGCGGTCGAGACAGAGGCAGTTGCGCTCCTGCGCGGGCGCGACCGCGTCGAGGTGGAGAGCTCCCTCGTGCGGCGACCCGGAGAGCGGGAATGCGCCGAGGCGGGCGCCGTCCCGCTCCAGTGCGGCGATGTCCTCCCGCACGAGACCGTGGCCGACCCCGTGGAAGGCGGCCACGCCGAAGCCCGCGGAGACGATCAGCCGTTGTGCCAGGTCGATCCCGGCGAGCGCGGCGACGGAGGCGGGAGAAGGGCGGACGAGCGCGCGAACCGGTCATGGAGATCATTCTGTGGCTCCCGTCCCGGAGGAGGTGAGGAGTTCGGACCCACTCTGCCGGAGAGTGACCCGCGCCACGCCCGGAGCCGTAGGATTGAGCGGTGCTGGTCAAGTGGATGCGCTGTGCCGTGGTGGACCGTCCTGGGTTCGAACAGGCGCAGCGACAGGGGGCGGGGCTGCTCGATGAGCCGGGGTTCCGAGGGCAGGGCGGCGGGTGGAGCCGAAGGCACCCGGACATCGCCCACGTCTTCGCGTTCTGGGAGAACCGGGTCTTCTACGACTCCTCCGCAGCGCGGACCGGGGACGGCACCCCGGCGGGGCGTCCGGGCGCGTACCGGGACGCACAGGTCAAGCTGTTCGAGCACCGCTTCGACGTGAAGACGGGCTTCGAGCCCGACTTCACCGATGCCGACGTCGTCCGGGTGGCCCACAGCAAGGTCCGCGAGGACCGGGTGGAGCACTTCGCGCTCATGCAGTACCGGGTCTGGAACCCGGCCATGGCGGGCTCCCCGGGGATGCTGCGGGGAGTTTTCGGGGAGGCCCCGGGCCACGAGTTCCTGGTGCTGTCCATGTGGCAGTCGAGCGCGGAGCGCGGGAAATACCGGCTCCAGAGCGCCGAGCGGCTGTCGGAACGCGCCGAGACGGAGGCCGACGTACTGGCGCTGACCGGGGACGTGGTCCAGCTGGAACCCTCCTGGACGGTCGCCTGACCCCGTCGTCGCGCCCGGCAGCCCGCGCGCGGCTGTTCGAACGAGGCGAATGTGTGCGCAGCCCGTAGGGTTTTCCCATGGCACGACCGCAGCGCATCGTCCTCGTTCGGCATGGAGAGTCCGAGGGCAACGCAGACGACACGGTGTACGAGCGTGAGCCCGACCACGCCCTGCGGCTGACGCCCACCGGGCTGCGCGAGGCGGAGGCGGCGGGCTTCCGGCTGCGCGAGACCTTCGGCGATGAGCGGGTGAGCGTCTACATCTCCCCCTACCGCCGCACCCACGAGACCTTCCGCGCCCTCGGCCTCGACCTCAGCCGGGTGCGGGTGCGCGAGGAGCCCCGGCTGCGGGAACAGGACTGGGGCAACTGGCAGGACCGGGACGACGTGCGGCTCCAGAAGGCGTACCGGGACGCCTACGGGCACTTCTTCTACCGCTTCGCCCAGGGTGAGTCCGGTGCGGACGTCTACGACCGGGTCGGCGCCTTCCTGGAGAGCCTGCACCGGAGCTTCCAGGACCCCGACCACCCACCGAACGTGCTGCTCGTGACGCACGGGCTGACGATGAGACTGTTCTGCATGCGCTGGCTGCACTGGTCGGTCGCCGAGTTCGAGTCGCTCTCCAACCCGGGAAACGGCGAGACCCGGACCCTGCTGCTGGGACCCGACGGCCGCTACACGCTCGACCGTCCGTTCGCGCGCTGGCGGACCCCGGAGCCGTACGGCATCACGGGATAGGGCGGACCGGGCGCACGGCGGGCCGGTCGCGCGGGACGGCATCACGGGACGAAGCGGACCGGTCGCGCGGGACGGCGCGCACCCGCCGTAGGTGAGGGAAGGACTCGTTGCGCCGGACGGAGCGGACTCCGCACCGCGGGACGGAACGGACCCGGTCCCGTGCGGCGTCCCTGGATAGAGTGGGGGGACGATGGCCTCTTACTCCTCCGAAACCTTCGGACGTCGGTACGCACGCACCCTCGCCAGCCTGCGCGGCCTCTCCGTCGGAGACGCCCTGGGCTCCCAGTTCTTCGTCCCCGTGAACTACCCGCTGCTGCGGAGCCGCACCCTGCCCCCCGGGCCGTGGCAGTGGACCGATGACACCGAGATGGCCTGCTCGGTGGTGGCCGTGCTCGCCGAGCACGGCCGCGTCGACCAGGACGCGCTGGCCCGCTCCTTCGCCGAGCACCACGACTTCGACCGCGGCTACGGCCCCGCGGTCAACCGGATGCTGCGGCTCGTGCGCGAGGGCGGTGACTGGCGGGAACTCGCCGCGGGGCTGTTCCAGGGCCAGGGATCCTGGGGCAACGGTTCCGCCATGCGCATCGCCCCACTCGGTGCCTGGTACGCCGACGACCCCGAGCAGGCCACCCACCAGGCCGAGATCTCCTCGTACACCACCCACCAGCACCGCGAGGCCGTGGCCGGGTCGATGGCCGTGGCTGCCGCAGCGGCGCTCGCCGCTTCCCCCGGCGGGCCGCCCCCGCCGGAAGAACTGCTCGACACGGTGATCGCACTGCTGCCGCGCAGCGCGGTGGTGGCCGGGCTGCGGCGGGCGAAGGACATGCTCGACTACGAGGACCCCACGACGGTCGCCGCCGTCCTCGGCAACGGCCGCCGTACCAGCGCCCAGGACACGGTTCCCTTCGCCCTGTGGTCGGCGGCTCGCGCCCTCGGCTCGTACGAGGACGCGTTCTGGGTCACCGCCCAGGCGGGCGGCGACGTGGACACCACCTGCGCCATCGTCGGCGGGATCGTCGCGGCGGGCGCGGCCGGTGCCCCGCCGGCCGCGTGGCTGCGGCAGACCGAGGCCCCGCCGTCCTGGGTGCCCGCCGAACCCCGCTGATCCCTTCCGGCCGGGTCCGACCGTGCGACCCGTCGCACTCCGCGGTCGTCGCGCATGTGCACGGACCCGCACCCCCGGGAGCGGGGAGCGACGCGTACCGCCCCCGTGTCACGGTCCTGCCACAGGGGAGCCGAGGCCGGTGCGCGCGGCTGGTGCGCCGCTACTGTTTCGGCCACGCGTCCGCCGGTGAGCTCCACCGGCGCGCGAGCTTCTGTCCTCGCGCGCCCAGGAGATCCGCGCCGGCGCGCCCGAGGAACGAGACAGCGGGTGACGCGCCGGGCCACGGCCGTACGGCGGGCCCGCGCGGGGGAGGGGTCCCATGACCACGTCCGATCAGTCGCCAGATCTGCCACCCGGGATACCCGGACCGCCGGACGCGTCCCGGGCAGCCCCATCGGCGGCCGCGCCGCCCGCGCAGTCCGCCGACGGCACGCCCGCGCAGGCCGCGGGCTCGCCGCCCGGCGGGTCCGCCCAGCAGCCCGGCGGGTCCGCCCAGCAGCCCGGCGGGTCCGCCCGGCAGCCCGGCGGGTCCCTGGGGCAGCGACCCCCGGGTCGCGCGCAGCAGCCCGGTGGCGCCGCGTACCCCTCTGCGTACCCGCATCCGGGGGCGGGGCCCGGAGATCGGCCGGGACCCGGTGGCCCCGGGCGGACCCGTCCGGCGAAGCCCGGGGGGTTCGCGCGCATCCGCCCCGTCGCCCCCCTGCCCGTCAGCGGCGCGACGCTCGGGGCGGTTCTGGCCACCGGCGTTCTCAGCGCGCTCCTGCTCGGCGACGGCCTGGGGATCAACCTTCTCCTCGTGGCGCTGCCCGCCGCCGTCGCCGCCTGGCTGGAGGCGCGCAGGGCGGGGCGCCGGGCACGCGCGTGGACACTGACCTGGGCGGTCGGCGGCCTCGCGCTGCTGGCGGTCCCCGCCTTGCTGGACGCGGGGTGGCCGACCTTCCTCGCCGTGGTGTCCGCCGCCGCGCTGGGCTCGCTCGCCCTGCACGGCAACCGGAGCTGGCTCGGCGTCATCGCGGGCTCCCTGGGCATCGTGGACGCCGTGGTCCCGGCCGTCGGGTGGGGTTGGCGCGGCATCCGGGGGCGGCTCACCGGCTCGCGGGCGCGTTGGGGCTCGGTGTTCCGGACGGTTGCCGTCGCGGTGGTGCTGCTGCTGGTCTTCGGAACGCTCTTCGCGAGCGCCGACGCGGCTTTCGCGGACCTTCTCGGCGATGTGCTGCCAGACGTCTCCCTGGCGGAGGGGCCCTGGCGGATCTTCCTCCTGGGACTCGGCCTCGCCGGTGCCCTCGCCGCCGCGCACACGGCTGCGGCCCCCGCGCACTGGGACAGGATCACCGTCCGGCCCGGTCGGGCGCGGGGGAGAGTGGAATGGGCACTTCCCCTGATCGTGCTCGACGTGCTGTTCGCCGCGTTCATCGCACTCCAGCTCGTCGTGCTCCTCGGCGGCTACGACCGTGTGCTCCGGGAGACGGGTCTGAAGCCCGCCGAGTACGCGCGCGAGGGCTTCTGGCAACTCCTCTGGGCCACCCTCCTCACCCTCCTCGTCGTCGCGCTGGCCCTCCGCATGGCCCCGCGCGGCGGCGCCCGGGACCGCCTGCTCGTCAAGGGCGTGCTCGGCACCCTCTGCGTACTGACCCTCGTCGTCGTGGCTTCGGCGCTGCGCCGCATGGACCTGTACGTGGACGCCTTCGGACTCACCCGGCTGCGCATCTCGGTCGCGGCGGTCGAACTCTGGCTCGGCGTGGTCCTGCTGCTGATCGTCGCGGCCGGAATCCTCGGCGCACGGCATCTTCCCCGGGCGGTCGCCGTCAGCGCCGCGGTGGGTGTCCTCGCCTTCGGGCTGATGTCGCCCGACCGCCTGATCGCCGAGCAGAACGTCCAGCGCTACCGGGAGGGGAAGGCCATCGACATCTCCTACCTGCAGGAGCTGTCGGCCGACGCGGTTCCCGCGCTGGACACGATCCCAGACGAGCGGATACGGGCCTGTGCGCTCCGGGAGATCCAGAGCGCGCTCCGGCGCTCGGACACACCGTGGTACGCCATGAGTCTGAGCGAGGCGCGGGCACGGGACATCCTCGCCGAACGTCCCGCTCCCTCGACCGCGACGCCGTGCTACCCGCTGGACGACTCCGTCGACCGCGACTCCGTAGATCCCGATTTTGGCGACCGCGATTTTCCCGAGCCCGATCCGTCCGACCCTGAGTACGACCCGTACGACCCCTACTGACGGGCCGGCCCGTCCGCTGCGGCTGCCGCCGACGGAAGAACCGCGCAGCCGCTGACGCGGAGTCCACCGCGGCCGGTCGGACCGGCTACGGCGAGCGTGCCCGCCCGGTCGCACACCCGGACCGGCCGGTGCGGGTGTGCGTCGGCGGGGCGGTTCGCGGGTCGGCGGGTCCCCCGGGGTGTCGCCGCTGCCCCGGTCGGCGTACGCTGACTGGCGCCATGCCGTACGAACCACCCACGCACACCGTTGAGCGCTCGCTCCGTGCCACCACCGGTGCCCGGACCGTCGCCGGTGTCGACGAAGTCGGACGCGGAGCGTGGGCAGGTCCCGTAACCGTCTGTGCGGCGGTCACCGGCCTGCGCAGGCCCCCCGAGGGACTCACCGACTCCAAGCTGATCACGCCCCGGCGCCGTGCCGAGTTGGCACCCGTCCTGCGGGACTGGGTCACCGCCTACGGTCTCGGCCATTCCTCTCCGGAGGAGATCGACGCGCTCGGGATGACGGCTGCCCTGCGGCTCGCGGCGGTGCGCGCGCTGGAAGAGCTGCCGGTCCGTCCGGACGCGGTGATTCTCGACGGCAAGCACGACTACCTCGGGAGCCCGTGGCGTGTGCGCACCGTCATCAAGGGAGACCAGTCCTGCATCGCGGTCGCTGCCGCCTCGGTCATCGCCAAGGTGCACCGCGACTCGATGATGGCGGAACTGGGCGCGGACACCGGGGAGTTCGAGGACTTCGCTTTCGCCGCCAACGCGGGATACCCGTCGCCGGTGCACCGGGCGGCGCTGGAGGAGCGGGGACCCACCCCCCACCACCGGCTGTCCTGGTCGTACCTCGACGCGCTGCCGCGGTGGCACCACCTGAAGAAGGTCCGCTTCTCCGCCGAGGCGGCAGCACTCGAAAGCGGGGGCCAGCTCGGTTTCGACTTCTGATCGCGCTTGCGCACCCACCCCGCCGACACCAGGCGTGCCGGCATTCGTACAGACAACCATTCATGCCTCTCACCTCGAGGAGCCTCAGATTCACGAGAGCGCCCAGGGTCCCCGCGTCATTCCGGCCGCCGGCCGCACCGCGTCGACCCCTCGTCCCGTTCCTGGGCCGCGTTCCGCGGCCACCCCGCGCCCCGGACACCCGGGGCCCGCACGGCCTGCCCCTCCGGTGCAGCGCCCTCGCCCCGTGCCCGGCCCGGCCGCGCACGCGGAGAACCGTTCCGTGCCGCAACTGCAGGTGATCCCGGCGCCCTCCGCCGGAGCGCTCGACGCTGCCCAGGAAGCCGTCGACCTGCTGCTCGACAACGGCCGCGCCCCCGGCGACATCCTCGTGTTCACCACGGGCGAGCAGCACCCGTGGGCCATGCACGAACTCACCTTCGGTGAGGCCGCCTACTGGGCGCAGCACGAGGCCGGCGACGACGTGTTCTTCGCGGATCTGTCGGCGGTGGGCCGTGCGGCGGCTCGGCCGGTCGTGGTCGTCGCCGTCAACGGTGAGCTCGCCGGTGAGGCGGCCGAGCGGCTGTCGCTCGCGCGGCAGCGGGCCGGCACGCTGCTGATCGTGTGCGGCGACGCGCAGTCGATCAACGCCGCGCTCGGCGCGGGCGTCTGACCCGACCGCGAACCCGCTGGGGCGGGGCCGCGCGGACACCGCCCGGCCCCGACGTGCCCCGGTCTCGAAGCGGCCGGGTCCCGAAGCGGCCGGGTCCCGAAGCGGCCGGGCCCGACCGTCCTGCCCTGGGCGGTCGGGCCCGGGGCAGGACGGAGCACGGAGTGGTCCGGAGCACGGAGTGGTCCGGAGTACGGGGTGGCTCCGAGTACGCGTGGCGGTCCGGGTGGTGGCGGTCCAGCGCGTGACCCGAGGACACCTCCCTGAACAGGTCGTTCCCGTGAGTGGCCGGTCGGCCCGGGGGTCGTTGCGGCGGTAGCTGATCGGCGGGGCGGCCGTCCCGCAACGTGATGGGGTGGCCGGCCAGGCGGTCGGTCGATCATCCGCCGAGGGGCCGTTTCGCCAGGCGGGCGAGACGGGGAGGGACGTGTTCACCGGGCGGCGGTTTCGGCGGGCGGTCGTGCGGGCGGCCGTCCGCTACGCCGGGAACCGTCCTACGACGCCGCTTCCGTCGGCCGGAGGGCTGCGGGTGTCCGGTGGGCGTGCGGCCGGCCCGCCGGGCGGGACGGGCTCAGCGGGCAGCGGCGCGCAGCATCGCCTCTGCCGCTCCACCGCCCGTACGCAGCGGTACCGGGGCGCTGGTGAAGGTCTCCGCGAGCGATGCCGGCGTGGACAGCGAATTCGGCTGCCGTCCTCCCCTGCCCTCGCCCAGCACCTGCCATCCGCCCCTGGTCAGCGTGATGTACGCCCCGCAGCGCAGCCCGTGCAGCGTGCAGGCGTCCCGCAGCCCCCACATCCAGGCGCCGTCCTCCTCCGTCCAGCGTTCGTCGCCCTCACGGCAGTAGAGCAGGACAGCCGTACGGACCGGCGTACGGCGTCGCAGGTCGTGCGGGATGACCCGCCGCAGGTGGGAGAGGAGCGCGTTGCGGAACTCCCAGCCGTCCGCTGCTCCGGAGCCTCGCCGGGTGAGGGAGGCGCTGGCGCTGAGACGTTCCTCGTGGTCGAGCACGGCGACGACGGCGGTGGCGGGGGTGGGGCGATGACGGGCGTGCAGGCCGCCGACCACGTCACGCGGGTTGCGCAGCAGGGGTATGCCCGCCGATGCCCATTCGGTGGGCTCGAGTACCCGGGCGAGACGACTGGTGGAGGCGGCCGGGTGCGAGGACGCCCACGGTGAAGTGTCTGCCGACGGTGCGAATCCGAAGGTCACGGTTCTCCCTTCGTTACGCGCCCACGGAGCGGGCAGGATGACAGAGGGCACGCCCATACGGGCCGTGGGATGACCGTGCGGGAGGCACCTCCAATTCTTCCTGGCGTATCGGCGGGCGGCAACGAGCAATTGGAACACCTGAGGGATATCCACCGTAAAGACACGGATATCCCTGCCCGCCGCGGGCTCTGATGACGCCTTTCGTCCCCTCCGAACAGCACGGCACGGAAAGAGCCTCCCGGAAGGGAGATCGGCCCTCGATCTCTCCGTACCTCTGTTCGTCACCCTGCGTGAGGTGGCCGAGCTGCCCGGGCATCGGGTTGCATGGGGGGCATGGACACCCTGGAACTCCGCACCGAAGCAGACGCCATCCTCGCCGAACTGGTCGGTGATCCGGGCGGCTCGGCGAGGCTGCGGGAGGACCAGTGGCAGGCGGTCTCGGCCCTGGTGGAGGACCGCCGCCGTGCCCTGGTGGTGCAGCGCACCGGGTGGGGCAAGTCGGCGGTGTACTTCGTCGCGACGGCCCTGCTGCGCCGGCGCGGCGCCGGTCCCACGGTGATCGTCTCCCCGCTGCTCGCCCTGATGCGCAACCAGGTCGATTCGGCTGCGCGAGCCGGGATCCAGGCGCGCACCATCAACTCGGCCAACCCGGAGGAGTGGGAGACCATCTACGGGGAGGTCGAGCGCGGCGAGACCGACGTCCTCCTCGTCAGCCCGGAACGCCTCAACTCCGTCGACTTCCGCGACCAGGTACTTCCCCGGCTCGCCGCCACCACCGGTCTGTTGGTGGTCGACGAGGCGCACTGCATCTCCGACTGGGGCCACGACTTCCGCCCGGACTACCGCCGCCTGCGGGCGATGCTCGCCGAGCTCGCCCCCGGAGTCCCGGTCCTGGCCACCACCGCCACCGCCAACGCGCGGGTCACCGCGGACGTCGCCGACCAACTGGGTACGGGTGCGGGCGAGGCACTCGTCCTGCGCGGCCCGCTGGAGCGGGAGAGCCTGCGACTCGGGGTCGTACGGCTGCCCGACGCCGCCCACCGCCTGGGCTGGCTCGCCGAGCACCTGGAGGAGCTGCCCGGTTCCGGGATCATCTACGCCCTCACCGTCGCCACCGCCGAGGAGGCCACCGCCTTCCTGCGCCAGCGCGGATTCACGGTCGCCTCCTACACCGGACGCACCGAGAACGCCGACCGGCTCCAGGCGGAGACCGACCTCCAGGAGAACCGGGTCAAGGCGCTCGTCGCCACCTCGGCCCTGGGCATGGGCTTCGACAAGCCGGACCTCGGCTTCGTCGTCCACCTCGGTTCGCCGTCGTCGCCCATCGCCTACTACCAGCAGGTCGGACGAGCCGGCCGCGGCGTGGCCCATGCCGATGTGCTGCTGCTGCCGGGCAAGGAGGACGAGGCCATCTGGCGCTACTTCGCCGACACGGCCTTCCCGCCCGAGCCGCAGGTGCGGCAGACCCTCGCGGCGCTGGAAGGCGCGGGCCGGCCCCTTTCGGTCCCCGCCCTCGAGGCGTCGGTGGATCTCCGGCGCAGCAGGCTGGAGACGATGCTGAAGGTGCTGGACGTCGACGGCGCGGTGAAGCGGGTCAAAGGCGGCTGGACGGCCACCGGCTCCCCGTGGGTGTACGACGCCGAGCGCTACGCGTGGGTGGCCCGGCAGCGAGCGGCGGAGCAGCAGGCCATGCGCGACTACGTGAGCACTTCCGGATGCCGGATGGAGTTCCTGCGCCGCCAGCTGGACGACGAGGGCGCGGCCCCCTGCGGACGCTGCGACAACTGTGCGGGAGCCTGGGCCGACTCCTCCGTCTCGGCGGAGACACTGTCGGGCGCGGCGAAGGAACTGGACCGCCCGGGCGTGGAGGTCGAACCGCGCCGGATGTGGCCCACGGGCCTCCCCCTCCTGGGCATCGAACTGAAGGGACGCATCCCGGCCAAGGAGCAGTGCTCCACCGGGCGGGCCCTGGGCCGCCTCTCGGACATCGGCTGGGGCAACCGGCTGCGCCCGCTGCTCGCCGAGAACGCGCCGGACGGGCCCGTGCCGGACGATGTCCTGCGGGCGGCGGTGGACGTCCTCGCCGACTGGGCGCGTTCCGCGGGGGGTTGGGCGTCGAACTCCCCCGAGGCCTCCGCCCGACCGGTCGGCGTCGTCGCGGTGCCGTCCCTCTCGCGCCCGCAGTTGGTCGGCTCCCTCGCCCAGGGAATCGCGGCCGTCGGCCGCCTGCCCCTCCTGGGTGCGTTGACGTACAGCGGGCCGGAGGGGGCGCACACCGCCCGGCGCAGCAACTCCGCGCAGCGCGTCCGTGCGCTGACGGGCGCCTTCACCGTCTCCGACGAGCTGAAGACCGCGCTGGCGGCTTCGCCCGGACCCGTCCTGCTGGTGGACGACTCCACCGACTCGGGCTGGACCCTCGCGGTCGCCGCACGGCTGCTTCGCCGAGCAGGCGCCGAACAGGTCCTTCCGCTGGTGCTGGCCGCCGCGGGCTGAGATGTCGGACCCTCCCGGGCGGTTGGTCCCCGGCACGGTGTCGTCCGGCGCGCGCCCGTGCCGGCGACCGCCCGGCCATCGGGCGCGGGTGAGGAACGGGCCGCGCCGACTGCCGCCGCCCGGACGGCGGGAGAAGACGGGGAGCGCCGGGGTGTCCTGGCCGACGGGTGACAGCACGTGATGCGGAGTGGTCATGCACCCATGAGAACCCCCGCTTCTGACAATCCGCCAGTGACCCTGCGTGCCTGGGGATAAGTTATCCACAGGGGGTCGCGGAAAATGGCGTGGTGCGAGACGGTCATGCCATGAACAAGCACCATGAATCCACCGGCTCCACCGGCCCCGCCGACGTTCAGCACGTCACTCTGCGTGGCCCTGCGGACCTCGCCGACGCACTTCCCTATCTGCTGGGCTTCCATCCGACGGACAGTGTCGTCATGGTGGGCCTGCACGGCGGCCGTGGCCGCTTCGGGGGTCGGCTGCGCCATGCCATTCCACCGTCGGACGCCGATTGGGCCGGGAGCGCGCAGGAGTTGGCGGACTGTCTGATCTCGGGGAGCGGGCGGCGCGGGGCCCGCCCGGACGCGATCGTCCTCTTCCTGTGTCAGGACCCGGCGCCGGGGGAGACCCCGTGCGACGTCATGGAGCGACTGCGGCCCTTCACCCAACTCCTGCGCACCGCTTGCGGCGCGCTCGACGTCCCCGTGCTGGAGGCGCTCTGCGTCTCCGGCGGCAAGTACTGGTCCTACTGCTGCCCCGACATCCGGTGCTGTCCGCCGGAGGGCACTCCGCTCGCCCTTCCGGGCACCACGGTCATGGCGGCCGCCGCCGCGTACGCAGGGATCCAAGTCAGGGGATCACTGCGCGAATTGGAGCAGCGGCTCACGCCCTGGACCGGAACCCACGCCTCGGCCCAACTCCGCGCGCTGGACGAGGTGGGAGCGGCGATGGTGGTCCGCATCCTCGACACCGACGGACGCGGGCAGGTGGCCAGGGAGACCCTGGACCTGGCCGGGGGACTGCTCCAGCGCGTCGGCGCCGTCACCGCGCCCCCGGTCGCGGGCGCGGCCGACTTCTGCGACGACGGCCTCATCAGCCATGACGAAGCGGCCGCCGTGATCCTCGGGCTCCAGGACCGCGAGACCCGGGACCGGGCCGCGCGGTGGATGGAGGGCCCGGACGCGCCCGCGGCCCTGCGCCTCTGGCGGGCACTCGCCCGGCGCTGTGTGGGCCCGTACGTGGAGCACGCCGCTGCTCCGCTGGCGCTGGCCGCCTGGGTCTCCTGGTCCACCGGGGACGAGTCCGGCGCACGGGTGGCCCTGTCGCTCGCCCTGCGGGCCGACCCGGACTACACCTTCGCCCAGCTTCTCCATCAGGCCTGCAACGAAGGCGTGGACCCGGAGAAGTTGCGGCGCTGTCTCCGGGAGGAGGAAGAAGAAGAAGCTCGGAAGGTCGCCGCCAAGACCGGTGCACCGCTCCCGCAAAAGACAGTGCCGCGCCAGGCGAGTCGCGCGGGTGCCGGTGCGTCGGCGGTTCCCTCCGCCGGCGCGCGGAGCAGGAGGATCTCCAGCCGCACCCGCCCCGTCACTCCGAGCAACCCGGGGGCGGCACGCGTTCGGCGCAGGGAGCGCCTGCCGCGGGGTCAGGAGGACAGGGACGGCACCACCGGCGGCTGAGCCGGCCCCGAGCCGAGTGCGCAGGGAGAGCCCCCGGGCTGCTCCCGCGGGGGAGCCCCGGGTTGCTCCGCCCTCGCCGGGAGAGACGGAGAGCACCCCGGTCGGCGCAGCCCGCGCCCGCGCCGACCGGGGGTGCCAGAGCGGCAGGTGGGACGGCGCGCTGGTGTGGCTTTCCGCAGGAGACCGCACCGCCCCGCCACTGGGGTGGCGGGGGCCCGCCGCCCCACCTCGCTCCTGTCCCCCACACCCGCCACCTCGCGCGGATCGCGCCGCGCCGCGTTGTCGGGCGTGCGGGATCGGAGTGTTTATCGTCAAGGAGACGACTATGATCGAGCCATGCCGTCCTACGACCCGTCGACGTTCCCGCCCTTCGCTGTCACCGTCGACCTGGTCGTGCTGACAGTCCAACGCCACGCGCTCTGCGCGCTGGTCGTGCGGCGCGGAGAAACGCCCTTTCAGGGCCGTTGGGCGCTGCCCGGCGGTTTCGTCCGCGAGGACGAGGACCTGGGCGCCGCGGCCGCGCGCGAGTTGGTCGAGGAGACCGGGCTCTGCGCACACGATCCGGCCGTTCCCTCCGCCGGCCACGGCGCGCACCTCGAACAACTGGCCACGTACGGCGCCCCGTCCCGCGACCCCCGCATGCGGGTGGTCAGCGTGGCGCATCTCGCGCTCGCGCCCGACCTCCCCGCTCCCCGGGCGGGAGGCGATGCCAACAGCGCGCGCTGGGCGCCGGTGGACGAGCTGCTCGCGGCGGACGAGGACCCGGTGGGGGAGACGGAGGCCGCACCCCTGGCGTTCGACCACGCCCGGATTCTCGCAGACGGTGTGGAGCGGGCGCGGTCCAAGATCGAGTACTCCTCGCTCGCCACAGCTTTCTGTCCGCCGGAGTTCACGGTCGGAGAACTGCGGCGCGTCTACGAAGCCGTATGGGGAGTGGTCCTGGATCCCAGGAACTTCCACCGCAAGGTCACCGGTACACCAGGATTTCTGGTGCCCTCCGGAGGCACGACGACCCGACAGGGCGGACGCCCCGCCCAGTTGTTCCGCGCGGGTTCCGCCACCGTCCTCAACCCGCCGATGCTGAGGCCGGAAGTCTGAGCCGGTAGCCGGTAGCCGGTAGCCGGTAGCCGGTAGCCGGTTGTCCGTGCCGCCGCCCCTCGGTTTCCAGTCCGCGCCCTGGAAATCGACAGGCGGCGCGGGGTCCGAGCAGCCTGGCGACGGTGCCGGCAGGCGAGGGAGCGACCTCTCGGGGTGTCGCGGCGATGACACGGCAGGGCGCGTGAGGCGCTCCGTGCGGGCAACGGATGCGACGACCTCAGCAGGTGTTGCCGCCGCGTGGATCTCGATGTCGCGGCCGATCGGGCCGGTGGGAAGCCGGACCTGCCCGGCGCCCGGCTCCGGTTGGGGAGCCAGTCAGGGCGCACTCCTGGTCCCGATGGTGGCCGGGCCGCACGTGGACAGGAACGGGACGGCCGCCTCGACGCTGTGGACAGTTCCGAGCGGTGTACACGGCGTCCCGCGCCGAGGGGGCATACGCTCGCCGAGGCCCTCGTGGGCCTGTGCGGTCCCGCAGCACTGTGCATCCGCGATACCCGCGTACCTGCGTGGGCGGGCTGGGCGTCGAAGGTGCCGCCTGCTTGCTGACGGAGGCATGCGACGTCACGGACGGGCAGCATCTCGGTCACAGCCACCTGCTCACCGCCCATGGGGGAGTGGCGTGGCAGCCTTCTCCGCGAGAGGGGCGCACACGATCCATGCGCACGACTCCACCGTCGGTCGCCAGAAGAGCCGACCGTATGCGCTCCGCCGCCGGCCGGGCCCGCCACCCGGCAGCGCACCACCACAGAAACGCCTTGGCCGCCTGAGGTTCAGGTCACCGAGGGGGTCCGGCTCGGCGAGAACCGGTGAATGAGAGCGGGGGGCGCTTGGGGGAGCGAGTAGCCGGACCTGACCGAGGTCCGACACGCCTACCAGCTGACCGTGCCACCGTGCCATCGAAGGTCCCCTCAGCCGACGAGTGACCTGCTGCCTCTCCCCTTGACGGGGCGACCCGGCTGACACCCGCCGCCCGACACTGCGGTACGTGCCTCATAGCCCGCCGGAGCCCGCCGGAGCCCGCCGGAGCCCGCCGGAGCCCGCCGGGCGAGTATCCGGAGCCCGCCGGGCGAGCATCCGCCACCAGCACGAGGACCGGTCGGCCGCCCTCCAGTGGCGTCTGCCCCTCGCCGACGCCCGAGCCCCACCTGCGGACCCGCCCCGTCGTCCCCGTCGTCTTCGTCGTCCCCGTCCTCCCCTGAATCCTGGCTCGCACGGGCGAGCCCACGAGATGCCTCCCGCGCGCTCCCCGAGCGCGGAACACTCGTGAGTCTCCCGCTGCACAAAAAGTCGTAAATGTCGCGTTATGTTGCTGCGGTACGCACGCTCCCTGCCGCCGAGCGGTCACACCTTCCGCGAGAGAAGCGATGCTCCAGGCCATCGGACTGACCAGTGCCCGCCGCCGCGACCTGCCGCCCGCGGTGGACGATCTCACCTTCGAAGCCCGCTCGGGCCGTGTCACCGCGCTCCTCGGCGCACCGGGCGCCGGAAAGACGGCGGCCCTGCGGCTGATGCTCGAACTCGACCCCGGGCGTGGAGTCACCTACTTCCGAGGCCGTCCCCTGCACCGGATCGGGCACCCGCCCCGGGAGGTCGGAGTACTCCTCGGGGACGTACCGGGGCATCCGGCCCGGAGCGCCCGGGGACAGTTGCGCATGCTCTGCGCCGCCGCTGGAGCGCCGTTGTCGCGCGCCGACGAGATGCTCGACCTCGTCGGTCTCTCCGGCCTCGGCGACCAGCGCATCGGCGGCCTCTCCGTGGGGATGGACCGCAGACTGGGCCTTGCCGCAGCCCTGTTGGGTGATCCCCATACGTTGCTGCTCGACGATCCGGCCGACGGGCTCTCCTCGCGCGAGAGCGGCTGGCTCTACGGACTGATGCGGGCGCACGCGGCCCAGGGCGGCACGGTGCTGTGGACCACCAGCGATCCCAAGGAGGCCATCCGCTCGGCGGACCGGGTCGTCACCATCGACGCGGGCAGGCTGGTGGCGGACCAGGAGGTCGCCGACTTCGCACGGACCCGGCTCCGCCCCCGCGTCGCGGTCCAGTCCCCCCATGCCGCCCGCCTCGCCGCAGTCGTCGGCCGGGAAGCCCGGGACGCGCGCCGGTCCGTGGAGGTCGTGGCCGAGGAGGGTGCCCGCCTCTCGGTGTACGGGAGCAACTGCGCGGAGATCGGGGACGTCGCGTTCCGGCACGGCATCCCCGTGCACCGCCTCGCCGACGAACTCGGCGACGCCGGCCCGCCCGCACCCCCCGCTCCCGCTCCGGCCTCCGCCGCCGCGCTCTCGGAGCTGCCGCCGCCGATCACGGTGCGCCCCCCGCGAGGTCCGCTGCGCCCGATGCGCTACGAAGTGAGGCGCATGCTGGGGGTGCGGACAACGACGCTGATCATGGCGGTGGTTCTGCTCGCCTCGGCGGCGGCTTCGGTGCTCCTGGCGCGCATCGGTGGGGCCCCGCGACCGCATCTGCTGGCCGGCTGGCCCGCGCTGCTGCCGCTTCCCCCGGCGGCGCTCGGAGCGGGTCTGCTGGGGGCGCTCTCCTACGGCGACGAGTTCCGCTACCCGGCCCTCGCGGCGAGCCGGGGGACGGTGCCGAGGCGGCTGGGACTGCTCGTGGCGAAGCTCCTCGTCACCGGGGCGGCGGCGACGGCCCTTTCGCTGCTCGTCGTCGTCTGCGACATGCAGGTGCTCCGCCTCTTCTACGGGGACCAGGTGAGCGCCGTACCCGGCAACGCGATCCTCCTGGCCGCGAGTTGGGTCGGACTGGCGGTCGGCTGCGCCTGGGCCGGACTGCTCGCCGCGGGAACCTTCCGGGTGGCAGGGGCCGGAGTGGCGGCGGTACTCGCAGTCCCCGTCCTCGTGGTGCCGCTCCTGCAGAAGGTCTTCGCCGGCCCCGCCGCTCACGCGTTGACCGGACTTCCCGCACGCCTGCGAGGGCTGGCCTGGCTCGACATCCCGCCGGGGCCGGACCGGTGGCTGGTGGCGGTGGGTCGGATCCTGGCGCAGCCCGTCGGCCTGGCGCTCCTCGTCTCACTGATCGCTCTGATCTGCGCCTATGCCGGTACGGCCCTCCGGAACAGGGCGCGTTGGTGAGTGCGGCGGTGCGCGCGGCGGCCGCGCGGGCGAGGGTTGAAGGGTGGGCCGTACCTCAACTTGGCTTCGCTTGACCGAATTGGGGCGATAAAGCGTCAATTGTGGCGCGAGCGACGATCACCCTTTCGTGTGCTTTTCAGCAAAGACCTCAAGGGGCGCGCGAGCCACGCCGACAAAGGATGCGTGAGTACCCTTGCGCACACCATGATGACCACCGCCCGTTCCGCCGACTCCGGCCTCGCCGGTCCGGGCGATCTCGATCGTTATCCCTATACGGAGCCGGCCGGCGACCGCGCGGCGCCGCGTTCCTGGGGCGGGGCCGACTCCGAGCTGGGGCGCACCGGTCGGCGGGGGTCCGCCAGCCGCGGCCGCGGCCTGCACGGTCAACTTGTCCAGCAGCTCGGTCAGATGATCGTTTCGGGAGATCTCGGCGCCGACCGTCCTCTCGTGCCCGAGGAGATCGGGCAGCGCTTCGAGGTTTCCCGCACCGTCGTACGCGAGTCCCTCCGCGTCCTCGAGGCCAAGGGGCTGGTCAGTGCCCGGCCCAATGTGGGCACCCGGGTACGCCCGGTCAGTGACTGGAATCTCCTCGACCCCGACATCATCGAGTGGCGAGCCTACGGCCCCCAGCGGGACGACCAGCGCCGTGAGCTGGCGGAGCTGCGGTGGACGATCGAGCCGCTCGCGGCACGGCTCGCCGCCGGGCACGGCCGGGAGGACGTGCAGCAGCGGCTGGGCGACATGGTGGAGATCATGGGGCACGCGTTGGGCCAGGGGGACGGGGTCACCTTCTCCCGAGCCGACGCGGAGTTCCACGCGCTGCTGATCCAGGCCGCGGGGAACCGGATGCTGGATCACCTCTCCGGCATCGTCTCCGCCGCTCTCCACGTCTCCGGCAACGCGATCACCGGATGCGAGCGGCCCAGTGAGGCGTCGGTCGGTCAGCACGCCCGGATCGCCGACGCCCTCGCCGCCGGCGACGCGGCCGGCGCCGAGTCGGCCATGCGCCAGCTCCTCGTCGTCCACCCCGAGGTGGAGCGAGTGGTCCCGGCTCCTCGCGAGCACTGAGCGACACCGGGGCGAGCACCGGGAAGCGCACTGAAAGCGGTACGGCCGGGGTACAAGCACCTTGTGCCGCCGGACCGGGCGGTCCGGCGGCACAATTGTGGGGGGATGTCATCCCCGGACCCCTTCGTCGTAAATGAGGTGTGACTCGGGCCACGCGGATTGGGCGTAACACTCCTCGAAGCAGTGCGATGACCTAAGAGGTGACCGCCGCGGAAGGAATACAGCAGCCGAGAGGCGTGCTGTGCAGATCCCAGGCCAAGCCCGCGCCGTCGGCGACACTCCAGTCGGCGGACGTCGGCTCCAGCTCTCCAGGGCTGGGCCGGAAGCCGTTTCCATCGTTCCGAGAGGTTGTTCGTGTCGGCCAGCACATCCCGTACGCTCCCGCCGGAGATCGCCGAGTCCGAGTCCGTCACGGCGCTCATTGAGCGGGGAAAGGCTGATGGGCAGATCGCCGGCGACGACGTGCGTCGGGCCTTCGAGGCTGACCAGATTCCGCCAACCCAGTGGAAGAATGTTCTGCGCAGCCTCAATCAGATCCTCGAGGAAGAGGGTGTGACGCTGATGGTCAGTGCCGCGGAGTCGCCGAAGCGCGCCCGCAAGAGCGTCGCCGCGAAGACCCCGGTCAAGCGCACCGCCACCAAGACGGTCGCGGCGAAGACGACCGTGACGAGGACCGTCGCGGCGTCCGCCGCCCCCGCCGTCGACAGCGCGGACGCGGCCGGGGAGTCCGGCGCCGTCCCCGCCAAGAAGGCGGTGGCCAAGAAGGCCGCCGTGAAGAAGACCGCCGCGAAGAAGACCGTGGCCAAGAAGACCGCCGCCAAGAAGTCGGGCAAGCAGGACGACGACCTCCTCGACGGTGACGAGGCGGTCGAGGACGCCAAGGTCGGCAAGGCCGAGGACGAGGAGGGCGAGGGCGAGAACAAGGGCTTCGTCCTCTCCGACGACGACGAGGACGACGCGCCCGCGCAGCAGGTCGCCGTCGCCGGCGCCACCGCCGACCCGGTCAAGGACTACCTGAAGCAGATCGGCAAGGTCCCCCTCCTCAACGCCGAGCAGGAGGTGGAGCTCGCCAAGCGCATCGAGGCGGGTCTCTTCGCCGAGGACAAGCTGGCGAACGCCGACAAGCTCGCGCCGAAGCTCAAGCGTGAGCTGGAGATCATCGCCGAGGACGGCCGCCGGGCCAAGAACCACCTGCTGGAGGCCAACCTCCGTCTCGTGGTCTCGCTGGCCAAGCGGTACACCGGTCGCGGCATGCTCTTCCTGGACCTGATCCAGGAGGGCAACCTCGGTCTGATCCGAGCCGTCGAGAAGTTCGACTACACCAAGGGCTACAAGTTCTCCACGTACGCCACCTGGTGGATCCGCCAGGCGATCACCCGCGCCATGGCCGACCAGGCCCGCACCATCCGTATCCCGGTGCACATGGTCGAGGTCATCAACAAGCTGGCGCGCGTCCAGCGGCAGATGCTCCAGGACCTGGGCCGCGAGCCCACCCCGGAGGAGCTGGCCAAGGAACTCGACATGACCCCCGAGAAGGTCATCGAGGTCCAGAAGTACGGGCGTGAGCCGATCTCCCTCCACACTCCGCTGGGTGAGGACGGGGACAGCGAGTTCGGTGACCTGATCGAGGACTCCGAGGCAGTCGTCCCGGCCGACGCCGTGAGCTTCACCCTCCTCCAGGAGCAGCTGCACTCGGTGCTCGACACCCTCTCCGAGCGTGAGGCCGGCGTGGTCTCCATGCGCTTCGGTCTCACCGACGGCCAGCCGAAGACGCTGGACGAGATCGGGAAGGTCTACGGCGTGACGCGCGAGCGCATCCGGCAGATCGAGTCGAAGACGATGTCGAAGCTCCGGCACCCGTCGCGGTCGCAGGTCCTCCGGGACTACCTCGACTAGGTCGAGCAGGCGCAGAGTACGGGCCGGTTCGGACTGAATGACTCTGAGTAGGTGATATCCACCTCGGAGTCAGGAGTGTCCATGTCCCACAGGTTCGCTCGTGCCCTGACCGGAGCGGTCGCGCTGTCGACCGCCGCCGCGCTCGCGGCCGGATCCCAGGCGTCGGCGGCGACCGGCGGCATCATCATCGGAGGGGAGCCCGCCAGCGTGGCCGACAGCCCGTGGGTGGTGGCGCTGTCCAGCCGCGCCCTGTTCGGGGAGTCGCGCGGCGGGCAGTTCTGCGGGGCGGTGGTGATCGCTCCGGCCAAGGTGATCACGGCAGCCCACTGCCTCGGCCCCGACGTCCTCGGAGGCGACGTGGCCGACGTACCGGATCTGCGGGTCGTCGCGGGCCGGGACGACCTGCGCGGCGCCGGAGGGCAGGAGCTGCCGGTGAAGGACGCCTGGATCAACCCCTCGTACGACCCCGGTACCAACGTGGGGGACGTCGCCGTGCTGACACTGGCCACGGCCCTGCCGGAGGAAAGTCCTCTCCCGGTCGCCCGGGACGGTGACGCGGCCTACCTCGCGGGCTCGAAGGCGCTGGTCTACGGGTGGGGGGACACGTCGGGATACGGCACGTACGCGTCGACACTGCGCGCGGCCGAGGTACAGGTCCTGTCGGACGAGGCCTGCGCCCTCGCCTACCCGGGTGGTACGCGCGGGACGTACGACGCCTCCTCGATGGTCTGCGCGGGCGACCCCCAGGGGGGCTACGACGCGTGCCAGGGAGACAGCGGGGGGCCGCTGGTGGTCGACGGGCGCCTCATCGGACTGGTCTCCTGGGGCAACGGCTGCGCCCGCGCCGACAGCCCGGGGGTCTACACACGGGTCTCCGCCGCGGTCACGTGGGCGGACGGCAGGATCTGAGCACCACCTGACCGCACCGCCGCCCCCGGGGGCGCGAACGAGCGGTCACGGAACACGCACGCCGGACGAACGACGCCCGCACCAAGGGCCTGCGCAGCGCATACGAGAACGGGCGGCTTCCCCCACACCGGGGAAGCCGCCCGTCGGACGGTCGGGGACCGGCCCATGGCTCGTCGTGGACGCGAGGTGTCAGTGTTGTGCCTCGTCGGCGGCACCGGCCTGTACGGCGGTGAGCCGATCCGTCTCATCCTGTATATCCGCGGCGATCTTCTTGAGCTCGGGCTCGAACTTGCGCCCGTGGTGGGCGCAGAAGAGCAGTTCACCGCCGCTGACGAGGACGACGCGCAGATAGGCCTGGGCGCCGCAACGGTCACAGCGGTCTGCTGCGGTCAGCGGACTCGCGGGGGTCAGAACAGTAGTCACGTCGCCTCTTCTCTAGCTCGACGAGCTGTCGTACCAGGGTCAACATCCAACCAGGCCGAAAACGTTCCCGCTCGTGGCATTTCTTCGAAACTTCTTTTCGGACGGCTGGGCTGCCGACGGTTGGCGGCGAATGTGCCGTGGCATGGGGCGCTACGGTTTCGCGTTGCTGGTGTCGGTCGGTCCCCGGCTGGCTTGCCGGTTGTTCATGAGGACGTGCCCGGAGCCTAAATGGTTCATGCCTCGAATGGAACGTGATGTACACGTCAGTCCGAGGAATGATCGAACATCCATGCGACCCCGGAAGGGGCTCGACTAGCATGATGATTCCCCGAGGGTGGCGTGACAACCGCTCTACCAGGCCTCGGTACGCTTTCAGCGGCCACCACGGCCGCGCCCGGTACCCCCACGGGCCCCCATGAAATTCAGCGAGGAGCGAACCGCGTGACCGCCGATACGTCCGTGCCGTCCACTGCGCTGCTGACCGGAGCCGGCGGCGTCGTCGACAAGGACAGCTCCAACTACACCGCGCGGCACCTTCTCGTCCTCGAAGGGCTGGAGGCCGTCCGCAAGCGCCCCGGCATGTACATCGGGTCGACCGACAGCCGCGGCCTCATGCACTGCCTCTGGGAGATCATCGACAACTCGGTCGACGAGGCCCTCGGCGGCCACTGCGACCACATCGAGGTGATCCTCCACGACGACTCCTCGGTCGAGGTCCGCGACAACGGCCGCGGCATCCCCGTGGACGTCGAGCCCAAGACCGGGCTCTCCGGCGTCGAGGTCGTCATGACCAAGCTCCACGCGGGCGGCAAGTTCGGCGGCGGCTCCTACGCCGCGTCCGGCGGTCTGCACGGTGTGGGCGCCTCCGTCGTCAACGCGCTCTCCGCGCGGCTCGACGTGGAGGTGGACCGCAACAGCTCCACCCACTCCATCAGCTTCCGGCGCGGGGTGCCGGGCGCCTTCGTCGCGCAGGGGCCGGAGAGTCCGTTCGACCCGGCCAACGGGCTCCGCAAGACCAAGCGGGTGCCCAAGGCGCGCACCGGGACCAGGATCAGGTACTGGGCCGACCGGCAGATCTTCCTCAAGGACGCCAAGCTCGACCTGGAGACGCTGTACCAGCGCGCCCGCCAGACGGCCTTCCTCGTGAACGGGCTCACCATCGTCGTGCGCGACGAGCGCGGCCTGGACGGCGTGGGCCCGTCGGAGGAGACGTTCCGCTTCGACGGCGGCATCAGTGAGTTCTGCGAGTTCCTCGCCCAGGACAAGGCCGTCTGCGACGTGCAGCGGCTGACCGGGCAGGGCACCTTCAAGGAGACCGTCCCGGTCCTCGACGAGCGCGGACACATGACCCCCACCGAGGTCACCCGCGAGCTGGCCGTCGACATCGCACTGCGCTGGGGCACCGGCTACGACACCGTGGTCAAGTCCTTCGTGAACATCATCGCCACCCCCAAGGGCGGCACCCACGTGGCCGGATTCGAGCGCTCGCTGACCCGCACGGTCAACGAGTCGCTGCGCGCCGCCAAGCTGCTCCGGGTCGCCGAGGACGACGTCGTCAAGGACGATGCCCTGGAGGGCCTCACGGCAGTCGTCACCGTCCGGCTCGCCGAGCCCCAGTTCGAGGGCCAGACCAAGGAGGTGCTCGGCACCTCGGCCGCCAACCGGATCGTCTCCGCCGTGGTGGCCAAGGAGCTCAAGGCCTTCCTCACGTCGACCAAGCGCGACGCCAAGGCCCAGGCCAGGGCCGTGCTCGACAAGGCCGTGGCCGCCGCCCGCACCCGTATCGCCGCGCGGCAGCACAAGGACGCCCAGCGCCGCAAGACGGCTCTGGAGTCCTCCTCCCTCCCCGCGAAGCTGGCCGACTGCCGCAGCGACGACGTGGACCGCAGCGAGCTCTTCATCGTCGAGGGGGACTCCGCCCTGGGCACGGCCAAGCTCGCGCGCAACAGCGAGTTCCAGGCGCTGCTGCCCATCCGGGGCAAGATCCTCAACGTCCAGAAGGCATCCGTCTCGGACATGCTGAAGAACGCCGAGTGCGGGGCGATCATCCAGGTCATAGGGGCGGGGTCCGGGCGGACCTTCGACATCGACGCCGCCCGCTACGGCAAGATCGTCCTGCTGGTGGACGCCGACGTCGACGGCGCGCACATCCGGATCCTGCTGCTGACGCTCTTCCAGCGGTACATGCGGCCCATGGTGGAAGCCGGCCGGGTCTTCGCGGCGGTGCCCCCGCTCCACCGCATCGAGCTGGTCCAGCCGAAGAAGGGCCAGGACAAGTACATCTACACGTACTCGGACGGCGAACTGCGCCAGACGCTGGTGGACCTGCGGCGTAAGAACGTCCGGTTCAAGGACTCCATCCAGCGGTACAAGGGTCTCGGTGAGATGGACGCCGACCAGTTGGCCGAGACCACGATGGACCCCCGCTTCCGGACACTGCGACGGATCAACATCGGCGACCTGGATTCCGCGGAGAGCGTCTTCGACCTGCTGATGGGCAACGAGGTCGCGCCCCGCAAGGAGTTCATCACCAACTCGGCGGCGACCCTGGACCGTTCGCGCATCGACGCCTGAGCCACCTCGCCCGCGCCGCTGTGCCCGCCGGTTCGCACCGGGGCGCAGCGGCGCGCTGTCGTGTGGCGCGGGGCCGTTGCCGTGCCGCTCCGCGGCGGGCCGGTGCGGCGGGTACCGGCGGTGCGGGACGCACACATACGGGCTCGCGCACGGGCGCCCGGCGCGGATATCACCTGAACAGGTGAAAGCGGTGCATGCTGCGTCCGAGGTCCCCCCTGTCCGGACACTCTTGGCCGAGCGGCCGAAAAGGTTCGCGGACAAGGGAGTTGTTCGGTGGAGAAGGAAGCAGGGCGGGCGGCTGCGGCGACACGGCTCGACGGCCCGTGGTACGACGCGCCTGCCCCGGGACGGGGCGAGCAGGACGGCACGCGGCCCGACGCGGGTCCGGTGGCCGGGGTTCCGCGGAGCGGCCCCGGCGCTGCCGACATCTACCGGGAGGTCCAGCGCAGCGAAGCCTTCCGTGAAGTGCGGCGAAGGTACCGCCGGTTCGTCCTGCCGACGACCTTCGCGTTCCTCCTCTGGTACCTCGCCTACGTGGTCGCCGCCACCGGTGCGCACGGGCTGATGGCCCGTCCGGTGGCCGGGGCGGTGAACGTCGCCATGATCGCCGGGCTCGGTCAGTTCCTCACCACCTTCCTGCTGACCTGGGCGTACGCGCGCCACGCGCGGCTCCGCCGGGACCGGGCCGCGCTGGACCTGCGCTGGGAGACGCAGGAGCTGACCCGGGAGGCCGAGCGGTGAGCGGGAGCCAGCAGACCCTGGCGCTGGTGCTGTTCAGCGCGTTCATCGCCGTCACCCTCGGCATCACCACCTGGGCGGGCCGTACCCGCCAGGGCTCCGCGGAGGAGTTCTACGCCGGCGGTCGCCTGTTCTCGCCCATGGAGAACGGTTTCGCCCTCGCGGGCGACTACCTGTCCGCCGCCTCGTTCCTCGGTATCTCCGGGCTGATCGCCCTCTTCGGCTACGACGGGATGCTGTACTCGGTCGGCTTCTTCGTCGCCTGGCTGGTCGTGCTGCTGCTCGTGGCCGAACTGGTGCGCAACTGCGGGCGGTTCACCCTCGCCGACGTGGTCGCCGCACGCATGGCCGAGCGACCGGTGCGCACCGCGGTCGGTGCGTCCTCGGTGACCGTCTCCGTGCTGTACCTCGTCGCGCAGATGGTCGGTGCCGGCAGCCTGGTCGCCCTGCTCCTCGGGGGTACCAGCGGTGCCGCCCGCTCCTGGACCGTGGTCGGGGTCGGCGCGCTCATGGTGGTCTACGTCTCCCTGGGCGGCATGCGGGCGACCACCTGGATCCAGATCGTCAAGGCGGTGCTGCTCATGGCGGGCGCGATCGCCCTCACCGTGACCGTGCTGGTCCACTTCCACGGAGACGTCGACGCGCTGCTCACCACGGCCGCCGAGCGCAGCGGCCACGGTGCGGACTTCCTGGCGCCGGGCCTCACGTACGGAGGCAGTTGGACGGCGCGGTTCGACTTCATCAGCCTGGGAGTGGCACTGGTGCTCGGGACGGCCGGGCTGCCGCACATCCTGTCGCGCTTCTACACGGTCCCGACGGCCCGCGCGGCCCGCCGGTCCGTGATCTGGGCGATCGGGCTGATCGGGTGCTTCTACCTGATGACCATCGTGCTCGGCCTCGGCGCCGCCGCGGTCGTCGGTCCCGCGGAGGTCCGGGCCTCCGGCGGGGCCGGAAACACGGCGGTGCCCCTGCTGGCGCTGGAGCTGGGCGGCGGGGAGGGGTCCACCGGCGGGACGATCCTCTTCGCCGTGGTCGCCGCCATCGCCTTCGCCACGATCCTGGCCGTGGTCGCGGGGATCACCCTCGCCTCCTCGGCCTCGGTCGCCCACGACCTCTACGCCTCGCTCCGCCGCCCGGGCGGCGAGCCGTTCGGCGAGGTCGCCGTGGCCCGGGTGGCGGCTGCCGGGATCGGGGTGGTCGCCATCGGTCTCGGGCTGCTCGCCCAGGACCTCAACGTCGCCTTCCTCGTCGGGCTGGCCTTCGCGGTGGCCGCCTCGGCCAACCTCCCGGCGCTGCTGTACTCGCTCTTCTGGAAGAGCTTCACCACCCGCGGTGCCGTCTGGGCGGTGTACGGAGGACTCGTCCCCGCGCTCGTACTCGTTCTGCTCTCGCCGGTCGTCTCCGGCGGACCCGCCTCGCTCTTCCCGGGGGTCGACTTCCAGCTCTTTCCCCTGGAGAATCCCGGTCTCGTCTCCATTCCGCTCGGCTTCCTCGCGGGGTGGATCGGCACCGTCACCTCCGCCGCCCCGGCCGACGAGGACAAGCACGCGGAGATGGAAGTCAGGTCGCTGACCGGAGCGGGCGCGGTCTGAGGAGCCGGTACCCGGCGGGGAGCCCACGGCTGCCCGGCGAAGCTCGGTGCGGGGACCGCGACCGGACGGACGGGGCGCAGGGGAGCCGGTACACCGCGGACGGGCAGAAGTTGCCACGAGCACGCAATTGGTTTGCGTGACTTGCGCTAATCTTGCGGTCATGACGCGAAGACTTGCTCAGGTGGCGCAGAAGGTCGGGGTCAGCGAGGCCACGGTCAGCCGGGTGCTGAACGGTAAGCCAGGCGTCTCGGACGCCACCCGGCAGGCGGTGCTCTCCGCGTTGGACGTGCTCGGTTACGAGCGCCCGACCCAGCTGCGGGGCGAGCGGGCCAGGCTGGTCGGGCTCGTCCTGCCCGAGCTCCAGAACCCCATCTTCCCCGCCTTCGCGGAGGTGGTCGGCGGCGCCCTCGCCCAGCAGGGGCTCACGCCCGTGCTCTGCACGCAGACCAAGGGCGGTGTCTCCGAGGCGGACTACGTGGACCTGCTGCTCCAGCAGCAGGTGTCCGGCGTGGTCTTCGCCGGCGGGCTGTACCACCAGGCGGACGCCGCGCACGACCACTACAAGCTGCTCGCGGACCGGCGCATCCCCGTCGTGCTCATCAACGCGGCCATCGCCGAACTCGGTTTCCCGGGCGTCTCCTGCGACGACTCCGTCGCGGTCGAGCAGGCATGGCGGCACCTCGCCTCACTCGGTCACGAGCGGATCGGTCTGGTGCTCGGCCCCGCCGACCACGTCCCCTCCCAGCGCAAGCTCGACGCCGCACGCCAACTGGCCCGTGAGTACGGGACGTCGATCCCCGACGAGCGGGTCGCGCGGGCCATGTTCTCGCTGGAGGGCGGTCAGGCGGCAGCGTCCCGGCTGCTCGACCAGGGCGTCACCGGCATCATCTGCGGCAGCGACCCGCTCGCGCTCGGCGCGGTCCGGGCGGTCCGCCGCCGAGGGCTCTCCGTGCCCCGTGACGTCTCCGTGGTCGGCTACGACGACTCCGCCTTCATGAACTGCACCGAACCGCCCCTGACGACGGTCCGCCAGCCCATCGAGGCCATGGGCCGGGCTGCCGTCGAGCTGCTGTCCGTGCAGATCGGGGGCAAGGCCGTGCCCTCCGACGAACTGCTCTTCGAGCCCGAACTGGTGGTGCGCGGCTCGACCGCCCCGCCGTCGCGCGAGAATTCGCACTGATCTGTCACTATCTTGCGCCCCCGGGGTGTTCCAGGGCGCTTTCCCAGGGAGCGACGCGGCACTCCCCGGATTGGCCCCGGGCCCCGATCGACCCCGCCGGTCGAAGGGCACGCCGGCCCTGCCGGGCCGTGCCGGGCCGTGCGCGCCCGGTGGGAATGCCGGGCGGGGTCAGGCGCGGCCCGGCCCAGCCGGCCGTGGCAGCGCCTGGGGCGGGCGGGGTCCGGTGTACTGGCCGCGAGGCCGCAGACGCAGGGGGCGCTCCGCGTACTCCTCCAGGGCGTGCGCGATCCAGCCCGCCGTACGGGCCACCGCGAAGACGGTCTCGCCCGCCTCCGCGGGCATCCCCGCGGAGACCGAGAGGACCGCCAGCGCCAGATCGACATTGGCGTGCAGGGGGGTGTGCCGGGCGGCGGTGGACACCACGTCGCGTGCGGCCGCGAGCGGCGCGGCTGCCTCGGGCACCTCCTCCAGCAGACCGAACAGGACCCGGGCCCGCGGGTCTTCCCCGCCGTAGAGGCGGTGGCCGAGCCCGGGAACGCGCCGGCCGGCCCGGAGGTGGTCGGCGACCACCGGTGCGGCGCCGCCCCGCTCCAGGACTTCGCGCAGCATCCGGTGGGCGAGCCCGCTGGCCGCACCGTGCAGGGGCCCTTCCAGGACCCCGAGTCCCGCCGAGACGACGGCGTACGGATGCGCGTGTGCGGAGGCGGCCACCCGGACGGCGAGGGTGGACGCGGCGAGGTCGTGGTCGATGAGCAGCGTCAGCGCCGTGTCCAGCACCGCGAGTGACGCGGCGTCGGCGGCGCGCGCGGTGAGCGCGGGCCACAAGCACGCCGCGATGCCGGGGCCCGCACCGCACGCCACGATGCCGGGGCCCGTACCGCCGTACCCCGCGGCACCTTCGTCCGTACCGCCGTGGGCCGGCCCCGCGATGCCGGTGCCTTGCGGGACCGTCCCTCCCGGTACCGTGCCGCCGGGTGGGCCGGCCGCCGGGCGCAGTGCGCCCACCAGGGTCGGGACGAGGCCCCGCGCCGCGCCGATGACCGAGACGGGGGAGAGGTCGAACCGGAGCGGGTCGGCGGCCGACGCGGCGATGACGGAGACCCGGAGCCGGTCCGTCGTCCCACTGTGCGCGGGGAGGGCGGCGACGGCCCGCCGGGCCGCCGCCAGGGCCTGTTCCGGAGCGGTGAACCGGACTCCCGGGCGGAGTTCGCCCGTCCACAGCCACTCCGCCACTTCCTCGTAGCAGTGGCTGTGCGCGAGTTCGCCGACGTCGACGCCCCGGTAGTAGTACCGGTCGTGGTCGATGAGGGTGATGCCGGTGCGGAAGACCAGGTCGGCGCCGCCCGTCGGCGGTACGGCCTCGCGTCGGCCGGAACGGCGGGCCAGCGCGCGGACCTCGTCGGCGTCGAACGTACTGCCCCGGCCGCCGGGCGCGCGGACGCTGCTGAGCTGGCCCCGGCTGACATAGGCGTACACCGTCTCCGGCTTCACGCCCAGCAGGGCGGCCGCCTCGCGCGTGCTGAGCCGTTCGGCGCCCGCCGTGCCGGCGTCATGCGCTCCCTGATCCGTCATGCGCTCACCGTATCCACTCCGCCATGTGTTGATTCAATCAATGTTGACGCATTTGGAGTCAAGCATGAATAGTCGAATCAATACTAGGGATGGACCGAAGAGGGAGTCAGCGATGCCCACCACCACCCACACCCCCGCGCCCTCCGGAGTGCCCCGCGGCCTCGCGGGCGTCGTCGTCACCGACACCGTCCTGGGCGATGTCCGGGGCGCCGAGGGCTTCTACCACTACCGCCAGTACTCGGCGGTGGAGCTGGCCGGGACCCGGAGCTTCGAGGACGTCTGGCACCTGATGTTCCACGGCGAGCTGCCCGACGCCCCGGCCCGTGCCGCCTTCGCCGCCCGGGTCGCCGAGCTGCGCCACCTGCCCGACGAGGTGCGCGCGGCGCTGCCCGCCCTCGCCCGCGCCGGAGCGATCTCCGGCCCGCTGGCAGGGTTGCGTACCGCGCTCTCACTGCTCGGAGCCTCGGCCGGTCACCGCCCGCTGTACGACATCGGGCCCGACCGCCGGCGCGACGACGCGCTCGCCGTCTGCGCGGCGGTGCCGACCCTGCTGACCGCGCTGCACCGGCTCGGCGAAGGGCTCGAACCCGTCGAGCCGCGCGACGATCTGCCGCACGCGGCGAACTACCTCTACATGCTCACCGGCGAGGTACCCGATCCGGTCCGCGCACGGGCCGTCGAGCGCTACCTCATCTCCACCGTCGACCACGGCTTCAACGCCTCCACCTTCACCGCGCGGGTCGTCGCCTCCACCGGGGCCGACATGGCAGCCTGTCTGGTCGCGGCGGTCGGCGCGCTCTCAGGACCGCTGCACGGCGGCGCGCCCAGCCGCGCCCTCGACACCCTGGACGCGATCGGCACCCCGGACCGGATCGACGGCTGGATCCGGGAGCAGGTCCTCTCCGGCGGACGGATCATGGGCTTCGGCCACCCCGTGTACCGCACCGAGGACCCGCGCTCGCGCATGCTGCGGGGGATCGCGGAGGAGTTCGGCGGCCCGCTCGCCGACTTCGCCGTCGAGGTGGAACGGCAGGTGGAGGTGATCCTCGCCGAGCTCAAGCCGGGCCGTGAGCTGCACACCAACGTGGAGTTCTACGCCGGGGTCGTGATGGAGCTCTGCGGACTGCCGCGGGCCATGTTCACCCCCACCTTCTGCACGGCCCGGGTGGTCGGATGGAGCGCCAACGTCCTGGAACAGGCGGCGGACTCGAAGATCATCCGCCCGGCGGCCCGCTACGTCGGGACGCCTCCGCCGCAGCCGGTCCCGGCGCCCTGAACCGGCGTGCCGCGCAGCGCCCGGCGCACCACGGCCGGGGCGCGAGGACCGACGGGGACGGGAAGGGGGGTGGGTCCGCCGCGGCGGACCCACCCCCCTTCCCGGTCACGCTTCCGCCGTCGTCACACCGGTCCCGCGACCGAGGCGACCGGGTCGATCAGCGGGGTGCCCGAGCCGTCGCGGCGCGGGTCGGGTTCCGGCAGCCGCGCGGGGGTGCCGTTCTGCTGCGCGGCCCGCGCCGGCAAGGGACCCGCCCAGGCGAAGACGAGGACGTCCTCACCCTTGAGGAACCGCTGGCAGCGCACGCCTCCGGTGGCGCGGCCCTTGCGCGGGTACTGGTCGAACGGCGTCAGCTTCGAGGTGAGCACCGAGTCGTCCAGCGTGCCGTGCGAACCCGCCACCGTGAACACCGCCGCGTCCGCGGCCGGGTCGACGGCGGTGAAGGACAGCACCTCGGCGCCGTCCGCGAGTTTGATGCCGGCCATGCCACCGGCGGCGCGCCCCTGCGGACGCACCTGCGCCGCCGGGTACCGCAGCAGCTGCCCGTCGGACGCGATGAAGACCAGGTCCTCCTCGCCCGAACGCAGCTCCGTCGCGCCGACGATCCGGTCGCCCTCCCTGAGGGAGATGACCTCCAGCTCGTCCTTGTTGGCGGGATAGTCCGGCACGACACGCTTCACCACACCCTGGAGGGTGCCGATCGCCAGTCCCGGCGACGCCTCCTCCAAGGTGGTCAGGCAGATCAGTTCCTCACCTTCGTCCAGGGTGAGGAACTCCGGCACCGGGGCCCCGCCGGAGAGGTTGGGCGCCGCGTGGGTGTCGGGAAGCCGGGGCAGGTCGATCACCGCCAGGCGCAGCAGCCGCCCGGTGGACGTCACCGCCCCCACCTCCCCGCGGGCGGTCGCCGCCACGGCCGACACGATCACGTCGTGCTTGACGCGCTTGGCGTCCTCGTCCTCCGCGACCGGGTCGGCGTTGGCCGTCCGTGCGAGCAGACCGGTCGAGGAGAGAAGCACCCGGCACGGGTCGTCCGCTACCTGCAGCGGTACGGCCGAGACCTGCGAACCCGCCGACTCCAGCAGCACCGTGCGCCGGTCGGTGCCGAACTTCTTCGCCACCGAGGCGAGTTCGGACGAGACGAGCTTGCGCAGCTCCGCGTCGGACTCCAGGATCACGGTCAGCGCCCCGATCTCGGAGTTCAGCCGGTCGCGCTCGCTCTCCAGCTCGATCCGGTCGAACCGGGTCAGCCGGCGCAACGGCGTGTCCAGGATGTACTGCGTCTGGATCTCACTCAGCGAGAAGCGCTCCATGAGCCGCTCCTTCGCGGCCGAGGAGTTGTCGCTGTCCCGGATGATCCGGATGACCTCGTCGATGTCGACGAGGGCGACGAGCAGTCCTTCCACGAGGTGCAGCCGGTCGCGCCGCTTCGTGCGGCGGAACTCGCTGCGCCGGCGCACGACCTCGAAGCGGTGGTCGAGGTAGACCTCCAGGAGTTCCTTGAGCCCCAGCGTCAGCGGCTGTCCGTCGACGAGCGCGACGTTGTTGATGCCGAAGGACTCCTCCATCGGCGTCAGCTTGTAGAGCTGCTCCAGCACGGCCTCGGGCACGAAGCCGTTCTTCACCTCGATGACCAGCCGCAGCCCGTGCGAGCGGTCGGTGAGGTCCTTGACGTCGGCGATGCCCTGGAGCTTCTTCGACGAGACCAGGTCCTTGATCTTGGAGATGACCTTCTCCGGACCGACCGTGAAGGGCAGTTCGGTGACGACGAGCCCCTTGCGGCGCGCGGTGACGTTCTCCACGGAGACCGTCGCCCGGATCTTGAACGTGCCGCGCCCGGCGGCGTAGGCGTCCTTGATGCCGCTCAGGCCCACGATGCGGCCGCCGGTCGGCAGGTCGGGACCGGGGACGAACCGCATCAGCGCTTCGAGATCGGCGTTCGGGTAACGGATGAGGTGACGCGCGGCGGCGACGACCTCACCGAGGTTGTGCGGCGGCATGTTGGTCGCCATACCGACCGCGATCCCCGACGCGCCGTTGACCAGCAGGTTCGGGTAGGCGGCCGGGAGAACCACCGGCTCCTGCTCCTGGCCGTCGTAGTTCGACTGGAAGTCGACGGTGTCCTCGTCGATCGACTCCGTCATGAGGGACGTGGCGTCGGCCATCCGGCACTCGGTGTACCGCATGGCGGCCGGCGGGTCGTCGTTGCCGAGGGAACCGAAGTTGCCGTGTCCGTCGACGAGCGGAAGCCGCATCGAGAACGGCTGCGCCATGCGCACCAGGGCGTCGTAGATCGACGCGTCCCCGTGCGGGTGCAGCTTGCCCATCACTTCGCCGACCACACGGGCGCACTTGACGTAGCCGCGGTCGGGGCGCAGTCCCATCTCGTTCATCTGGGACACGATGCGGCGGTGGACGGGCTTCATGCCGTCGCGCGCGTCGGGCAGGGCCCGGGAGTAGATCACCGAGTACGCGTACTCGAGGAAGGAGCCCTGCATTTCGTCGACGACGTCGATGTCGAGGATCTTCTCCTCGAAGTCGTCCGGCGGCGGGGTTTTCGTGCTGCGGCGGGCCATCGCGGCTGCGACTCCTTCACAGATTCTGTCGGGCAACCTGAGGTTCTGACGCGGACCATTGTGGACCGCCCCGCCGACAGCGCCGACCTCGACCCGTCCCAGCGCCCTGCCCGGGGCCGCCGGAGCGCCCGCCCCCGGGGCCTTCGCAGGGCGATCGACGCCCCGGCCCACCCCCGGTGCGCACGCGCCGGCACCACGCGTCAACATCAGTCGTCGACAACAACCCCACAACACCGAAGGAACGGGAACTTCGCCAGGTCCCCGCGCGCTTGCTTACAGTGGCAGGTCTGGCAGAAAGTCCAGTACCGCGATCGAAGGGACGTACATGCCCATGGGTCACACGGCCACCGCACAGGCCGGCTCCGGCGGCCTGACAGCGACCGAGCACCGTCTGGCCAATGGCCTGCGCGTGGTGCTCTCCGAGGACCACCTGACCCCGGTCGCCGCTGTCTGCCTCTGGTACGACGTCGGCTCCCGCCACGAAGTGGCGGGGCGCACGGGTCTCGCGCACCTCTTCGAGCACCTGATGTTCCAGGGCTCGGGGCAGGTCAAGGGGAACGGCCACTTCGAGCTCGTCCAGGGCGCGGGCGGTTCGCTCAACGGCACCACGAGCTTCGAGCGCACCAACTACTTCGAGACGATGCCGACCCACCAGCTGGAGCTCGCCCTCTGGCTGGAAGCCGACCGCATGGGCTCCCTCCTCGACGCGCTCGACGAGGAGTCCATGGAGAACCAGCGGGACGTCGTCAAGAACGAGCGCCGCCAGCGGTACGACAACGTCCCGTACGGCACCGCGTTCGAACGCCTCACCGCCCTCGCCTACCCGGAGGGCCATCCGTACCACCACACCCCGATCGGCTCCATGGCGGACCTGGACGCGGCGACGCTGGAGGACGCCCGGGCGTTCTTCCGTACGTACTACGCGCCCAACAACGCGGTGCTCTCCGTCGTCGGCGACATCGACCCCGAGCAGACGCTCGCCTGGATCGAGAAGTACTTCGGCTCCATCCCGTCCCACGACGGCAAGCAGCCCCCCCGCGACGGCACCCTCCCCGGGACCATCGGCGGGCAGCTGCGCGAGGAGGTGCGCGAGGAGGTCCCGGCCCGCGCGCTGATGGCGGCCTACCGCCTGCCGCACGACGGCACCCGCGAGGCGGACGCCGCCGACCTGGCCCTGACCGTCCTGGGCGGCGGCGAATCGTCCAGGCTCCACAACCGCCTGGTACGCCGTGACCGCACGGCGGTGGCCGCCGGGTTCGGGCTGCTGCGGCTGGCCGGCGCGCCCTCGCTGGGCTGGCTGGACGTCAAGACGTCCGGCGGCGTGGAGGTCGAGCGCATCGAGACCGCGGTCGACGAGGAGCTCGCGCGGTTCGCCGCCGAGGGCCCCACGCCGGAGGAAATGGAACGCGCGCAGGCCCAGTTGGAGCGCGAGTGGCTGGACCGCCTCGGCACGGTCGCCGGCCGCGCGGACGAACTCTGCCGCTTCGCCGTGCTGTTCGGCGACCCGCAGCTCGCGCTGACGGCCGTCCAGCGGGTCCTGGAGGTCACCGCCGACGAGGTCCGGGAGATCGCCGCCGCCACGCTGCGCCCCGACAACCGGGCCGTGCTCGTCTACGAGCCCGTCGAACCGGCTGAAGCCGACGCAGACGCCGGTAGCGAGGACGGCGTGGACGCCGACGCCCACGAGGAGGCCGGCAAGTGAGCGACGCCGCCGTGACTGGAGTAGCCATGGACTTCCACCCGCAGCCGACCCCGGGTACCGCCCGCCCCTGGGCCTTCCCGGCCCCCGAACGCGGCACCCTGCCCAACGGGCTGACCGTGCTCCGCAGCCACCGCCCCGGCCAGCAGGTCGTCGCCGTCGAGATCCACCTCGAAGCGCCGCTCGACGCCGAGCCCGAAGGGCTCGACGGTGTCGCCACCATCATGGCGCGGGCCCTCTCCGAGGGGACCGACAAGCACAGCGCGGAGGAGTTCGCCGCCGAGCTGGAGCGGTGCGGTGCCACGCTCGACGCGCACGCCGACCATCCCGGTGTGCGGGTCTCCCTGGAGGTCCCGGCCTCCCGGCTGGCCAAGGCGCTCGGGCTGGTGGCCGAAGCGCTGCGGGCCCCCGCCTTCGCCGACAGCGAGATCGAACGCCTGGTGGGCAACCGCCTCGACGAGATCCCGCACGAGCAGGCCAACCCCGCGCGCCGCGCCGCCAAGCAGCTCTCCAAGGAGCTGTTCCCGGCCACGGCCCGCATGTCACGCCCGCGCCTGGGCACCGAGGAGACCGTGCGGCGGATCGACACCGCCGCCGTGCGCGCCTTCTACGACGCCCACGTCCGCCCCGCCACGGCGGTCGCGGTCATCGTCGGCGACCTCACCGGCATCGACCTGGACGCCCTGCTCGCCGACACCCTCGGCGACTGGTCGGGCAACGCGGGCACCCCCCGCCCGGTGGCCCCGATCACCGCCGACGACACCGGCCGCGTGGTCATCGTGAACCGTCCGGGCGCCGTGCAGACGCAGCTGCTCATCGGCCGCATCGGCGCCGACCGGCACGACAGCGTCTGGCCGGCGCAGGTCCTCGGCACGTACTGCCTGGGCGGCACGCTCACCTCCCGGCTCGACAAGGTGCTGCGCGAGGAGAAGGGCTACACCTACGGCGTGCGCGCCTTCGCCCAGGTGCTCCGCTCCACCGCCGGTGGTCCGGACTCCGGCCCGGCCGGTGCGGCGATGCTGGCCATCAGCGGCTCGGTGGACACCGAGTCCACCGGCCCCGCCCTCGACGACCTCTGGAAGGTCCTGCGGACCCTCGCGGCGGACGGGTTGACCGACGCCGAGCGCGAGACGGCCGTGCAAAACCTCGTGGGGGTCGCCCCGCTCAAGTTCGAGACGGCGGCCTCCGTCGCGGCGACCCTGGCCGACCAAGTCGAGCAGCAGCTGCCCGACGACTTCCAGGCCCACCTGTACGCGCGACTCGCCGAGACCGGCACGGTCGAGGCGACCGCCGCCGTGGTCAGCGCGTTCCCGGTCGACCGACTGGTGACGGTCCTGGTGGGCGACGCGGCGCAGATCGCCGAGCCGGTCCGCGCGCTGAACATCGGCGACGTGACGGTCGTCAACGGCTGACCGGTCGTCAACGGCGGTCCGGGCAGCTCCCGGACGTACGGCGCGGCCCCGGCGGGAGCGATCTCGCCGGGGCCGCGCCGTATGTCCGCTTTGATGGGAAGATCCACGTCTGCCCTGTGGGATGTATGACAAAACCCCTTGTCCGTTTGGTGATCGAAAGCGCCTCGGCCTAGCGTCGATCCGGCTGTCCGTCGACCGTGCACCGCAATCGTGGTGCCGGACAGTCATCGCCGAGTCCCCGTCCGGCGCGAGCCTGGGGAGCCGGGGACCCGTGATGTCCCTGGGGTGAATCGGGTGCACCGCGTCTCGTGAGAGGTGCGAGCGCCCGTAGGAGACCTTCCTGCTCCGAACCCGTCAGCTAACCCGGTAGGCGAGAAGGAAGGAAAGGATCCGCTCCTCCATGGCGTTCACCCGTGCCACCGGGACGCATCGCGCCCCGGGCCGTCTGACGCGTACCACCGCCCGGTTCGCCGGCGTCGCGGCGCTCGCCGCCGCCGGCGTCGTCGGTTCGACGGCCGCTCCCGCCCTCGCAGCCGACACCGCCGCTTCCTCCGCGGACACCGCGACCTCCTCGGCCGAGACGACCGGACTCGTCCGGGCCGTGTCGCTCGGTGACTCCGTCGCCGCCCGGATCGCCGACCAGGCGGCCGCCCAGCAGCGTCACGCCGACGCCGTGGAAGCCCGTGCGCGGGCGAGGGCCGAAGCCGCCGCACGGGTCAGGGCGGCCCACGAGGAGAAGGCGCGAGCCGCCCGGGCCGCCGAGCGCACCCGCCTGAACTCCTTCCACCTGCCCGTCGCGGGCTCGTACGTCAGCACCGGCTACCAGTCGAGCGGTTCCCTCTGGTCCTCCGGCAGCCACTCGGGCATCGACTTCCACGCCGCCGTCGGCACCCCCGTCCTCGCCGTCGGGGCCGGTACGGTCGTCGAGGCCGGCTGGGGCGGTTCGTACGGCAACAACATCGTGCTGCGGATGGCGGACGGTACGTACACCCAGTACGGCCACCTCTCCTCCCTCGGCGTCTTCGCCGGGCAGCGCGTCTCCTCCGGGGAACGGATCGGCCTCGCCGGCGCCACCGGCAACGCCACCGGCCCCCATCTGCACTTCGAGGCCCGGACCGGGCCGGAGTACGGCTCCGACATGGACCCGGTGGCGTACCTGCGGGCGCGCGGCCTCACCGTGTGACGAGCGTCCCGCCAGGAACGACGGGACGGCCCCGGCCGGACACCGCCCAGCGGTGTCGTCGGCCGCGCCACCCGACGCGGCGGGCCGAACCTGCCGAAGCCCCGGCCCCGTGCCGGGGCTTCGGCATACCGCCCGAAACCCCACCGGCCACCGACTCCTTCGGCAAAAGATATGTGTGAATTCCGGTACGCCATCGGAAATTCACGCAGATTGCAATAGAGTCACGGTGCAGGCTTCGATCGGCCGCGATTCGCGGGGATCAATGCGGAGGTTCGGACATGCGTATTCCCGCGCACTCGGTATGCACGGCAATCCGTGACGACATCGTCTCGGGTGTCTACGAACGCGGCAGCCGCCTCACCGAGGAGCTCCTGGCCCGGCGCTACGGCGTGTCCCGGGTGCCGGTGCGTGAGGCGTTGCGAACCCTGGAGTCCGAGGGCTTCGTGGTGACCCGCAGACACGCCGGGGCATGCGTCGCCGAGCCGACGGAGCAGGAGGCCGCGGACCTCCTGGAGGTGAAGCTGCTGCTGGAGCCGCTGGGCGCGGCCCGGGCCGCGCAGCGGCGCACCGAGGCGCACCTCAAGGTCCTGCGCGGGCTGGTCAAACTGGGACAGGAGCGGGCACGCCGGGGCGAGGGGGAGGACCTGCGCTCCCTCGGCGGCTGGTTCCACGAGACGCTCGCGCAGGCATCCGGCAGTCCCGGTCTCATCGCGCTGCTGACCCAGCTCCGGCACAAGATCGCGTGGATGTACGCGGTCGACCAGCCGGTCCGCCCGGTCGAGTCCTGGGCCGAGCACGGCGCTCTCGTGGACGCGGTGGCGCGGGGCGACGCGGAGCGGGCCCGCGGTCTGGCCGCGCAGCACGCGGAACGCTCGCTGGCCGCCCACCGGTTGCGGCGTCCGGCGCGTGCGGTGAAGCAGACCCGGGTGAGTACTTCGCAACATCCCGTAAACACCTCGGGTGTCCGGCATTAACAAAGCCGCCGTATACAAAGAGGAGAGCGAATTCCCGGGGAGTTTCTCCCGCCGCCCGAATTCCTCCGCCCGCGGCTGCCCGGTGAAATGACGGAGCCGCTCCGTCCCTGAGGAGCGGCGCGGCCCGGTCGTGCGCGGAATTCGGGCGCACTGCCCGACGGCTATGGGAAGTCAGACCGTTTCCGGGAGTTCGTCGAGCCCTTCGGAGACCAGCTTCGCCAGACGGTCCAGTGCGGCGTCCGCACCGTCCGCCTCGGAGGCGAGGACGATCTCCTCGCCGCCCTGTGCGCCCAGCCCGAGGACCGCGAGCATGGACGCGGCGTTGACCGGACTGCCGTCGGCCTTGGCGATGGTCACCGGGACTCCGGAGGCCGTGGTGGCGCGGACGAAGATGGAAGCGGGGCGGGCGTGCAGGCCTTCGGCCCATCCGACGTTGACACGGCGCTCAACCATGGTTCTGCCCTTCGTGAATCTGCGATGTCCTGACCGGTGATCGATTTGTCTAGACCATTGTGTCACGGGGTGCGGACCGGCCCACCTCCCGCCGACGGACGCCGGCCGGTGGGTTTCCCAGCCTGCCCCCGCACCGAATCCGCCGCTACCCGTGTCCAGCCGGGCAGGGGTGGCGCACGACACGGGTCATGGCGGATCCGCTCCGTCCGTACTCTCCGATCCCCGTCCCCGATCTCCGTTCCCGCCCGGCGCGCACCCGCCCCACCGCGCGGGCCCGCCGTACGCTTTCCGCATGCACCCCACGCCGGAACAGAGTCCGCATCACGCGTACCCCGACCACTGGGAAGCAGACGTGGTGCTGCGGGACGGCGGCACCGCGCGGATCAGGCCCATCACCCCGGACGACGCCGGACGGCTGGTCAGCTTCTTCGAACAGGTCTCCGACGAGTCGAAGTACTACCGCTTCTTCGCCCCGTACCCCCGGCTCTCCGACCGCGACGTGCACCGCTTCACCCACCACGACTACGTCGACCGGGTGGGCCTGGCCGTCACCGTGGGAGGCGAGTTCATCGCCACCGTCCGCTTCGACCGGATCGACGAGAGGGGCCGGCCCGCCTCCGCGCCCGCCGACGAGGCGGAGGTCGCCTTCCTCGTCCAGGACGCCCACCAGGGCCGCGGCGTCGCTTCCGTGCTGCTCGAACACATCGCCGCGGTCGCCCGGGAACGGGGCATCCGGCGGTTCGCCGCCGAGGTGCTCCCCGCCAACACGAAGATGATCAAGGTCTTCCGGGACGCCGGCTACACCCAGCAGCGCAGCTTCGAGGACGGCTCGGTCCACCTCACGCTCGACATCGAACCGACCGCCGCGTCCCTCGCCGTGCAGCGCGCCCGTGAACAGCGCGCCGAGGCGCGTTCCGTCCAGCGACTCCTGGCCCCCGCCTCGGTGGCCGTCGTCGGCACCGGCCGCGCCCCGGGCGGAGTGGGGCGGACCGTGCTCCGCAACCTCTCGAACTCCGGCTTCACCGGACGCCTGTACGCCGTCAACCATGCCTACGCCCCCGACCAGGGCACCGTCGACGGCGTCCCCGCGCACCGATCGGTGGGGGAGATCGGCGCACCGGTCGACCTCGCGGTCATCGCCGTCCCCGCCGCACGGGTCCCCGACGCCGTAGCGGACTGCGGGGAACACGGAGTGCGGGGCCTGGTCGTCCTCACCGCCGACTACGCCGAGCGGGGGGAACAGGGCCGTGAGCGCCAGCGCGCGCTCCTGCGCCAGGCGCGCTCCTACGGCATGCGGCTCATCGGCCCGAACGCCTTCGGCCTCATCAACACCTCGGCCGCCGTGCGGATGAACGCCTCGCTGGCGCCCGAGTCACCCGCTCCGGGCCGCATCGGCCTCTTCACCCAGTCGGGCGCGATCGGCATCGCCCTCCTCTCCGGTCTCCACCGGAGCGGAGCGGCCCTCTCCACCTTTATCTCCGCCGGGAACCGCGCCGACATCTCCGGCAACGACTTCCTCCAGTACTGGTTCGACGACCCCGACACCGATGTCGCCCTGCTCTACCTGGAGTCGCTCGGCAACCCCCGCAAGTTCACCCGGCTGGCCCGCCGCACCGCCGCCGTCAAACCGGTCGTGGTGGTCAAGGGCGCCCGGCACAGCGGCGCCACCCCGCCCGGTCACGCGGTGCCCGTCAGCCGGATCCCCGACGCCACCGTCTCCGCCCTGATGCGGCAGGCCGGGGTGATCCGGGTCGACACGGTGACCGAGATGATCGACGCGGCCCTCCTCCTCGCCGACCAGCCGCTGCCCGCCGGCCCGCGCGTGGCGATCCTCGGCAACTCCGAGTCGCTCGGCCTGCTCACGTACGACGCCTGCCTCACGGAAGGACTGCGCCCCCGGCCGCCCCGCGACCTGACCACGGCGGCCGGACCCGCGGACTTCCGCGCGGCCCTCGCCGAAGCGCTCGCCGATCCGGACTGCGACGCCGTGGTCGTGACCGCCATCCCGCTCGTCGGGGACCAGGGGGAGATGCGGAGCGGCGACGGCGACGTGCTGGCGGCCGCCCTGCGCGAGGCGGTGGCGGACCGGACCGACGGGCCGGCGAAACCGGTGGCCGTCGTCCACCTGGAGATCGGCGGGCTCGCCGAGGCACTGTCGGCGACGGCCGGGAGACCCCGCACCACCCCGGCCGACGGGACCGCGCCCCCCGGGCACCCCGCCCCGGAGGCGCCCGTGCGGGACGCGTCGGCGCCGGCCCCACCCGCACCGGACGAACCCGGCCCGGACGGCTCCGTACGACCGCCCACCGGCCGCATCCCCGCCTATCCGGCCGCCGAGCGGGCCGTCCGTGCGCTGAGCGAGGCGGTCAAGTACGCCCAGTGGCGCCGCCAGGCCGCCGCGCCCGGCCGGGTGCCCGAGTTCCTCGACGACACCATCGACGAACCGGGCGCCGCCGCGCTCATCGACGCGCTGCTCGGCCCCGACCCCGATCCGCGCGGACGGCCGCTCGGGCACGACGAGGCCCGCGAACTCCTCCACCGCTACGGCGTCGAGGTACGCGCGACACTTCCGGCCCCCGACCCGGACGCCGCCGTGGCGGCGGCCGCGCGGCTCGGCTGGCCGGTCGCCCTCAAGACCACCGCGCCCCACCTGCGCCACCGCGCCGACCTGGGCGGTGTCCGCCTGGACCTCGCGGGGGAGGAAGCGCTGCGCCGGGCCTACGGCGAACTCACCGACCTGCTCGGCAACCCCGCCGAACTCCAGCCCGTCGTGCAGTCCATGGCGCCCCGGGGCGTCGACACCGTGGTGCGCGCCTCGATCGACGCCGCCGCCGGCGCCGTGCTCTCCTTCGGCCTCGCCGGCACCCCCTCCGAGCTCCTCGGGGACGTCGCCCACCGACTCGTTCCGGCCACCGACCGGGACGCCGCCGAACTGATCCGGTCCATCCGGGCCGCCCCCGTGCTCTTCGGCTGGCGCGGCTCCTCACCCGTCGACACCCGGGCGCTAGAAGAGCTGCTGCTCCGCGTCTCCCGCCTGGTCGACGACCACCCCGAGGTGGTCTCCGTCACCCTGGAGCCGGTCGTGGTGGCCACGCGGGGGCTGACCGTTCTCGGCGCGAGCGTCCGGCTGGCCCCGCCCCCCGCGCGGACCGACCTCGGCCCCCGCCGGCTGCCGAACTACTGACCGGCCCGCCCCTCCCCGTAGCGTCCCCGGCGGTCACGGGGGCCCGTAAGATGGGGGTCATGGCAAAGACCGGTACGACGACCCAGGGGCTGCGCGCGGCGATCGAGCGCAGCGGCTACTACCCGGCCCTCGTGGCCGAGGCGGTGGAGGCCGCCGTCGGCGGGGAGCCGGTCGCCTCGTACCTCGTGCACCAGGAGACCACCTTCGACTCCAACGAGGTGCGGCGCCACGTCACGGTCCTGGTCCTGACGGACACCCGCTTCATCGTCAGCCACACCGACGAGCAGACCTCCGAGACCGAGTCCCCGACGCCGTACGCGACCACCTCCACGGAGTCCGTGCACCTCGGCCGGATCTCGTCCGTCGTGGTGAGCCGGGTCGTGGCCGATCCCGAGAAGTACGTGGCCGGATCGCTGCCCCGCGAAGTCGTCCTGACCATCGGCTGGGGCGCGGTCTCCCGGATCGACCTGGAGCCGGCCGCCTGCGGCGACCCCGACTGCGACGCCGACCACGGTTACACCGGCAGCTCGACCGCCGACGACCTCAGCCTGCGTGTCAGTGAAGCAGGCGACGGACCGGACACCGTGCGCCAGACGCTCGCCTTCGCCCAGGCGCTCAGTGAGGCCACGGCGGCCATCGCGGCGACAGCGGCGGGCACGGCCGGCCCGGCGACCACCCGCTGATGGTGCAGCCCGCCTGGCAGGATCCCGTACCGCTCCCGATCGGCACCGCCCCCCTCCCCGAGTACGGCACCGGTTCGCTCGCGGACCTGCTGCCGACCCTCGCGGCCGGGCAGCAGGTGCCCGGCTTCACCGCGTCGATCCCGGAGCTGACCCCGGCCGACCGCAACTGCGTCTTCCTGATCGACGGCCTCGGCTGGGAACAGATCACCGCGCACCCGGACGAAGCCCCTTTCCTGCACTCCCTGCTGCCGACCTCGCGCGGCGGCACCGGCCGTCCGATCACCGCCGGGTTCCCCGCCACCACGGCGACCTCCCTCGCCTCGGTCGGGACGGGCCTGCCGCCCGGGAAGCACGGACTGCCCGGGTACACCGTGCGTGATCCGGCCACCGGCCGGCTGATGAACCAGCTCCGCTGGAAGCCGTGGACCTCACCGAAGGTCTGGCAGCCGTACCCCACCGTCTTCGGTCTCGCCGACGCCGCCGGGGTGCGTACCGCCCAGGTCTCGGCGCCCGCGTTCGAGCAGACGCCGCTGACCAAGGTCGCGCTCAGCGGTGGCTCGTTCCTGGGCCGGCTCGCCGGCGAGGAGCGGATGGACGTCGCGGCGCAGCGGCTGGCCGCGGGCGACCGTTCGCTGGTCTACACGTACTACAGCGAGGTGGACGGCGCGGGCCACCGCTTCGGCATCGACTCCGACGCCTGGCGCGGGCAGTTGATGTACGTGGACGGGCTCGCCCGGCGCCTCGCCGAGCAACTCCCGCCCCGGTCGGCGCTCTACATCACCGCCGACCACGGCATGATCGACATCCCGTTCGACGAGCAGTCCCGCATCGACTTCGACGAGGACTGGGAGCTGCGCGCCGGCGTCGCCCTGCTGGGCGGCGAGGGCCGCGCCCGCCACGTCTACGCCGTCCCCGGCGCGGAGGCCGATGTCCTGACCGTGTGGCAGGAGGTGCTCGGCGAGCAGTTCTGGGTGGCGAGCCGGGACGAGGCGATCGCCGCCGGCTGGTTCGGCCCCGACATCGACGAGCGCGTGTACGGCCGCATCGGTGACGTGGTCGCCGCCGCCCACGACGACGTGGTGATCACCGCCTCGGTCAACGAGCCGCACGAGTCCGAGATGGTCGGGATGCACGGTTCGATGACCCCCGTCGAACAGCTCGTCCCGCTCCTCGAAGTGCGCACCTGACGCTGCCGCCCCCGGCACCCTCCCCGCCCTCACCGACTCCCGAAAGGCGCCCGTCCTCTCATGCCCGAGCTTGTGTTCTTCTCCGGAACGATGGACTGCGGAAAGAGCACGCTGGCCCTCCAGATCGGGCACAACAGATCGGCGCGCGGGCTCCAGGGCGTGATCTTCACCCGCGACGACCGGGCGGGCGAGGGCAAGTTGTCCTCCCGGCTGGGGTTGGTGACGGAGGCCGTCGAGGCCGCGGACGGCATGGACCTCTACGCGTACGTGGTCAACCAGCTGTCGAAGGGCGGCAAGGCCGACTACGTCATCGTGGACGAGGCGCAGTTCCTCGCCCCGCGGCAGATCGACCAGCTGGCCCGGATCGTGGACGACCTCGGCATGGACGTGTTCGCCTTCGGGATCACCACGGACTTCCGCACCAGGCTCTTCCCCGGTTCGCAGCGCCTGATCGAACTGGCCGACCGCTTGGAGCAGCTCCAGGTCGAGGCGCTCTGCTGGTGCGGCGCCCGCGCCACGCACAACGCCCGCACGGTGGACGGGGAGATGGTCGTCGAGGGCGAACAGGTCGTGGTCGGTGACGTCAACCGCCCGGCGAAGGAAGTCGGTTACGAGGTGCTGTGCCGGCGCCACCACCGCCGCCGAACGACCGCCGCCTCCGCCCGCGTCGGCACCCTGTCCCCGGACGTCCTGCCGGTGTCCTCCGCCTGACCCGGGGAGACCCGGCGTGAGGGCCGGGGCCGCCCGTCGCCGACGGGACCGACCACGACACGACGCCGGCCTGTCGAGGCCCCGCACACGTCCTTCTCCGGGAGTCGACCTCCCCACCCGGTTTTCCCCCGTGTCCGGGACCGGCGGGACGCCGCTCCGCCCGCGCGCGGCGGCTCCGGCCGCACCGGCCGCACCCCGCCCTCGCCGTCCAGCCGAGGCCCCTCGCGGCCCTGCCGAGAACAATCCGCCCTCCCGAACTCGCCCCGTCCCGGCACCGGCCCCTTCCCGCGACCGCCCTCCTCGATGCCGCCCCGTCTCGATCCCGCATTCCGCAAGCACACCTTGCACGCCGTGCGGGGGTCGACCTGCCCTGGCGCGCGCTACGTTGTGCGCCGCCGCCGGAGGTCCCGGGGCGGCCGGGCGCTCGCACCGGCCCTCTCGGACCTGTCCGTACGGCGACTCGGCCATGCCTGCCGCGCGGGTGCGTTGCCGTGCCCGGCCGGCCGTGCGGCAACCGCCCCTCGTACGATCCGCCCACCGCAGAAAAGGCCGCTCCATGACTTCTTCGTCGCGCAGTCTTCCCGGGCGGATGACTGCCGCTGCCGCTCTGGTCACCCTGCTCGCGGGGTGTTCCACCGCTGACGAGGGCGAGGACGACGGGGCGACGACGATCGGCTTCGTCAACGGAGCCGACACCGTCTTCCACACCTGCCTGCAGAAGGCGGTGGAACAGGCGGCGACGTCCCGGAACGTCCGCCTGATCGCCGCCAACTCGGAGCAGAACCCGGTCACCGAGCTCTCCCACATCGAAGACCTCCTGGCGCGGGGCGTGGACGCGCTGATCGTCCAGACCGTGGACGTGAACACGCTCGACGTGGACATCGCGAAGGCCGAAGCCGCCGGCATCCCGATCTTCCTCACCTCGGTGAACGCCGAGAACGTGGCGGGGATACTCGGGGCCGTGGTCGTGGACCTCCGTCGCCTCGGTGCGCTCGACGCCGCCTGGGTGGAGGAGGACGCGGCCGGGCAGCACGTCAAGGTGGGAGTGATCGGGGGAGCCCCCGGCGCGGCGTCGGACCTGATGGTCACCGGATTCCAGGAGGCGCTCCCGGCCCACGCGGAGGTGGTCTCGGAGCTCCCGGGGATGTTCGACCCCGGCAAAGCAGCTGAGGTCGCGGGGGACATGATCGACGCCCACCCCGATCTCGACTACGCCTTCGTGGCGAACGAGGAGATGGCGCTGAGCGCCCGGCAGGTCTTCGACGCCGCGGGCGCCCACGTCAAGATCGTGACGGTCAACGGTACCGACACGGGGCTCAAGGCGGTGAAGGACGGCCGTCTCTCCGCCACGGTCGCCAACTCCGCCCGGACGCTGGGGGAGCTGGCCGTGGAGAACAGTCTCGGACTGATGGAGGGCGGTGCCGTCGACAAGATCACCTCTGCCCCGATCCTCCTCGTCACCCGGGAGAACGTGGACGAGGCGCCGGCGTACTGCTCCTGACGCCTGCGGAACGTCTCCCGGCGGACGCTCCCGCCCTCCGGGACGCCGGGCACGTCCGCCGGGAACCGCCGCACCGCGACACCGTCCGAGACGTCGGGAATCCGGCACCAGGGGACCTCTCGTGTCGAGAATCCGGCATCGGGGCGTCCTGGCTGGCACCGGCGCGGTTCCTTGCGGATAGTTCCGTCTGGCAATCGACAGACAGCGGCGGGCGTCCGCCGCAGAGGAGCTCCACGTGAACAGCGCAGTCAACAGCGCACCCCCCACCGCCGGCCGCGCCCCGGATCGGCGCGCGGCGACCCTGATCATGGCCTGCACAGGTGTGTTCGTGGCCTACTTCCCGGTCACGACGGTGTCGGTGAGCCTGCCGGTCATCCAGGGCGCGCTCGGTGCCTCCACCTCGGACCTGTCCTGGGTCTCCGACGCGTTCGTGCTGCCGGTGGCCGCGCTGATCCTGACGGCCGGCGTCTTCGGCGACGTACACGGACGCAAGAAGGTGTTCCAGGCAGGCCTCGCCCTGTGCGCCGTCGGTGCCACCGTCTCCCTGTGCGCGCAGTCGATCGCCGCGGTCTGGGTCGGACAGGCCCTCTCCGGCGCCGGGGCGGCCGCACTGCTGCCGATGACGCTCGCCCTCATCAGCCACGTCGTTCCCGACCACCGCGAACGCGGGAAGTTCATCGGTCTGTGGACGACCTGCCTCATGGGCGCGCTCGCCGTCGGTCCGCTGATCGCCGGCTCGATCACCGCGCACGCGGACTGGCGCTGGATCTTCCTGCTGCCCATTCCGCTCTCCCTCGCCGCCATGGCCGCCGGCGCGCGACTGCTCGACGAGTCCCGGTCCCCGTACCCCCGCAAGCTCGACTGGCCCGGTCAGATCACCGCCGCCGTGGCCATCACGGCGCTGGTCTACGGAGTCATCGAGGGCGGCGCCTCCTCCTTCACCGAGCCGCAGGTCCTCGTGGCCCTCGCGCTCGCGGTGGCCGGCGGCATCGTCTTCGTCCTGGCGGAACGCCGGAGCGACAGCCCGATGCTGGACCTGCGCATCTTCCGCAGCCCCGCGTTCACCGGCTCCACCCTGGTGGTCATGATCAGCTTCCTGGGGCTCATCGGTTTCTTCTTCGTGCTCAGCCTCTACTTCGGCATGGTGCAACAACTCACCACCCTGGAGGCCGGCCTGCGTCTGCTCATGGTCACGATCATGCCGATCCTGTTGGGCGCCGTCTTCGGCCGGCTCACCCAGCGGCTCTCCGCCCGCTTCCTGATCACCGGCGGGCTGCTGATCACCACCGTGGCGCTCTGCACGCTGACCACCATCGGCATCGACACCTCCTTCGGCTCGCTGGCCTGGCGGCTGGCCCTGCTCGGCACCGGCCTCGGTATCGCGTTCCCCTGCATCACCGCCACGGCCGTCGGATCCGTACCGCCCCACCAGGCCGGCATGGCGGCGGCCGGGAACAACGCCTTCCGCCAGGTGGGCGCCGCACTCGGGCCCGCCATCCTCGGCGCCCTGCTCACCACGGAGGCCGTGGGCGCGCTGCCCGCGCACCTGGCCGACCAGGGGCTGACGGGGGCCACCGGCGCACGCATCACCGGGGCCGTCGACCGCGACGGCCTCGAAGCCGTCGCAGGGATGCCGCTGGGCGCCGACACGGGGCGTGCGCTGCACGCGCTGTCGCTCTCCTTCGTGGACGGCCTCCACCTCTGTCTCCTCGTCTCGGCCGTCCTCATGCTGTGCGGCGCGCTGGTCGCGCTCGTCACCCTGCGCCCCCGCCGGCCCGCCCCCTCCGTCCAGGTGGCGGCGAGCACGGACCGCGGCGCCCCGGCAGCCGGCGACGAGCCACCGCGCGGCGGGGCTCCGGCAGCGGCCGGCAACACGCCCGGCGGCTCCCGCCGCTGACGGAGCCGCTGCCCGCCCCCGGGGCAGCGGCCGAGGGGCGCGACCGGGGACGCGGCAGGACCGAACCTGGTCCGCCGAGCGCCCCAGGACACCGTCGAACCGGCCTTCGCGGGCCGCCCTCGATCCGTCCCCACAGCATGTCCGCCGGGAGCAGGCATGCTGTGGGGACGGACCCACACCCCGGACACACACCCCCGCAGCACGCCCGTACGGCGGGACGGCGTGTGGGACGGATTCGACGGATCGGAGAAGGACGGTGGCGCTGCCCGACGCCCTGGACCTGAAGGTGATGCAGGCCCTCCAACTCGACGGCCGGGCCTCCTTCGTGCGGATCGCCGAGGTCCTCGGCGTCTCGGACAAGACCGTGGCCCGCCGGGTCCTGCGGCTGCGCCGCGACACCGGTCTGCGGGTCACCGGCATGACGGACGAGACCAGGCTCGGCCGCCCGAGCTGGATCGTCCGGCTGCGCTGCACGCCCGACGCCGCGGAGCCGCTCGCCACGGCGCTCGCCCGTCGCGCCGACACCTCCTACATCGGCGTCATGTCCGGCGGCACCGAGGTCATGTGCGCGATGCGGCCACGCACCCAGCAGGAGCGCGACGAGCTGCTCCTGGGACGGCCTCCGCGCACCCCGCGCGTCGTCTCCGTCCACGCCCACTGCGTACTGAACCTCTTCTACGGCGGCCCGTTGAGCCATCTCAACAAGATCAGCGCCCTGAGCCCCGCCCAGGAAGCGGCCCTGCGCCCCGAACCCGGGGAACCGCCCGCCACCCCGGTGGCACTGGACGCCGTCGACGAGGCGCTGATCGGGGTGCTCCGCCGGGACGGCCGGGCGCCGATGGCGGAACTGCAGAGCAGGAGCGGCCAGTCCGAGGCCGTGGTCAAACGGCGGCTGGACCGGCTGCGGGGCACCGGCATCCTCTACTTCGACGTCGAGTACGACCAGGAGCCGCTCGGCCACGGAACCGCGGCCATGCTCTGGCTCACCGTCGCTCCCTCCGCCCTGGTGACGGTGGGGAACGCCCTCGCGGCCCATCCCGAGGTGCGGTTCGCGGCGGCCGTCAGCGGGCGCGAGAACGCGGTCGCCTCCGTGCACTGCCGGGACACCCCGCACCTCTACACCTACCTGACGGACGGTATCGGCGCGCTGAGCGGCGTGCAGCACGTCGAGACCGCGCTGACGTTGCGCCAGGTGAGGCGCTGAGCTGCGATCCCCGGCGCTCACGCCGCCCGTGCACCGGTCGTCGGCCTTGCGGGCCGGCCTCCCGTCGGCCCGTACGCGTCGCGGTCAGTGCTCGGCGCTCCGTACGAGGGTGAAGACCGCGCCCTCCGGGTCCGAGACCGTCGCCAGCCGTCCGCTCGTCCCCTCGCGGGGCGGCTGCAGGATGTGGCCGCCGAGCTCGACGACGCGGGCCGCCGCGAGGTCGGTGTCGTCGACCTCGAAGTACGTCATCCAGTGCGGGCCCCGGTCGCGCGGCAGGGCGTGCCCGACGCCGTGCAGTGCCGCGACCGGACGGCCGTCGAGGTGGAGGGTCTGGTAGTCGAAGTCGGCCGAGACGACCGCCTGGATCTCGTAACCGAACACCGCCTGGTAGAACTTGGCGACCGAGGAGGTCTCCCGGGTGACCAGCTCGTTCCACACGGGGGTGCCGGGGGTGCCCCAGATGCGGGTTCCGGTGTGCCGGGCCGCCTGCCAGATGCCGAAGACGGCCCCGTTCGGGTCGGAGGCGATGGCCAGCCGGCCGGCCGGGCCCGCGTCGAGAGGGCCGACCGCCACCGTGCCGCCGCAGGAGCGGATCGTCTCGGCCGTGGCGTCCGCGTCCTCGGTGGCGAGGTAGGTGGTCCAGGCGATCGGTAGATGGCGGTCCGGGGGCAGCTGTCCGATGCCGGCGATCTCCTCGCCCCGGAGCCGGCCGCGCACGTACGGGCCGAGCTGCTCGGGACCGGGCTGGAACTCCCATCCGAAGAGGGCTCCGTAGAAGTCCTGGGTGGCGCTCAGGCCGTGCACGATCAGGCTCACCCAGCAAGGGGTGCCGGGCGTGCGCCGGGAGACAGCCTCGGTCATCGTCTTTTTCTCTCCTCGGACCATCGTGGTGGCCGTACGGCAGATCGGGGACGGACCGCCGTCCAGGGGTGCGGTACGGCTCGTGTGCCCCGCCCCGATGCTCGCACCACCGGGGCCCGGAGACGCACCGACCGCGCCGCGCATCCCCGGTTCTCGGCGCAACAGGACCGATTCGCTCGATATGGCCGGTTTGTCGTCAGCGTTTATGTGAACGCCACACCTCCGGGCGGAGCGCTGCGCGAGGATGGCCCTCATGAAGCCCATCATCACCGCATCCGATTACGCGGGCGAGTCGGCGGGACCCCGTCCGCCCGTGGTCCTCGACGTCCGCTGGCAGCTCGGCGGCCCCGACGGCCGGGCCGCCTACGAGGCCGGCCACCTTCCCGGCGCCGTCTACGTCGACCTGGAAACCGAGCTGGCCGGTCCCGCGGGAGCCGGGGGCGGCCGTCACCCCCTGCCCGACACCGAGAGCTTCGGTGCCGTGATGCGCCGCGCGGGCGTCTCCTCGGACCGGCCCGTGGTGGTCTACGACGGCGGACAGGGCTGGGCCGCGGCCCGCGCCTGGTGGCTGCTGCGCTGGGCCGGCCACGAGGACGTCCGGGTGCTGGACGGCGGTCTCGCCGCCTGGGACGGCGAGCTGACGACCGAGGTCCCGCGCCCCCACGAGGGCGATTTTCGGCCGAAGCCCGGGGCGCTCCCGGTGCTCGACGCCGACGGCGCGGCGGCCCTGGCCCGTACCGGTACGCTGCTCGACGCGCGGGCCGCGGAACGGTACCGGGGCGACGTCGAACCGATCGACCGGGTGGGCGGTCACATCCCCGGCGCTCTGTCCGCGCCGACCGTGGAGAACGTGGCGGAGGACGGCCGCTACCTGCCCGCCGACCGCCTCGCCGACCGCTTCGCCGCCCTCGGCGTCCCGGCGGACGGGGAGATCGGCGTCTACTGCGGATCGGGCGTCTCCGGCGCGCACGAGGTGCTCGCCCTGGAGATCGCCGGCCGGCGGGCGGCGCTCTACCCGGGCTCCTGGTCGGAGTGGACCTCCGACGAGTCCCGCCCGGTGGCGACCGGGCCGGAGCCCCGGTAGACGCGACCCCCGGGGGAGTGTCCGGCGGGTACGACCCCCAAAACGCCGGAGGGGCCGCGCGTGCGGCCCCTCCGGTACGGCTCGGTCCCGCGTCAGTCCTGCTTCTTGCGCCGGGTCCCGAAGACGATCTCGTCCCAGCTGGGCACCGCGGCCCGGCGTCCCGGACGGACCCCGTCCGCTTCGGCCTGCCGGTCGGTGGTGCCGGTCAACCGGTCGCGGTGACCGGCGACGGCGCGCGGCATCAGCACGTCGGCGTACGCGGATCCGGCACCCGCCGACGCCGCGGCCGGCGGTTCGCCGGCCTCCGGCTCGTCGTCGACCGGCTCGATCGCCGCGGGCTCCGGCGGCGAGGGCCGTTCCGGTACGACCATGTCGCCCCGGAAGCTCGGTACCGCCTCCAGCAGGCTGGTCAGCGAATCGCGTTCGGCGGCCGTCGGACCGGAGTACTCCTCCGGCTCGTGCTGCGGCGCGTACCGGTCCATCTGCCGGTCCAGGGCCCGGTCCAGGGGCCGGTCGCGGGGGAGCCGGGCGATCCTCGGGACGAAGGGGAAGCTCGGCTCCGGAGCGGCGACGTCCGACTCACCGATGAGGGAGCGCGCCTCGTCGTCCACGGCCTGGACCAGCCGCCTCGGCGGGTCGTAGGTCCAGCTCGCGGAGTGGGGTTCGCCCGCGACGCGGTAGACCAGCAGCACTTCCCAGGTGCCGTCGTCACGGCGCCAGGAGTCCCACTGAACCGTTTCCTTGTCGGCGCCGCGCAGCAGCAGACGTTCCTGCACCGAGTCACCGAGCTGGGGGCCGGTGTTCTCGCCGGGACGGCGTACGGGGGTCTTGCGGGCCCGCTCGGCCATGAAGGCGCGCTCCGCGAGCACCGGGCCCTCGAAGCGGCGGACGCGGTCCACCGGGATGCCGGCGAACTGGGCGACCTCCTCGGCGGAGGCACCGGCTCGTATCCGCGCCTGGATGTCCCGCGGGCGGAGGTGGCTCTCCACCTCGATCTCGATCTGACCGAGCCGCGCCCGGTCGTTGCGCACCGCGGCACGGAGACGCTCGTCGATCGGAAGCGTGTACTCCGTGCTGTCCGCAGCCTTGAGCACCAGTCGTGTGCCGTCGTTGGAGACGGCCACGACACGCAGTTCGGGCATGGGGACCTCCCGGGTGGTGCCTGCCGACGTCACGTGCGTCGCTGCTTCCGCTAGTCGAGTGTGGCCTGCCCGGGTGCAGCCTGCCACAACCTTGCCAAGTTGCCCGGCGGGTTTCGGGCCTTGGCCCTGGTACGCCGACGTGACACGGTTACCCATGGTGACGCGGAGCGACCGGTGCGGTCACCCCGTGCAACGAGTCTCCGTGCGATGCGTCGGCGCCGCCGGTTCGAGTGCCGCCTTCGGCCCCCTCCCGCAGGACCCGGATCACCCTCGCGGGAGTCCGGCCCCAGGGCTCGTCACAGTACTCCATTCGGGCCACCGGGGTGGACCGGCACGCCGTCCGAGTTGTCGACGGGTGTCGTGGGCGTCGGTGGTTGGCGAAGGGCATGAAAGAGGGCATACCCAGGCGGCGGCGGTTTGCCCCCGAGGCGTGTCCTGCTTCACAGAATCACCAGAAACGGAACTATCCACTTCGCCCAAAGGTCTCTTCCTGGTGCAGGGTGGGAGAGATGTCAAGCAAGGGCTGGTAATGGTGCGGAAGCCGGAAACAGAGGCGGAACCGAAGGAAAGGCGCATAGATCTGAATGTGCCCCAGGTCGCCGGCAGCGCCGTGGCCGCGGTCGCGGCCGCCGTGGCGGCCTCGCAACTCGGGGTGTACGGGACGATCGTGGGGGCGGGCGTGATGAGCGTCGTCGCCACCTGCGGAGGCTCCGTCTTCCAGCACTTCTTCCGTCGTACGGGCGAGCAGATCCGCGAGGTCACCGTGCAGGTGACCCATCCGGGGGGCCGCCAGGTCGCCGTCCGGACCCGCGAGACGACCCGCGGCGACGGCGTCACCACCTTCTCCGCGGAGCGCACCGGGGCCGGCGAAAGCACCCGGCCGATGGACCTCGCCGACGACCGGACCCGGATGCCGGGCACCGGACCGGCGGGCGCCATGCCGCCCGAAGACGACCGGACCCGGCTGCTGCGGGCCTTCCCCGCTCCGGTGGACGCGCGGGACGAGGGCACCCGGCAGCTCAGGATCACCCCCCGCGGGCCTATCACCCGGAGCGGGCCGGCCGCGGAGTTCTCCGAGGCGACCACCCACGGCACCGGCCGCCGGGGCCGCCGGAAGCCCGTCGTGGCGGCCGTCGTCGTCTTTCTCGTGTCCATGCTCGGGATCACGGCGTTCGAGCTGGCCTCGGGCAACGATCTCAGCGGCGGCAGCGGCACGACCGTCGGCTCCGTCGTGCGCGGCAACGACAGCGGTGGGGCCGGTCCGAACCCGTCCGGCCCGTCCGACCCGTCCACCGGCAACGACGACGGCGACAGCGGTGGCGGGCCGGCCGGCTCCTCCACCTCTCCCACTGCGGGAACCGACCAGGACGAGGACGGGCCGTCGGCCCCCGCGACCAGCGACGACGGCGGCACGGCCACCACTCCGGCGCCGGCCACCACCCCGGCCGACGGCGCCGCGACCCCGACGCCGACCCCGTCCGCGCCCGGCGATGGTGCGAGCGTCTCCCCCCAGGAGACCGCCGACGGCGCGGTCCCCGACGCCCCGGACACCGGCGCCGGCGGCGAGTGACCGGCATACCGGCGCCACCGGCTCGTACCGGCAGGACTCCGGCCGCCACCCGTGGAGGGTGGCGGCCGGAGTCCTGCCGTTGTCCCGCGGGTCAGTCGCCCAGCACACGCCGCAGGTAGTCGTTGCCGAAGAGCCGGTCGGGGTCCAGCCGGTCGCGCACGGCCGTGAACTCCCCGAACCTCGGGTAGGCCTGGGCGAGGTACGCGGCGTCCCGGGTGTGCACCTTCCCCCAGTGCGGGCGGCCTCCGTGCGCCGTCATGATCCGCTCGACGGCCGTGAAGTACGCCTGGTGGGGCGTGCCCCGGTAGAGGTGGACGGCGATGTACGCGCTCTCCCGGCCGGACGCCGTGGAGAGGGCGATGTCGTCGGCGGGAGCGGTACGGACCTCCACCGGGAAGCTGATCCGCAGCGGCGAGGCGTCCACCATCGCCTTGAGCTCCCGCAGCGCCACCACGGCCGCCTCGCGCGGAAGGGCGTACTCCATCTCCACGAAGCGCACCCGGCGGGGGCTGGTGAACACCTTGTAGGGGATGTCGGTGTACGTACGGGCGGACAGCGCCCGGCTGGATATCCGGGCGATCGAGGGGATGGCCGCCGGGAAGGCGCGCCCCACCGAGCAGGCCACCTGGAAGATCCCGTTGGAGAGGAGTTCGTCCTCGATCCAGCCGCTGATCCGGCCGGGCGGGGCGGTGGGGCCGGCGCTGCGGTTGTTCCGCTTGGTGGTGCAGTTCCCGGTGTGCGGGAACCAGTAGAACTCGAAGTGCTCGTTCTCCGTGACCAGTTCGTCGAAACGGGAGGTGACCGCGTCGAAGGTCATCGGCTCCTCGCGGGCGGTCAGCAGGAAGACCGGCTCCACGGCGAAGGTGATCGCGGTGATCACGCCCAGCGCCCCGAGCCCGATCCGCGCCACCGCGAAGACCTCGGGGTTCTCCTGCTCGGAGCAGCGCAGCACCGAGCCGTCGGCGGTGACCAGTTCCAGGGCCCGTATCTGCGCGGCTATGGACGCCGAGTCCCGGCCGGTGCCGTGCGTGCCGGTGGAGGTGGCCCCGGCGACCGTCTGCTCCATGATGTCGCCCATGTTGGTGAGCGAGAGGCCCTCCCGGGCGAGAGCGGCGTTGAGCCGCTTGAGCGGGGTGCCGGCCTCGACGGTCACCGTCATCGCCGTCCGGTCGATCTCGCGGATCCCGGTGAGCAGGTCGGGGCGGACGAGCACCCCGTCGGTGGCGGCAGCGGCGGTGAACGAGTGGCCGGTGCCGACCGGCTTCACCCGCAGCCCGTCCTCGGCGGCCCGGCGCACGGCGGCGGCGAGTTCTTCCACGGAAGCGGGCGCGACCTGCCGTACGGGCCGGGCGGTGACGTTCCCCGCCCAGTTGCGCCACGTTCGCACGGTCCTTGCCTCGGTGCTGGTCATCTTCCCCGCGCCTTCCCGTCTGCGCCGGCCCCACGGGCCGCCGATACCCGGGGACGCCGCAGCGGCCGCGAGCCCTCCCGCCCCGGTGGCCGTCCGGCCGGAGACCGGGATCCGGGCGCCGCCCCGACGACGAGGCCCGCGACGAAGAGTGCCGCGGCCAGGAACGGCAGGCTCCCGGCCAGTTGGAGGGGGATCATACTCACGGCCCGCACACCCCTCCCCACCAGCCGACGCCGAGCGGTCCGCCGGGACCCGCCACGCCTCCCGGCGGATCCGCGTCCGGCGCGGAGCGAGCGCGGAACGGGGCCGCCGACGGATGTCGGTTGCGGTGCTCCCGTCCCCGGGTGGCAGGATCGGAGCATGTCCGATCTGCGCGACCCCGCTCCCTACGACGCCCTGCTGCTGCTCTCCTTCGGCGGCCCCGAAGGCCCGGACGACGTGGTTCCGTTCCTACAGAACGTCACCCGCGGCCGGGGCATCCCCGAGGAGCGGCTCAAGGAGGTCGGCAAGCACTACTTCCTCTTCGACGGCGTCAGCCCCATCAACGGGCAGAACCGGGACCTCCTCGAAGCCCTGCGGGAGGACTTCGCCGCCCACGGCCTGGACCTCCCGGTCCACTGGGGCAACCGCAACTGGGCCCCGTACCTGACCGACACCCTGCGGGAGATGACCCGGGCGGGCCACCGGCGCATCCTCACCCTCGCCACCAGCGCCTACGCCTCCTACTCCGGCTGCCGGCAGTACCGCGAGAACCTCGCCGAGGCGCTGGAGACCCTGCGGGCCGAGGGCCTGACGGTGCCCCGGGTGGACAAGCTGCGCCACTACTTCAACCACCCCGGCTTCGTCGGGCCCATGACCGACGGCGTCCTCGCCTCGCTCGCGAGCCTCACCGACGAGGAGCGCGCCGGAGCCCACCTGGCGTTCACCACGCACTCCATCCCCGTGTCGGCCGCAGACACCTCCGGCCCCGAGGAGGCCCACGGCGACGGGGGCGCCTACGTCGCCGAGCACCTCGACGTCGCCCGGGTGATCGTCGAAGCGGTGCGCGAGCGGACCGGCGTCACGTACCCCTGGCGGCTCGTCTACCAGTCGCGCAGCGGCGCCCCGCACATCCCGTGGCTGGAACCCGACATCTGCGACCACCTGGAGACGCTGCACGGCGACGGCGTGCCGGCGGTGGTGATGGTCCCCATCGGTTTCGTCTCCGACCACATGGAGGTCCTCTACGACCTCGACACCGAGGCCACGGCCAAGGCAGCCGAGCTCGGGCTGCCCGTCCGCCGGTCCGCCACCGTCGGAGCCGACCCCCGCTTCGCCGCCGCCGTCCGTGACCTCGTGCTGGAGCGCGCCGCCACCGAACAGGGGTACCGGGTGGACCGCTGCGCGCTCGGCGCCCTCGGCCCCTCGCACGACCTCTGCCCGGTCGGCTGCTGCCCGGCCAGGGCGCCGAAGCCGGCCGCCGCGGGCGCCGACAGCCCGTTCGCCTGAGGGCGGCCGGCCCGTAGCCGCGGAGGCAGCCGCTGATGACGAACGAACCCCGACCTTCTGGGAGAGCCGTGACCGACCCCCTGCTCGCCGAACTCCTCGGGCTCGCCCGAGCCGCCGCCACCAGGGCCGGGGCGCTGCTGCGCGACGGCCGGCCCGCCGACCTGGGGGTGGCCGCCACCAAGTCGAGCCCCATCGACGTCGTCACCGAGATGGACATCGCCGCCGAGAAGCTGATCACCGGTTACCTCTCCGAGCACCGCCCCGAGGACGGCTTCCTCGGCGAGGAGGGAGCGAGCCGCGAGGGCACCAGCGGGGTGCGCTGGGTCATCGACCCGCTGGACGGCACCGTGAACTACCTCTACTCCCTGCCGACCTGGGCGGTCTCGATCGCCGCCGAACTCGACGGGGAGCGGGTGGTGGGCGTCGTGGAGGCGCCGATGCGCGGTGAGACCTTCCACGCGGTGCGCGGCGGCGGCGCCTACCTGAACGGCACCGCCCTGCGGTACCGCCCGGCGCCGCCGCTGGACCAGGCGCTGGTGTCGACCGGCTTCAACTACGTCGCCACCGTCCGCACCCACCAGGCCGACGTGGCCCGGCAGCTCATTCCCCGGCTGCGGGACATCCGGCGCGGGGGCTCGGCCGCCATCGACCTGTGCGACGTGGCGGCCGGCCGTCTCGACGGCTACTACGAACGCGGACTCCACCCCTGGGACCTGGCGGCGGGCGACCTGATCGCCCGTGAGGCCGGCGCTCTCACCGGCGGACGTCCGGGGCGGCCCGCCGACGGGGATCTGACGGTGGCCGCCTCCCCGGGCGTCTTCGGGCCACTCCAGGAGATCCTGGAGGAGCTCGGAGCCTGGCACGACTGACCGGCCATCCGACGGACCGACGGACCGGGCCACGGGCGGCCGGAAGCCGCCGCTCCACGCGGAACGCCCGCCGGAGCCCCTGGACGGGGTGCCGGCGGGCGTTCCGCGCGGTGGCGCGAGTGGGTCCCTGGTGCGGCTCTGCTGGTACGGGCGGCTCGGGTGGTACGGGGCATGCGCGTGGTGCGGGGGTGCCTGTGACACGGGTGGTACAGGTCGTGCGGAAGGTGCGCGTGCGGCTCCGCGGTGCGGGTAGGAGGGGTGTCAGACGGCGGTGACGCCGGTCTCGACGCCGTGTTCGGCGGCGAGACGCAGCAGATCGTCCAGCTCACTCTGTTCGACGTCCGCGAGGAAGTCGTCGCCCGTCTCGCGGGCGTGGGTGAGGTCGGACTCGGTGGTCCTGATGCGGTGCAGCAGACCTGCGGTGAAAGCGTCCATGAAGCGCCCCCTCGGCGTGGGTCGGTGGCACGGGGGTGTGCCGGGATGTCTCGGGCCTGGCCCCGAGGGTCCGTCGGTCACGCGGTCCCTCCGGAAAAAGGGACGGCAGTGGCGGGCCACGTACGTGGCGTGATCGCGGGTGTAAATCCGTCCTCCCCGGGCCGCGGACGCGAGAAACCTCAACTGGCCCGTGAATATGCCCGCTTCCTCGAAGCCGCAGGTCGGCGAGGACGCCTTACCGCCGGTTTATGGGTGTTGCGGGCAGGATGGTCGCGAACACCCGGCCCGTCGTGCCCCGAGGGAGACGACCGGGCCGGACCGCGCGGGACGTCCGCAGGATCCGCACCAGAGAAGGGACAGTGCCGTGCGCGTACTCGTCGTGGAGGACGAGCAGCTGCTCGCCGACGCGGTGGCCACCGGGCTCCGCCGTGAGGCGATGGCCGTCGACGTGGTCTACGACGGAGCGGCGGCCCTGGAACGGGTCGAGGTCAACGACTACGACGTCGTGGTGCTCGACCGGGACCTCCCGCTCGTCCACGGGGACGACGTCTGCCGCAAGATCGTGGAGCTGGGCATGCCCACCCGGGTGCTCATGCTCACCGCCTCGGGGGACGTCAGCGACCGGGTCGAAGGGCTGGAGCTGGGAGCCGACGACTACCTCCCCAAGCCCTTCGCCTTCAGCGAGCTGACCGCCCGGGTCCGGGCGCTCGGCCGGCGTACGACGGTGGCGCTGCCGCCCGTGCTGGAGCGGGCCGGCATCAAACTCGACCCCAACCGCCGTGAGGTCTTCCGGGGCGAGCAGGAGATCCAGCTCGCGCCGAAGGAGTTCGCCGTGCTGGAGGTCCTGATGCGCAGCGAGGGCGCGGTGGTCTCCGCCGAGCAGTTGCTGGAGAAGGCGTGGGACGAGAACACCGACCCCTTCACCAACGTCGTGCGGGTGACCGTCATGACCCTGCGCCGCAAGCTGGGTGAGCCGCCGGTCATCGTCACCGTACCCGGCTCCGGATACCGGATCTGAGCGACTCGATGGCCACGTCCTCGGCGCCGCTGCCGGCGCCTCCCAAACCCACCTGGGACCCCAAGCAGCACGAGCTCACCCCGCCCTGGCTGCGTCCCACCATCCGTATACGGCTCACGCTCCTGTACGGCGGGATGTTCCTGATCGCGGGCATCGTGCTGCTCGCGATCATCTACATGCTGGCCGCGCAGGCGCTGCACGACGCGGGAGGCCCCGCCTTCCAGGTGTCCGGCACCAACGTCCGGATCTCCAGCGCGACCTGCCCGCAGCTCGCGGCCTCGCAGAACAACGACCAGCTCAACGACGCCATCAAGGCGTGCACCTCCTCCCAGCGCCAGCACGCGCTGGACAGCCTGCTGAACAGGGCCCTGCTGGCGCTGGTCGGCCTCAGCATCATCGCGTTCGCCTTCGGCTACGCGATGGCCGGCCGCGTCCTGTCGCCGCTCGGCAAGATCACCCGTACCGCCCGCAGGGTGGCCGGGACCGACCTGTCGCGCCGGATCGAGCTGGACGGCCCGGACGACGAGCTCAAGGAGCTCGCGGACACCTTCGACGAGATGCTGGACCGCCTGGAGCGCGCGTTCACCGCGCAGCAGCGGTTCGTCGGCAACGCCTCGCACGAGCTGCGGACCCCGTTGGCGATCAACCGCACCCTGCTGGAGGTCCACCTCTCCGACCCGGCGGCCCCGCCCGAGCTCCAGCAGCTGGGCAAGACACTGCTCGCCACCAACGAGCGGAGCGAGCAACTGGTGGAGGGCCTGCTGCTGCTGGCCCGGAGCGAGAACCAGATCGTCGAGCGGAAACCGGTCGACCTGGCCGAGGTCGCCGAGCGGGCCATCGACCAGGCGCGCGCGGAGGCCGTCCAGAAGGGTGTGGAGATCCGCGGCGAGCGCGTGTCGGCCGTCGTGCAGGGCAACGGGGTCCTGCTGGAGCGGATCGCCCTGAACCTCGTACAGAACGCGGTGCGCTACAACGCCCCGGCGGCGGGCTGGGTCGAGGTCACCACCCGGCTCGGACCGGGCCAGGCCCTCCTGGTGGTCTCGAACACGGGGCCGGTGGTCCCCGCGTACGAGATCGACAACCTCTTCGAACCCTTCCGCAGGCTCCGTACGGAGCGGACGGGGAGCGACAAGGGCGTGGGACTCGGCCTGTCGATCGCGAGATCCGTTGCGAGGGCCCACGGAGGCCGTATCATCGCGGAGCCCCGGGAGGGTGGCGGTCTCGTGATGCGCGTCACCCTGCCCGTCTGACCGGGGTCGGGGCGGGAGCGCGGGGAGGGTCCAACGCTTTCGCTTTGAGCGGAATTTTCAGGATGCGCCCCCGGTTTGTCCCTGTGTGATCGATCACAGGGACGCTCGGGGCGGCTTGCACTCTCCGTGAACTCCCCGCAGGTGTGAAGCCTGCAATCGCCCGGGTTTTCGGGGCGAGGTATCACGGGAAGTACACGGGGTGGCGCCCGTGAAACACACCGTCGGGACCGTGTACGGTCCCCTTCGCCACCCAAGCCGACTGCCGAGCGGCGGCCGGTTCGGGTGTCGATCGAGTAACAGACCTTGATGTGAGGCAAAATCTCCGCCTCAGGTCGGGCACAAGTCCGGCCTCTCATGCGTTACGTGCGCTGAGACACCCGCAGAAACCCAAGAGGGGGAGAGCACCATGGCAACGGATTACGACACCCCACGCAAGACCGACGAAGACGTCGATCAGGACAGCCTGGAGGAGCTGAAGGCCCGGCGGAGCGACAAGAACGCGTCCGCCGTGGACGTCGACGAGTTCGACGCCGCGGAGGGCCTTGAACTGCCCGGCGCGGACCTGTCCAACGAAGAGCTCGCCGTTCGCGTCCTGCCCAAGCAGGCCGACGAGTTCACCTGCATGAGTTGTTTCCTCGTGCACCACCGCAGCCAGCTGGCTCGTGAGAAGAACGGCCAGCCGATCTGCCGCGACTGCGACTGAGGCAGGCACGCCGTGACAGGCAACATACCGTTCCGGAAGCGGCGCTCACGGCGCAGTGGTGGGCCGGAGGCGAATGAGGGCGGCACAGGCCCGGCGGAGGGCTCGACAGCCTCCGACGGGCGTCACAAGGCCCCGTACGACCCCTCCGGCTCGACCGACGACGAGCGGGGCCACCAGGCCTCGCTCGAAGTGGCCCCGGTGGCCGGCCTGCCGGACGGGGCCGGGAAGACCGGTCAGGGGGCTCCGGCTCCCGAGGCGGCCCCGACCGGGCCGTCGCACGCGTTCAGACGGGGCCTGCACAAGAGCGGGGAGAGCGTCAGGGCGGTCGCCGGACATCTGGCCGACCGGATCATCGACACGGCTCCCCGCGTTCCCGTGCGCGACCTCGCCACCCTCCGGCGCCACTTCCCGGGACTCGGTCCCGAGGAGATCGCGGACCGTCTGGTCTCGGGGGCGAGCAAGGCCACCGCGGCCGTCGGCGCCGGCATCGGGGCCGCGGCCATGATGCCTGTACCCCCTGCCATGGTCGCCGAGCTGGCGGCCGAGATCACCGGCGTCGCCGCGATAGAGATGAAGCTCGTCGCCGAGCTCCACGAGGTCTACGGCAGGCGCCCCCCGGGCAACCTCACCCAGCGCAGCACCGCCTACCTCACGTCGTGGACGGAGGAGCGCGGCATCGACGTCATCCGCCCCGCCACGCTCAACGCGGCCCTGGGCGGCCAGATGAAGCGCGAGCTGCGCCAGCAGATCATGAAGCGCATGGTGCGCGATCTGCCCAACCTCATCCCCTTCATGATCGGTGCGGCGGTGGGCGCGGCCATGAACCGCCGTGACACCAGGAAGCTGGCCGAGCGCATCAGGAAGGACCTGCGCGAGCAGCAGGTCGCCTGGGACCGGCTGGTCGCCCTGCCGGCGCTGGAACAGCCCGCCGATCCCACCGGCGTCCCTCCCGAGGCCGAGGGCCGCTGAGGGTCGGACACGGCCCGGCGGCCCGCCCCTACCGCTCCTGCGCCGCGGTCGCCGGCGCCGCGGAGAGCGCCGCGATCAGGGCCTCGGGCTCACGGGTAGAGAGGTACAGATAGGGCGTCGGGTCAGCGGGGTCGGTGACGTCCACCCGCACCGCCGTCGGGATGTAGCCGCGGAGCAGCATGAAGGCCCGCGCGTCCGCCTTGTACGTCCGCCAGGCCCGCGCCTCCTCCTCGTCCAGTGCCACGGCGCCGCCGAGCGCCGACAGCGGAATCCGCGCGTCCCCGGCGACCAGGGAGTCGGCGACCACCCGGATGCGGACGGAGCCGTACGAGCTGACCACGACCGCCGTCGCCGCCGTACCGCCGACCAGTCCCGCGAGCAGGGGGAGGCCGCCGAACGGCAGGAGCATCAGCGCGCACGCGACGCCCACCCCGAGGGCGAGGAGCCACCAGGTGCGGGGCGCGGTGAGGCGTTCGTCGAAGGGCGGTGCGGAAGGCTGCATGGGAACAAGCTTGGCACGGCGGGGCCCGCGGGCGGACTCGCGGGTAAGGTCTGCGCCTGTGAGTGGAACATCTGCAGCTCTGACACCCCCGGCCGACGCGGTGGCACCCGTGCGGCACGCCGAGGCGCCCGCGCCCGGTGAGCTCCTCGGCTCGCACTACGCACAGTGTTTCGGCTGCGGCGGCGAGCAGCCCCACGGCCTGCACCTCGCGGCCCGCGCCGGTGAGGGCGTGAGCGTGAGTGCCGAGTTCACCGTCCGGCCCGAGCACCAGGGCGCGCCCGGTCTGGCGCACGGCGGCGTGCTCGCCGCGGCGCTCGACGAGACGCTCGGCTCGCTGAGCTGGTTGCTGCGGGTCATCGCGGTCACCGGCCGGCTGGAGACCGACTTCTCGCTGCCCGTCCCGGTGGGGACCGTGCTGCACCTCGACGCACGGGTCGTCGCCGTGCGCGGCAGGAAGATCTACTCCACCGCCACGGGGCGGATCGGCGGTCCCGAGGGCCCCGTCGCAGTACGGGCCGACGCCCTCTTCGTCGAGGTGAAGGTCGACCACTTCATCGACCACGGCCGCCCCGACGAGATCCGTGCGGCGATGGCCGACCCCGACCAGATCAAGCGTGCCCGAGCCTTCGAGGTGAACCCGTGACCCGCCCGCCCGTCGACATCCTCCTCCGGCGCCTCGACCCCGACGTTCCGGTTCCCGGTTACGGTCACCCCGGCGACGCCGGCGCCGACCTGGTGACCACCGAGGCCGCGGAGCTCGCCCCGGGGGAGCGGGCGGTGCTGCCCACCGGCGTGTCGATCGCGCTGCCGGACGGCTACGCGGCCTTCGTGCACCCGCGCTCAGGCCTCGCGGCCCGCTGCGGAGTAGCCCTCGTGAATGCCCCGGGGACGGTGGATGCCGGGTACCGTGGAGAGATCAAGGTGATCGTCGTGAACCTCGATCCGCGCGAGACCGTGCGGTTCGAGCGTTTCGACCGGATCGCCCAGTTGATCGTCCAGCAGGTCGAGAAGGTGCGCTTCCACGAGGTCGCGGAACTTCCCGGCTCGGCACGGGCCGAGGGGGGATTCGGGTCCACCGGCGGTCATGCCGCGGTGGACGGCGTCGGGGGCGGTATCACCCCGGGTGGGAACAACTACACGTCGGTCGTATCCGACCGGGAAGGACAGTGACGTGTTCGGACGTCGCAAGAAGAGTGGTTCCGCCGAGGACACGGTGGACGAAGCGCGCGAGACCGAGCAGGTCGCCGACGAGCTCGATGACGCCGACGGCGCGGTGAGCGGGCGCCGGTCGAACCTCCCGCCGGCTCCGAGGCCGGACGGACCCTGGGACGTCTCCGAGGTCTCCAGGCCCGGCGAGGGCCGGGTCGACCTGGGCGGCGTCTTCGTGCCCGGTGTCGAGGGCATGGAGCTGCGGGTGGAGGTGGCCGGGGACGCGATCGTCGCCGCCACCGTGGTGCTGCGCGACAGCGCGATCCAACTGCAGGCCTTCGCCGCCCCCAAGAAGGAGGGCATCTGGGGCGAGGTCCGGGAGGAGATCGCCTCGGGCATCACCAAGCAGGGCGGGATCATCGACGAGGTCGAGGGCCCGCTCGGCTGGGAGCTGCGTGCCCAGGTACCCGTACAGCTTCCCGACGGGAAGAACGGCGTGCAGCTGGTGCGCTTCGTCGGCGTCGACGGACCCCGGTGGTTCCTGCGCGGCGTGATCTCGGGCCAGGGCGCCGTGCAGCCGCAGGCCGCCGGCCTCCTGGAGCAGATCTTCCGGGACACCGTGGTCGTCCGTGGAGAGGCCCCGATGGCCCCCCGCGACCCGATCGTCCTCAAGCTCCCCAACGATGCCCAGATGGTGCCCGAGGGTGTCCAGCAGGAGGAGCAGGAGGGTTCCAAGTTCTCCGGCGGCATGGGCCAGCTGCAGCGCGGGCCGGAGATCAGCGAGATCCGCTGAGGGCTCGCACCGACGAGCCCGGCGGACGCCGGGCCGGTGGGTCGCACCCCCTTCACCCGGGGTGCGGCCCACCGGCCTTTTCCCGTGCCGTTCCGTGTCCGGTCCAGCGGTGACCGCACCCCGCCGGCCCGCGCCGGTGCACCTCGCCCGGCGTCGCGTCCGGCCGGTGTCAGGGGCGCGTAGGGACCACGTATGGGCGTCGTCAAGGGAGCGCCCGTCCTCGTATGGAAGGCGTCAACGGCGGCTGCGCGGGGGCGGGCCGGGGGTTTGCTCAGGGGGTCCGAGAAACCGATCCTCATCTAGGAGCACACGATGGCCGACGTGGCCTTCGTCGTCACCACGATCGCGGTCTTCGCGCTGGTGGCCCTCATCGCCAGGGGGGTGGCGAAGCTGTGACTGCCGAGAACGCCGTCGGCCTCGTCGTGGCCGTCGCCCTGCTGGGCTACCTCGTCCTCGCCCTCCTGTACCCGGAGAGGTTCTAGCCCGACATGAGCCCTCTCCTCGCCGGTGTGCTCCAGGTGCTCGCGCTGATCGTCGCGCTGGGCCTGGCCTACCGTCCCCTCGGCGACCACATGGCGCGCGTGTACTCCTCCGACAAGCACCTGCGCGTCGAGAAGTGGATGTACCGCGCCATCGGCGCCGACCCCGGCACCCGGATGCGCTGGCCCGCCTACCTGCGCGGCGTCCTCGCCTTCTCCGCGGTGAGCTGTCTCTTCCTCTACCTCCTCCAGCGGGCGCAGGGAAGCCTGCCCGGTTCTCTCGGCTTCGTGTCGATCGACCCGGACCAGGCGTTCAACACCGCGGCGTCCTTCGTCGCCAACACCAACTGGCAGTCCTACTACGGCGAGCAGGCCATGGGCCACGTCGTGCAGACCGGTGGCCTCGCGGTGCAGAACTTCGTCTCCGCCGCCGTCGGCATGGCCGTCGCGGTGGCTCTCGTACGCGGCTTCACCCGGTCCCGAACCGGTGAACTCGGCAACTTCTGGGCCGATCTGGTGCGCGGCACCGTCCGCATCCTGCTGCCCCTCGCGGTGGCCGGCGCCCTGGTGCTGGTTGCCTGCGGCGTCATCCAGAACTTCTCCGGCATCCACGGGGTCGGCCAGTTCCTGGGCGGCTCCCAGCAGTGGAACGGCGGCGCGGTCGCCTCGCAGGAGGCCATCAAGGAGCTGGGGACGAACGGCGGTGGCTACTTCAACGCCAACTCCGCCCACCCCTTCGAGAACCCCGACGGTTTCACCAACCTCTTCGAGGTCTTCCTGATCCTCCTCATCCCCTTCGCGATCACCCGCACCTTCGGGCGGATGGCCGGCTCGCTCCGGCAGGGGTACGCGATCCTCGGCACGATGGCCGTCATCTGGGTGACCTTCACCGCCCTGATGATGTGGACCGAATTCGCCCACCACGGTCCCGCGTTCGACCTCGCCGGCGGGGCGACGGAAGGCAAGGAGAATCGTTTCGGCGTCGGCGGGTCCTCGATCTTCGCGGTCGCCACCACCCTCACCTCCACCGGTGCGGTGGACTCGTTCCACTCCTCGTACACCGGCTTCGGCGGCGGCATCACCCTGCTGGGGATGCAACTCGGCGAGATCGCGCCCGGCGGCGTCGGATCCGGCCTCTACGGCATGCTGGTCATGGCGGTCATCGCGGTCTTCCTGGCCGGCCTGATGGTCGGTCGGACGCCGGAGTACCTCGGCAAGAAGATCGGCACCCGCGAGATCAAGCTCGCGGCCTGCTACATCCTCGTGACGCCGACCCTGGCGCTCGGCTTCACCGCTGCGGCGATGGCGCTGCCCACCCCCGGCGACTCCATGACCAACACGGGCGCCCACGGCTTCTCCGAGATCCTCTACGCCTACACCTCCGGCGCCAACAACAACGGCTCCGCCTTCGCCGGCCTCGACGCCGACACCCAGTGGTTCAACACCACCATCGGTCTCGCGATGCTGCTGGGGCGGTTCGTCCCCATGGTCTTCGTGCTGGCCCTGGCCGGCTCGCTCGCCGAGCAGCAGCCCGTACCGGAGACCACCGGCACCCTCAGCACCCACAAGCCGCTCTTCAGCGGGCTGCTGGTCGGCGCCATCATCATCGTCACCGGTCTGACCTACTTCCCCGCCCTCGCTCTGGGCCCGCTCGCCGAAGGACTGGCGTCATGACCGTCCGAACCCCGCACGAGGACACGATGTCCACCCCCGGCCAGATCCCCGCACCGCCCGACGACGGGCCGGACCGCCCGAAGTCCGCCGGCCACGAGCCGGCCACCACCCGCGTCGGTGGAGGCTTCTTCGACCCGAAACAGCTGCTCACCGCCTTCCCGGAAGCGGTACGCAAGCTCGACCCACGGGTGATGGTCACGTCCCCGGTCATGTTCGTCGTCCTGATCGGGTCGGTCCTCACCACGGTCCTCGCGGCCACCGACCCCACCGACTGGTTCGGCTGGGCCATCGCCCTGTGGCTCTGGCTGACGACGATCTTCGCCAACCTCGCCGAAGCGGTGGCCGAGGGCCGCGGCAAGGCGCAGGCCGACACCCTGCGCCGGGCCAGGACCGACACGGTGGCGCGCCGTCTGAACGGCCCGCGCGAGGAGAGCGTCCCCGGCACCGTTCTGCGCATCGGCGATCTCGTCGTCTGCGAGGCCGGCGACGTGATCCCCGGCGACGGCGACGTGGTGGAGGGTGTGGCCTCGGTCGACGAGTCCGCCATCACCGGCGAGTCCGCCCCGGTGATCCGGGAGTCCGGCGGGGACCGCAGCGCCGTCACCGGCGGTACGAAGGTCCTCTCCGACCGCATCGTCATCACGATCACGACGAAACCGGGCGAGACCTTCATCGACCGGATGATCAACCTGGTCGAGGGCGCCGCCCGGCAGAAGACGCCCAACGAGATCGCCCTCAACATCCTGCTGGCCTCCCTCACGATCGTCTTCCTGCTCGCCGTCGTGACCCTCCAGCCGTTCGCGATCTACGCGGGCGGCGAGCAGTCGATGATCGTGCTGGCCGCACTGCTGGTCTGCCTGATCCCCACCACGATCGGCGCGCTGCTCTCGGCGATCGGTATCGCCGGCATGGACCGGCTGGTGCAGCGCAATGTCCTGGCCATGTCCGGCCGGGCGGTCGAGGCGGCCGGAGACGTCTCCACCCTGCTCCTGGACAAGACCGGCACCATCACCCTCGGCAACCGCCGGGCCGCCGGGCTCCTGCCGGTGAGGGGGACGGGCGAGGCCGAACTCGCCGACGCCGCCCAGCTCTCCTCACTCGCCGACGAGACCCCCGAGGGGCGCTCGATCGTGGTCCTCGCCGAAGAACGGTACGGAGTGCCGGAGCGCGACCGCGGCGAACTGGCGCACGCCGTCTGGGTCGGGTTCACCGCCCAGACCCGTATGTCGGGCGTGGACGTGGACGGCCGCTCGGTCCGCAAGGGCGCCACCGGCTCGGTGGCCGCCTGGGTCGAGGAACGCGGCGGCACCGTCGCCGAGGACGCCCGGGCGCTGACCGACACGATCGCCCGGGCCGGCGGCACCCCGCTGCTGGTGGCCGTCGACGACGCGGACGGCGCCCGGGTCCTCGGTGTCGTCCATCTGAAGGACGTGGTCAAGGAGGGGATGCGGGGGCGGTTCGACGAACTGCGCCGGATGGGCATCCGGACGGTCATGATCACCGGTGACAACCCGCTGACCGCGAAGGCGATCGCCGAGGAGGCGGGGGTCGACGACTTCCTCGCCGAGGCGACCCCCGAGGACAAGATGGCCCTCATCAAGCGGGAGCAGGCGGGCGGCAAGCTCGTCGCGATGACCGGTGACGGGACGAACGACGCCCCCGCCCTCGCCCAGGCCGACGTCGGCGTGGCGATGAACACCGGCACCTCGGCCGCCAAGGAGGCCGGGAACATGGTGGACCTGGACTCCGACCCCACCAAGCTGATCGAGATCGTCGCGATCGGCAAGCAACTCCTGATCACCCGCGGCGCGCTCACCACGTTCTCCCTCGCCAACGACGTCGCGAAGTACTTCGCGATCATCCCGGCCATGTTCGCGGTGGTCCATCCGGGCCTGGACAAGCTCAACGTCATGCGGCTCGACTCCCCGCAGACCGCGATCCTCTCCGCCGTGATATTCAACGCGCTGATCATCCTCGCGCTGGTGCCGCTCGCCCTCAAGGGCGTCCGCTACCACCCGTCCGGCGCGGACAGCATGCTCCGGCGCAACCTCGGGATCTACGGACTCGGCGGCCTGGTCGCCCCGTTCATCGGCATCAAGACCATCGACCTGATCATCTCCCTCATCCCCGGAATCGGCTGATCCGCATGAACACCTCCGCAGGAAGCACGACCCGGCTGCTGCTGGCCGGGCTGAGGGCCCTGCTCGTCCTCACCCTGGTCTGCGGCGTCGTCTACCCGCTCGCGGTCACCGGTGTCGCCCAAGCGTTCTTCTCCGGCAAGGCCAACGGCTCCGAGGTCGGCAGCGACGGCGAGGTCGTCGGCTCCGAGCTGATCGGGCAGCGCTACGACCTGCCCCTGAAGGACGGTCAGGAGACGGCGGAACCGGACCTGAAGTGGTTCCAGCCCCGCCCGGCCAACGGTCTCGGCAGCAACAGCGTCAACACCCAGTACACGATCATCCTCTCCGGGGCGACCAACCGCTCCGGCGACAACCAGGAGCTGATCGACTGGGTCACCGCCGCCAAGGCCGCCGTCGTCGAGGACAACTCCGTCCCCGGCCACCCGGTCGACCCCGACGACGTGCCGGCCGACGCGGTCACGTCCTCCGGCTCCGGCCTCGACCCGGACATCTCCCCCCGGTACGCCGCCCTCCAGGTCCGCCGGGTCGCCGAGCGGAACCACCTCCCGGCCGACCGCGTCGCCCGGCTCGTCACCGCGCACACCACCGGCCGGATCCTCGGCTTCATGGGCGAGCCCCGCGTCAACGTCCTCCGCCTGAACATCGCCCTGAAGGAGATGGTCGCCGCCGGCTGACATCCAGGGGCCCGGGCCGGGACCGCCCCTCGCCGGGCGGGACCGCGCCCCGCCCGGCACCGGGTCGGCCCGGCGTCCGGCATCAGGGTTGCGTCAAAGACGGGCGGTGGGTCCGGCCACCGCCCGGAATGTCGGAATTCTGGGGAGTAGCGTCGTACGAGGCTGCCGCGTGGGCCGCAGCGAGGGCGAGAGAAGACAATGGGGCCATGGCACGCGGCAAGCTTCGTATCTATCTGGGGGCGGCCCCCGGCGTAGGCAAGACCTACGCCATGCTCGCGGAGGCCCACCGGCGGGTCGAGCGGGGCACCGACTGCGTCGTCGCCTTCGTCGAGCACCACGACCGGCCCCGCACCGAGGTGATGCTGCACGGCCTCGAACAGGTCGGGCGCCGGGAGATCGAGTACCGCTCGGCGGTCTTCACCGAGATGGACGTGGACGCGGTGCTGGAGCGGGCCCCCGCGGTCGCCCTCGTCGACGAACTCGCCCACACCAACGTCCCCGGCTCCCGCAACGCCAAGCGCTGGCAGGACGTGGAGGACCTCCTCCGGGCCGGCATCGACGTCGTCTCCACCGTCAACATCCAGCACCTGGAGTCGCTCGGCGACGTCGTCGAGTCCATAACCGGCGTCCGCCAGCGCGAGACCGTCCCCGACGAGGTCGTCCGCCGCGCCGACCAGATCGAACTGGTCGACATGTCGCCCCAGGCGCTGCGCCGCCGCATGGCGCACGGCAACATCTACCAGCGCGACAAGCTCGACGCCGCGCTCTCCCACTACTTCCGCCCCGGCAACCTCACCGCCCTGCGCGAACTGGCCCTGCTCTGGGTCGCCGACCGGGTCGACGAGTACCTCCAGCAGTACCGGGGCGAGCACGACATCCGCTCCACCTGGCAGGCCCGCGAACGCATCGTCGTCGGGCTCACCGGCGGACCCGAGGGCCGCACCCTCATACGCCGCGCCTCCCGGATGGCCGCGAAGGGCTCCGGGAGTGAGATCCTCGCCGTCTACATCGCCCGGAGCGACGGACTCACCTCCGCCTCGCCCAAGGAACTCACCGTCCAGCGGACCCTCGTCGAGGACCTGGGGGGAACCTTCCACCACGTCATCGGCGACGACATCCCCGCCGCTCTCCTCGCCTTCGCGCGCGGGGTCAACGCCACCCAGATCGTCCTCGGCTCCAGCCGCCGCAAGACCTGGCAGTACATCTACGGCCCCGGGGTCGGCGCCACGGTCGCCCGCGAATCCAGCCCGGACCTCGACGTCCACATCGTCACCCACGACGAAGTGGCCAAGGGGCGGGGGCTGCCGATCGCCCGGGGCGCCCGGCTCGGCCGCGCCCGGATCAGCTGGGGCTGGTTCGTCGGTGTCGCCGGCCCCGCCCTCCTCGCCGTACTGCTGCGCGGCATGGAGAACGGCCCCGGGCTCGCCAACGACGTCCTGCTCTTCCTCTTCCTGACCGTGGCCGCCGCCCTGCTGGGCGGGCTGCTCCCGGCGCTCGCGTCCGCCGCCGCCGGGTCGCTGCTGCTGAACTTCTGGTTCACCCCGCCGACCCACACGCTCACCGTGCAGGACCCGGAGAACATCGTCGCCATCGTGATCTTCTTCGCGGTGGGGGTGTCGGTCGCCTCCGTGGTGGACCTGGCGGCGAGACGCACCCACCAGGCCGCCCGGCTGCGCGCCGAGTCGGAGATCCTCTCCTTCCTGGCCGGCAGCGTGCTGCGCGGCGAGACCAGCCTGGACGCCCTGCTGGAACGGGTCCGCGAGACCTTCGCCATGGAGTCCGTCGCGCTGCTGGAGCGCCAGAACGACGTCGAACCGTGGACCTGCGCGGGCTCGGTGGGGCCCAGCCCGGTGACCCGGCCCGACGACGCCGACGTGGACATGCCGGTCGGCGACCACATGGCGCTCGCCCTCTCCGGCCGGGTGCTGCCCGCCGAGGACCGCCGCGTGCTCGGGGCGTTCGCCGCCCAGGCGGCCGTGGTGCTGGACCGCCAGCGCCTGGTCGGAGAAGCCGAGAAGGCCCGCAGACTCGCCGAGGGCAATCGCATCAGGACCGCCCTGCTGGCCGCCGTCAGCCACGACCTGCGCACCCCGCTCGCCGCCATCAAGGCCGCCGTCAGCTCCCTGCGCGCCGACGACGTCGCCTGGTCGAAGGACGACGAGGCCGAACTCCTCGAAGCCATCGAGGACGGCGCGGACCGCCTCGACCACCTCGTCGGCAACCTGCTGGACATGTCACGCCTCCAGACCGGGACCGTCACCCCGCTGATCCGCGAGATCGACCTCGACGAGGTGGTCCCGATGGCACTCGGAGGAGTGCCGGAGGGCAGCGTCGACCTCGACATCCCGGAGACGCTGCCGATGGTCGCCGTCGACCCGGGCCTGCTGGAGCGGGCCGTGGCCAACATCGTCGAGAACGCCGTCAAGTACAGCCCGGACGGCACCCCCGTCACGGTGGCCGCCAGCACCCTCGGCGACCGTGTCGAGCTGCGGGTCTCCGACCGGGGCCCCGGCGTCCCCGACGAGGGCAAGCGGCGGATCTTCGAGCCCTTCCAGCGGTACGGCGACGCCCCGCGCGGCGCCGGCGTCGGCCTCGGCCTCGCGGTCGCCCGGGGATTCGCCGAGTCCATGAGCGGCACCCTCGACGCCGAGGACACCCCCGGCGGCGGCATGACCATGGTGCTCACGCTCAAGACGGCGGCCGGCCACGTCCCCGCCGCCCCGGACCTCTCCCCGCAGGTCACGTCGTGACACGTACGACATCTCCGTGCAGCAGACTCTCTCCTTCGTACAGCAGCTCCGTGGAGCATTCGTGCAGCAGCAGAAAGGCAGGACCGCGATGACCCGGGTGCTTGTGGTCGACGACGAGCCGCAGATCGTCCGCGCCCTCGTGATCAACCTGAAGGCGCGGAAGTACGAGGTCGACGCCGCGCCCGACGGGGCCACCGCGCTCCAGCTCGCCGCCGCCCGCCACCCCGACGTGGTAGTGCTGGACCTCGGGCTGCCCGACATGGACGGCGTCGAGGTCATCAAGGGGCTGCGGGGGTGGACCCGGGTGCCCATCCTGGTGCTCTCCGCCCGGCACACGTCGGACGAGAAGGTGGAGGCGCTGGACGCGGGCGCCGACGACTACGTGACCAAGCCCTTCGGCATGGACGAGTTGCTGGCCCGGCTGCGGGCCTCGGTCCGCCGGGCCGAACCGGTCGGCCAGGAAGGCGCCGACGACGTGGTGGTCGTCGAGACGGAGGGCTTCACCGTCGACCTGGCGGCCAAGAAGGTCCACCGCGACGGCCGTGACGTCCGCCTCACCCCCACCGAGTGGCACCTGCTGGAGGTCCTGGTCCGCAACAGCGGCCGGCTGGTCAGCCAGAGGCAGCTCCTCCAGGAGGTCTGGGGCCCGTCCTACGGCACCGAGACCAACTACCTGCGCGTCTACATGGCCCAGCTCCGCCGCAAGCTGGAGGCCGATCCCTCGCACCCCCGCCACTTCGTCACGGAGCCGGGGATGGGCTACCGCTTCGAGCGCGGATGACCCGGCGCGGGCGCCGGGCGGTGCACTCGTTCGAGTGACTTTCCCGGGGCCCGCGACCCGCTCGCGGGACCGGTACTCTTCGGGTATGAGTGCTGTTCCCCGTTTCGACAAGGCCGGGAAGACGGAGCGGTCCACCGGACGCTTCCGCCGCATGCTCGACCGGCTCTCCACCTCCCAGGAGGACCTGGAGTCGGAGGAGCTGCGGGAGGACGCGCACGCGTCGGGGTGCACCCGCATCTCCGAATGCTCGGACCGCCAGATCGTCAAGGTGGCTGGTACGTTGCGGACCGTCACCCTGCGTCCGCGCGCCGGAGTGCCCGCCCTGGAGGCGGAGCTCTTCGACGGCACCGCGCCGCTCGACGTGGTCTGGCTCGGCCGTCGCTCCATCGTCGGCATCGAACCCGGCCGCAGGCTCATCGTCTCGGGCCGCGTCGCCATGAGCCACGGGCGCCGGGTGCTGTTCAATCCCACGTACGAACTGCGACCGCTCGGCAAGGAGTAGCCGGTGACGTCTGACGACACGCCGACGCACGACGGGGACCGTACCCGTACCCCGCACACGGACGAACAGGACGCCGCGGCGAACAAGGCGGTCACCGAGGCCGCCCTCTTCGAGGCGTTCGGCGGTCTGCGGGGGATGGTGGAGACGGTCCTGCCCGGACTGCTCTTCGTCACCATCTTCACCGTCAACAAGAACCTGCACGTCTCGGCCATCGCGGCCCTGGCGGTCTCCCTGCTGCTGGTCGTCGTCCGGCTGGTGCGCCGGGACACCGTCAAGCACGCCTTCAGCGGCGTCTTCGGCGTGGCCTTCGGTGTGGTCTTCGCGATGATCACGGGCAACGCCAAGGACTTCTACCTCCCGGGCATGCTGTACACGCTCGGTCTGGCACTGGCCTACCTGATCACCACCCTCGCGGGAGTCCCGCTGATCGGGCTGATCCTCGGCCCGGTCTTCAAGGAGAACCTCTCCTGGCGCACGAGGAACCCCGGCCGCAAGCGCGCCTACGCCAAGGCGAGCTACGCGTGGGGCCTCATCCTGCTCGCCAAGTGCGCGATCCTCTTCCCGCTCTACTGGTGGGCCGACACGGCGCAGCTCGGCTGGGTGCTGGTCGGGCTGAAGATCCCGCCGTTCCTGCTCGCGGTGTACTTCACCTGGATGTTCCTGGCCAAGGCACCGGCTCCGATCGACGTCTTCGCCGAGATGGAGGCCGCCGAGCAGGCCGAGAAGGACCGCGAGGCGGAGCGCGCCGCGGAGCGCGAGGCGGAGGCCCGGTCCACGGAGACCGCGGCGGCACGGAACCACGACGCCTGACGCTTCGCTTCGGGCACCTCACCTCTCTCCACCGGCGGCAGGCACAGGGTGTGCCTGCCGCCGCTGTGTTCCCGGAGTCCCGGGTCCTGGAGTCCCGGAGTCCAGGGCTCCGCTCAGGCGTCGCCCATGACGAGTCCTTCGATGGTGTGCTTCTGCGTCACGGGGACCAGCACGTCGACCACCGCGCAGTCGAGGTGGCGCCGGACCCGCTCGGGCAGACCCTCCCAGTACGACCGGGTCGCGGCGGTGTCGTGCCGGTCTCCGTTCGCGGCCTCCGGACCGTCGACCCCGAGGACCAGCACGGGCCGGGGCTTCGCCGAGCGGTTCGTGGTGCCGCGGTGGACGGTCAGCGCGCTGCGGGCGGAGACGTCCCCGCGCCGCGGGTACTTGCGGACCGCCCGCTCCTCGTAGCGCGGGTAGTGCGCCCGGGGCGGGAACATGCCGTGGCCGAACTCCGGACCGTCGTCCCACTGCGTGCCCGGCGCTATCTCGAAGGGGCCCATGTCCTCCTCGGTGTCGACGGCCGTCACGTTGAAGGCGAGCGAGGTCAGCCGCCGTTCGGCGCGGGTCTCCTCGGGCATGGGGAAGTCCCGGTGCCACGGCTGGTCGACCGCGCCTTCGAGCGGGACGTCGAAGCCCAGCTCGACGATGCGGTACTCCGGGCCGAGCACCGCCTCGCAGACCGACCGCACCCAGGGGTGTTCGACGAGGTCGACGAAGCCGCGCAGCTGCTCGGGGTGGATCTCCACGTAGTAGCGGTGCGGCCCGCGTCCCACCGCCCCGCCGGGCCGTCCGAGCGCCTCCTGGAAGGCGGCCTCGACGTCCTCGCGGAGCCGGTCGGTCCACTCGGTGGTGAAGGCTCCCTTCCGTGCGGTGATGCCGTCCGTGTACAGGGCCTCGACGTCCGGCGTCACGTCGACGTCGAGTCCGGCCACGGTGGTGCGGGGGTGGACATACCGGCTCACAGATGCCTCCTGAGGGCTGAGCAATGGCTGAGCGGGGTGGTCTGCCGGTAGTTTTACATCGTTGATTGCAACGTGGCAATGCCGTGTTCGCCGGTGTGCCACGATGTGGGGGTGAGCAGCAGCCTGAAGGACGTGGCCCTCCGCGCGGGGGTCTCCGCACGCACGGTGTCGAACGTGGTCAACGGCTCCGCGCCGGTCGCGGAGCAGACCCGCCTGCGGGTGCAGGAGGCGATCGACGAGCTGGGGTACCGGCCCAACCTCGCCGCCCGCAGCCTGCGGGCCGGCCGCACCGGCATCATCGGCCTCGCCATCCCGGAGCTGCACTCGCCCTACTTCTCCGAGCTCGCCGGGCTCCTGGTGGACGAGGCCCGGCGCCGGTCGTGGACCGTGATCATCGATCAGACCCTCGGGGACGCCGAGGCGGAGCGGCGCCTGCTGACCGGGGACGGGGGCCGCGTGATGGACGGGCTCGTCATCAGCCCCTGGGCGCTGAGGGCCCAGGACCTGACCGCCACCGCCCGCGCTCTGCCGGTCGTCCTGCTCGGCGAGCGGAGCCCGGAAGGGCTCGCGGACCGGGTGGCGGTGGACAACGTCGCCGCGGCCGACGAGGCCACCACCCATCTGCTGGAACGCGGTCGCCGCCGCATCGCCGCCATCGGCCTCCAGCCGCACCTGGAGAACGGCACCGCGGACCAGCGCACCGCCGGGTACCGCCGGGCGCTGCGGAGAGCCGGCATCGAACCCCGCCCCGGGTGGGAACGCCCCGTGACCTCGCTGCACCGCGCCGACGGGGCCCGCGCCATGGCGGACCTGCTCGACGCCGGGGGCGGCGACGGCAGGGGCGAAGACGGCGACGGCAGCGGCGGGGGCGAAGGTGGCAGTGGCGGAGGCGGTGGCCCCGTCCCCGACGCGGTCTTCGCGTTCAGCGACGAACTCGCCCTGGGCGCGCTGCACACGGCCCGCGCGCGGGGGGTACGGGTGCCGGAGGACCTGGCGATCGTCGGATTCGACGACATCGAGGACGGCCGGTTCAGCTTCCCGGGCCTCACCACCGTCTCGCCCGACAAGCACCAGATCGCGGCGCGGGCCCTGCAGTGCCTGGCCGACCGCATCTACAGCCCCCGCAACGAGCTCCCCGCCCACGACCTGACGGTCCCGCACCGACTGATCGTCCGGGGGAGCACGAACCCCGGGGCGTGAGCTCCCGCTCACCGCGGAAACGGCGGAGGGGGCCGGGCCCCCGTGCGTACGCACGGGGGCCCGGCCCCCTCCGCCGTCACGGCTGCCGCGGGCGCGGCGCCCCTCACTCGTCGGCCGATACCCCCCGGCGTACCGACAGCAGGTCTTCCAACTGCTCCTCGCGTGCCTGCGCGGCCACGAACAGCAACTCGTCGCCGGCCTCCAGCGTCTCCTCGGAGCTCGGGGTCAGTACCCGGGTACCGCGGATGATGGTCACCAGAGAGGTGTCCTCGGGCCACTCCACCTCGCCCACCTGCGTACCGGCCAGAGCCGACTCCGGGGGCAGGGTCAGCTCGACCAGGTTGGCGTCGCCGTGGCTGAAGCGCAGCAGCCGGACCAGGTCGCCGACGCTCACCGCCTCCTCCACCAGCGCGGACATCAGCCGCGGCGTGGAGACCGCGACGTCGACGCCCCACGACTCGTTGAAGAGCCACTCGTTCTTCGGGTTGTTGACGCGGGCCACGACCCTCGGCACGCCGTACTCGGTCTTCGCGAGCAGCGAGACGACCAGATTGACCTTGTCGTCACCGGTCGCCGCGATCACCACGTTGCAGCGCTGGAGCGCCGCCTCGTCGAGCGAGGTGATCTCGCAGGCGTCCGCGAGCAGCCACTCGGCCATCGGGACCCGCTCCACCGAGATGGCGGTGGGGGCCTTGTCGACGAGCAGGACCTCGTGCCCGTTCTCCAGCAGCTCGGCCGCGATGGAACGGCCCACCGCGCCGGCGCCGGCAATCGCCACGCGCATCAGTGACCGCCTTCCTCGGGGCCCTCGGCGAAGGCCGCCTCGACCTTCGCGACCTCGTCCGTACGCATCATCACGTGGACCAGGTCACCCTCCTGCAGGACCGTCTGGGACGACGGCAGGATCGCTTCGCCCAGTCGGGTGAGGAAGGCCACGCGCACCCCCGTCTCATCCTGAAGCGTGCTGATCTTGTGCCCGATCCACGCCGGAGTGGTGTGCACCTCGGCGAGCTGGACGCCACCGCTGGGGTCGCGCCACAGCGGCTCGGCGCCGGACGGCAGCAGCCGCCGCAGCATCTGGTCCGCGGTCCAGCGGACCGTGGCCACGGTGGGGATGCCGAGGCGCTGGTAGACCTCCGCACGGCGCGGGTCGTAGATGCGGGCCGCGACGTTCTCGATGCCGAACATCTCGCGGGCCACCCGGGCGGCGATGATGTTCGAGTTGTCGCCGCTGCTGACGGCGGCGAACGCGCCCGCTTCCTCGATACCCGCCTCACGGAGGGTGTCCTGGTCGAAGCCGACCCCGGTGACACGACGGCCACCGAACCCGGACCCGAGGCGTCGGAACGCCGTGGGGTCCTGGTCGATCACGGCGACCGTGTGCCCCTGCTGTTCCAGGGTCTGCGCGAGAGCGGCTCCGACTCGCCCGCAGCCCATGATGACGATATGCACCCTGTGCCTACCTCGCAGTCCTGGTCGTCCGGCTGACCTGCGAAAACACCGTGCTCACAACTCTCTCTCGGCTTGCCGGGCAAAGAAACGGGGCAACCACGTCCGTCGTTGCCCGGGGATGAGCTTATGCGGCATCCCCCAGCCCGCCTCACCCGAGTGTGCGTTCGGCCGGGCGCCCCGGCAAAGGCGGAGCCAGGACGGTGCAAGAGGAGTGAAAGCCGCGGCAAAGCCGGAGTAAAAGGAGCGGGGGAGAAGGAGCGGAGCGGCTCGGGCGGGCGCGTACGCCGCCATGACGCACCGAGTCGGCGCCCGCCCGTGACTCCCAGCGTTGTCCCGGCCGCGCGGCGTGACTCCGATCGGGGGAAGCGCAAGGATTGCGTTAAGGATTCCGGCGACTTCTCCGCTGATCGCAGGAGATTGGGGTGCCACGTGCGGGCGGGGGGCACCGGCCGTTCGGGCAACGCTTACGATCCTGTGCGTGTCCAAACTGACCGACGTGCCCAAGCGGATCCTGATCGGACGGGCCCTGCGCAGCGACAAGCTGGGGGAAACGCTCCTCCCCAAGCGCATCGCCCTCCCCGTCTTCGCGTCCGACCCGCTGTCCTCGGTGGCGTACGCCCCGGGAGAAGTTCTCCTGGTGCTCTCCATCGCGGGCGTGTCGGCCTACCACTTCAGCCCGTGGATCGCGGTCGCCGTCGTGGTCCTCATGTTCACGGTCGTCGCCTCGTACCGGCAGAACGTCCACGCCTACCCGAGCGGCGGCGGTGACTACGAGGTCGCCACCACCAACCTCGGCCCCAAGGCCGGACTCACCGTCGCCAGCGCGCTGCTCGTCGACTACGTCCTCACCGTCGCCGTGTCGATCGCCTCCGGTGTGGAGAACCTCGGTTCCGCGATCCCCTTCGTCATCGAGCACAAGACGCTCTGCGCGATCGTCGCGATCGTGCTGCTGACCCTGATGAACCTGCGCGGGGTGAAGGAGTCGGGGAAGCTCTTCGCCATCCCGACGTACCTCTTCGTCGTGGGCGTCTTCATCATGATCGCCTGGGGCGCCTTCCGGTCGCTGGTCCTCGGTGACTCCATGCACGCGCCGACCTCCGACTTCACCATCAAGCCGGAGCAGGGCGGCCTCGCCGGTTTCGCCCTCGTCTTCCTGCTGCTGCGCGCCTTCTCCTCCGGCTGCGCCGCGCTCACCGGTGTCGAGGCGATCAGCAACGGCGTGCCCGCCTTCCGCAAGCCCAAGAGCAAGAACGCCGCGACCACGCTCGCGATGATGGGGCTGCTGGCCGTCACCATGTTCTGCGGCATCATCGCGCTGGCCATGGTCACCGACGTCAAGATGGCCGAGAACCCGGCGAAGGACCTGTTCCACAACGGCTCCTCGGTCGGCTCCGGCTTCGTCCAGGACCCGGTGATCTCACAGGTCGCCGCAGCGGTCTTCGGGGACGGCTCGTTCCTCTTCATCGTCCTCGCGGCGGCCACCGCCCTGGTGCTCTTCCTCGCGGCCAACACCGCGTACAACGGCTTCCCGCTGCTCGGCTCGATCCTCGCCCAGGACCGTTACCTGCCGCGCCAGCTGCACACCCGCGGCGACCGCCTCGCCTTCTCCAACGGCATCGTGCTGCTGGCCGGGGCGGCCATCCTGCTGGTCTGGGTCTACGGCGCCGACTCCACCCGCCTGATCCAGCTCTACATCGTCGGCGTCTTCGTGTCGTTCACCCTGAGCCAGACGGGCATGGTCCGGCACTGGAACCGCCACCTGCGCAGCGAGACGGACCCGGCCAAGCGCCGCCACATGATCCGCTCCCGCGCCATCAACACCTTCGGCGCGTTCTTCACCGGCCTGGTGCTGGTCGTCGTCCTCGCCACCAAGTTCACCCACGGCGCCTGGGTCGCCCTCCTCGGCATGGTCATCTTCTACGGAACGATGACCGCGATCCGCAAGCACTACGACCGCGTCGCCCGCGAGATCGCCGCCGACGAGACCCCCTCCGACGAGACCGTCCGGCCCTCGCGCGTCCACGCCATCGTGCTGGTCTCCAAGCTCCACCGCCCCACCCTGCGCGCCCTCGCCTACGCCAAGCTGATCCGCACGGACCACCTGGAGGCGCTCTCCATCAGCGTCGACGCCCAGGAGACGAAGGCGTTGCGCGAGGACTGGGAGCGACGCGGCATCAACGTCCCGCTCAAGATCCTCGACTCGCCTTACCGCGAGGTGACCCGCCCGGTCATCGAGTACGTCAAGGGGCTGCGCCGGGAGAGCCCGCGCGACGTGGTGAGCGTGTACATCCCCGAGTACGTCGTCGGGCACTGGTACGAGCACCTGCTGCACAACCAGAGCGCGCTCCGGCTGAAGGGGCGTCTCCTCTTCACCCCGGGGGTCATGGTCACCTCCGTGCCGTACCAGCTGGAGTCCTCCGAGGTCGCCAAGAAGCGGGCCCGCAGGCGCGCCGAGTGGACCGCCCCCGGCTCCGTCCGTCGCGGACCGGTCGAGCGCCGGCCGAAGGAGCACGCGAAGAAGCCGTGACGCCGCGACGCGGGCGGGCTTCCCGCGCGCGCGTCGCCCTCCTGCCCTTCGGTGGTGAACGGCCGGACGGCACCCACGTAGACTGGTGGGCTGTTGTCCGGCCGCCTGCGTCGGACCGCCGTACGGCTCAGGCCGCGGGAACACCGTCCGCGGCCGCCGGCCCCCCTGTTCGTCCTCCCCGATCCCTGGAGCCTCCCCTCATGCAGAACGAATCCACGTTGTCGCTGGTCGGGGAGGAGTACGAGGTCGAGGTCGGCCCCGTCGCGCACGGAGGCCACTGCATCGCCCGTACCGACGGGGGCCGGGTCCTCTTCGTACGCCACACGCTCCCCGGCGAGAAGATCATCGCCCGGGTCACCGACGGCGACACCGACTCCCGCTTCCTGCGCGCCGACGCCGTCACCGTCATCGAGCCGTCCAAGGACCGCGTGCCGGCTCCGTGCCCGTACGCCGGTCCCGGCATGTGCGGCGGCTGCGACTGGCAGCACGCCAAGCCGGGCGCCCAGCGCCGGCTCAAGGGCGAGGTCATCGCCGAGCAGCTCCAGCGCCTCGCGGGCCTCACCCCGGAAGAGGCCGGCTGGGACGGCACCGTCATGCCCGCCGAAGGCGACAAGCTCCCCGCCGGCGAGGTGCCCGCCTGGCGCACCCGCGTCCAGTACGCCGTCGACGACGAGGGCCGCGCGGGCCTGCGCAAGCACCGCTCCCACGACGTGCAGCCGATCGACCACTGCATGATCGCCGCCCCCGGGGTGAGCGAACTCGGCATCGAGCAGCGCACCTGGCCCACGCTGGCCGGCGTCGAGGCAATCTCCGCCACCGGCTCCCACGACCGCCAGGTCATCCTCACCCCGAAGCCCGGCGGCCGACTGCCCCTGGTCGAGCTCGACAAGCCGGTCTCCGTGCTGCGCGTCGAAGAGCACGACGGCGGCGTCCACCGCGTCCACGGCCGCGCCTTCGTCCGCGAGGTGGCCGACGACCGCACCTACCGCGTCGGCTCCGGCGGCTTCTGGCAGGTCCACCCGCAGGCCGCCACCACCCTGGTCCGCGCCGTCATGCAGGGCCTGCTGCCCCGCAAGAGCGACACGGCCCTCGACCTCTACTGCGGCGTCGGCCTCTTCGCCGGTGCCATCGGCCAGCGCATCGGCGAGAAGGGCGCGGTCCTCGGCATCGAGTCCGGCAAGCGCGCCGTCGAGGACGCCCGACACAACCTGAAGGACCTCGACCGGGTCCGCATCGAGCACGGCAAAGTCGACCAGGTCCTGCCCCGCACCGGCATCACCGAGTGCGACCTCATCGTCCTCGACCCGCCCCGCGCCGGCGCCGGCAAGCAGGTCGTCAAGCACCTCTCGGGCCTGGGCGCCCGCAAGATCGCCTACGTCGCCTGCGACCCGGCGGCGCTCGCCCGGGACATCGCGTACTTCCGGGAGGGCGGGTACAAGGTGCGCACCCTGCGGGCGTTCGACCTGTTCCCGATGACGCACCACGTGGAGTGCGTGGCGATTTTGGAGCCTGCCACAAAGGGCGCCTGACCTGCGCTCTTGTGGTCCGGTTGGACAGCGACGCGCTTGAGTGGGCGACGCCTTCAGGGTCTCATCCGAGATTCTTGACGCTCGAAGAGCGGAAGTCCCCACCTCACGGACCTCTCCGGCTGGGGCTGTGCGGACCGGACCGTCGGCACGGAGTCAAGGAATCCGGTACGAGCGTCCCTCCGCACCCCCAGCGGCGCCGCGAACTGCCGTCCCGCCGCACGCTTCTGCAGCCGAGCGCGTGGCCCGTCCGGGCCCCAGGACGTGGCGCTGTGGTTCGAGGTCTCGAGTGGCTGGTATCACCTCGCCACCGTGATACCAGCCCGGTATCATCGCTGTATGGCGATGACACTCCGACTCCCCGACGATCTCGACGCGAAGCTCACCGAGCGTGCTCGTCGAGAGGGCCGAAGCAAGCAGGAGCTCGCTGTCGAGGCCATCCGCGACGCCCAGGACCGGGCCGAGCTGAAGGTCGACGATGTCCTGGCCGAGATCATGGACAGTGACGCGGAGATCCTGGATTACTTGAAGTGACCGAAGTGCGCTACATCCAGATCGACGAAATCCTGGCCATCGCTCGCACGGTGAACGGTACCGAGCACAGCGTGCGTGACATGGGACTTTTGGTGTCAGCTATCGAACGGCCCCGCACCAACGTGTTCGGAGCCGAGCTGTATCCCACCCTGCACGAGAAGGCGGCGGCACTTCTGCACTCCGTTGCCCGCAATCACGCGCTGATTGACGGCAACAAACGCACGGCCTGGCTTGCCATGCGTGTCTTTCTGCGGTTCAACGGCGTCAGCCCCAGTACTGCCCCGCCGCCGGTCTCAATTGCCGGCCCGTTCGTCGAGGAAGTCGCGCAGGACAACGTCGATGTGCCGGTCATCGCAAAGCGCCTGTCGACCTGGTTCCCAGTGCCCTGACGTGCGATGTCGTGACGTCCCGGGGTGGAACGAGGTTCCGTGTGCGGTGCTGGCTTCTGGCGCTCCGCCGGGGGCCGGCCCCGTCCGGTGGGGCGTTCGTTGTCCGGCTTGATGTCGCGGTGCCAGACGCTCTCGCCCTCCAGGAAGTCGACGGCGCCGAACAGGTAGTCGCCGTACGCCTCCAGCTGGTCCATCTGGAGCCGGCCCCGTTCGCGGAGCTGGCGGGCGACTTCACTGCTCTGCGATGCCCGAGACGCTGCCCGAGGACGCGCACGGCGGCGCTGTCCCGCGAAGCACGCCTTGCCGGCTCGCCGAGCTGCTGTCAGGCCCGCGGGCGAAGAGCGGATCATCCGCTGTCCAGTTGGCTGCCCGTTGCGGAGCTGGTGACCTGTACCGGTCGGGCGTACGCCAGGGGCGCCGATCATCGCGCAGCCATCGGCCACGGATACCGGATTTTCGGCTGCGACATCGAAAGCCTGGCGTATCCGCCGGTGAAGACCGGCGGATACGGGGGAGCCGAGGGCGATCGCATTCGCCAGGAGTCGCGTGTGCAGCTCTGGCCTGTCCGCCCGCCACGCGGCCGGCTTCTGCGGTGGCGGGACGGAGGCCGCTGGGGCAACTGGTCGTGGCGGCTCGGCCTGGCCCGAGTGGGCGGGACAGGCTGTCGACCGTCACGCTCGTTTGACGCTCTGGGTGCACTCAGGCTGCGCGGCGAGCCGAAAAAACTGCTCTGACCTGGTCTTTTCGGTCACCAGCCCAGGCCGACACTTTCCGATGACGCACCACGTGGAGTGTGTGGCGATCCTGGAACCCCTCGCACAGGCTTCCTGACCTGCGGGTTTGGGTGGTGTGCGTTATGTGCGTCGTGGGAGTTGCGGCGATATCTCGACGCTCGTTCCGAGGGAGTGTCAGGGGAATTGGCTCTCTCCTCCAGCGATCACTGCACGGCGCCACCACTGATTACGGGACAGAGCCGGTTCACGGACACCGCCCAGCACACCCTGGGTCACCCTGCAGCCCCTGGCGTGCGTAGGTCGTCGGTTCGAATCCGGCAGGGGGCTCGGGCACGTCCGAGGACCACCCACCGTGACGTGGGGCTCCATCTGATTCCCAACCTTTATCCTGTCGCGCCGCCGCCAGCCAGCGGCTTTGCCGGGTGGTGAGGGTTGGCCGCCGGGTGGCCGGACGTCTTCGGAGGTCGTCGTACGAGGGAGTGCAGGCCGACCGGGCTGCGCCGCGCAGGTGAACGGCGGGAGCGGTTCCGCTCGTGCGGGACGACCGATTTCTCCGGCCGCCCCCACAGCCGCCCCACCCTCGATCGCCGGGCCACCCGGCCCGGTCGGTCAGATCCTGATCAGCACCTTCCCCGGGTGGTCCGTCGCTCCTGCGGCGATGTCCATGATGAGTTCGGGGAACTCATGGAGGCCGATGGACCGCGAGGCGAGCCGTTCCAGGGGAAACGCTTCCGGGTGCTCGGCACGCAGACGGAATCCGTCCTCGTAGTCCTCCTTGAAGCAGCCGTAGGCACCCGTCAGGTGGAACCTCTTGGTCCCGTACGACACGGGCTCGATCAGTTCCTGCCTGCGGATCGTGTCGATGTCCGCCTGGCCGGCGGGGAAGATGTCGCCCTTGCGTGTGCCGCCGTAGACGAGGAGGTGTCCTCCGTCGGCCGTGATGCCGGCCGCGGTTTCGAGGATCTGCGTCGTGGCGATGGTGGGCGCGACGACGACGACATCGAACTCGTCGCGGAAGGAGTCGGCGTCCGCCAGCGCGTGTGTCTCGTGCGCAGCGAGTATTTCCTGCTCGCGGGCGAAGGAACGACGCTGCTCGCCGCGGTTGAACACCGTGACCTGGGCACCCAGGTGCCGGGCGTACATGGCGAACATGAGGCCCGCGCACCCGGCGCCGACGATGCCCGTCCGCTTTCCCCGCAACGATGCGGGGCCGGCGAGTTCGAGCAGCTTCTTGACCGCGTGCACGATGCAGGCGAACGGTTCCGGCATCCAAGCGCCCTGCCCCATGCCCGCCGCGGGCACGCGCACCACGGCCTGCTCCAACTGTTCCTCGCTGCCGTGGACGAAGACGTACTCGGCGAATCCCGTGGTGCGGGTCGGCGTGATGTTGGGGTTGAAGGTGACTGTCTCGCCGTCCCGGAACCTGGTGCGTGAACCGGCGTAGCAGACGGTGCCGACGAGTTCATGGCCGAACAGCGGTCCCCGGTCCTGCGGGACGTCGCGGGAGCCACGGATCTCCTTGGCGTCCGCCCGGCAGATGCCGAGGTACTCGGTCTTGATCACGACGGTGTCCTCGCGCAGCGCGTCATACGGGAAAACGCGTTTGCTGAGACTCACCGTGCCGTCCAGGAGCGTGGTCGAGGTGTACGCGGACGGAAGATTCTGCAACGTGACTCCAAGGAGCGTGCCGAAGGGTACGTGTGATGTCTGCCGTGAGACGGCTCAGGTCGCCGTCGCGGTAATCGTTTTCTAGGACCAGCGCGTACGGTGTGCTCCCTGCTCCGTGCAGGGCGGTGAGTGCCTCCCACACGCGGCCGTCTCCTTCACCCAGCGGTTCCCGGGCGACGACGCCGTCCGTGCCGTCCTTGAGATGGATCTGGGGCGCGATCCAGGCATGGGTCGCCTCGATGAGCTCCACCACGTCGACGCCGTGTGCGCGAGGGTTGTACGTATCCAGGAGCAGCCTGAAGTTCGGCTCCGCAACCTCCTCCACGAGGGCCAGCGCCCGGCGCGGCGCCAGGGAGTTCTCGTTCGCCAGGAGCAGTCCCCGGGCCGCTGCTTCCTTCGCGGCCCAGCTGAGCCGGGCGGCCGTCCGCCGCAGATCCCCCACCTCGCGTATCTCACTGCGCCGGAAGCTGGGGACGAACGCCAGCGGGGCGTCGAGGGCCGCGGCCGCGTCGAGTACCCGCGTCAGGACGCCGCGGACGGGCCCTTCCGCGGGAGTGTGCAGGCCGATGTCGTTCAGGGTGTTGCCCGCCACGGCGAGTGGCCGTACACCGAGCCGGGCGCAGGTGTCCCGTACGCGGTCGAGGACGCCCGGCGCGTCGAGCCACGGCCCGCGGCCCGGCCCTCCGAGATCGAGCTGGAGGCCGTCGGCCCCCACGTCGTGTGCGAGGGTGGCCGCGTCGAAGTGGTCCCCGGGAAGCCGCCAGTCGACCAGCCCCACGAGGGGAGCGCGGCTCATGACACCGCGCGGCTCTGCGACACCGGCAGCCGCTCGCCGACCGGGGACCACGTCCCTCCGCCGTCGACCACGAGGTGCGCCCCGTGGAGCCCGGCACCCGCGGTAAGGGCCAGTTCCCGGGCCAGCGGTGCGAAGCTCGCGGGTTCCATGTAGGCGCTGTAGTCGAATCCGTCGGGGCGCCGGCGCCGTATGCCGGGCGTGTCGACCATCGCGGCGGGCAGTGCCTGGATGATGCGTACGGCCTCGGTGCCGGGCCCCCGGGCGCCTTCCTCCTGCGTGACCGAGTCGAGCAGGGCCGATGCCGCCGCTTTCGACGCGGCGTAACCCGAACGTCCGGGTCCCGCGTTGTAGACGACCTCGGAGGAGATGCCGAGGAACACACCGGGGTCGCCCGGACGGCTCAGTGCGGGCAGCGTCCGGGACAGCGTCGTCCACAGACCGTGCAGATTGACTTCGATCTGACGGCGCCACTCCGACTCACCGCAGTCCCGGAAGTGGGCTCGGCGGTCGCCGTAGTGGACGGCCGAGAAGCACACGCCGTGCAGCGGGCGTTCGGTGACGAGCGCCAGGTTCTCGGCGAACCGCGCACCGTCGGTGAGGTCGGTGGGCAGCCACCGCAGCCGGTCGGCGCCCTCTCCCGCCGGTACGGAGCGGCTGAGCACGGTGACGTCGAGTCCGGACCGGGCCCAGGCGTCCGCGACGCCGCGGCCGATGCCGGTGGACCCCCCGACCACCAGCGCGCGGCGCCGGTTTCCGTTCTGGTCTGTCATGCCGACTCCCGTGAGTGCGGCGGTGCCTGTGCGAAGCGCACCGCGAGTTTGATGAGGCGTGCGCCGTCGACGGTGCGTCCGGGACCGGTCGCGAGACGGCTCATGATCGCGGCGGCTTCCAGCGGTCCCACGACGTGGGTCACCACGTCGCGGTACAGGGCGGGGGAGTCGCTCAACTCGGCTGCGGCTCGCAGGAGATGGGAGTTCGCCACCCCGCGGTGGCCGGTCAGCCGGACTCTGTGCCCCTCTGCGGTACGCACCGTGGTGAACACGGCCGGTACCGGCTGCCCCGCGCAGTTGGCGGCCCGTACGGCTGCCAGGTCCACGCCGGGCAGCAGCGTGCTGGCGGCGCCGGGCGGCAGACCGCCGAACAGGTCGACGGTCAGGTCCTCGCCGCCGATCCGCAACGCCGCCTCCAGCGCCTGGAGCGTGCCGGTGCGGGGCGTGGCGAGCAGGACCGCCACCGGCCCTTCCGCGCGTGACACCTCGCCCAGCGTCAGCTCGACGCCCGGCAGGGGGCGCTGGGCGCTCCACTCGAGGCCCTCACGGGTGTGGTGCACGAGGACGACACGGACGTCGTCACCGAGCCCGCGCCGGGCGGCGCGCACGGCGAGCTGTCCGATGGTCCCGTCGCCGTACACGACGAGCGTGCGCGGGGCCGCGGTGGCGAGCAGACCGAGGGCGTACCCGACGGCAGCCAGCGGTTCCGCGAGCGCGCCGAGGACCGGGTCCAGCTCTCTTTCGAGCGGAACGACCAATCCGTCCCGTACCGCGGTCGCGGGGATGAGTGTGCGTTCCTGGAGCAGTCCGTCGACGTTGTGTCCGAGCAGGAACGACGGGTCGGAGCCGTGCGTCGGGTTGATGACGACCGATGTGCCCGGTGCCAACGCGTCCGGTACCCCGGCCCCGGCGGCCACCACCCGGCAGACGCCTTCGTGGCCGATGACCGGGGCGGGGTCGTCGCGGAGGCCGCGCAGCATCTGCACGTCCGTGCCGCACAGACCCGCGGTGGGCGTGGTCACCAGCAGTTCTCCCGGCGCGGGCCGTTGGGTGGGCCGGGCGCGCAGCCTGACCCGTCCGGCTTCCCGGACGAGAGCCAGATGACTCGTCTCCGGTCCGCTCATGCCACCGCTCCGGTGTACGCCGCGATCCCCGCGCCCACCAGGGCGTCGGCTTCGCCGGGTCCGGTGACGGTGACGCGCCGCTCCAGCCACGCGGGGTCACGCTCACTGGTCATGTACAGACCGTCCCGGTCGAAGTGCCTCATCAGGGCGTCGCGGTAGTGCTGTCCGAGTCCGTGGACCACACCGCCCGTCAGCACCGCCTCGTCTATCTCCGGGTCGAGGCAGAGCGCGGTGCGCAGCACGGCCGCGACCGGCGAAGTCGCCGCGTCGAGCAAGTCACCGGCCAGGACGTCCCGTTCGTCGAGGGCGCGCCGCAGGGCCGGCTCGAACGCGGTGCCGTCGGCGGTCAGCGTGCCGAGCAGTGACGCGTTCCACCCGGCCGGTTCCCGCTCCTTGAGGATCTGAGCCATCCGCGCGATGCCGGGTCCCGAGGAGTAGGCCGCCAGATGCCCCACCTCCCCGCAGTCGCAGGGCAGCTTCACCGCGCGGCCGGCCAGTTCGGTGACCGCCGGCAGGTGGCCGATCTCGCCCTGCAGCCCACAGCCGTCCACCGGGATGCGGTCCCGGCCCTGTCGCCGGTCGACGGTGCGGCAGGCGATGCCGGTGCTGATGGTGGCCAGCAGAACCTTGCGGTGCCGTGCGCGGCCGGGGTCGGCAGCCGCGTGCAGCAGCGCGGCCGTGACGTCGTTGACGACGTGCCAGGTGACGTCGGGCCGTCGGGCCGACAGCGCGGCCTTGAAGTCGAACGGCTCGCTGTGGTCACCCCACAGCGGCGCGGACGCGTAGACGACTCCGGAGCGGTGGTCGAGGGCGGCGCCGAACGAGACGCCGACGACGGGGTCGGGCGTCTCCGCGACGGCGTCGCACAGCTCATGGACCATCATCCGCTGAAGCTCCGCGACGCTCGCCCCCGGATGGCGGCGGAAGCCGGGGGACGGGCGCGAGGTGCGCCCCCGCAGTTCCCCCTCCCTCAGCCACCAAGCCTGACGTATGTGCGTTCCGCCCACGTCGAAGACAGTGATGGCAGGGCTCACGCCGACGCACCGACCAGGTCGGCGTCGGTGCCGGCCTTCCACGATTCGATGAACTCCAGAGCCCCGCCCAGCTCTTCGCCGGTGAGGTCGTTGGCGAAGACGACGGAGCCGATGCCCTCGGTCAGCGGAACCCGCTGGAGCCCGTCGCGGTGCTTGACCGCGTCGGCGAGCGCCTCTTCGAGGAGCTCGCGCGTGAAGACCGGGTGGGACACGGGGAGCTCGAAACCTTGGAGCAGCTTGAGGACGCGGTCGGCGTCACTCCGCGACAGGTGTCCGCGCAGGTGGGCGACGGCCACGCAGATCGCCATGTCGACGGCGACCGCCTCGCCGTGCAGGAGCGGAGGGTCGGCCCGGAGTTCGAGGGAAGGGCTGAAGGTGTGCCCGTAGTCGACGGACCGTTCGAGCACCTGCTCCCACAGGTTGGGCTCCAGTTCGTCGAGCATGCCCGAGATCGCCCGGGACAGGACCTCGCTGACCGCCGAGCCGCACACGGCCAGGGACTCGGGGGTGATGGTGCCGACCGCCGTTTCGAGCAGATCGAAGAGCGCGGCGTCCTTGACCAGCGCCATCTTTATTATCTCCGCGAGACCGTTGGCGACGTGGCGCGGCTCGATGGTGCGCAGGAAGTTCGGGTCGATCAGAGCGAGTTCGGGGGCGAAGTAGGCGCCGAGCCGGTTCTTGTGGTGTCCGTAGTTGATTCCGGTCTTGACGCCGATCCCGGCGTCGATCTGCCCGACCAGCGTGGTGGGGATCCGTACGTAGGGGATGCCCCGGCGGTACATGCTGGCGGCGAAGCCCACGATGTCCAGGACGACGCCTCCGCCGATGGCGATGACCTTCTCGGCGCGGCGCAGGATGCCCATGGACGACATGGCCTCGGTGACGCGGACGGCCTGGTCCAGGTACTTGGCGTCCTCGTCTCCCTGGACGACCTGCCAGTACGGCTCGATCTGCCAGTGGGCGAAATACTCCGTGAACCGGTCCCGGTAGAGGGTGTCGACGACGGCGTCGATGGCCAGCAGGCAGCGCTGCGGGGTCCCGAGGCCGCCGCCGCAGGCACGGGCGAGCGCGGGGTTGTCCAGATCGAGGAGCCCGCGGACCATCCTGACGCTGTAGTCGACGGGCTGATGCGCGCGGACGTTCCAGTGCAGGCCGGGCGGCTTGGGCAGATCGACGGGCAGCTTCATGTCGGTGGACACGGTGGCAGTGGTCATGGCAGGACCTCCAGGGAAGCTTCTGAGTCGCCGAGAGCAAGCAGGGGACATCACCGCACCGCCGGTCACCCCGTTCGTGGGGTGTGGCCGGTGCGGCACGTACAGGAGCCATTGCGAGGGCTGCGGGAGGTTTTGGGCGGATCCGGCCACCCCGCATCCCGACGAGACCGGACACTATTCCGTCGAACGCATGAACCGCAACGTGATGCGCGCCACTTTGAATGCATGTGAATGCATGTAATTGCTCAAGAAGCCCTGGTGGTACAGGCGGGGCCGGGCCGAGTCGGGATCAGCCGAGCGGGGTGGCCGGCGCGTAGCGCAGGCGAGCCACCAGGGAAGCCGTGGGGTCGTTGAGTGCCGCCGCGTCGAGAACCTCGGCGAGCGTCCTGCGCAGGGTCTGCTCGGCCTCGCCCGCCAGGCGCCGGCCCGCCACGGTGATCTGCACGTCCACCCCGCGCTTGTCGTCGGGGGCGCTGCGACGGGTGACCCACCCGGCGTCCTCCAGCCGGGCGGCCATGCGGCTCACCACCGATTGGTTGACGCCCAGGCTCCGGATCAGTTCGGACATCCGGAGAGTGCCGTCACGCCGCTCCGCCAGGGGGAGCAGCAGGAGCAGCTCGTTCACGGAGACGCCATGACATCGGGTCAGCCGTTTCCCCGCGGTCGCATTGGCCTGCTCCATCAAGAGGGTGAGCTGTCGCCAGAGCGCGACCTCGTCCCGTCCGGCTCCCGGTACCCAAGTCTCCATCGACGTGGCCCTCCAGTGGTTTTTTGGACATGCAGCGCGTTCCGTCGCCGCTTCCTCCAGCCTAACTCCTTGCGGAGTTGACCAGGCAGCCTCGTTCGGTCATCATCTACATGCATTCATATGCATTGATAAAAAGCCAGCTTTCTACGAAAGGATCGGGTCATCATGCCGTTGCCTCTCCTGGCCCTGATGCTCGGGGTCTTCTGCGTGGGCACCGCGGAGGTCGTCATCGCCGGGATCCTGCCCGAGATGTCAGCCGACCTGAACGTGTCCATCCCGACAGTCGGCATGCTGGTCACCGGCTACGCGCTGGGGGTGACCATCGGCGGCCCGATCATCACCCTGCTCACCACCAAGGTCTCCCGGAAGGTTCTCCTGCTGACCCTCATGGGGGTGTTCATCGTGGGCAACGTCATCGCCGCGCTGGCCCCCAACTACGGCACGCTGATGGGCGCGCGCGTCTTCACCTCGCTCAGCCACGGCACCTTCGCCGCGGTGGCCTGGCACGTGGCCGCGCTCATGTCCCCGCCGGACAAGCAGGCAACCGCCATGGCCAAGATCGCCCTCGGCTTCAACTTCGCCAATGTCCTCGGCGCTCCCATCGGCACGGTCATCGGCCAGCAGTTCGGCTGGCGGGCGACCTTCGTCTACGTCACGCTCTTCGCCGTCCTGTGCGGCCTGCTGATCCAGAAGTTCGTGCCCAGGGTGCTCGCCCACGAGAGTCAGGAGGCGACCGGGGAAGAACTCTCGCTCCGGGAGCAGATGAAGGTGTTCCGCAGCGGGAGCCTCCAGCTCTCCATGCTGATCACCGTCCTGGCCCAGGGAGCGGTGTTCACGACCTCGACGTATCTGGCTCCGCTGCTGCGCGACGTCAGCCACTTCGCGGCTCCCATGGTGGGAGTACTGCTCATCGTCTTCGGCATCGGTTCGGTCCTGGGCAACATCCTGGGTGGAAAGGCCGCCGACAAGAACGTGATGCGCGGGGTTCTGGGCGCGCAGGCCGCGCTGCTCGGCGCACTGGTGATCTTCTGGTTCGCCGCCCCCTTCCAGATCCCGGCGGCCGCCGCGCTGTTCGTGTTCGGCGCCGCGGGATTCTCCATCATCCCGGCGCTGCAGGCCCGGATCCTGGCCGTGGCCGCAGCTGCCCCCGCCCTCGCGCTTTCGGCCAACGTGTCCGCCTTCAACCTCGGCAACGGGTTCGGAGCCTGGCTCGGAGGCAGTACCATCGACCTCGGCTTCGGAGTGCGTGACGTCACCCTCACCGCCGCGCTCGCCACCTCCGTCGCGCTGGTTCTCTCGCTGGCCATGTGGGCGCGCGGCCGACGCGACGTCCCGGCTCCGGCCCCGCTGGAAGAGACCTCCCACGAGGCGGTGCTCGCCCCGAAGGCGCCCTGACCGCAGTGCCCCCGCCATCTGCCGCCGCCCGGGATTCTCGTGCGTGCCCGACCCGACCGGCTGTGTCGTGGCCGTCTTCCGTGCGGGCACGGCCGAACCCGTGCTCAGCGGCACGCCGCTCGAACTCTCCGCCGGCCCCGCGACGAGCCTCTCGACCGCGGGCCGCCTCGTAACCGTCCCCCCCGTCCCCACGGCGGGCGGTGGGCCGCTGGTCGCCTTGCCGACCAGGCGCGTCGAGCGTCACCCACGGACGACCGGCCTGCTGATCCACTCCGTGGCCGGCCCCGACGGCGCGGCACCCGCGCTCCACTACGCAGCATTGGCCGGGAGCCGCCTCCTCGCACGGTGCCGGAGGAGAAGACGGGCAGCGAGGTCGCCGCCACCCGGCCCGGCACGAACCCGGCCACCGTGCCGGGCGCCCCACCGGTGGCCGGGGCACGCTCCAGCCCTCGACCGGGTTCCCGTCCTCGTCCTCAACCGTTCCGGCCGGCGAGGTACGCGCGGTACCAGGGCGCCGCGGACGTGAGGCGCTCCAGCGGACCGGGGCCCGCATCAAGCCCGGCCAGCCGCCAGATCGTGTCACTGCGCTGCCAGTTGTCGCCGCACAGGAGGGCGAACTGGCGCTCGCCCACCCGGCCCGGCGAGCGCCGCAGATGGTCCAGGCACTGCTGCCAGGTCCAGTCCGCCGTAGCGAGCGGCAGGATGCCGAGGCGATCGAGTTCCGCCATCAGATCCCGGTTGCGTACCGGCACGGGGTGGCTGGCGTGATGGACTCCTGCGGGCGGCTCGTCCCGCAGCGTCGCCATCCGCGCGATGAGCCGTGCCAGGTCGTCGGCGTCCACCATCGACGTGAGCCCCTTGCCGCCGTTCCAGCGGGCGGGCACCCGCTCCACCAGGTCGGCGAGGGCCGGCACGACCCAGCGGTCGCCGTGACCGGTGACGAGCCCGGGCCGCAGGACCGTGCCTCCCGCCTCCGTGACGACACGCTCCGCCCGCAGCCGCGTACGGCTGGCCGGGGACACCGGTGCGGGGGGTACCTCGTCCACGGTGATTCCGCGATGCGGCCCGTGGCCGTACACAGCGGCAGTGGAGAGCTGGACGATCCGCCGTACGCCACCCCTTCTCGCCTCCTCGACGAGGGCGGCCGTGCCGTCGGCGTTCACCGCCGCGCACTCGGGCTCGGTCCCGGCGATCCTCGACGCCAGATGGAGCACGACGTCCGCGCCCTCGCACAGACCCTCCAGTGTCCCGGGCCGCGTCAGATCGCCCTGGAACCAGTGGAGTCGGGCCTGGTCGAACCCTTCGGGAGGGCGGCCCCGGACGACGGCGCGGACCCCGGACGCGGGGTTCTGGTCCAGTACACGGCGCAGGACCTTGGAACCGATGAACCCGCTCGCCCCCGTCAGCACGATCTGCGGAGAGGTCATCCGCCGTCCTGAGCGGCGGCCACCGGGACCATAAGGCGGGCCATGACCTCGGCGGGAGCGAGGGCAGGAAGCAGACAGCACCACAAGTCGCAGATGCGACGGGGCAGATCGAGCCTCTTGGTGGCGAGCTGTGACATGATCTGCGTCCCCGTGTACGCCGCCACCAGCACGGAGGCGAACGCGGCTTCGTCGACCGACGGGAGCAACTGACCCTTCGACCGGGCGGCGAACAGCTCCTCCTGGAACCGTTCGGCCCACCAGGCGTAGATTTCGTACTCCTGGAGGTCCACCTCGTTCTGCTCCACGGCGAGCCGTACCCCCGCGCGCAGCAGCGTGTTGTGCTGCAGTTCCACAGCCAGGTAGGTGGTCGTGTTGATCAGGCGCTGGAGCCCGGCCTCGCCCTGGGGGAACTCCAAGTCCGCTGCCTGCTCGTGGATCACGGCGCGGGCGAGTCCTTCCTTGGACTTGAAGTGGAAGTACACGGCGCCGGTGGTGAGCCCGGCTCGGTCGATGATCTTGACGAGGCTCGCGCGGGTGTAACCCACCTCCGCGAACACGTCCGCCGCAGCTCTGAGGAGTATCTCCCGTGTGCGCGCCGCCCTCGGCTGCAAGGGTCGTGAACTCCGGTCCACCTGCGTACATCCTTTCCGTAAAACAAAGATAATGATCTTTATGTTATATGTATCGTGGATCACGATGCCGGTGCCTACCGCGCCGGAAGGATGCACCAGGGAAGAACGCCTTGTCGCCACTTGAGCATGTCCGTGAAGGAGGAGTCGGTGATTCGCCCCGCTCACCCGTGCCCCAGGCCCACACCCACAAGACCGATTCGGCCGAGGTCCTGCTCACCGATTGGCAGCGGACCGGCCCGAGTGACTTCACGGTTCACGCCAACTGGCCTGGAGCGCACCCCTTCTACGAAGTACGCCACGGGCTGCACGACCCGCTGCGACTGAGTGAGACGGTGCGGCAGACATTTCCTCTGCTCTCCCATTCCGCATTCCACGTGCCGTTCGGGCATCACCTGCTCTGGCAGACCTACGATTGGAATCTCCTGCCCGCCCTGCTGCGTTTCGACGGTGACGCGGCAGACCTGGAGCTGAGGATCGGATGCGATCGGGTGAAGTACCGGAAGGGAAGAGCCTCGGCCCTCAGCCTCTCCATGGAGGTCTACCGAAATGGAGTTCAACTCGCGGACGCGCGCACCGATTTCACGGTTCAGGACCCCGAAGTCTACGCCCGCCTGCGCGGGGGCTACGCCGATGTCGCCCATGTCCGGACCATAGCCCTCCCCGCCGGCCCACCCGTTCCGGCGGACCAAGTGGGGCGGGGCCGTGCCGACGACGTCGTCCTCTCTCCTACCTCCGGGGCCGGCTGGCAGCTGAGGGTGGACACCTCGCATCGGTTCCTCTTCGACCACCCGGTCGACCACACCCCCGGCATGCTGCTTCTGGAGGCGGCTCGCCAGGCCGCGTACGCCACCGTGCGGTCCGTCGCCGACGCGGCAGTGGTCATCGGGATGGAGACGCGTTTTCGGCGTTACGCCGAACTCGACACGCCCTGCTGGATAACGGCCCATCCGTACTCCGACGACGACGTCGGAGTACGGCGGGTGCTGGTCACCGCCCGGCAGAGCGATCAGGAGATCTTCACAGCGCTCGTCACCCTCACCGGTGCATGAACCGGTCACCAGGGGCTGACCACCGCAGACGTGCTTCAGGGGGACCGAATGCGCCGTTCACCGGCCGATCCGTACCATCATGGTGTTCTGGACGAGTTGTCCCAGTCGCTCTTCACCGAGCTGCGGCGCAGCGACCAGAGGCGCCGGGCGACCCAGTATCTGCGCGGGCTGACCGCGGTCGAGGGTCGCAAGTCGGTCCGCAACATCGCCTCGCACATCGGCGGCCCCGAAGTGGCGCAGAGCCTGCACCACTTCATCGCCGAGTCCCCCTGGGACTGGGCTGCCGTCAGCCGTTCCCTACAGCGCTACGCGGACCGCGAACTGGGTTTCGGGGCCTGGGTGGTACAGGCGCACCCCATTCCCAGGAGAGGCCAACAGGCGCTCGGAGTATGGGGCATAGCCAAGGACGTCTCCGTGCCCGTCAGGTGGACGCTGTTGCCTCCGGGTGAGCCGGGAGCCCATGACGTCGCCGCCGCGACGGTGGGTTTCGATCACAGCGCGGTCGGGCCCCGTCCGGTGGTCCTGGACCTCCCGGGCCTCTGCCTGCGTCCCGTCTTCGACCGGCACATGCGGATCGGTTCCCCGCTGCTGGCGGCCATCCCCGCCGGACTCCCGGTCACCTCCCAGGGGCACGGCGGGCACCGTGCCGTACCTGCCGCCCGTCTCCTCCAGCTGAGCCGGATGCTGCGCCGCCCCGTGGAGTGGACGGACCCGGCCACGGGCGCCGTGCGCACCGGGCTGGTGGCCGGCGTCCCAGTGGAATGGGCGGGGCATCCGCTGTTGCTGCTCGGGCGGTGGGATCAGGGCCAGGGGCAGCCGGTACGGTGCTGGCTGACCAACCTGACCGGTACGCCGCTCGGGGTCCTGCTCCGGCTCACCACGTTCTCCCAGCGCACCCAGCAGGATTTCGCCAAGTCGGCCTCGCACGTGGGCACCCTCGACTACGAGGGGCGGAGTTCCGACGGATGGCATCGGCACATGACCTTGGCGGCCGCCGCGCACGTCGCCCAGGTCGTCGCGGCGGCCAGGTCGCGGGTCCGGCCGTGGAGCCAGTGCATGGCCTCCATGGAACGCGTCGGATTCTCAGCCTGAAGCTCACGAAACGGACTTCGCGTTGACTAAACATCGTTTATCGAAGAGTGTCAGATTCACGGCAGGCCCTGACATACGTGCCCTCACCTCGTCGCCCCGTGTGACCACCGCGCGCCATCATCGAGGCATGCGAATTCTCGTAGCCGGGGGCGGCCTCGGCGGTCTGGCAGCAGCGGTCGCACTGGGCGGGCGCGGGCACCATGTGCTCGTCCTGGAACCGCGGCTGCACTTCCTGGGACGGGCTGCCGGTGTGCAACTGACGCCGCGGACCCTGCGGCTGCTCGGACTGCTCGGGGTCGGCGAGGCCGTGCGCGACCGGTCGCTGACGATCGACGATCTCCGCTTCATGGACGGCGTGTCCGGGGACCGTCTCGCCCGTGACCCGCTCTTCGCGTGGGACCTCAACACCAGCACGCCGCTCGCGTCGGCCCACCATCTCGACCTCTACGAGCCGCTGCTCGACGCCTGTGAGGAGCTGGACTCCGTCTCGTTGTGCCCCGGCAGCGAAGTGGTCGATCACTACCAGCACGCCGAGTCCGTCGTCGTCGCGCTGGCCGACGGGCGGGAGATCACCGGAGACGCGCTGGTCCTCACCAGGGAACGGCCGGCGGTCTACAGCACGGTCGTGCCGACGGAGCTGATCGCCGACCTGTGGGACGCGGACGCGGCGACCTACTGGGTGGGTGAGGACTGGCACGTCTCCCACTACCCGCTGCCCGATTACCGGTACGTGGCCCTCTCCGCCGTCCACCACCGCTCCACCGGCCACATCCTGGACGACAGGGCCGATCTGGAGCAGGTGCTCGCGGCGTTCCCGGACATCGGCTACCTCGCGCGCAACGTCCTCACCACGGGTCGTCACTGGCGTCTTTCCGGGGCCCGCGATCACGCGCCGATGATCCGCCGGGGCGACAGAGTCGCCCGCGTCGGCGGCGCGTCGAACCGTCACTGGCCCCTGGAGACGGCCGACGTGGAGCAGACACTGGCCGACGTCGCCGCACTCGCCACGTCATGGGACATCTCCTGCGGCTCGGTGCGACGCTGGTTCGCCGGCTACGCCGCCCACCGTGACGAGCACGCCGCGCGCGTCGCCGCCATGATGCGCTTCTGAGCTCTTGCCGGCAGGATCCCGGCAGTCCGTCAGCCCGCCGTCCCGCGCCGCGCTCCACGCGACCGGGTGCCCGCCCCGCGCCCCGTGCGGCCGCGCTCCCGCTCGGCCGGATCCGTCACCCCGCTGCACGACGCCGACCCGGACGTCCGCGCCGAGGGTGCCGTTGATGCGGGAGGCGACCTTGGTGGGGCCACCACGGTGTACGGGACAGTCCCTACCCGCCCGTGCCCGGGGACGGGAAGTGCGGCAGCACGTACGAGGCCAGTTCCCCCATGACGTCCTCGGCCGGGCGGGTGTTGAAGCGGAGGTTCAGCATCAACTGGTCGACGCCGCCGGCCTCGTAGGTCTTGAAGAGGTCCAGGAGTGGCTCGCGCCCCATTCGCCACCCCTGGGGGAGGCGGCGGGGCGCGGCGCGTGGATCCTCGTCGAGGACGAGGTAGCCGGCCTGGGCGTAGGGCTTGTGCCGAGGGCTTCCCGGTTCGCCCGTCAGCCTGCGCCAACGGGCGGTGTTGGCCCGTTGCGCCTCCGGCTCGAGAGCCGTGTACAGCCAGCCGTCGGCGTGTGCGGCGGTCCACTCCAGCCGCTGCCCGCCCCTGCCGGTCATCAGCAGCGGGATGCGCCCGTGGGCGGGGGTGGGCAGCAGGCTCGATCCGGTCGGCAGTTCGCCCAGAGGCGAGGCGTGACGGTCTCCCGGGGAGTCGTGCAGGTGCCGGATGTAGGCCCAGCCGTCCCGTAGGCGGGTGGGCAGGTCCGTCTTCGCCAGACCGAACGCCGGTACCTCGTCGGCCCGGTCGCCGGCGGCCAGTCCGAGGAGCATGCGGCCGCCCGAGAGCAGGTCCACCGAGGCCGCCGCCTTCGCGACATGGACGGGATGGCGCAGCGGAAGGACCGTGCTGGCTGTGCCGAGGGTGATGTGCTCGGTGACGGCGGCGAGGGCTCCGAGGTAGACCCAGGGGTCGAAGAGCTGTCCGCCGTCACCTTGGCCGGGTACGAGGAGCGGCACGTCGCGCACCCACAGCGAGGCGAACCCCGCTGTCTCGGCCGCGCGGGCCAGTGCCAGGTGGTTCGCCATGGTGGGGACGTCGCCGGTGAAGGACTCCAGAGGTGTGATCAGCCCCAGCGTGGTACGGCCGCCCGGGAACGCGCGGCGCATCCCCGGGTGGTCGCGCGCGGATCTCTCCGTCGTGGGAGGCGCGGACGTCTCAGTGCTCACGGCCCGGGGCCCTCCCCGCGGCGAGGGCCTGCTTCAGCCGCGCGTTCTCCTCTTCCAGGGCGGCCATGCGTTCCCGCACGGGGCCGAGCGCCTCGCCCAGTTCGGCGGGGGTCAAGCGGGGCTGGATGTGCTGAGGGCAGTTCCAGTCGTACGCCTCCACGCTGATGAGCACGATCCGCTCGACCACGGCCGAGTAGCCGTCCGGCAGGAGAGGGCTCGCCGTGCTCGGCCATTCCTCCGTGCCGGCGGTCCTCGCCCGGCCCAGGACCTTCAGGCGTCTGCGTGCCGGGTAGTCCATCAGGAAGAGCGACACACGGTCGTCGGTGTCGAGGTTGCCGGTGGTGATGTACTGCCGGTTCCCCCGGAAGTCGGCGAAGCCGAGGGTCTGTTCGTCGAGTACGCGCAGAAAACCGGGAGGACCGCCCCGGTGCTGCACGTACGGCCAGCCGGTGGATCCGGTGCTCGCCAGGTAGAAGCTGTCCATGCCTGCGATGAACTCGGTCTCGGCGCGGGTGAGGGAGTCGGCGCGCGCGGGCCCCTGGCTCATCGCCGCGTAATTGCGTCTGCTCGCGTGGCGCGTCTGGTGCTCCTGGACCGCGGGGGTGAAGAGCAGTTGCGCGTATCGGCTGGTCATCCGGGTCCGGTCCTACCACCAGTAGGACGGGTAGCGGACCGTCTTGCCGGACCGCCCCGCGAGGATGCCGACGCCGACGATCACCAGGGTGGCGAGCAGGAGCAGGGGAAGGAAGAGGACCGCCGAGGGTTCGGCCACCACGACGATGACGGCGGTGGCCGCGGCGGGGGAGTGCGAGGTGCGGGTGAGGGCCATGGCGCCGATGGCCAGGCCGCCGGCGACGGCCGAGGCCCACACCGAGCTGTCCGCCACGGCGAGGACCAGGAAGCCGACCAGGGCGGAGACCAGCTGACCGCCGATGACGTTGCGCGGCTGGGCCAGGGGCAGGGCGGGGGCGGCGAACACGAGGGCGGCGCTGGCGGCGAGCGGTGGGATGAGCACCGTCTGGTCCAGCAGGGTGCCGATCGCGACGAGCAGCACCAGTGCGGTCACACCGCCCAGGGTGGCCACGGAGATGAAGGCGGGGGCCGGGCGGGCGGGCGCCTTGCCCGCGAGGGCGGCGGTCCAGCGTCGTGGCGCGGCGAGGGGCAACTGGGTTTCGGACACGGAGGATCCCTTCACACACAGGAGTGAACTAATGGATGGAGAGTATCCTGTCCATTAGCTTGGTGCATTGCTTTCCACGAGGCAGGATGGACCGATGGGCGAGAGCGACATGCAGGACCCGCGGTCGACCGCGATCGGAGAGCTGCCGCTCACCGGCGAACCGCTGCCCCTCGATCTGGTGAACACCGTCTTCATCAAGGGCGGTGTGCGCGGTCGGATGATCGACGCCCTCGCCGGACCGCCGGACCTGGATGCCTGGCTTGCCGCGCAGCGTGTCCGGTTCCCCGCCCCGGTCGCCGGCGAAATGCTCCGGGCCGGCCCTGCGGATGCGTCTCTCTTCGAGGACTTCCTGGAAGTGCGGCGGTCCTTGCGGGCACTCGCCGGTGTGTGTACGGCGGGTGGCACCGCACCCCCGGACGATCTCGCGGTGCTCAACACCTGGGCCCGCCGGGCCGCCTCGTGGCAGGAGCTGGTGCAGGAGGAAGGGCTCGTCACGGCGGTCGGCCGCCGGTCCGAGGACGATCCGCGGCGCGCGGCTCTGGCCCAGATCGCGGCCGAGGCGGTGGCGCTGTTCGCGGGCACCGGCGCGGAGCTGCTGAGAGCATGCCCCGCGCCGGGTTGTGTCCTTTACTTCGTCAAGAGCCACACCCGTCGCGAGTGGTGCACGGTCGGCTGCGGGAACCGGGTGCGGGTGGCGCGGCACAGCCGACGCGGCCGTGACGCGGGACGGTGAGTGCGGTCAGGAGCCGCCCCGGTCGCGGTGCGGGTGGCCGGTACCGGCCCGCGGGATCAGTTGAGGATCGTGCCGTAGACCTCGTCGGCGACCTTGTACCCGAGGTTCAGCGCCGCGGCGTTGTCCCACTCGAAGTGGACCCCGATGTACTTGCGGCTGTCCGCCTTCTCCTTCGCGGCGGCGCTCAGGCTGGTGAAGGTGCGGGTGACTCCCTTGGCCAGCGGGTCGTCCGTGCCCCCGGTGAACGAGAGGTTGTCCGTGCCGAAGTAGTCCTTGAGGATGCCGGCCCAGGCCGCGCCGACGCCCGAGTGGCCGGAGACGTAGGTCGGGAAGTTGGGCGAGAAGCTGTTTCCGGCGATGTCCTGCTCCTCGGGCTGCCAGGCCGGATCGGCGACGATGCCGGGATTCGGGACCTCGCCGGCGCGGGTGATGGCGTCCGTCGGGCGCCAGACGTCCCAGTCGGTGCCGTACTTGGAGTCCCAGATCGCTATCGCGGCGTCGGCGAGGGCGGCCGAGGTCAGGCCGAAGAGCTTGGCGCTCTCGAAGGAGCTGCCGTAGGGACGGTACTTGCGGAAGATCGTCGCGGTGTGGTCGTACTGCTGGCCGACGGGCTTGTAGGTGCCGTCCAGGTCGTTGGCCCAGAAGTGGGCGAGCTTCGTCTGGTCGGCGGTCCGGTTGGGGGAGTTCTTGCCCCCGATGCGCTTGATCTCATTCACCTGGGCCGCGTACTCGGGGCTCTGCAGGAGGGCCTCGGGGGAGGTGAATCCGCCGATCGGTCCGGGCCGGAACTGGCTGCCGGAGGCGAGGGCGAAGGGCTTGACCTTGCCCCAGTTGGGCGCTCCGGCGGGCTTGCCGGGTGCGGGCTGCCAGTGGCCGGGCGCAAGGGTGGCGACGTAGGGCGTGGTGTCGGCGGAGCCGTCGTTCGCCCGGACGGCGAGAAGCGCGGTGGCCGTGTTCGTGCCGAGCTTTTCGCCCCGTGCGCGGTCGGTGGCGTTCCCGAAGTCGGGCAGGGCCTTGGCCGCCGCGAGCTTCGCGTCGAGGTCGGCCTGGGGGTAGTTCGGGAAGGCGCCGCGAAGAGCGGTGTACGCCGCGTGGTCGATGGCCGAGTTGAGCGCACCGTAGGCGCCGGCCGCCGAAGTGTCCTTGGTGAGGTACGGCTTGCCGATCGTGCGGATCGAGTTGACCGCGTCGTAGATCGACAGGTCCATGATCGCGCCGCCCCGGGTCAGCGGACCGGGGGTGCCGCCGGTCTTGCGGAAGACGTCGAGGAGCGCGTTGTTCCAGTACAGGACGTGGTCCTGGGTGCCGCGGGCCGACGCGGGTGCGGTGGGGTCTTCGGCCACCGCCGACGTGGCGGGTGCCAGGGTGGCCACCCCCGCGAGGGCGAGGCCGACCACGGCGGTGCGGAGCGAGGTTCTGCCCTGGTGTACGGAGCGGAGCATGCGTGATCCCTGTCTGTCGAGTCCGGGCAACGGTCACTGGCCGTCGCCGTGGCGGGTGCTTCGACAGAAAACGTAGATCGCTGCCGGGCTCCGTCACCGATGGCTTCGCAGATGCCGCCCATCGGCAAATCCGATGGCACCGGGTGGCAGGGCGCGGTTTCTACACTCGTCATGTAATTCTAATGCCCACGTACCCCATGAGGCGTTAGGCTTCGGAGGACTGGACGGAGGAGGGGGCATGGTGCCGGGCGTAGTGCCGGGCGGCGCGGGCGCGATTGCCGCAGCCGGACGAGCACCACTGGCGTCGGGAGCGGCTCGCATCGAAGAAGAAGACGCAGCCGGGGGCCTCGCAGGGGGTCGGTTCCGTGCCGGAGGAGCCGGTCAGCATGTCGATCACGGCCTGGGCGATCTCCGACTGGACGGCGGCGATGGGCGGGGTGCCGCACTGCAAGGGGGACGGCCGCCCACCCGCCTCCCACCGCAGGGCCGGCCACCGGCCGCCGAGTGCGGAGGCACGGTTGATCTGCGCCACGTCCCAGGGCTCGGGATCCTGTCGGCGGACGAGGGCCTCGGTGAGCCGGCGGGCGGAGTCACGCAGCAGCGCGAAGCAGTGGGCGTCGGCTGCGGTGACCCTCGCGAGCTCCTCATCGGGAAGATCGGTCCGGAACGCGGAGCGGCACGCGCTCAACCACCAGGCCACCAGCTCGGGCGAGGCGAAGCCGTCCCGCATGACTCCGCGGACCGGATGGACGGTGTTCACGAACTCGAGGGGCAGGGGCTGGCCGTTGAGCGGAGGGGCGCCCTCCGGTGGAGGCGCGCAGGAGCAGCCGGGACGGGTCATGGGGATCCTTGAGTGGGACTGGGGGGCGTGGGGGCGAGGCGGGTTGTTCACGGCGCAGGCCTGTGAGTAGACTGCAAATATAACGCAAAATGTATGTTTGAACCGTTAGTACAGGGTGTCTGTGCAGGGGAAGGGCCGCCCGAAGGGGCGCCGGCCCCCTGTCCGGAACGGCCGCATTCCGGCCCCCCGCCCGGTCACGTCATCGCCGACGCGGCCGGAGCCGTGGGAGCCGGGGCGCCGGTACTTCCGGGACGCGTTGCGTTTCATGGGGGAGACATGACTTTAGATCTTGCGATGTACCAGTTGAGAACGTTCAGGGAAGTTGCGCGTCTCGGCAGCTTCACGAAGGCCGCCCGCAGCCTGGGATATGCCCAGTCCAGTGTCACCGCGCATATTCGGTTGCTGGAATCGAAGGTCGGCATGCTGTTGGTGCAGAGATTACCGCACGGTGTCCGTCTGACGCCCTCCGGAGAAATATTCCACGAATACTCGAAGCGTATATTCAATGTGGTCGACGAAATGGCCACGGCGCTCAATCCGCCCGGTGAGCTCGAGGGGCGTACCGCCGTCGGCGCATCGGCCCTGCTGCTGGAGACGAGGGTCGGCTCCCTCATCCGCGACTGCCGGTACCGCTACCCCAAGGTGAGCGTCTCGCCCCGGCAGCTCTCGATCGGCGGCGCCACCTCGGCGGTGCTCGGCGGAGAGCTCGACATGGCCCTGGTGCACGGGGATTTCACCGGCGCCGAAGTGGCTCCGGCGGGCATCACCATGGAGGAGCTGCCCGACCTGGAAGTCGTCCCGGTGGGGGCCGCGTCCCTGGCCGATCCGGCCCATTGGGCGGCCGCTCTGCCGATGTTGAAGGTCCTCGCGGTGGATCCCGACTGTGCGTCGCACCAGGTGCTGGTCACCGCCCTGCGCGAGGTGCACGGCATCGATCCGCCGGTCATCGAGGCCGGTTCCATGGGTGGGGCGAGGGAGTTGGCCCGCATGGGATACGGCATCGCCATGCTCCCCGCCGAGTCGGTCAAACCGGACGGGGAGGGGAGCGGCCTCGCCGGCCTTCCCGGCCTGCCCCGTGTGCGGCTGGGGGTACGGGCCTTCTGGCTCGGCCGTGAGATGTCCGCGGCCGCCGTGTCCGCGGTGCGTGACGTCGCGGTCCGCAGCGGCCAGGAAAAGGTGCGGCAACTGACGTAGGCACGGGTCGGAAGTGCCACCGAAAGGGCGGGGCAGGAGCGGAGGTCCGCTCCTGCCCCGCCCTTTCGTTCGGAATGAATCTCCCCTTCCGTTTCCGGGGCGGGAGAAATCGAAAAAAGTGATACCGCCTATCGGTGAATGCGCGCATCTGCCGCCGGTCCGGCTGCATAGCCTTCTCATGAATGCGAGAACCACGCACTGAGAGGTACGCACGTGTCCGATATCAGCTACATACCCAACGTGTTCCGCAGCGGCTACGACCTGGAGGACCTCGACTGGGTCGACTGGTCCGAACCCGGCAGGGCCGGCGTGGAGCACCACGTCCTGTGGGCCCCCGACGAGGAGAAGGGCGAGGACTCGGTGGGTCTGCTCCTGCGCTTCCCGCCCGGCGCCCACGGTGACTTCCACGAGCACCTCGGCCACGAGCTGATGCTCGTGCTCGACGGGGTCCTGGACCACAGCGACGGCCTCTCCTACGTCAAGGGAGATCTCGTCGTCGAGGGTCCGGGCACCGAGCACCAGATGTCCAGCCGCACCGGCTGCACGGTGCTTGCCATCCGCACCCGTCCGGCAGCCGCCCGCACTCCGCAGAAGCCGCTCCGGCGGGTCGGCGTCACTGCCGCCCTCTGAGGGGCGGGTGGGCATCCGTCCCCCGCCGGATGCCCCTGCCCCTCCCGTGCCGCATCCCTTCCGACTCATCGAGAGAGCAGTCCCTTGTCGTCGTACAGCGTCCAACCCCTCGCCCGTCGTGGGCAGGAAACGCACCAGCACCCGGCCGGCGCCCCGGTCCCGAGCGAGCACCGCGGACGGAGGGTGCTCGTCTCCAGCGTCTCGTCCGACTCGCACACCTGGAATCTCGTGTTCCTCCAGCTTCTGCTGGAGGAGATGGGGCACGAAGTGACCAACATCGGTTCTTGCGTCCCCGACGAGCTGCTCATCGCCGAGTGCCGGCGCCATCGGCCCGACCTCGTGGTCATCAGCAGCGTCAACGGCCACGGGGCGCTGGACGGCGCCCGTGTCGTGCGCCGGCTGCGGGACGAGCCCGACCTGCTCGACCTGCGCGTCGTCATCGGCGGCAAACTCGGTGTGCGAGGCGCCGAAGCCGGTTCCTACGGGCCGGACCTGGTCGCCGCCGGATTCGACGCGGTCTTCGAGGACGCCGCCGGGATCGCGGACTTCCGCCGCTACGTGGCCCAGTCGCAGCAGCCCGAACTCGTCGGTGCACGGTGACGGACCCGCACCCTGGGGGAGCCCTCACCGACACGGCGGCCGGAACCCGGCCGTCCCCGGGAGCCTTCGCGGCGGCCGTGGCGGCCGCGAAGGAAGCGGGAGAGCTGGTGGTGCAGCCGCGCATGGGCTTCGCCGACCTGCCCCGCATGCGCGAAGGACTGCTCGCCGTCCAGCAGTCCCACGCCCGCACGGTGGGGACCCTGACGATCGACAGCTACACACGGGTCGGCGACAACGAGTCCGCCGCCCGCGCCCTCGCGGAAGGGACCGACCTCAACGGCTATCCGATCGTCGCCCACGGCCCCGAGACGACCCGCCGACTGGTCGCCGGACTGACCGACGACCGTTTCGCCGTCCAGGTCCGGCACGGTTCGGCCGATCCCACCGGCATCATCCGCGCGCTGCTGGCCGCCGGTCTCGACGCGACGGAGGGCGGCCCGATCTCCTACTGCCTGCCCTACAGCCGCACACCGATCAAGAGCTCCATCCAGGCGTGGGCCCGTAGTTGCGAACTGCTCGCGTCGCGGCCCGGCACCCACCTGGAGAGCTTCGGCGGTTGCATGCTGGGCCAACTCTGCCCGCCCGGACTCCTCGTGGCCCTCTCCGTGCTGGAAGGGATCTTCTTCCGGCAGCACGGACTGCGCAGCGTCTCGCTCAGCTACGCCCAGCAGACCCACCACGGCCAGGACGTCGAAGCGCTGCTCGCCCTGCGCACCCTGGCCGGGGAGCACCTGGCCGGACTCGACTGGCACATCGTGCTGTACACCTACATGGGCGTGTTCCCCCGCACGACGGCAGGAGCCCTCGACCTGCTGCGCGCCAGTGCGACGCTGGCCACGCAGACCGGGACCGAGCGCATGATCGTGAAGACGCCGGCCGAGGCCCACCGCATTCCCACCATCCAGGACAACATCATGGCCCTCGAGGAGGCGTCCGCCGCCGCCTCGGCCGCCCCTCCGTACCAAGGGGGCGCGGATCCGGCGGAGTTCGGTGTGCTGTCCGAGGCCAGGGCGTTGGTGCACGCGGTCCTCGAACTCCATCACGACGTCGGTCAGGCCCTCATCGAGGCCTTCCGGCGCGGACTGCTCGACGTTCCTTACTGCCTCCACGCCGACAACGCCAACCGGTCGCGCAGTTACATCGACGGACGCGGAGCGCTCCAATGGCACTCGACGGGTGACATGCCGATCCCCGCACTGCCCGTGACGGGACGCGAGAGGCTGCGCGCCGACGACCTGCTCGGCATGCTGTCGCACACGCAGGAATCGTTCGACCGTGCCGCACTGGCCCGGAACGAGGGGACCGCGGCGCGGAACGCCCTGTCCCACTGAATCCCCGCCGCCGGCCCCGCTGAGCCCGCGCCGCACGCTCCCGCCATCCGTGCGGGGGCAGGACGCGCATCCGGTCCACCCCGCGCGGGACGAGCCGGAACGTCAGGGACACGCCTCGCCGGTCGCACCGCGCACGGCTCGGTCCTGCCGGCGGCCCTCCGCCGAACGGGACCGCCCGTACCGGCCCCGCGCCACCCCGCCTTCCGGGCGGCCGGCGCTTCTCCTCCGCCACGGTCCGCCGACGCGGCCCTCATCGACGTTCGTACCTCCTCACTCCTAGGAAGCTCCTGTGTCCGGAAACCCATCCGATACGCGCCCGCTCTCCCTCGTCATCGTCGGCAGCGGCCCGCGGGGCATCTCCGTCCTGGAACGCCTCGCGGTCCGGGCCGCGGCCGAGGCGGCCACCGAAGGCCCGGCTCCCCGGCCGGTGCGCGTCCATCTCGTGGACGCCACCGAGATCGGCGCCGGCCGGGTGTGGCGCACCGACCAGGACGACTGGTTCACCATGAACACGGTCATCAGCCAGGTGACCATGTACTCCGGCGGTCCCGACGAGGGGCCCGACCGCGCCGGCGCGGGTCCCTCGCTCGGACAGTGGATCGCCCGCCGCCACGAGCAGGCGGGAGAGACACTGCTCGGCCCGGACGACTACGCGTCGCGGGTCCGCTACGGCCAGTACCTCAATCACGTCTACCGGACGGTCGCCGAAGGTCTGCCCCCGCACGTCGAACTGGTCCCGGTCACCGGCCGGGTGACGGCCGTGCGGCCCGGACCCGACGGCGGGTACCTGCTCAGCCTGGAAACGGCACCGCACCTGCTGGAAGCGGACCGGGTCGTCCTCGCCACCGGACATCCCTTCAACGCCCCCGACGCCTTCGAGCAGTCGATGCTCGCATTCACCCGGCGCACTCCGGGCACCCACTACCTCTGCGGTGACTCGGCAGCCGACATGGCGTTGGGGGAGGACACCGTCCCGGCGGGCAGCGCCGTGGGCGTCAAAGGTCTCGGCCTGTCGTTCTACGACGTGATGCTCTCCCTCACCGTCGGCCGCGGCGGCGTCTTCCGCACCGACCGGCACGGCGAGCTGTGCTACCTGCCCAGCGGCCGCGAACCACGGATCGTGGCCGGATCCCGCAGCGGGCTGCCGATCCCGGCCCGCGGAAGGAACCAGAAGCGGCCGGACTACAGCCACAAGGCGCAGTTCCTCACCCGGGGCGCCCTGGAGTCGGCCCGCGCGAGCCGGTCGCTGCGCAGCGGCAGCGGACAACTCGACTTCGCCGAGGACGTGCTGCCCCTGCTGCAGCAGGAGATCGACCACGTCTACCGCACGACGCAGGTGCGCGTCGTCGACGGGCCCGACGCGGCCGACCGCTTCGCACGTGAGTACGCCGAGATCCTCCGGTCGGGCGGGGACCGGGCGGAGCTGCTCAGCGCCGCGGGGCTCGGGGAGATGCCGCCGATCGACCTCGACGCCCTCGCGAGGCCGTTCGGCGCCCAGCACTTCGCCTCCGTCGACGAGTTCCGCGAACAGCTGCTCAAGGTGATGGAGGAGGACCTCGCCCAGGCGGCCCTCGGTACCGTCGACGGTCCCCTGAAAGCCGCCCTCGACGTGCTGCGCGACATCCGGAACGTGGTGCGCGAGGCGGTCGACCACGGAGGCCTGCTGCCCGCCTCGCACACCGAGTTCTTCCACGGCCGCTTCCTGCCGGTCAACGCCCTTCTCTCCGCGGGTCCGCCCATGGAGCGGGTGGAACAGCTCAGGGCACTGATCCGCCAGGGTGTCGTCGAGGTCGCCGGCCCCGGTACCCGCTTCGAGACCGACGACGCCCAGGGCGCGTTCCGCGTCGTCTCCCCCCAGGTGCGGGGTTCCGAGCGGCTGGTGCACACGCTGATCGACGCCCGTATCCCCACGCCCGATCTGCACCGGGACACCTCCCCCCTGACCCGGCAACTCGTCGCGGAGGGCAGGGTGCGGCCCTACACCATCGAAGGACCGGACGGCAGCTTCCACGTCACCGGAGGTCTGGACGTCACCACGAGCCCGTTCCACGTCATCGACGCGGACGGCCGCAGCCTCCCGGACGTGTACGCCCTCGGCATCCCCACCGAGCACACCCGCTGGTTCACCCAGGTGGGAAGCAGCCGCCCGGGGGTCGGCACCCTTTTCTACCGGGACGCCGACGCCATCGCCTCGGACGCGCTCCGCCCGCTGCGCGCCGAAGCCCCCGCGGCCGAGCCGGTCGTCGTCCCCGGCCGGCAGCCGAAGGACACCGCGGTCGAGGCCGTCGCCGGCGCGCGAAGGAGCGACGCCTCATGACGCGTGACACCGCACCCGGCGACACCTCCGCGGCGCAGACGGCCACCCAGCGGTTCCTGGCCGCCCGCGACCTGTTGTTGCTGCACGGCACGGACCTCGCGAAAGCCGTCGCGGACTTCCGGTGGCCCCGGTTCGAGCACTTCAACTGGGCCCTGGACCACTTCGACACGGCCGCCGCCCGGCACCACCGCACCGCACTGCGCATCGTCGGAACCGGCGGACCCCGGACGGACCGGCTCATCGGGTACCGCGAGTTGTCCCGCCGCTCGAACCAGGTCGCCAACTGGCTGTGCGCCCAGGGGGTGCGCCGCGGCGACCCCGTGCTCCTCATGCTCGGAAACCGCGTCGAGGTCTGGGAGACGATGCTGGCCGCCATCAAACTGGGGGCCGTCGTCATCCCGACCTACACCACGGCGACGGCCGCCGAGCTGAGGGACCGCCTGGATCGCGGAGGCGTGCGCCACGTCGTCGCCGAGGCGCATCTGACCCCGCTCTTCGGCCCGCGTACGGGTGAGTGGACCGGCATCGCCGTCGGCGGCGAAGCCGCGGGCTGGCACCCGTACGCCGACTCCGAAACCGCATCCGAGGACTTCACCCCCGACGCCCCGACCGGGGCGGACGACCCGCTCTTCCGCTACTTCACCTCCGGCACCACCTCCCAGCCGAAGATGGTGGAGCACACCCACGTCAGTTACCCCGTGGGCCACCTCTCCGGCATGTACTGGAACGGCGTGCGCCCCGGGGACGTGCACCTCAACATCTCCGCGCCGGGGTGGGCCAAGCACGCCTGGAGCTCTTTCTTCGTACCGTGGAACGCCGAGGCGACCGTGCTCGCGCTGGACGCCGCCCGCAGCACTCCTGAGCAGGTGCTCGACGTCCTGCGCACCCGGGCGGTCTCGACCTTCTGCGCCCCGCCGACCGTATGGCGCGGTCTGGCGGCGCGAGGGCTGGGCGAGCGGCCGCCCGAACTGCGGGAGGTCGTCGCCGCCGGCGAGCCCCTGGAGCCGGCCCTGGTGGAGCTGGTGGCCACGCACTGGGGACTCGACCTGCGCGACGGATACGGCCAGACCGAGACCACCGCCCAGATCGGCAACCCTCCCGGTCGCCCCGGCCGGCCGGGCAGCATGGGCTTCCCGCTGCCCGGTTACGCGGTCGTGCTCCTGGATCCCGAGACCGGGTCGCCCGTCCCCGACGGCGAGCCGGGCGAGCTCTGCCTGGACCTCTCCGAACGGCCGCTGGGGCTGATGCGCCGATACGTCGGAGACCCCGAACGGACGCACAGGGTACTGAGCGGGGGGCACTACCGCACGGGCGACCTGGCACGGCGGGAGCCGGACGGATCGCTCACCTACCTGGCGCGCTCGGACGACATGTTCAAGTCCTTCGACCACCGGATCTCGCCGCGGGAACTGGAAGAAGTCCTCTTGCACCATCCGGCGGTCGACGACGCGGCGGTCGTGCCGGTGCCCGATCCGGTGGGCCTGTGGGCTCCGAAGGCGTACGTGGTTCCGGCCGAAGGCCACCTGCCCGGCCCGGAGACCGCCCGGACCCTCCTGGCGCTGGCGTGTGCCGAGCTCCCCCCGGAGAAGTGGATCAAGGTGCTGGAGTTCGTGCCGGTGCTGCCACGCACCGCCTCCGGCAAGGTGCGCCGCGCACAGCTGCGCGACCGCCGGGCCGGCGAGGAGTTCCCGCTGGCGCCCGGGGAGCCGCGGCCGACGCCCCAGCCGTAAAGCGGTGCCCGACGACTGGCCCGGACCACCTGAGGGTGGTCCGGGCCAGTCCCGCGTGTGCCGCCGGCTCAGGAAGTGCTGCGGCGCGCGTAGTGGCGCTGCGCTTTCGCCCGGTTCCCGCATCCGGCCATCGAGCACCAGCGGCGGGTGCCGTTCTTGGACACGTCGTAGAAGTGCAGTACGCACGCCTCGTTCGCGCACGGGCGGATCCGGTCGGGCCGTTCGGCCACCAGGTGCAGCCAGTTCTCGGCCGCGTACCAGGCGGGGGCCCACTCCGGCCGGGTCAGCTCGACCACGGACCCCGGTGCTCCGTCGGCTTCCAGCCGTCGGCGTATGCGGCCGTTCGCCAGGATCTCGTTGAGCGCGGCCACGGCCCGCGCCGGGGACGGGTCCTCCCGCAGGACCAGGGCGTCGAGCGCCGCGCGGGTCTCCAGCAGCCGGTCGAGCGTGGCGCGGTCCGCCGTCGGTGTGAGGGGGCCGGTGCGGGACCGCACGGACGCGCCGGCCAGCCATACGGCGAGCCCGTCGACCGAGTCGAGCAGGTCGTGGGGACCCTCGGCGTCGATCCAGCGGGTGTTGAGCAGATCGAGCGCGAGCGGTTCGCCGGTGAGCGGCCGCGGGTCGGCGCCGAGGGGGTGCGGCATGGCTGGATCCTTCCGTCGCGGGGCAGTCGGAGCTGCCCTCCCGATACTAACCGGCCAAAGGAAGATCAGCGGTTGACCGCCTCCGTCTCTAACCGCTAAAGTCATTTTCAACGGTTGCGAGAGCGTCTCGCGGCCCCACGACACCTTGGGGAGACCATGAGCAAGGCGAAGAACCTGCAGACCGGCCACATCGGCCTCAACGTCACCGATCTGGACCGTTCGCTCGCCTTCTACCGCGAGGTCTTCGACTTCGAGGTGCTGGCCGAGGGCAAGGAGGACGGCCGGCGCTGGGCGTTCCTGGGCCGCGGTTCACGACTCCTCGTCACCCTCTGGCAGCAGAGCGAGGGCCGCTTCGCGACCGACAAGCCCGGCCTGCACCACCTGTCCTTCCAGGTCGACACGATCGAGGAGGTCAGGGCCACGGAGGAGGTCCTGCGCACGCTGGGCGCGGAGTTCACCTACCAGGGAGTCGTGCCGCACGGCGAGAGCGGAGCCTCCGGCGGGATCTTCTTCACCGACCCCGACGGCATCCGCCTGGAGATCTACGCGCCCACCGGCGCCGACCCGGCCGACGCCCCGACCGCCGGCGCCCCCACCTGCGGCTTCTTCTAAACACCGCACGGCGTCGAGCCACCACCCCGCCCCGTGCGTACGCCACGTCCCCCGGGCGTACGCACGGGCTCCGCAGCCGGAAGGACATGCCGTGATCGCTTATCACAGCGGCGAGATCGCCGTGCAGGGGCGAGCGGGCCTCGCCCAGCAGGCGGAGTTCTCACGCGGAGCCATCCAGAACGCCGTCCCCGACGTCGCGGCCGACTTCCTGGCCCAACAGCCGATGATCGTGATCGGCGGCACGGACCGCGACGGCCGTATCTGGGCCACCCAGCTCACCGGCCCTCCCGGCTTCCTCGAAGCGGCGGGCTCCACCCTGACCATCGGCGCGCTGCCGCCGCCCGAGGACCCGCTGGCCGGACTCCTCACCGAGGCCCGGACCGGCGCACCCGCCCGGATCGGCATGATCGCGATCGAACCGGCCACCCGCCGCAGGATGCGCGTCAACGGACGGGCCGTCCGAACCGGTGACCACCTGCGCGTCGCCCTCGACCTGGTGGTCGCCAACTGCCCCAAGTACATACAGAAACGAGACCACCGCGCGCTCGCACCGGACGACGGGGAAACCGTGCGCACCGTCGTCGACGGCACCGAACTCAGTGCCGACCAGCAGCGGACACTGCGCGAGGCGGACACCTTCTTCATCGCCACCGCCTCGGACCGGGGCGACGCGGACGCCTCCCACCGGGGCGGCAACCCCGGTTTCGTCCGCGTCCTCTCCCCGACCCTGCTGCGTTGGCCCGACTACGTCGGCAACGCCATGTTCATGACTCTGGGCAACCTGGAACGCAACGCGTCCGCGGGCATCCTCGTACCCGGCTGGACCACGGGGAGGGCCCTCCACCTCACCGGCAGCGCCCGCACGGTCTGGGACGCGGACGAGACCGCCGGCATCCCCGGCGCGCAGCGCATCGTCGAGTTCGCCGTCACGGGCGTACGGGAGGTCGGTGCGGCCTCCCCGCTGCGGTGGTCCGACCCCGCCTACTCCCGCTTCAACCCGCCGGCCGCCTGAGGGCCGCCCCGCACTTCCTGCCGGGTGCGCGAGGTCCGTGACGGCGCCTCGCCGCGTTGTCGTCCCACCGTCTTGCCGGAACGTCCCCGTACGTCCCGTGTGCGGACGCCCCTCCGCCCGGCGACGCACCGCCTCGACGCCGCGCGGGACGCACCGCGTGCGAGGCCGGGCACCGTCCCACCACGCAGCGCGGGCCGACCCGCGGGCGCGCGCCGCTCACCCACCCCTTCCGAACACCGCAGGAGCCCCCATGCAGATCTCCGTGGACATGAACCTGTGTGAGAGCCACGGGCAGTGCGTCTTCGCGGCGCCCGAGGTCTTCTCCTTCGACGACGAGGACTACCTCGTCCACGACGCCACCCCCGACGACGCGCTGCGCGAGAAGGTCGAGAAGGCCGCCGCCGCCTGCCCCGTCCGCGCCATCACCGTGTCCCCCCTCCCGGCGACCGCCTCATGACCGCCACCCCGCCCCGCCCCCGGGACATCGTGATCGTCGGCGCCTCCCTGGCCGGCGTCAGAGCAGCGGAGACACTGCGGGCCGAAGGCTTCACCGGGAGGCTGACCCTCGTGGGGAACGAACGCCTCACCCCCTACGACCGCCCCCCGCTGTCCAAGGGGTTCCTCACCGCCGAGCACGATCCGCCGGCCACGAGACTCCCGGTCTCCGACGAACTCCGCGCCCGCTGGCTGCTGGGGCGGACCGCGGTCGCACTGGACCTCCGGGACAGGGCCGTCACGTTCTCGGACGGGGCACGACTGCGGTACGACGGGTTGGTGATCGCCACCGGTGCCACGGCCCGCCCGAGCGCCGGGCCCCCGGCTCCGTCCAGCGGCGTGTTCACCCTGCGCGGCCACGACGACGCCACGCGGCTGCGGGGCGCACTCGCCCGGGGCCGCTCCCTGCTCGTCGTCGGCGCGGGCTTCCTCGGCGGCGAGATCGCCGCGGCCGGCCGGGCCCGCGGCCTCGACGTCACGCTCGTGGAGACGGGGGCCGCACCCCTGGAGCGCGTCGTCGGACCCGAGGTGGGGGCATTCGTCGGCATGCTGCACCGCGAGGCGGGCATCGACCTCCGTACCGACACGGCCGTGACGGAATTCCGGACCACCGCCGACGGCAGCCTCTCCGGCGCGCGACTGACCGACGGCACCGAGGTCACGGCCGATGCCGCGGTCCTGGCCCTCGGCGCTCTGCCCGCCACCGACTGGCTCAGCGACTCCGGCCTGCGCACCGAGGGCGGCGTGCACTGCGACACCCGCCTGCGAGCCCTGGCCCTGGACGGCACGCCCGTACCCGACGTCGTCGTCGCGGGAGACGTCGCCAGGGCTCCGCAACCCCTGGCGGACGGAACGCCCATGGCGCTCGGCCACTGGACCAACGCGGTGGATCAGGCGGTGACTGCGGCCCGCACCCTGCTGCGCGGTGCGGACAGCCCCGCCTTCGACGAGGTGCCGTCCTTCTGGTCCGACCTGCACGGCGTCCGGATTCGTTCCGTGGGTCTCCCCGCCGTCGCCGACACGGTGAAGGTCCACGAGATCGACACCTCCACCCGGCGGCTGGAAGCCAGTTACCACCGGGCGGGACGTCTGGTCGGTGCCCTGACGATCGGCCGGACGTCCCGTCTCGCGGCCTACCACCGGTCGTTGGCCGAGGCGTCCCGCGCACACCACCGGGCCGTGTGACGGTCGACTGTCGGAGGACGGCATGCCGCTGCGTCAATTCTGCGCGCACGGCCACGGACGGTCGCCCGACGGTGATGTTCCGGTGCGGGGTCACCGGGCCGGGATCGGCTGGGTGAGGTTCACCGGGTTGCCGTCGGGGTCCAGGATGTGGGCGACGCGCTGTCCCCACGGCATGTCGGTGGGGCCGCCGCGGACCGTGCCGCCCAGGGCCGTCACCCGGCCGAGCGTCGCCTCGACGTCGTCGACAGTGATGTCGAGCAGGATCCGCGGTGCCGCCCCGGTCCCGGTATCGGTCCTGGCGACCAGCCCGAGGACGGTGTCGCCGATGCGCAGGCCGAGGTAGAAGGCCGGGCCTTCCGCCGGTTCCCGGAAGACCTCCTCGGCGCCGAACACGTGCGTGTAGAAGCCGAGCAGGCCGTCCTGGTTCGCCGTGAGGATCACGGGCTGGATGGTGGACATGGCACTCCTTGTCGAGAACGGTCGTGTCACCCGGTAGACCCTTCGAGGACGGTGAACTCATCGGCCGCCCTGCCGGAGGATCCGCACCGTCGACGCTGCCGCGCACGACCCGTACGAGCACCGCGAACCGAAGGCCTGCCACCCCTGCTGACCAGCCGCTTCAGGAGGCCGCAGCCCCGAAGGTGACGCGCGCGGCTTCTGAGCCGGGTACCACGCCTGCCCGGCCTCGCGCAGGTCTCCGGCCACCCCGCGATCGCGTCCGGGGAGCAGGGGCACGCGGGTCGCCCCCCTGCCGATCCGTCAGCGCCCCGGCGCGTCGTCGAGGCGGTGTCACGTCCCGGCGTACGGGGCCGTGCTCGCGCGCACCACGAGTCGTGGTTCGACCGACTCCGGGACGATCGTGCCGGCCGGGTCGTTGATGTGCCGCAGCAGATGGGCCACGGCGAGTTCGCCGGTCCGGGCGAACGGCTGGGCGACCGTGGTCAGCGGCGGGGTGCAGTAGGCGGCCAGGTCGATGTCGTCCACGCTGACCAGGGAGACGTCCTCGGGCACGCGCCGTCCGAGTTCGGTCAGCGCCCTGATCACACCGAACGCCATCTCGTCGCTGGCCACGAAGACGGCGGTCGCCTCCGGGATCCGGCCCAGCAGGAGCCCGTTGCGGTAACCGGAAGCCGGTGACCAGTCCCCCTCCAGTTGCGGCGGCACGGGCCGGCCGGCCTCTTCGAGGGTGGCGCGCCATCCTTCGCGTCGGCGGGCGGCCTCCAGCCAGTGCTCGGGCCCGGCGATGTGCCAGACGGTCTCGTGCCCGAGGTCGAGCAGGTGCTGGGTGGCCTTGCGGGCCGCGAGCGCCTGGTCGACCGCGACGACGTCCGTGGTGTCGGTGCGGGATCCGTCGACCGCGATCGTCGGTGTGGTCCGGGTGAACTGTTCGATGCGCGCGCTGGTGTGGATCAACGGCACGGCGAGGATGACGCCCTCGACGTCCTGGTCGGCCAGCCGCGACAGCGCGGCCTCGATGCCGGAGGTGTCCAGGGAGGCGGCGGCCGCCGTGCTGACCTCGTACCCGGCGGCCCGCGCGGCGTTCTCGATACCCGCGGTGAGGGCCGCCCGCGAGTAGAACGTGGTCCGCAGGGTCACCACGCCCAGGGTGCGGCTGCGCCCGGAGGAGAGCACGCGGGCCGCGTTGTTGCGCCGGTAGCCGAGCTTCTCCACCGCGGCCAGCACCCGTTCCCGCGTCTGCGGCTGCACGTGGGGGCGTCCCGAGAGGACCCGCGAGACCGTCTGCGCGGACACCCCGGCGACCCGGGCCACGTCCAGCATGCCCGGCGGACGGTCGTCGCTCTTGCCGTGCGGCTTCACCATGGCTTCCCTTCCCCCGCTCTCCGACGACCTCATGATATCGCTGCCACGGTGGGCTGCTCGTTCCTGTTCTTCGCTGTTCTTCCTGGGCGTGCAGCCGGAGATTTCGCGAGGAAGACCCTGTTGGCATCGTTAACATTCTCTGTCATAGTTCCGGCCATCGACATCGCACCGGGTCCCTGTGACCGGCGGCATCCCTTCGTCGCGCGGCCTTCTCGGATCGGTCCTCCCCGCTCTGCCGCAGCACTTTGGAGGAGCCATGAACCGTTCGGCCGTACACGCTCGGGAAGCGGGAACCACCGTCGTCCCGGCGCTCACTGTCTCCCCGGCGCTCAGCCCCCTGTGCTCACCGCCGCCGGGCGCGGTGGACCGTACGCGAACAGCGCGGGTGCCTCGCGTGTCCTTCGCGGGCGCGGACCGGCGGCCGGTGCACGGCCTGAGTGCGTACCGCCCTCCGGACGAGTGGACGGAGCACCCGGGCACGCAGATCGCTCCACGCGACCGGCTGGAACCCGGTGGACCGCACGTGTCCGTCGAGACCTCCGGCTGACCCGCGGAGCCCGACAACCCCTGCATTCCCGCACGCCGGCACACCCCGACAGCAAGGAGAACGCCGTGTCAGCCTCTCGCAGAAGTACCGGCACCACCAAAAGCGCCGGAAGGACCGCACGGCGCACCAGAGTTGCCGGAGCACTCGCCGCGGCGGCCATCGCCGTGGCCGGCGCGGTGCTGGACGTCCCGGCCGTCGCGGCCGCCGACCCCGCCTACACGGTGACCGTCGGCGCGCAGGGCAGCTGGACCCACCCGGACGACACACCGGCCTACCCGTACGTCGACAAGGACGGGACGTTCTACTACCAGCAGGCCCACTCGCTGTACGGCGCGAGTGACAGCCGGGCGTGGACCTTCTACACGGGCTCCGATTTCGACACCGCCACCCGCTCGGCCCCGGTCAGCGACTCCGGAACCAACGCGGACACCACCACGCTGTGCAACAACAGTCCGACCGGCGCCGGAGCGACCTTCCCGCCCAGCGGCTCCGGCTACACGCAGCGCAACTTCTGCGATCTGGCCGGCGTGTGGGTCGATCCCGACACCGGGCACTGGTACGGCCTGGTGCACAACGAGTTCACCCCCCAACCCTTCGGTGACAGCAGCCACTTCGACGCCATCGACTACGCCGTCTCCACCGACCAGGGGCGGCACTGGACCATCAAGGGCCACGCCCTCACCTCCCCGTACAGCACCACGCGCGGCGACACCGCGGCCTTCCCGCAGCAGACCTACTCCTACGGTGACGGCGACCAGCGCCTCTACGTCGACGCCGCCTCGGGTTACTTCTACGTCTTCTACGGCTCCCGACTCATCGACAAGAACGGCGGCTGGAAGGCGTTCTACTCCCACGTGGCCCGCGCACCGCTGTCCGGCAAGATGGCGTCCGGCACCTGGCAGAAGTGGTACGGCGGCTCCTGGTCCCAGCCGGGAGTCGGCGGGAAGGAGAGCAACACGGTCCCGGTGACCGCCACCGACACCACCGGTCACACACCCACCGCCAAGGAGTACGACCCCGCCAACACCGGCAGCGTGGAGCAGCAGGTCGCCGCGGGGAAGACCCCGCCCACCTCGCCGCTGTTCGTCATGGACATCACCTACAACGCCTACCTGGGCCTCTACATCGGCGAACCCCAGGCGGTCGACCAGTCCGGCAACGCGCCACAGCAGCTGTACGCCACCGACAACCTGGCCACCCAGAAGTGGCGCTTGATCGGCGACACCGGCAGCTACCACACCGCCTCCTGGTACCGCTGGTTTCTCGACAGCACCAGCAAGACCAGCTCATCGATGGTCGGCAAGAACTTCCGGTCCTACTGCTCCTTCGGCTGCTCGGGCGGCGCCTCCGGCGCATACGTCAACCTGACGATCAACTCCACCGCCCCGGCCGCCGCACCCTTCGATCCGGCCAAGACCTATCGCATCGCCGGCGGCGGCGGCCGGGTGCTGGCACAGGTGTCGTCCACTTCCTCCGCCACCACCTCGACCGCCACCGCCACCGGCACGGGGCTGGACGCCTGGACCTTCACCGGCGTCGGCGACGGCTCCTACCGCATCGCCAACGCCGCCACCGGACAACTCCTCGGGGTGCCCGTCACCGCCGCGACGGGACGCGCCTGGGGCAGCGCGCCCACCGTCACCGCACCCGGCAGTGCCGGCCCCACCGTCGGCCAGCAGTGGTTCGTCGTACCCACCACCTCCTCGGCCGACGGCGCCGCCACGGGTTCGTACCGACTGGTGAACCGCTACAGCGGCCTGGTCATCGGCCTCTCCGGCGTCAACGGCAGGCTCGCCGAGACCACCCCCGTACGCGCCTGGACCGACACGGGCGGCAGTGCGGTCGGCGGCGGACGCGGCGCCGCCGAGCAGACGCTGACCGTCACGGCGGTCGGCACCTCCTCCGCCGGGCTGAACGGCAACCACACCCTCACCACCGGCGGGCTGGCGCTGGACAACCCCGGTCACAGCACCACACCCGGCACCCAGCTCATCACCTACACCGCCAACGGCGGCGCGAACCAGACCTGGACCCTCACCCGGCAGACCGACGGCTCCTACGAACTGCGCAACGCGGAGTCCGGACTCTGTGCCGACGTCTCCGACGGCTCCACCACCGCCGGCGCCAAGGTCGTCCAGTGGACCTGCACCGGCGGTACCAACCAGCGCTGGACCTTCACCCGCCAGTCCGACGGCAGCTACACCGTCGCCTCCGTCAGGAGCAACCTGAGGCTGACCTCGGCGTCCACGGCCCCGGGAGCCCTGCTCACCCAGCAGACCGACACCGGTTCGGCCCTCCAACGGTGGACGCTCGGCTGAGCCCAGCCCTCTGGAGGAGCGCCGCCGGCCGGGTCCGAAGACCGGCCGGCGGTGGCCCTCCGGCGGACGGCGTGATGCGAGGTCGACGACGGTCGCCGGTAGGCCTTCCCGCCCGCGGTGGGCAGGTAGGTGATGTCCCCGGCGTACTTCAGGTCCGTCAACATCAACAGGACGCGGCTCGGGTAGCCATCAGAGACGCTGGGTCACCGGCACACTGATCCGCCCGCACACCCTACGGAGATCCCATGACCGTGTCCGAGCGCTACCGCACCGCCTGGGAAGGCTTCTGGGAGCAGAGCTCCGGCGAGCAGGGCGAACCCTTCTGGGACGCGGATCCGGCGTTGACGGCGCGGCGCGACGTGGAGCACCTCACTCCGTACGCCGACCCCTCCCTGCCGGTCGCCGACCTCGGTTGCGGCAACGGCACCCAGACCAGGTTCCTCGCGACGCGCTTCACGCGAGCCGTCGGTGTCGATCTCTCCGCCGCCGCTGTCGCCCATGCCCGACGGATCGATCCGAGCGGAGTTGCGACGTACGAGCAGCTCAACCTCGCCGATCCGGTGCAGGCCGGCGCGCTGCACGAGCGCCTCGGCGACAGCAACGTCTACATGCGGGCAGTCCTGCACCAGAGCGACCGGGAGGACCGCCCCGCCGTGGCCGCCGCCGTCGCCCGGTTGGTCGGCGCGAGCGGCAGGGCCCTGCTCCTGGAGCCGACGGGTCAGGCCAAGGAGGTCATCGCCGCCGTCGCCGCTCAGCCCGGCGGCCCTTCCCTCAAACTGCGCCGGGTCAAGGAACACGACCTGCGCCCAGGCGAAGTCGCTGAGGGCGAAATCGCCGCCCTGCTGGGGGCAGCGGGGCTCACCGTTCTCGCCGAAGGTGACACTGCCCTCGCCATGAGCGAGACCCGCACCGATGGCTCGGCGGTGGAACTTCCCGCCCGCTGGTTCGTCGCCGGCCGCCCCTGATCCGGATCCTGTGCGGCAGGTCTCCGGACGTGATCTGCGGCGCGAGTCGCCGTGGGCGACGGCAGGGTCGTCAGCGGCTGGGGCTGGAGCCGGAGAGCAGGGACGCTGACGATCGCCCCTGCGGTCTTGTCGGACCCGGTGTTGCGGCCGGCCCCGCGCTCCCAGCCGTTGGATGTCGTCGGTCCCTGGTTCCCGGTTTCCTGACGCACGACGACCTGGAGATGGCCGTTGCCTCTCGGGCGTCCTTCGGCCCTGCGGACACACATGGGCGATGCCGCACGTCAGCCGTGCTCACCGTGCGGACCAGGGTGTGGGCTCACATGGCGGGGCGCACGTGCACGCTGACGGCGTAGCCGCAGCCCGGCTGGTACGGATCGCCGCTCCACGTCGCGTAGCGCTGGTCCAGGACCAGGCCGGCGCGGGTGCACCAGCCGTCGAAGTCCGGGAGGGTCAACGGCGGTTCCGGCAGCGGCAGGTGGGCCGCGTCCAGCCCCATGCCCGTGACCAGCAGGCCGCCGGGGCGCAGCGCGGCAGCCAGCTGCCGGACGACGCCCGGCTCGGTGCCGGGGGCCAGCAGGGGAATGACGTTTCCGGCGGCGAGTGCCAGGTCGTAGCCCGGCTTCAGGCCGAGGGTGTCCAGACGCGTCAGGTCGCCGAGAAGCCATTCATGCGTGGGGGCGTCGCGCCGGGCGACGGCGAGCATCGAGGCGTCGACGTCCACGCCGGTGCAGTGATGGCCCAGTTCGGCGAGGCGGATCGCGATCCGACCGGTGCCGCAGCCCGCGTCGAGTACGCGGGCGCCCGGGTTCAGCAGCGTGGTGCAGAAGGCGGCCTCGCCGTGGACGTCCTGGCCGGATGCGGCAAGCTTCGCGAAACGCCGGGCGTACTCCTCGCCGGCCTGTCCGCCGGTCAGATCCGCCCAGCGGTCGTGTTGCCCGGTCATGTTCGATGTGCCTTCCGATCGGCGTCGTCCCGCGGGAGTGAGGTCGAGGGCGGTTGTATCGATCTATTTTCGCAGGTGAGGAGAGTGAGGACCTCCGGTCACACCGGCCCACCGGCCCACCGGCCCACCGGCAGTGGTCGGCCGAGTGCCTGCCCGGTGTGGGCTCGGCGTAGATGGACGCGGTCAGGGTCGGTGTGAAGCGGTCAGTATCCACGTTTGTGCCGATCACCTAGGAGCGTCCGGGGGATGGGAGCCGAGACGGCTCTTCCCTCACGGGTGGCGTGCGGTGCCGTTAGCGTGTACTCGCATGAGTGTGCTGATCATCGGTGGAAGTGGATTCCTGGGGAACGAGTTGGTGCGCCAGGCGGCTGTCGCCGGTCGCGCCACGGCCGCGACGTACAACTCCCGCCCAGGCAGCGCGCCCGCCCTCTCGTGGCACCGCCTGGACTTCGGCGATCCCCGATCCCTTGACGAGGTCATCGACGCGGTGGGACCCAGCGTGGTGGTCAACGCGTCCAGCGGAGAAGCGAACTGGGCGGTGACCGCCGACGGCCCCGTCCGCCTTGCCCAAGCCACCGCACAGCGTGGCATCCGCCTTGTGCACGTATCCAGTGACGCCGTCTTCTCCGGGAGACACCGCGCCCGCTACGACGAGACGGCCCTTCCCGATCCGGTGACTCCCTACGGCGCCGCGAAGGCCGCCGCCGAGACCGCTGTGCGTCTCCTCCATCCCGCAGCGGCCGTCGCCCGGACCTCGTTGATCATCGGCGATGGCGGTTCCCCCCACGAGCGAATGGTGCACGAACTGGCTGCCGGCACGCGGCAGGGGTCCCTGTTCACGGACGACATCCGCTGTCCCGTGCACGTTGCCGATCTGGCGGCCGCCCTCTGGGAACTCGCGGTCTCCGACGCGGCCGGCGTCTTCCACCTCGGCGGAGCCGATGCCGTCAGCCGCCATGAACTCGGTCTGCTCATCGCTCGGCGCGACGGCATCGAGCCCTCCCTGCTGCCCACCGGGCGCCGGGCGGACACGAAGCTCCTGGGGGCCCTGGACGTGCGCCTGGACGGCGACGCCACACAGCGTCGGTTGAGTGTCCGACTGCGCGGCGCAAGGGAGTTCCTCAGCGAGGCTCGATGACATGCGCGGGCGGGCCCCGTGCTTGCCGCGGCTCACCTACGGGCGAGGGGACCGCTCTCAGCGTGGACGCGAATCACCCGCGGGCCGTCCTGGGCCATGGTTCGCCGCAGGGACTCCATGCTGACCCGTGTCGCGGACGACGGCAGTCGCGGCGGAGTGTGTGCGGGCGACTGTCCCGGGTACTCATGCGCCGATGTCAGCCATGGGACGAGGGAGAGGTGGGCCTGATCGATGTGGTCCGGGGATCTGGCGCGTGAGGTTGGATGGGCGGCCACGGGCTGTCCCCCTCAAGAAGTGCCACGCCGGCTGTGCCGGGTGCTGGCCCGGGAACTTCCGGCGGACGCGGTGACGATGTCGTTGCTTACCGACACCCCGTCGCGGCAGCTGCTGTGCGCGTCGAACGCGATGGCGGCGGCTTTGGAAGAAGTGCAGTTCACGGTGGTGCAGGGGCCGTGCATCACCTCGGCGGAATCCGGTGACGAAGTGCACCTGACCGATTGGGACGCCGGGGCGCGGGAGTGGCCGCTGTTCGTGTCCGCCTTCCGCGACCGGTACCCGGACGTCCAGGCGGTGCATGCCTTCCCTCTCTGGTTCGGCGACTACATCCTCGGATCCGTGGACGTGGCCACACGGACCCCTGGGGGACTGTCCGCCGAGGCGATCGATCGGATGGCCGCCGCTACCGACGCCGTCTCGACAGCTCTCCTGCCCGCACAGCGGATGCTCCTCGACCAGGACGGGCATCCGCCGTGGGAGCCGGCCGATGTGGTGCGCGCACACTGGTCCGACACGCATCGTGCCATCGGAGTCGTGGCCGTGAAAAAAGAGATGAACACGGACGACGCCCTGGCATTCATGCGCGCACGCGCGTTCGCGACCGGGCGCACCTTGGCGGAGATCACCGCCGACGTGCTGCGCTCCTGACCGTCCGGTCGGCACACCACGGTCATCCCTCATCCGCCGTCCGCGGAGGCTCGCCGCCGCTCACGGCGGCGGAACTCTTCTCAGCAGCAGCTCCCCCGGAAGCCGCGCGCACGCCAGCGGCTTGTGCCGGTGCAGCTCACCCGGGTCCCGCGCAGAGACCTCCCAGGCCGCTGGGAGCCTACGGTGACGTTCACACGGCGCGCAGAAGCTGTCGCTGCTCTTCGTCCCAGTCGACCTCTGCCATCTCCTGACCGACCGGAACGGCTGTGAGGGTGCGGGAGAGCCAGTGCTGGACGGGCGAACGGCGTACCGTCAGAAGGGCTTGGCGCTCTTCGAGCCCAAGACGCAAGAACAAGGCGCGGTCGGGTGCGTTCTTCGCAGAGGGCCAGATCATCACTTCGCCCTGTCCCACGATCCTGTCCATGCCTTCCAGCAGGAGGTCGCGCGAGAACCGCCACCTGGCCATGACCCCGGCCGGGCCGTGGAACACGAACTCGACGGCCAGAGGGTCGTCGCGTTCGTAGCGCAGTTTTATGAGGACTGGCGCCCAGCGTCCATCGGTGACATGCAGCAGCGCCGGGACCCAGAACGGAGGAGACCCGGGCGTGCCACAGCCGGCCACGGCCCGCGTTCTCGCCGATGTTCCCGGCTGATCCGCGTGAGAACGGTCGATGCGCGACCGCATGTCTCGGGGGCGAGGCGCCGGACGCCCGAGCAGCGCGACGAAGCCGGCCAGCCGGCGACGGAGAACGAGCAGGAAGAGCATGAGGCTCCCGGAGAAGAGATGGAGGAGAACAGCCGCTTCCTGACCGTTGGACCCTCCGGGGTACCCGTCTTCGGGCGTCCTACTCACTTCCACGCTCAAAGCCGTGGGTGAGGCCATCGGACCTTCGCTCTTCTCTCCAGCCTGGTCGCGGGACGCCGCGTGGGCGGGGCGAGGATCAGGGCGCGGCCGACCGAGAACCGCCGGGCGACGAGAACGCCACGGACGGAATCCGCCTCATGAACGAGCAGACCTGCCCGGCGGGGCCGTCCACGGCCAGGCAGCCGGGGCTCCGCCGCGTCCATCCTTTTTCCGGCGATTTCCCGGCGATATTTCCGCGGTCGACGGGGTACTCCGGGTTCGCTGGGACAAGCCCCTCGAAAAAGGAGGCCCGAATGACCACGCACACTCCTCCCACACGGAGGCGCACCCCGATCCAGGAGGCGACGGTCCGGATGAGCGCGATGATGGTGGGGACGGCGTTCCTCCTTCCGGGGGTCGTCGACCGGCCGCACTTCGTCCCGGGGCTGCTCGGCGTCCTGGGGCTCGCCGTGATCACGCGCGATATCGCGCTGCCCACCCGCTCCACGAGCACGCCGGGAGTGTGAGAGCCATGTCCACCGGGAAGAGGCTGCTCGCCACCGCCGCAGGACTCGCCGCCAGTGCCCTCGTACTGCGTCGGCTGACCGTGCGCGACGCCGAGCCCGCGAGCCAGGACCGCTGGCTGGTGGTCACCGTCCAGCGGAGTCCGGGCGAGATACGGTCCGACCCACTGCCGACACCGCTGCGGGACTTCGGCGACCGGATCGAGACGCGCATCACCCCCGCGCCCGGCGACCGCGGCACCGAGATCGCCGTCCGCTTCAGGCAGCCGCGGCTGCAAGGCCCCCACTCCGTCATCGCCCGGATCTCCGGCGACGATCCTCAGCAGGATCTGCGCCTGGCCCTGCGCGAAGCGAAGGCGCTGTGGGAGACCGGCGAGATCATGGTGGCCGACGCGCCACCCACCACCCACGACACCCCCGGCGGGAAACTGCTCGGCTTGCTGAGCCGCCGTTCGGGCGGGGAGGGAGTGCTGTGAAAGCCCTGTGCTGGGAAGGCGTCAACAAGCTGTCCGTCGAGCAGGTGCCCGACCCGGTCCTGCGCAACGACCAGGACGTGATCGTCCGGCTCGTCGCCGGCACGACCTGCGGATCGGACCTCCACCTCATCGGCGGCTACATCCCGTTCATGCGGGCCGGCGACGTGATCGGCCACGAGTTCGTCGGAGAGGTCGTCGAGGTCGGGTCTGCCGTGCGTCGGCACTCCGTGGGTGACCGGGTGGTCGTCTGCTCGTTCGTGGGCTGTGGGCGCTGCTGGTACTGCACCCATGATCTGTGGTCCCTGTGCGACAACACCAACACCAATCCCGGTATCGGCCAGGCGCTCTTCGGCGCCGACACCGGCGGCATCTTCGGTTACTCCCACGCCATGGGAGGACTGCGCGGCAGCCACGCCGAGTACGTGCGCGTCCCGTTCGCGGACTACGGCGCCTTCACCATTCCCGAAGGCGTCGACGACACGAGCGCACTCTTCGTCTCCGACTCGGTGCCGACCGGCTGGATGGGCGCGGACCTGGGCGGAGTGAAGCCCGGTGACGTGGTCGCCGTGTGGGGATGCGGCGCCGTGGGACAGATGGCCGCCCGCGCCGCGATCCTGCTCGGTGCGGAGCGGGTCATCTCCATCGACCGGATCCCCGAACGGCTGGAGATGACGAAACGGTTCGTCGGCAGCGAGGTCATCGACTACACGAACACGGACGTCGGGGCGGAACTGCGGGAACGCACCGGTGGTCGCGGCCCGGACGTGTGCATCGAGGCGGTCGGCATGGAAGCACACAGCGACGGTCCGATGTACCTCTACGACCAGGTCAAGCAGCAACTACGGCTCCAGACGGACCGCCCCACCGCCGTCCGGCAGGCCGTGCACGCCTGCCGCAAGGGCGGCACGGTCTTCGTGCTCGGCGTGTTCGCCGGCGCTGTCGACAAGTTCCCCCTCGGCCCGGTGATCAACAAGGGGTTGACCCTGCGCGGCGCACAGATGCACGGCCAGCGTTACATCCCCATGCTGCTGGACCGTGTCGCCGCCGGTGAGCTGAGCACGTCCCATCTGGCGACGCACAGCGTCACTCTGGACGAGGCGCCCACCGCGTACGACATGTTCAAGCACAAGACCGACGGCTGCGTCCGCGCGGTCATCCGCCCCGGACACTGAAGGGCCGGGCGGCGACAGGGGCAGTGCGGGGCGGGCGGGTGAGAACGACAACCCTTCCACCCCCGTCGCCGCCCCGGGGCCGTGGCGCACGGGGCCGACCCCTCGACCACGCACTCCGGGCGCCCGACCGGACCCGGCGGGCAAGGTGAATCGCGAGAAACCCGGAGAACCGGCGGAACCGTCGGAAGCGGCGGAACCCTGGGGACTCGGGACAACCGGGAAGGCAGGCGGATGGAGAACGACACGACCGGGGTGGCGACGGACCCTCCCGTGCGGCTCCTGCTCGTCGCGGACACCCATGTGCCCCGGCGCGCCAGGCAACTCCCCGACGAACTGCTGAGGGAGGCGGACCGGGCGGACGTCGTCGTCCACGCCGGGGACTGGGTGGACGTAGCCACTCTGGATCTGCTGGAAGGACGCGCGCGACGCCTGGTCGGCGTGTACGGGAACAACGACGGACCGGAATTGCGGGACCGGTTGCCGGAGGTGGCCCGCGCCCGGTTGGGGGGCCTGCGCTTCGGTGTCGTCCATGAGACGGGGTCAGCCCGCGGGCGGGAAGCGCGCTGCGCCGCTCTCTATCCCGACCTGGACGTCCTCGTCTTCGGCCACAGCCACATTCCCTGGGACACCGAGGCTCCGGGCGGTATGCGCCTGCTGAATCCGGGATCGCCGACGGACCGCAGACGGCAGCCGTACTGCACCTACATGACGTGCACGGTGGCGGACGGGGTGTTCGGCGAGGTCGTCCTGCACCGCCTGCCGAGGCGCTGACCGCAGCCGCCGCTCCCGTCGTGCCGGGCGGTCGGGCGGGTCGGGCCGCGTGGACGGCCGGGACGCCACGGCGCGAGCGTCGCGGTCCGGCAGCGCTCCTCCGTGCGGTATCCCCGCACGCGACGCCACCGCAGGCCGGCGCGGCCCGGGCGACGGGGAACCCTGACGAACGGTCGCGCACGGGAATCCGCTGCCATGGGCCCGGAAACGCCCGGACCGCTGCCGACGACACAAAACGACCGCCGACAACACCGACGGAGAGACGCATGAACCGTCTGGAGCGGCTCGCCTTCCGCACGGCTCGCGCCGCCGCCCGTCGGCGCGGCAGCCGGCCGGCCCTGCACCCCGACGGGGTGATCATGGTGGGCCGCCTTGACGTGCCCGCGCGAGCGACCCACTGGGACGTGCCATGGCTGGGCGCCCCCGGCTCGTACGCGGTCACGGCGCGCTGGTCGCGTGCCGCCGGGCTTCCCCGACTCCTGCCCGACGGCGCGGGACTGGCGCTCCGGGTGGCGGACGCGGGCGGACCGGGCCGCCCCCTCGACCTGCTGCTCACGACCAGCGGCCGCGGCCGCTGGTCCCGCCACGTGCCGCTTCCCCGCACATCCGCCACCGCCGGCCCGTACTCCACCCTCTTGCCGTACGTCGTCGGCGGACGGCGTGGGGTGCTGGCTCTCTTCCCGGAGCCCCGGACCGGGCGCGTCCCCGCCCGACCGGCGGCGGTGGGGGCCGCCACCGCCGTGCGGCCCCTCGCGTTCAGGCTCTGTATCGGCGAGAGGGCGGCCTGGCGGCCGCTGGCCCGGCTGATTCTGCTCGGAGCGGATGCCGCCGCGCGGTCCGAGGACGGCGAGGCGTTCGACCCCTACCGCAACCTGCTGCCGGACGTCCGTCCCGTGGACCGTCTGCGTTCCCTGCGTGTCGCCGCTTACGCGGGTTCCCGCGCCGGGCGGCACGCCGGGCCGCCCGGCTGAGACCGGCCTTCCCGACGCGGCACGCCCGCAGCCGGGCGAACTCCGCCGGTGGCCGGCGGAGCACCGGAGACACCGGCGGCTGCGGCGCCGGGCGCACCGTGCGAGCCGGAAGCGCTCCGAGCGCTCGACGACCGCCCCAGCGCGACCGGCGCCGTGGCGGTCGCCGTCGGCCGCGTCGGCGTCCGGGTGTCCCTCGCCCGGCATCCGCACGACGCCGTGCACCTCATCGACCGCGTCCCGGCCCGTGGCGCGATCGCCCCTCTGCGCGGACCGCGCCGTGTCCGGCGACTTGCCCCACAGGAAGCAGGCCCCCGGCACGCGACCGCCGGGGGACACCTGCGCGGGCAGTGAGACCCGCGAGCGAACACCCCCGTCTCCGGGCAGCCCCTGCGAGCGGTGCTCTCCTTCCTACGGGTGGTTTGGATGCGCACGGGTGAGGCCGGTGCTTTCGCGGCCGGATGATCCTCCGGAAACGGATGCCGACCGGAGGAAGAAGAACTCATGGCGAAGGGCACGATCCTGTTCGCGCTGCGCACGGATCCCCTCGGAGGTGGAGCGGACGACGAACAACTCCGGCGTATCGCGAAGGAGCTGGAGAACCGCGGGCTCGAAGTGCGCTGGGCCAGGACGGGTCGTGACGCTCTCGCCGCCCTGCGGACCGAGTCAGTGCTGACGGCGGCGCTCGTGGGCTGGGACCTGCCCGGCTCTCCCGCCGGCGGCAACGGCAGCGGCAGCGACACCGAAGACGGCGGTGGTGCCGAGGTGCTGCGCCGGATCAACCGGCGCTTCAAGGACCTGCCCGTGCTCCTGGCCATGACGGACGAGTCGGACCACGCCCTGGAGCGACTGCCCCTGTGGGTCTCCGAGACCGTCGTGGGCTACGTGTGGCCGCTGGAGGACACGGCCCCCTTCATCGCGGGACGAGTCGCCAGCGCTGCGGAGGCCTACCGGAACAATCTCCTTCCGCCGTTCTTCAAGGCGCTGCAGCGGTTCGACAACGCGCACGAGTACTCCTGGCACACCCCCGCGCACTCGGGCGGCGTCGCGTTCCTCAAGTCACCGGTCGGCCGTGCCTTCTTCGACTACTTCGGTGAGCGGCTCTTCCGCAGCGATCTCTCGATCTCGGTCGGGGAGCTCGGTTCCCTCTTTGAGCACACCGGCCCGATCGGTGAAGCGGAGCGCAACGCCGCCCGGGTCTTCGGCGCCGACCGCACGTACTTCGTGCTGCACGGCGACTCGACCGCGGACCGCATGGTGGGGCACTACAGCGTCACCGCGGACGAGATCGCCCTCGTGGACCGCAACTGCCACAAGTCCGTGCTGCACGGCCTGGTCATCTCCGGGGCCCGGCCCGTCTACCTGGTCCCGACCCGCAACGGCTACGGGCTGGCGGGTCCGCTGCCCCCGCGGGTCCTCGACCGGGACGCCGTCGCAGCGCGCGTCGCCGCCAACCCCCTCACCGCACAGGCGGTCACGGACGCGGCCCAGTACGCCGTCATCACCAACTCCACCTATGACGGCCTGTGTTACGACACCCTCCACGTCACCCGTGCCCTCGCGCCCAGTTCTCCCCGGCTCCACTTCGACGAAGCCTGGTTCGCCTACGCACGCTTCCACCCCCTGTACGCCGGCCGGTACGGCATGGCCGTCGGCCCGGACACCTTCACCGGTCCGGAACGGCCGACCGTCTTCGCCACCCAGTCCACCCACAAGCTCCTCGCCGCGCTTTCCCAGACCGCAATGGTCCACGTCAAGTCCGCCCCCCGGGCACCCGTCGAGCACGAGCGCTTCAACGAGGCGTTCATGATGCACGGCACCACCTCACCGCTCTATCCCGCCATCGCATCGCTGGACGTGGCCACCGCGATGATGGACGGCCCGCAGGGCCAGTGGCTGATCGACGAGGCGGTGACCGAGGCCATCCGCTTCCGCCAGGCCGTCGTCCGCACCGGACGCCGTATCGCAGAGGCAGGTGACCGGCCGACTTGGTTCTTCGGTGTCTGGCAACCCGATACGGTCACCGACCCGGCAGACGGCGAACGCATTCCCTTCGCCGATGCCCCGCTCGCCCTCCTCGGTCGCGAACCCACCTGCTGGCAACTCGAACCGGGCGCCGACTGGCACGGCTTTCCCGACCTGGACGACGGCTACTGCATGCTGGATCCCGTCAAGGTCACCGTCACCTGCCCCGGTGTGGACGCCACCGGTCAGGTCGCCGGCCGGGGCATCCCCGCCCGCATCCTGACCGCCTACCTCGCCGACCGCGGTGTCGTGGTGGAGAAGACGGACACCTACAGCACCCTCATCCTCTTCTCCATGGGCATCACCAAGGGCAAATGGGGCACCCTCCTCGATGCCCTGATCGACTTCAAGGCCCTGTACGACGTGGACACCCCCCTCGACCGCGTCCTGCCGACCCTTACCGCGCAACACCCCCGGCGCTACGCGGGCACAACGCTCAGCGGTCTCTGCCAGGACATGCACGAACACCTCACCCGGGCCGAACTCATCACCTCCCTCGACGATGCCTTCCAACAACTGCCACGCCCCGTCCTGCCCCCGCAGGCCTGCTACCGCCGCCTGATCCGCGGCGGAACGGAACGCGTACGCCTCAGCGAGGCCGCAGGCCGCGTCGCGGCCGCCATGGTCACCGTCACCCCACCCGGAATCCCCGTCCTCATGCCCGGCGAACACCTCGGCGAGCCAGACGGACCACTCCTGCGGTATCTCGGCGCGCTCGAGGCTTTCGACCGCCTCTTCCCCGGCTTCCACAGCGAAGCCCACGGAGTCACCGTCGACGAGAACGGCGACTACATGATCGAGTGCGTACGGCCGGAACCCGCCGTCCCGGAACGGTGATCCCGCTCCTGGCGCCACCGTGGAGGCCGCACTCGCCGGTGTCTCCCCAGCGGTCACCCGCCCAGGGGGCATGACGGTGAGGTCAATCGGGGCGAGGCCCGGGGACTCCGTTCCCGGGCAGCACGCCGTGAGCCCCGTTCGAGGTAGCGGGCCCCACCGTCATGGGGTGACGAGCGGGGAGTGGCGGGCGGCCGGGGGTCGTCCAGCGCAGTCGCCACAGCACGTCGTCGCCGAGGGTGAGCGGGGCGGGGATCATGGTGGCCGTGGGTGCCTCGACCGTGTGCACCACCGCCTCGTCCCTCTTGGCGAACAGGTGGTACGGACGCTGCCGCGCGCGGTCGCCGGCTGATCACCCCACGTCGACGGACCAGACATCCCCGGGCGCCGCAGTCGCCCGGCCCGGCGGCGGCACCTGCCCCGCTCGCGCGCCATGTTCCGGCGCTCATCGCCGGTCTCCGCAAGCTGGTGCGCAGACGTTGACCGGGCATCGGGCGGCGCTCAGCCGTTCGGCCCCATTCCCCGGTTCGCTCGCTTTCGCCCGGAATTCGGTTCGCGCAATCCTCACAGGCCTTCCGGGCGCCGCCGGTGGCACAAGCGATACGGTGACCGGGTCGGGGGCCGCGTGAATACGGTGGAGCGGCCCGCACGGTAGGACTTGGGGGAATTGGTGACGTTCGATCAAGAATGGGCCGAACTGCGCGCGGCGGCGGCCCAGCGGACTGCCATGCAGATCGACCACGTTCCGGCCGACGGCGGCGGAGGCGGTGGCAGCGGGGACCTGGTGGTCAATCGGGACGACCTCGGCGCCATCGGCAACGCCGCCTACGACCTGCGGGTTCGCCTGGCGAAGGAGGGCGACATCGCCCGCGCCTCCACGGCCGACGCGGCGACGGCGCTGACCAGCGCGAACTTCGTGAGCGGTGGGGCCGTGCGAAAGGTGCACGACTTCTGGCAGACCCACCTGCGGACACTGCTGGATTCCTGCGCGCAGATCTCGAATCACCTCGATTACAGCAAGGCGCAGAACGCCAAGGACGAGGCGAAGATCGAGGGCGATCTGGCGAAGATATCCGTGCTCACTGAATACATGAACTAGGGCTCGGGGGAGCACGCGCATGCTGAAGTACGAGGACATAGTCGACGCTCCGGTGGCGAAGCTGAAGGCCGCCGCCGACGACTGGTCGGAGATGGCGGGGAAGCTGGACAAGCTCGCCACCGACGCCGCCGACGGCATGAAGGCCAAGGCGGACGGGGCGACCTGGGAAGGCGTCAACGCGGGGGTCACCAAGTCGTTCATCGGCAAGACGGCCAAGGAGTTCTCGGACGCCGCGGCCGAGGCCAAGGGCGTGAAGTCGATCTTCGAGGACGGTTACACGGTCTTCAAGAAGGCCAAGGACGACCTGGTCAACATCCGGGACCACGAAGGTCCCGCAGCCGGCGTACGCGTGGACGGCAAGGGCCAGGTCACCGCACGGAGCCCGTTGTCCGAGAGCAACGCGGCGCGGCACGACCCCGACTACCCCGACCTCCTGCGGCAGGAGAAGGCGAACATCGCGTCGTGGCAGAAGAGGATCGACCTCATCGTCGACAACTGCAACGACGCCGACCTCTCCTTCAAGAACTCCCTCGAGGCCAACGTCACCGACCGCAAGGACTTCCAGGCCCCGACGTACACGAAGCTGGACCAGGAGGAGGCCGCCCGCGCCGCCGCCCTGGCATCCAAGGGCCGGGACCTCACGCACACCGAACTCCAGCAGCTCAACGAACTGCTGAAGGACAACAGTTCGTCGGTGGAGTTCTCCAAGGACTTCTACAACAAGCTCGGCCCGGAGAAGTCACTCGCTTTCTTCGGTCAGCTCTCCACGGACACGTACGAGTACGGCAAGGTCGACCCGGAGCGCCTCAAGGACGTCCAGGAGCTCCAGAAGAACCTCGGTCTCAACCTGGCCAGCGCCTCCCAGGACAAGGAGTTCACCGACAAGTGGGGCCCCGAGCTCCGCAAGTTGGGCACGGAGCGGGTTCCGCTGGGCAAGAACGACTACAACGGGCCGTACGGCTACCAGCTGCTCGGCGGGATCATGCGGTACGGGAACTACGACGCGAAGTTCCTCAACCCGATCGCCGAGCACGTGGCGCAGCTGCACCAGAAGGACCCGTACATGTTCGCCGACAACAAGGTGGTGAACAGCCCGTTCAAGAACCCGTTCAACCCCTCCGGTGTGAACGGGGCCGGCTACGACCCGGCCACCGCCATGCTGGAGGCACTGGGCAACAGTCCGGAGGCGGCCAAGAGGTTCTTCGCGGACCCGCCGACCGCCTACAACGAGGACGGCACGGTCAAGGCCGGCGCCAAGGCCGACCTCGGCAAGGGGATCGAGAACTACCTCGACTTCTTCGGCAACGAGAAGTGGGAGTCCTTCCCCGACGTCAACTCGCTGGACCAGAAGGAGCTCGAGGCCTCGCTCGACCAGATGCCCGACGCGCTGGGCCACGCCCTGGAGGCGGCGACCCTCGGCTACCCGGAGGGGGAGCCGGACGGCAGCGTGGTGCGGGACGCGGACAACGCCAAGGTCATGCAACAGGTCATGGAGAAGTACGGCGCGGACCCGAAGCTGCTCAAGGAGAACGCGGCGATGGCCGACAGCCTGGGCACCATGGGCGCCGGCTACATCGACGACATCAACTGGGCTCTGGACAAGAACACGTCGGACAGTGTGTTCGCGCCGGGCAAGAATCCGGACGGCCACATCAGCTTCTCCGGCGCCGGCGAGGACGGGCGGAGCGTAGCCCGGAGCTTCCTCAGCACCCTCGGCCAGCACCCGGACGCCTACGCGACGGTCTCGACCGCCGAGCAGGTCTACACCCGCAGTGCACTGGAAGAGACGGTCGGTCCGAACGGAAAGATCGACGAGGGCGCCGCCAGGGCGACCGTGCGCGTGGGCTCCGAGGTGCAGGGCATGCTCGACCAGTCCCGGGCCGACCAGGTCGAGGCGACGAACCTCAAGACCCACGAGGAGTACGAGAAGGCGGTCGCCAAGCGCTCGGGCTGGGTCGAGTTCGGTGCCGGGGTGGGCATCGCGGCGGGTGTCGCCTTCCTGCCCGCGACCGCGGCCGTGGGCGCGGCCGCGGTGCTCATCCCGCTGGCGACCGACACCGCCAGTGGTGCGGCGGAACAAGTCATCGGCCAGGTGGTCGGCAGCATCTCCGACAACTCGGTGGACGCGAACGCCGACAAGCTCGACGACCTCACCAGGGAGGAGAAGACCAAGATCTACTCGGCCGGTGAGAGCATGGCCGAATCTCCGATGGAGGAGTTCCTGAACCGGAACAGCTTGGCTGCCAGCCCCACCTTCCGGGAGGACCTGAAGGAATCGATGCTGATCGGCTACGGGGTGGGCAACGACCGCGAGAACCAGCAGGGCAACGACCCGGAGACCGACTGAGGCTGCTGGACGGCCGAGGAAACAGAAGGATGCGGATAGTGATCAGTCGTAGGTCAGTGCGCGGGGGGTGCCTCGCTGCGGCCATGGCCGGCTCGTTGTTCGTCGGCGCCACCGGCTGCGGGGGCGACGAGGACAACACCTCGAAAGCGGCAGACGAGGCCGTGACAGGGACACAACTCTGCGGCGGGAACGCGATGTCCGCCGACGCGGCGAAGGCCCTGAAGGTGATGACCGGCTCTTCGCGCTTCGAGGCATCGGGGAAGAAGTACACCGTCACGCAGGCTGCGGAGAACCTGGTCGCCGAGTACCCGATCACCCCCACCGACGGCACCGAGGACGCCTGCCTCGTCTTCACGCCCGTCGGAACGCCGGAGGTCGAACTCAAGATCAGCTGGCGAGTGGCCGACGAGGTCTCGACCGGCGTCCCGGGCGAGGAGTTCGTCGCGCTGAAGATGGGGGAGTGGGCCGTGACCTCCCCGGAGAAGGCGCTGCTCCAGTTTGCGTGCACGAGCGACAAGTTGGGCCAGTCGGCGGGAGCGGCCCACATCGAGATCGGCGTTCAGCGCTGGGGTATGCCCGAGAAACCCGATGACGGTAACGGGGCGTTGAAGGACGCGTACGCGACCGTGGCCCACTCCTTCTCGCTGGCCATGGCCAAGGAGCTGCACTGCGAGGGGAACGGCGGCCTGCCCGCCCGGCCTTCGCTGGACCCTGCGTAAGGGATGACCTTGCCCCGCTCCCGTACCCGCCCTGCCCCCTGGCCGTAGGCAGGCATACGCGGGAACGGCCGTGATCAGGGGCGGCCCGCCCGTGCGCAGGAGGGCCGCCCCTGACCACGGCTCGCCCGGCACGGGGCGTACGGCTCGGCTCTGGGCGGCGGGGGTGACGAAGTCGCGCCAGGCGGCGGGGGACTGGGCGAGGTCAGGGCTCTCCCGGTCCTTGGAGACCCGGAGCATCCGGGAGGCAGGCGGGGGTGTGGGGAAACGGCCCGGTGCCCCGCCGTAGCCGGACCGCGCCACGCCCCGCCCTCGGGACGGACGTGCTGGGCCGGCCACGGCCGTCCGGAGCGGTGCGGCTCAGGACACTTTGGTGAAGGCCCAGGTCTGGATGGCCCCGGGAGCCGCCGGACGCTGGGTGAGCAGTGCGCCGTCAGCGGTGGACGCCGCGGTCAGGAGCAGGCCGCTGGACCGGGCGGTGAGGGTGTAGCCGCCGTCCTTGGCCGTGGCGGTCCACCGTTGGTTGGGAGCGCCGCTGCACGGCCATTGGATGATGGCGGCGCCGGACGAGGTGGAGTTGTCACCGACATCCGCGCACAGTCCGGAGTTGACGTTCTTCAGCGCGTACGTGCCGTCCGTGTCGGCGGTCACCGTCCACTTCTGGTTCTGCCCGCCGTGCCATTGCCAGGTGGTCAACCGGGTCCCGCCCGCCGTGGAGTTGGCCGGGACGTCGATGGCCTGGGTGCCCGCGGAGATCCGGTGGACACCGTTCGCCGGGCCCTGGGGCGGGGTGCACGTCGTCGACAGCTGGTGGGCGCCCCGGTCGGGCGCGCAGTTCCCCGGCACCGGGTTGCCGAAGTAGTCGCGGGTGGCGGAGGAGGTCATGACCACGCCGTTGGCCAGTGCGGACGACCCGGCCCCGAGGCGGTAGCCACCTGCGTCGGCGCGGGAGGTGGCCGTACCGGGCGCGGTGAGCACGGGGTCGGTGGTCACCTTGCGGGCGTCCGCCGGCTCTCCGGAGGGGTGGTTGCCGTAGAAGACGTTCGCGTCGAAGGTGAGGGCGCTCGCGTTGAGGTAGGTGGCCTGGGACGTGACCACGTGGAAGATGTTGTTGCGGAAGGCGGCGTTGTCTCCGGTGGAGCCGTTGCCGTTGCTGATGACGTCGACCGGCTTCGAGAGGTAGAAGGTGTTGTTGTAGATCTGCGTGTTGGCGGTCTTGGCGCAGACCATGTCGAAGAGCTGCCCGCCGTCGTTCTGGCTGACGTTGTAGCGCACCACGTTGTCGGCGCTCGTGGAGCCGGAGCCGTTGCACAGGAGGATGAAGCCACCCTCGTTGTCGTGGCTGTAGTTGTACTGGTAGACGGTGGCGATGTTCGCCTCGTCGATGTCCAGCCCTTGTCCGTCGCAGGTGCTCTTACCGCCGCTGACCTCGTTGTACTGGTACAGGGCGCGGTTGGTGTTCCACCCCCAGATGCCCGCGGCGCAGTGCTGGGGTTCGCGCTCGCGGAAGCCGTCGACCGTGTTGTACTCGACGACGGCACTCTCGGTGTGGTGAGGGACGATCGCGTCGCCCCCGATGTCGGAGACCGTGTTGTTGCGGATCACGACGCCGGTCTGCGGCACCCACGTACCGCAGGCCGCACCGCAGTTGGGGTTCCTCAGCTCCGGGCGCTGCATCCACCGGGTCCAGAAGTGGATGCCGTAGCGGTCCACGGTCCTGACCGTGTTGTCCACGATGGCGACATCGTCGAACTTGGTGGCCGTGGTATTGCCGAGCACCTCGAAGAAGATGCCCGCGCTGGCGTCGTCGTCCTTCTTGGTCTGGTTGCCGTTGACGTCGTGGACGTCGAGCCCGCTGAGGCGGTAGTAGGTGCCCGTCCCGGAGTCGGTGCGGGTGATGTGCACGCCGCGCCGTGTCGCGGCGGTGTCGCCCTTGTTGGAGACGTCGAGATTGTGTATCTCCCAGTACTGCTGGTCGGCGAGCCGCACGACATCGGTCACCTGACCGGCGCCGGCCAGCCGGGGTTTGGCTCCGGTGCCGTAGGCGTCCACCGTGATGGGCCGGCCCTGCACCCCCGAACCCTTGGGGAACAGTTGCTGTCCCGTGCAGGTGGCGCCGCGTTTGAGGAGGATCGCGTCGCCGGGCTGGAACGTGCTGCCGTTGACCGGCGCGAGGGTGTTCCAGGGTCTGGCCTGGCTACCGTCTCCGGCCGCGGTGGCCCCGCAATCCACGTAGTAGGCCGCGGCCTGGACCGAGGCCTGCGCGGGCGAGGCGCCCCCCCACACGGGTGCCAGGGGCAGGAGTGAGGCGGCGAGGAACAAGGCGAGTTTTCGTACACGCACGGTGGCTCCCTGAGAAGACGTCAGGTGGAAGTCCGGATGGTCATGCGGAACGTGTGGTGCCGGTCGAGCGGAGTGGTAGACGTCTGACGTCTGCCGTTTGCGGACCCTAGGGGCGGACGCGGAGGGCGTCAAGAGATCGCGTCGCCGCCGGACCCCATGGGGCGATGGCCCGGGTGGTCCGGCAGGAGCGCGTCCGGTCCGGCGGAGAGAGCGGCCAGACGGTCACCGCCACCGCCCTGCGGCTCACGATGGGGCCAGGCACCTGCGGCGCGTGCACGGGCAGGCGCACGGCGGCGGCACCTGCCGGTGGGTGACGCACCCTCACACCGGACTCGGCCGCCGGGCTCATGGTCGAGTGGACCGAAATGCGGGTGTCCCGGCCGGGGCGAGGCGGCCGGCGGCTCGCAGCCCGGAGCAACCTCGCGCTGGTGCCGCGTACCGATCAGCCGGGCCGAGCGTACGCCGGAGTGCCGTACGCGCGTCGGCACTGGTCAGGGGGGCTCGGCGCCACCATCGTGGGCGCATGACACCTCCGTCCTCGTCCGCGACCGGCCACGTGCTCCCTCCGGCAGCCCTGTTCGTCCAGCGCTTCCGTTCCACGCCGCGCGGCGCACGCCTCGCCCGCAGGTTCGTGCTCCACCAACTCGACGGCTGGGGAGTCCCGTACGGCAGCGAGGCATCCGACACCGCCGCCCGGCTCGTCGCCGAACTCACCGCCAACGCGGCCACGCACGGCCGCGTGTCCGGCCGGGACTTCGAGGTCACCGCGGAGATCGTGGACGGGACCCCGCGCCTCGCGGTCTCCGACGCCCGGGGCGAAACCCGGCCGCCCGCGCCGGGTGCCCCACCCCCCGCGATGCCGCCGCTCGCGGAGAGCGGCCGGGGGATGCTCCTGGTGGAGGCGCTCGCCGACCGCTGGGAGGTGCTCGACCGTCCGCCTGTCGGCAAGACCGTCGTGGCGGAGTGGGACCTGCCGTCCGTAGCACGTCCGGGTGTGGGACCTGCGGGCCGGACCTGAGGCCGGACCTCGAGGCGGCCCGAAGCCCTCGCGGCTCCCGGCTCGGGCGGCGTACGACCAACGGCGTGACCGCCCGCCGGTCAGGGAGCCGGGGCGAACACCATGCGCGTGAGCGCCGTCAGGATCAGCAGAGCCGGAACCGCGTACCACCACCGGCCAAGGCCGACCAGCCTCGTGAAGGCGCCGGTGAGCCCGGCGGCCAGCGCCTCCGTCACCACTGCGAGGACCGCCATCAGACGGACGGTGTCCGTGACCGTGTGGTCCCACGGCCCCTCGGACTCGGTGAGCAGGGCGTTGAGCAGCAGGAAGCCGCCGAGGGCGTGCAGCGCCAGCAGGACTCCCGCGCAGAGGAGGGTGGCCGCGGTCCCGCCCACCGGCCGTCGTCTCCCTTCCGCCCGCCGTGCTCCTCGGCTCCCCTGCGTGTCAGTCACGGAGAGCCTGGCGCGCCCGGTCGAGGTTGTAGCCGAACCCCCGCCCGTACGCCTGGGCGTCGTCGGTCAGCCATCCCGGGCCGCCGTTGTAGCGGGCCGCGAGCTCCTGGTACTGGGCGGGAGTCATCTGCTCGGCGGGCACATCGGCGAACGAGCTCTCCGCTTTCAGCTGCGCGAGGTACTCCGACGCGATGTACACATTGGTCGCCGGGTCCTGGGTGGCTTTCTCGACCTCGTCGTGCTGGGCCGGTGTCATGTTCTCCGGGTCGTATCCGAGTACCTCCGCCGACCTGCGGAGCTGTATGGCAATGGGCCCCATGGACGTCTGGTCCGCCTCGCCGGAGAGGCCCAACTTTCCCGCGACCCACTGGAATTCCGGCCACACCTGGTCCTGATTCCGCCGGTAGTTCTCGGCGACGTCGTCGACCCATTTCGGATCACCCTGGACCTCCTGCCAGGCGATTCCGGCGATCATGTCCGCAGGGAGGCCGGTGTAGGCGGCAGCGTCCTCGATGTGCCGACGATTGGCGTGAATCCACTTCTGCCGTTCGTCGTCGGAATCGGAGGGCAGCCACCTGTTCTGGTCCATGGCCGGCGGCATTCCGTCGAGCCGTGAACGGATCTCCGCGAGTTTGGGAGAGACCCGGTCGCCGCCGGTGTTCGCGGTCATGGTGTCGACCTTGGGCCCCGCTCCCGACAGAGCGACATGAGGATCGTTCCGGGCTTCGGCGATTTCGCCGCGGAACGCCGGCATGGCCGCGAGCAATGTCGACGGGTCGGGTACGTCTCCCCGGAATTCCGGTAGGGAACGCCGTGCACCGGCCAGTTCGGCCAGACAGATCGTCCGGGCCTCGCGTTCGATCCGCTGGGCGTCACCGAAATCGTTCTTCGCCGCGTGGTAATGCCGTTCCGCTTCGTCACGGATCCCGTCGACGTCCACGGTGATCTCGGCCAGCCAGTCGAGGACGCCGGTTCTCTTGCGGAGATCCTCCCACTGTCGCATCGGCTCCGCCCGCCGCGCCGTCTCGGTCACGGCCTCGGCCACCCTCGCCATGACGTGGGACAGGTGGGACTCGCTCGTCCGTCCGTTCTCGAAGTGCGTCTTCGCGCGGCCGACGGCTTCCGCGTAGTCGACGAGAGCGGCCGACGATTTCCGGTAGGCGCCCGAGAGCGCCGCGGCGACGCTCTCCGCTTCGCGCAGGCGTGTGGCGTAGAGGTCGTGGGCCTCGCTCACCCACTCCGTACGGGAGGCCTTGAAGAAGGCGCCGTCGGTCGAATCCAGCAACTGGTGGAGACGGTGGTACTCCTGGGCGTTCCGCTCGATCAGGGCCGGATTGCAGAGTTCGAGGAACTCGACGTCGACTCGGTAGGTCATCGGGATCATCCCCCGGCGGGCGGCGCATAGGTGATCGATACCAGAAGGCCGCGGAAGGCGGCATCCGTCGCGTGATCGACGTGCACGTAATCGCCTGCCGCCGTCCTGAGCTTGGTGGAGAGCGCGGCCAGGAGGTACACGGTGTCCAGGAACTGGTTCCGGCTGAATCGCGCGAAAGAATCGAGCGCCTCGGACACCTCGTGGTGCGTACGGGGTGCACGGGCCATCACGATCATCTCGCCGTCGGGACGGCCTTCGTGGAGAAGGCCCGCGATCTCCATCAATACGTGGGAATTCCCGTTGATGGAGGCACCGCTCGCCGTGTAACCGTCGTTGTACCCTGCCATGTCTCGTCCCCCGATTCCCTCACGACGCGACGAGCATAGGGGGACGGAGTTCTGTGGCCCATGGTCATTACCACAATGGCGAGAAATGCCCCGCCCAGGGGGCATTCCCGGCGTCGCCGGTGCACAAGCCGCCGCCACACCGACCGGCCGCCCCCGGCGGGCCGCTCACCCCTCCGAGATGCACGGCCCGCCGCGGACGTCACCTTGCCGCGTGCTCCGGCGTCCCCTGCCGTACGTCGGCGGGGCCCGCGGGGTCGTGGTCGTCCGTCCGGTGCGGGCGGATGCCGATCATGCCGACGGCGGTCAGAACCGCGGCCACGGCGGCGGCGACGCCGCAGACGAGGAAGGCGCCGGTGAAGCCGGTGCCGAGGGCGTCGAGGGCGATGGCGTGCGCAGCCGATCCCGGGGTGCCGGCCGGGAGGCTGTTGACGGCGATCGGGCCGCCGTCGGCGGCGATGCCGCGCGCGGCGCCCCGGTCGACGAGGGGGATGTCCGCGCCGGTCAGGTTCACCGTGAAGGCGCTGCCCGCCTTGCTCAGCGCGATCGCGCTGACGAGGACCGGGCCGAGGGCGAACCCGAGGTCACGGAGCATGTTGGTGGTGGCGCTCGCCATGCCGGCCCGGTGCGGGGCCACGCTGTTGAGCGCGACGGCCGTCACCGAACTCACGCAGAGCGCGAAGCCGATGCCGATCAGCAGGTCGGGGACGACGAAGGCGCCCAGGCCGGGGTCGTTGATGTCGAGCCGGGTGCAGAGCAGGCAGCCGATGGCCATCAGGGTGAAGCCCGTGGTCAGCAGCCAGGTTGGGGCGACCCGGTGGAGCAGTCGGGAGACGACCGGGATGAGGACGAACGCGGGCCCTTGGAGCAGCAGGAACGGTATGGCGACCCGCATCGGTCCCTGGTGCTGGATCGGACCGAGCCACATGCTCGTCGCGAAGCACGCGCCGAGGAAGGCGAGCATGCCGATGACGGCGACCACGGACGCGACGGTGAAGGCCCGGTTCCGGAAGAGCGTCAGGTCGAAGATGGGGGACCTGGCGCCCAGTTCGACCACCACGAAGCCGACGAGGAAGCAGAGGCCGATACCGAAGCCCAGGATGACGGGGAGGGTGAACCAGCCCGATTCCGGCCCTTCGACGGCCGCGAAGAGCACAAGGACGAAGCCGATGGCGAAGGTGATCTGGCCGGGCACGTCGAGTTCGCGGCCTTCCGGCGCCTTCGACTCCGTGGTCAGGACGAGGCTGAGCACCATGCTCGCCACCGCGAGCCCGACGAGCACCCAGAAGGAGCCGCGCCAGGAGCCGATTTGGGCGAAAGCCCCGCCGATCAGGGGCGAGACGGCCGCGCCGGCGGAGAGGAAGCCGCTCCACAGGGCGACGGTGTGGGCCCGTTCACGGTTGGTGCGGGTGACCGAGGTGAGCATGGTGAGCGAGCCGGGGAACATGGCGCCGGCGCCGAGGCCGTTCAGCGCGGTGCCGACCCAGAGGACGTGCACGTTGGGGGCGAGCGCCGCCACGGTGCTGCCCGCGGCGACCAGACCGGCGCCGATGGTGATCAGGCGCTTGCGCCCGAACATGTCGCCGAGCACGCCGAAGGTGAACTCGAAGCAGACCACCGCGACCATGAACGCCGAGGTGATCCACGTCAGTTGCGAGCCGTGGGTGTTCAGGTCCTGCTGGAAGAGTCCGTTGAGCGAGGCCGGCAGCGCGTTGGCCACCTGGGCCACGAACACCGCACAGCAGGTGGCAGCCAGCGTTCCCGCGTAGCCCGGTTTCCGGGCCGCCCCCGCGGTTGGGCCGGGGGACGACTTCGTCCCGTTGTTGAGCGTCATTGCTTCTCCCTGGCTGGGAAGTGGGGTGCCGCCCTGGGGCGGAACGGGCTCCGGCCGACTGCCGGAGCGGGGGAGGGCGGGCGAGCGTCTCCGCTCGCTCCGGTCTCGCCCGGACCCGGACCGGGTACGCCGAAGTGCCTCGCGGCGGGGCATGGTGCCGCCGGCGTGGGACGGGTACCTACGGCACGGACGAGGCGAGCCGCTGCCGTAATCGCGGTGGAGGGGGGAATGCACTGCGAATCAGGCGCGGTGCCAGGGAGGATGGCATCTGGCTTTACGTCACGTCAATGAAACGTGCGCGTCTTAAGCAAATTAGTCTCTGTGTATGGGTATCTCGTGCCTGCCGACAGGGTCCGCGCGGGCAACCGGGGCGCTCAGCGCGCGGCGGCCATGTCCGCTTCCAGGGCCCGTGCCGCCCCGGAGAGGGTGGCGACCAAGGACGGCAGGCCATGAGGGTCGTAGCGCACGCTGGGCATCGACACGGACAAGCCCGCCACCGCCGTACCGCCCTGGTCGCGTACCGGAACCCCGACGGCGACTAGCCCGCGCTCGGAGCGCTCCTGGTTGACGGCGAATCCGTTGCGGCCGATGAGGTCCAGCTCGGCCCGCAACCGCACGAGGTCCGGGCGGTCGGCGGGGCGGTCGCGGTAGCGCTCGGGGGAGTAGACCTCCGCCAGTTCCCCGTCGTCGAGCCCGGAGAGCAGGAGGAGCCCGGCGGTCGTGCGGTGGGCCGGGAACACCATTCCCTCCCTGGAGCCGACCCGCAGCGCCTGCCCGCTCTCCGCACTGGCGATGAACCGCGCGGTGTCCCCGGTACGGACGGTGAGGTTGGCGGTCTCGTCCAGCAGGTCGACCAGCCGCCGCAGATGGGGGAGCGCGGCCGCCCGCAGCAGAGAGACCCGCGACTGCGAGTGCGCCGCCAGTTCGAGGACCGGGCCCGCGCGGTAGCCGCGGTTCTCGTCCCGGACCGCGAAGTCCCGGTAGACGAGCATCGCCAGCAGCCGATGGGCCGTCGAGCGGGCCACCCCCAGCCGCTCGGCGACCTGCGAGACGGTCGCCCCGCCCTCCATCTGCAGCATGGTCGCCGCCCTCAGCGCGTGGTCCACGCTCGCGATCGGGTACGGCGGCGGCGTCTTGAGCGGCTTGTCCACGGCGTCTCGTCTCCCGGTGCGGCCTGAGCCGTGTCTGAGGGCTGTCCTTGAGCAAGTCGGGACGCTGTCGGATCCGGACCCCTGGATCCTGCCGATTCTGCTCTCCAGAATCTACATGTCTTCTGGGCGCACTCGGCGGCACGCTGAGCCCGTGACCCCCTCCTCCCTCGCCCCCGACGGCGCACGGGGCGGCGTCCCCGACGCCGCCCCGGACGAAGCCCACGACCACCCCACGGGCTCCCCGGTACGGCTGGCGGCCCTCGCCGCACCGGGTCGGCCCGACGTCACCCCGGCGCTCCAGGAGCTCTACCGGGGCTTCGAACAGGAACTCCTCGTCCCACTCTGGACCGAGATCGGCGACCTCATGCCGGCCCACCCGCGCTCCCGCGCCGTCCCGCACGTCTGGCGCTGGGACAGCCTGCGCGAACTCGCGGCCCGGGCCGGCGAACTGGTCCCGGTCGGCCGGGGCGGTGAGCGCCGCGCCATCGCCCTGGCCAACCCCTCCCTGGGCGGCAGGCCGTTCGCCACGCCCACCCTGTGGGCCGCCATCCAGTACCTGATGCCCGGCGAGGACGCCCCGGAGCACCGCCACACCCAGCACGCGTTCCGATTCGTCGTCGAGGGCGAGGGCGTGTGGACCGTCGTCGGCGGCGACCCCGTCGCCATGCGGCGCGGCGACTTCCTGCCGCAGGCCGGATGGAACATGCACGCCCACCACAATGCCACCAGCGAGCCGATGGCCTGGATCGACGGGCTCGACATCCCGTTCCAGTACGCCAACGAGGCCCAGTTCTTCGAGTACGGCCGGGACGCGATCAGTGAGGCCGAGCGCATCACCCCGGCCCGCTCGCGCGCCGAGCGACTCTGGGGCCACCCGGGGCTGCGCCCGGTCTCGGCCGGGACGCCCGCCGCCCCCGGCTCGCCCCTGCTCGCCTACCGCTGGGAGCACACCGACCGGGCGCTGAACGACCAACTCGCTCTGGAGTACGAGGGATTCGCGGGTACGGTCGAGCCCGGCCACGCGGCCGTACGCTTCAGCGACCCCGCCACCGGCGCCGACGTGCTGCCCACCATCCGTGCCGAGGTGCACCGTGTCGTGCGCGGCGCGGAGACCGCGCCCGTCCGCGAAACCGGCTCCTCCGTCTACCAGGTCTTCAACGGCTCCGGCACCGTCACCGTCGGCGAGACGTCCTGGGCGGTCACCCGCGGTGACCTCTTCGTCGTCCCCTCATGGCAGCCGCTCTCCGTGCGCTCCGAAGCAGGCGCCACCGACTCCGAATCCGGAGCCCTCGACCTCTTCCGGTTCAGCGACTCCCCGATCTTCGAAGCGCTACGGCTCGACCGCACTCACGTGGAAGGAACCACCCGATGAAGCTCGCCACCCTGCGCACCGGCGCCACCACCCGGGCCGTCCGGCTCGACGGCGACACCCTGATCGACCTCGGCGCCCCGGACATCGGCACCCTGCTGGGCCAGGAGGGCTGGGCAGAGCACGCCGCCGCGGCCACCGCCGCGACCGCGCGGACCTACCCCGCGGACGGCGCGGCGTACGCGCCCGTCGTCCCGCAACCCTCGAAGGTGATCTGTGTCGGGCTCAACTACCGCACACACATCGAGGAGATGGGCCGGGATCTGCCGGAACACCCCACCCTCTTCGCGAAGTTCGCCGACGCCCTGATCGGCGCCACCGACGACATCCTCCGCCCCGAGGAGACCGACGCGTTCGACTGGGAGGTCGAACTCGCGCTCGTCGTCGGCACCCGGGTGCGGCGCGCCCGCGGCGAGGAGGCCGAGCGGGCCATCGCCGGGTTCACCGTTCTCAACGACCTCACCTGCCGCGACTGGCAGTTCCGCACCCGTGAGTGGCTGCAGGGCAAGATGTGGGACTCCAGCACCCCGGTCGGCCCCTTCCTCGTCACCCCCGACGAACTGCCCGGCGGCGCGCGCCCCGCACTCGACGTCACGCTGACCGTGGACGGCGAGCTCATGCAGTCCGACACCACCGCCGACCTGCTCTTCGACCCGGTCGCGCTGGTCGAGTACGTCTCCACGATCGTGCGCCTCAACCCCGGCGACATCATCGCCACCGGCACCCCCGGAGGCGTCGGGCACGCCCGCGAGCCGGGCCGCTACCTCCTCGGCGGCGAGCGTGTCGTCGCGGAGATCCAGGGCCTGGGCCGTCTGGAGAACACCGTCGTCACGGAGGAGTCTCTCTGATGTCCCGGAACGCGATGTCCCGCACCTTCGACGATGCGCGCCGCTGGGCCCGGATCGGGACCGAACTCTTCACCGGGGCGGCCGACCTGGACGAGAGCGGGATGAACGCGAGCAGCCTGCTCCCGGGGTGGACCCGCAAGCACCTGATCGCCCACGTCGCCGCCAACGCCGACGCCCTCGGTAACCTCGTGCACCGGGCCGCCACCGGCGAGCCCAGGCCGATGTACGCCTCACCCGAGGAGCGGGCCGACGGCATCGAGCGGGGCGCCCGGATGCCGGCAGCCGAACTTACCGCCCGGCTGCACCGCTCCACCGGAAAGCTCGCGGAGTCGACGGATGCGCTCACCGAGGAGCAGTGGCGGTCCTCGGTGGTCACGGCCCATGGCCGCACCGTGCCCGCCACCGAACTGCCCTGGATGCGCTCCCGCGAGGTGTGCGTCCACGCGGTCGATCTCGGCGGCGGGCCCACTTTCGCCGACCTCCCCGACGACTTCCTCACCGCCCTCTGCGACGACGTGGCCGCCAAGCGCGCCGCCGAGGAGGGCCCCGCGCTGGTGCTGGAGGCGACCGACACCGGTGCGACGTGGACCTTGCCGGGGGACGGTGCGTCGACCACGCTCGCCGGCCCCCTCCACGAGATCACGGCTTACCTCACCGGGCGCGCGCACACCCTCACGACTCCCGGTGGCGGACCCGCGCCCGCCCTGACGCGGTGGCTCTGACCGCCGGGAAAACCCCGGGACCGGCCGTACCGGCTCCGTCGGCCGGTCCCGGACCCCTCGCCCGCCGTACGACGCGCCCCGGTCGGCGTACGACACCCGCACTTGCCGTACGACGTCCCGCCGCTCGTGCGGTCCCGCACTCGCCAGCCCTTCACGAGGACACGAACATGAACTTTGCGACCCCGCCCCCCGGTGACCGGCGTGACCGACCCGACGTGATCGTCGTCGGTGGCGGCATCGGCGGCCTCAGCTCCGCGTTCGCCCTCGCCCGGCAGGGACTGCGGGTCCGGGTGCTCGAACGGGCCGCGGAGTTCGGTGAGGTCGGCGCCGGCCTCCAGATCGCCCCCAACTGCACGCGCATCCTGGACGAGTACGGCCTGCTCGACGAGGCCAAGGAACTCGGCGTGGTTCCGGAGAACATGGTGATGCGCGACGCCCTCGACGCCACCGAACTGACCCGGCTCGACCTGCGGGACCTGGAGCGCCGCTACGGCTTCCCGTACATGGTGATCCACCGCAGCGACCTGCACGGCATCTTCCTGCGCGCCTGCCGGAGGGCCGGGGTGGAGCTGGTGACGGACCGGACGGTCGTCGACTACGAGCACGTCGACGGCGGCGCTCGGATCCACCTGGCGGACGGGCGGTCCGAGGAGGCGGCCGTCGTGATCGCCGCCGACGGACTGCACTCGGTGGCCCGCCGCAAACTCGTCGGCGACGACGTCGTCAGCTCCGACTACGTCGCCTACCGCGCCGCCGTGCCGATCGACGAGGTCCGGGAGAACGGCGTCGCGGAGAAGGACGTCACCGTCCACGTCGGCCCCCGCTGCCACTTCGTGCAGTACGCGCTGCGCGGGGGCGAGATGTTCAACCAGGTCGCCGTCTTCGAGTCGCCAAAGGCACTCGCCGGTCAGGAAGACTGGGGGACCCCGGACGAGTTGGACGCCGCCTTCGCCGCCACCTGCGACACCGTGCGCCGGGGCATCCCGCTGATGTGGCGGGACCGGTGGTGGCAGATGCTCGACCGGAACCCGATCGAGAACTGGGTGCACGGCCGGATCGCCCTGCTCGGCGACGCGGCGCACCCGCCGCTCCAGTACATGGCGCAGGGCGCCATCATGGCGATCGAGGACGGCTGGGTCTTCGCCCGGCACGTGGCCCGCCTGGCCGGCGAGAACGGCGAAGCCCTCGACTGGGACGCGGCGCTCGCCTCCTACGAGGCCGTCCGCGTCGAACACTGCCGACGGGTGCAGACCACCGCCCGCGCCTGGGGAGCCCTGTGGCACCTGGACGGCGAGGACCGGCTCAGCCGCAACGCGATCATGCGCGACCTGGACGTCCACGACTACGGCTTCACCGACTGGATCTACGGTCCCACCGCGCTCGCCCCGGTCGAGGAGCCCGCGATGTTCACCCCGATCCCGCTCTCCTCGGCCCGTACCGGCCGCGCGGAGAAGGGGCAGCGGGAGACGGACGCCGCGCGGCAGGACGGGGCGGGTGACGACAGCGTCTCCCCCTGACGCCTGCCTCCGGTCCGGCGGCCGGAGCGCGGCGGCTGGACTGACGGGTATGACCTGGGGCGATGTGGGAGTAGGGGGCCGCCGCACCGCCCGTTCCGCCTACGATCGCGCGCGTTAGGATCCGGTCATGGCGAACCTTCGTGAGGCACAGAAGCGGATGACACGTCGTCTGCTGCTGGAGTCAGGACTCGGCCTGTTCAAGACGAAGGGGTACGCCGCCACCACGGTCGACGAGATCGCGACCGCCGCCGGCACCACCCGGGTCACCTTTTACGCGTACTTCTCCTCCCGCAGTGAGCTGATGAAGGCGCTCATCGACGAGCAGCTCAACGAGGTCCTGCACCGCGTCGGCTCCGCCGACCACGGCTCCACGGCCACGGGCCTCGTCGCCACGGTCGCCGACGGTTCGCCCGAGGCGATCACGGCGTGGCTCCGGCGGACCGCCGAGAGCTGGCCCGCCATCCGGCCCATCATCCGGATCGGCCGTGACGCCGCGGTGATCGATCCGGAGCTCACCGACCTCGTGGAACGGTGGATGGAGGAGGCCATCGGCGACATCACGGAGGGCCTCGCGGCGGCCGGCCGGCTGGAGCCGCACCAGCGGCACTTCCGAGGGGTTCTGGCGATGGCGCAGCTCGACTTCGTCGCCCAGAACTGGGCCGGCTCCGACTGGAAGCTCGACCACGAGCAGATGCTCGAAGAGCTCAGCACCAGCTGGGTACGACTCCTTTCCTGAAAGCCGTACCCAGCGGTCCCCGGCGCGGTGACCAGGAGGGGTCAGAGCCTCGCCGCCACGTCGAGCAGCAGCGTCCGCAGCCAGTCGACGAACTGCTGATCGCCCAGGTGAGGGTTGAAGACCATGTCGATCCCGAGCCCGGGAAGAGGGAACGGGAACTCCTCGATCCGCAGCTCGCTGAGCCTGCCCACGGCGGTGGCCACCCGGTGGCGCAGGAGGGCGACCCCGCCCGCGCGGGCGACGAGGAAGGGCACCAGCAGGTAGTCGGAGACCAGTTGGCCGATGCGGTAGTCGATCCCCTCGTCCTCCAGTACCGAGTACGGGAAGACCCGTCGCTCGGTGTCGACGACGATGTGCCGCTCGGTGGTCAGCAGGTCGAGCGCGCTCGCCTCCGGTGGGGTGTCCGGTGAGGCGACCACCACGCAGCGGTCGTCGTACAGCCGCTGGCGCGGATACGGTGAGAAGTGGGCTTCGGAGATCAGGACGACGTCGACACCCCGGTCGGTGAAGGTGCCCTCGGTCGGCATCGTGATCGTGCGCAGCCGCAGCGTCGCGTGCGGCGCGCGCTCGGCGACGAGCCGGGCGAGGCGGGGTCCGGCCACCAGGGCGGTGCTCGTCGTCATGGCGACTGTGATGACGCGCCGGTCCGTCGCCGGGTCGAAGGAGGGGAAGTCCACCACGCGGGCCGTGTGCAGCAGGGCGCTGCGCAGCGGCGCGATCAGCTCCAGCGCGCGCGGGGTCAGCGTGACACCGGTCCCCTGCCGGACGACGAGTTCGTCGCCCATCAGCCGGCGCATCCTGGTCAGGGCGTGGCTCATGGCCGGTTGCGAGAGGCCGACGCGTTGCGCGGCCCTGGTCACCGAGCCCTCCTCGACGAGCGCGAGGAGGGGCACCAGCAGATTGAGGTTCACCGAGGCGAGCCGGTCCAGCTCCGGTCCCTCGGTGCACTCTTCGTCGTCGCCCACGGAGCGAACCCTACGCACCCGGCCCGGCCGCCCGGCGCAGCCGGGGCAGGGCGATCCGGTAGTCGAGCGCCGCAGCCGTGCCTGTGCCGTCCTTGCACGGCCAGCGCATGAACGACGGACCGCCGCCGGGCTCACCATCAAGGAACTCCGGTGATCCCGACGGGGCCTGACGGCCCGCCATTTTGAGGCTCAGCCCGAACTGCTCGGTCCAGAAATACGGCCGTGACCGGAGCGGCGGCGTGTCGTCGCCGCGGAGAAGCGCACTCGCGGCGGTCTTCGCCTGCTCGATCGCACTGCTCCAGAACGGCAGGCGCCGGAGGCCGTACGGCGTGGGGAGTGCGGCCAGGTCGCCGACGGCCGCGACACGGGGGCGGACGAGGCCGCGCGGGTCGACGGGCACGGCTCCCCGGTCCGCCGTGAGTCCGGCACCCTTCGCGGTGAGCCCGGTGTCCGCGAGCCACTCCGTGTTCGGGATGTCGCCCACGGCCGAGACGAGGACCTCCGCCTCCAGTACCGTGCCGTCGGCTAGGACCACCCGGGCGCTTCCTTCCCGGCGCTCGATGCGGGCGGGTCCGCTCCCGACGAGGGCGAGCCCTCGGGCGCGGGCGGCCCCGGCGAGCACACCGGCGAGATACGGGCCGAGCTGGGCGGTCTGCGGCACCCCCGAGGAGACGAGAGTGACCGGGCAGCCGGCGGCCAGGCACGCCGAGGCGATCTCCATGCCCAGCGGGCCCCCGCCGATCACGACGACCGACGGCCGGCCCGCCAGCCTGCCGCGCAGCGCCATCGCGTCGTCGAGTCCGCGCAGGGTGAGTTCCTCGGGGAGGTCCGACAGCCGCCGGGCCCGGGAGCCGGTGGCGAGGACGAGACGGTCGTACGGCAGATCCGTGCCGTCGTCGAGGATCACCTGTCGGCGGTCGAGGCGGAGCCGGGTCGCGCGGACGCCGAGGAGCTCCGTCGCCCCGTGTCCGGGCGGCGGGAGCGCGTGCGATGCGAGGCCGTCGCCGTCCCGCAACAACGCCTTGGACAGGGCGGGCCGGCTGTACGCCGGGTACGGTTCGTCGCCGACGATGGTCAGCTCGCCGTCGAATCCGGCCTCGCGAAGCGCGTCGGCCGCGGTGAGCCCGGCGATGCCGTTGCCGACGACGACGGCGCGCTCCCGCGTGGAGCCGCTCACACGATCCTCAGCGCGGCGACCGGGCACACCCGGACGGCCGCGTGCGCGGGGGCCGCGTCGACCGCGCCGATCCGCTCGATGTCGAGCACGAGTTCGCCTTCACCGTCCAGGTGCATGAGACGGGGAGCTGCTTCCTCGCACAGCCCGTGACCCTCGCAGCGGGGCCGGTCGAGAACGATCCTCATACGGCAATCATCTCCAGGACGGGGAGCTTCTCGAAACTCCGGGTGATGTTGCTGGGCACACGGACCGGGGGACCGGTCACGAGCCGCCGTACGCGCCGGGAGAGCGCTCCGATCACGGCGTGGGCCTCCAGCCGGGCGAGGCCCTGACCCGCGCAGCCGTGCGGGCCGTAGCCGAAGGAGAGGTGGTCGACGGGGTTGCGGCGGACCAGGAAGGTGTCCGGGTCGTCGAAGTGCCGGGGGTCGCGGTTGCCGGCGCCGAACAGGATCGCGACCGGGGAGCCGGCCGGGACGACGTACCCGTCCACGGTGACGTCCCGGGTGGTCCGTCGGCCCCAGGCGTGGACAGGGGCCCAGTAACGCAGCACCTCGTTGAAGGCCGCGGGCACCAGCGCCGGGTTCTCGCGGACCAGGTCGAACTGGTCCGGGTGCGTACCGAAGAGCGCGAGGACGTTGCCGATCGCCGCCACGGTCGTGTCCACCCCGGCGCCGAGGTACTGGTGGATGATGCGGCCGGCCGTCCCCGGCGGAATGGCCCCCCTGGCCTCGGCGTCGAAGATGCCGCGCCCTACGGAACCCTCGGCCAGGTCGGCGGGGGTGACCCGCGAGCACCACTCGTACAGCTCGCCGGCGATCGGGAAGCTCTCGGCGGTGCGCCGGTTCATCGGCCCGATGACCTGCATGGCCGCCTGGCCCCAGCGCAGCATGTTGTCCCGGGCATACCCGGTGAAGCCGATCAGATCGGCCACGACCTCCAGCGGGAAGGCGCGGGCGAGGGAGTCGACCGCCTCGAAGCTGCCCCGCTCGACGAGTTCCGCCACGAGGGAGTCCGCCTTCGCCTCGATCCCGGCCTTCATGCCGCGCAGGGCACGCGGCGACAGGTTCTCGGTGAGGGCGGCGCGCAGCGCGGTGTGCGCCGGAGGGTCTGAGGCGAGCGACGTGCCGGTGAGCGCCTCGTCGACCGCCGGGTTGAAGCCGATCGAGGCCGAAGAGAAGGACTCCCAGTCGGCGAGCGCGTCGCGGATGACGTCGTACCGCGTCAGCACGAAAACGTCGTTCTTAGGAAGGTGGACGACGGGACCCTGCTCCCGCAGTCCGGCGTAGACCGGATCGGGGTCGAGCAGGGTCGCGTCGGCGAACAGGTCGATGCCTGAGACGGGCGGGGTGGTCATCCGCCCAGTAGAGGGGTCGGTTCCACCATTCAGCAAGTGAATGTTGTTCATGGTTGGCCATGCGCACTGTGCATATGAAGGGGCGGACCCCTTGCCACCGGTGGGATCGGAGGCGGCCTTCGCCGCGCCCACAGGAGCGTCTGCCAGGCGTCCGGGCAGACCCAATGTCCATTGTTTTTTCGGTGCGTTCATTTGATTGACGCTATGTAAAACAAATAGCTACTGTGGCTGCCAGCCACAGAGGGTGCGTTGCACCCCACCCGGACACGTGAGGGCAGGCATGAGCGTCAAGAGCAACACCGTCAACACCGTCCTCGGGCCGATTCCGGCCGAGGAACTGGGCGTCGTATCGGTGCACGAGGCACTGCTGTCGGTGGTCCCGGGCGCCGAGCACGCCTTCGACGTCACCATCGACCGCGCGGAGATCTTCGAGATCCTCGCCGCGAAACTGAAGGACTTCCGCTCCCACGGCGGCGGCGCGATCGTCGACAGCATCGGCATGTTCCACGGCCGGGACGTGCCGATGTACGAGGCCCTCTCCCGGACGACCGGCGTGCACATCGTCGCCTCGACGGGCCAGGGTCCCGAGGAACTGCTCGGCGGCTACTTCCTCACCCCCCAGACCGACCCGCCGACGCCCTGGCCCGCCGAGAAGTTCACCGACCTCTTCACCCGCGAGATCACCGAGGGCATGGTGGTCCCGCGTGTGGAGCGGCGCGGTGCCGCCGGTCTGGTCGCCATCACCGTGACCCGGGAGGGCATGACGGCGACCGACGAGAGCCTCGCCCGGGGAGCGGCCCGGACCGCGCTCGCCACCGGCGTCGCCGTCTCCCTCCGCTTCGGCGGCGACGCCCCCCACGACCTCGGCGTCGTCCTGGACGAAAGGCTCCCCGCCGACCGGGTCGTCGTCGGCGGACTCGACCGCAGGGACGCCGCAGCCGCCGGGGCACCCGTGGAAACCGCCCACCGCGGCGCGTACGTCGCGTTCGACCACGTCGGTAGTGAGGACGAGGAGCACCTCACCGACGCGGAGCGCGCCGAGCTGGTCACCGACCTCGTACGGGCGGGCTTCGGGGGCCGGATCCTGCTGTCGGCCGGCGCGACCGGGGTCGCCAAGGGCCACGCCGGCAACGACGTCCCGTACAGCCGCGTCCTGACCGACTTCGTCCCGCTGCTGAAGGCGCACGGCCTCGGCGACGAGGACGTGCGGCGCGTCCTCGTCGACAATCCGCGCGAGCTGCTGTCCGCGCGCTGAGTGCTGTACCGCAGCCGGGTCCGCGCCGTGGCCGAGCGCGCCCCGCGAACCACCGTCAAGTCTCCTACTCAAAGGTGAGTGTTGTGTCGAGAGTGAACTCCGTCCTCGGGCCGGTACCGGCCGAGGCGCTGGGGCTGGTGGCCATCCACGAGCACATTGGCTACGGGATGCCCGGCTCCGAGCTGGACACGAAGTGGTGGAAGACCCCCGAGCAGCGGTACGAGGAGACCGTCCCCAAGCTGCGGGCCTTCCACGAGAACGGCGGCGGCACCTTCGTCGACGCGACCGGCATCTGCAACGGCCGTGACGTCGACTACTACAAGTCGCTCTCCGCGAAGACCGGCGTGCACATCATCGCCTGCACCGGCTTCGTCGGCGGCGACACAGCCCTGCCGCACTTCGCCCGCGCCGACGCGGATTACCTGACCCGGCAGTTCACGCACGAGATCACCGTCGGCATCGGCGACACCCGCAGTCGCGCCGGGGTCATCAAGGTCGGGGTGAGCCGCGGCGGCCGGATGACGGAGCTGGACAAGCGCATCTACCGCGCCGCCGCCCGCGCCTCGCTCGCCACCGGCGTACCGATCCTGACCCACCTCGCCATCGACGCGGAGAATGCCATCGCGATCTTCACCGAGGAAGGGCTCCCGCTCGACCGCGTGCTCTTCGGACACGTGGACGACGGGGTGAACGCCGACAAGACGCGCGACGTCTGGATCGCCGAGCAGGGCGGCCGCATCGGCTTCGACACCTTCGGCTACGAGACCGAACTGCCGGACCCGCCGTTCTGGGCCCGTCCCCGCAAGGAACGCCTCGACCACTTCCTCCGGTTCATCGGCGACGGCCGGATCAAGCAGGTCCTCGCCTCCGCCGACGCCAACTGCAGTCCGTTGGGCTGGCCGGGCGTGAAGGGCCACACCGTCAACTACCTCTTCGACGACCTGATCCCGGACCTCCGCGCCGCGGGTCTCGAGGACGCCGCGATCAAGACGATCTTCGTGGACAACCCCGCCGACTTCCTCACCATCCAGAAGTAGAGAGAACCACCATGCAGCTCTCGGACACGCCCGACCACAAGAACCTCGAGAACCTGAGAATAGCCATCGTCGGAGCGGGGTACGGCGGTGCGGCGGCGGCGAAGGCACTGAGCCTGCTCGGCGCCGACGTCAACGTCTACGAACAGGCCACCAGCATTCGGGAGGTGGGCGCCGGCATCGGCCTGCGGCCCTCCACCATGAACAGGTTCCGTGCGTGGGGCATCTTCGACGCCATCGCGAAGGTCAGCTCGCCCAGCGACCGCTTCGAGATCCTCACCGCCACCGCCGAACCGATCATGCAGGAGCCCTGGCCGGTCGCCGGCGACCAGACGCAGACCCACCTGATCCATCGGGGCGACTTCATCGAGGCCCTCCTCGGCGTCCTGCCCGAGGGCATGGTGCACCTCGGGCACAAACTGGAGTCCGTCACGGAGAAGGACGACGGCTCCGTCCTCACCTTTGCCAACGGCGTGAGCGTCGAGGCGGACCTGGTCGTCGGCGCCGACGGCATCAAGTCGGTCGTCCGCAAGGAACTCTTCGGAGACCGGGGGCCGGTCTTCTCGGGCGAACACGCCTACCGCGCGGTCATCCCCGTCGACGCCTGTCACGGGATGGCCGTCGACGACAACCTGCGCATGTACATCGGCCGGGGCACGAAGGTCTACCTGCTGCCGCTGCGCCACCGCGACCAGGTGTCCTTCGACGTCACCGCCCTCTGCCCGGACAGCACATGGTCGCCCCAGATCACCAAGGACGACCTGCTCGCGACCCTCGACGGCTTCGACGAGCGCCTGGTCAACATCGCCCGCGACCTCGACATGGACACCGTCAACGTCCGGGCCGTCTACGACATCGACCCCGTCGACACCTGGCACACCGACTCCGTCGTACTCGTCGGCGACGCCGCCCACTCGATGCTGCACCACCAGGGCCAGGGCGCCAACTCCGCCATCGAGGACGCCGGCGCGCTCGCCGACGCGCTGCGCTCGGCGGACACCGTGAAGGAGGCGCTGGCCCACTACCAGGCCATTCGCAAACCGGTGACCGACGAACTCCAGCGCATCTCCCGCCAGGGCTGGAGCGAGGAGGAGATCCACGAGGTCTTCCCCGGCCAGAAGCCCGCCGCTGCCACCGCAGCCTCCCAGGACTGATCAGGACCGACACCATGACCCTGCACCCCGAGATCGCCCGCTTCCTCGCCACCCTGCCCACCCCGCCCGAAGGACCGCTCGACCCCGTCGCCCTGCGCGCCGCGGACGAGGCGCACGTCGCCCCCCTCGCCGAACGCCTGCCGCTCCACGCCGTCGAGGACCTGACCGCGCCGACCGCGCTGGGTGGCGTACCCGTACGCGTCCACACCCCGACCGACGCCGAGAGCCACGGCCTGCTGGTCTACTTCCACGGTGGCGCCTTCTTCCTCGGCAGTCTGGAGACGCACGACCACGTCGCCCGCTCGCTGGCGAAGGAGACCGGCCTCAAGGTCGTCTCCGTCGGCTACCGCCTCGCCCCCGAGGCGGCCTTCCCCGCCGGACTCGACGACTGCTACGCCGTCGTGCGCTGGGCCGCCGAGGAGAGCGCGGACCTCGGCTGGGACGGCAGAACCCTCGCCCTCGCCGGGGACAGCTCCGGCGGCACCTTCGTCGCCGCCGTGGCGGCACGGGCGCACGACGACGGCTTCCACCGGATCACCCACCAGGTCCTCTACTACCCGTCGCTCGACCTGGACTTCGACGAGGACCGCTACCCCTCGCTGCGTGAGAACGCGGTGGGCTACGGCATGGAGACGGCCGGGCTGAAGCCCTTCAACGCCTTCTACCTCGACAGCGGCGCCGACCCCGCCGACCCGCGCGTCTCGCCCGCCAAGCGCGCGGACCTCACCGGTCTGCCGCCCGCCCTCGTGGTCACCGCCGCACACGACCCGCTGCGCGACGAGGGCGAACTCCACGGCCGCCGGCTCCGCGAGGCCGGGGTGCCGGCGACGGTGAGCCGGTACGAGGGCGCGGGCCACGGCTTCGTACAGCACTTCTCCTGGCTCCCGGAGTACCGCCGGGTCTTCGAGGAGACCCGTGACTTCCTCCGGTCCGAACCGAGCTGAGCCTCCGCCCGGCCGGCCCCCGTACGTGTACCGAGAGTGAGCCATGACGCACGAAGCCACCGTCCATCCCCTGGTCTCACCGTGGGGCCGGTTCGGTCTCTACAGCTTTTACATCGACGCCCACGAACCCGCGATCGTCGACACGGGTATCGCCACCTCGCCCGCCGAGGGGATGGCCCCCGCCCTGAAAGCGATCGGCCGACGCATCGAGGACGTTCGCTGGATTTTCCTGACGCACGGCCACATCGATCACGTGGGAGGGGCGTTCGCGCTCTGGGAGCTGACCGGACGGCGTGCGCAGGTGGTGATCCACGAGGCCGACGCGCCCATGCTCCGCTCCCGGCGGGCCCACGTGGAGGAGTACCTCGCGGGCCGGGGCGCCTACGTCGGCGACCCCGAGGGGGAGGCGAAGGTGACGGCCGCCACCCACGCCGTCATCTCCGGCGAGATGGAGCCCGCCCTGCTGGTCAAGGGCGGCGAGACCCTCTCCCTCGGCGGCACCACCACCGTCACCGTGCACGCGATCCCGGGCCACACCCCCGGCTCCGTCGCCTACGACCTGGACCGGGGGCGGGCGGTATTCGTCGGCGACGCGGTCCAGGCCCACGGCGCCGCCAACGGCTTCCCCGGCTACACGGACCCGGCCGCCTACCGCACGAGTCTGGAGCACCTGTGCGACCGGGTGCGCCCGGAACACCTCTACCTCGGCCACCCCTACCGGCGCGCCGACGGTACCCCCTACGGAGTCGAGCTCGATGCCGCCCAGGCCGAGGAGGCGATCACCCAGAGCCTCGCCGTCGAAGCCCGCATCGCCTCGGCCGCCTGCGACTGCCTGCGGGCCGGTCTCGGCAGGACGGACTCGCCGTACTCCCCGTTCGCCCCCGCCGCCGACCGGCTCGGCTACACCGGCGACCCCACTCTCGAACCCTCGCCGTTCTTCACCTCGATGCACGGCTACCGCACCCATCCCCGCCCGACCCCGCCCGCCCAGACCCCACCCGACCCGAACGTGTGACACAGGAGCGACCCCTCATGACTGATTTCCAGACGATCCGGGCGGGCGAGCGGACGATAGCCGTCCGGAAGGACGTCCGGGTCCCGATGCGGGACGGCGTCGAACTCGCCGTGGACGCCTACCAGGACCAGGACGAGAAGCCCCGTCCGGCGCTCATCGCGATGAGCGCCTACGGCAAGGAGCTCCAGGCCCTCGCCCTCACCATGCCGCCGCAGCGCCGGCCCAGCCCCATGTGGGACGGCTGCATCGAAGCCGGGGACATCGTGCGCGTCGTGGAGGAGGGGTATGTCCACGTCATCGGCGACGTGCGCGGCACCGGCGACTCCGGCGGCACCATGATCGGCAACTACAACTTCGGCGGTGTTCCGCAGGGCCAGGATCTGTACGACCTCGTCGAGTGGGTCGCCGCGCAGCCGTGGTGCGACGGCAACGTCGGCATGATCGGCATCTCGTACTTCGGCTCCATGCAGGTGCTCGCCGCTGCCGAACGCCCCCCGCACCTCAAGGCGATCTTCGTCAGTGGTGGCCACTTCGACTTCTACGAGACCACCTACCACGGCGGCGTCATGTGGTTCATGCCGCGTGCCGCCCGCGAGGGCCGGGGCGGTGACTCCGGCATCGCGCACACCAATGTCACCTCCCGCATGCAGGCGCTCCACTCGCCCGAAGAGCTGAAGAAGCGCGTCGACGAGCGGCTGAAGGATCCGGACGTGGCGGCCTGGCCGAACCTCGTCCACGTGCTGAAGTACCCGAAGAACCGAGAGTTCTGGTTCGACATCGTCATGAACGAACTCGACGGCGAGTGGTACGAGGAACGCAACCCGGTCAACCTCGCCCGGGACATCGACATCCCGGTCTACCTCCAGATCGACCAGGGACGCGGCTGGACCGTGGACGGGCACATCGAGCTCTTCGACGTCCTGAAGGGCCCGAAGAAGCTGGACATCGGCTCCTACCCGCCGATGCAGTCGCGCCCCTGGGTCGAGGAGCACGACACGATGTTCCGCTGGTACGAGTACTGGCTCAAGGGCGTCGACAACGGCATCATGGACGAACCCGCCGTCAGCGTCTTCGTGGAGGGCTCGCGCGAGGTGGTCACCGCCGAGCAGTGGCCGCCGAAGGAGGTCGAGTACACCGCGCTCCACCTGCGCCCCCGGCACAAGCTCTCCTTCGCGCCCGAGCGCATGGGCGTCGAACACGCCGCTCCGGACGGCTTCTACCAGGCACCGCTCACCGTCACCGACCGGGTGGAGATCCTGGACTGGTCCACCGAGCCGTTCGAAGAGCCCACCGAGCTGATCGGCGCAGGCGCGGCGCACCTCTTCGTGGAGATCGACCAGCCCGACACGAACCTCATTCTGCGGTTGTGGGACGAAGCCCCGGGCGGCAAGCGTCAGTTGATCACCTCGGGCTATCTCAAGGCCTCGCACCGCGAGCTCGACGATGAACGCACCACCGAGGGCAACCCCTACCACCCGCACACCCGCGCGGTCCCGGTCGAGCCCGGAGCGATCGAGGAGTACGTGGTGCGGCTCTACCCGTTCGCCACCACCTTTCGCCCTGGCCACCGCCTCGTCACGGAGCTGTCCAACGACGAACCGCTCTCCGACGCCCACAACGCACTGCTGCCGCCGGACGCCTTCCACCTGCCGGTCGGCCGCCCCGTCACCCACAAGATCTACCGCGACGCCGCCCACCCGTCACGGCTCGTGCTGCCGTTCACGGTGAGGTGACGGCGGTACCCGCACTCCGTCGACGGTTCGCTCGCCCCCGTACGGCCGGAAGCCGGCACCCCCTGTGCGGTGGGGTGCCGGCTCCCGGCTTCTCCGGGCCGTTCCGTCCGCCCGGCCGAAGTGACCGGAGGCGCCCTACGGGAGCGGGGTGCCGCCCGTGGCGTTGACGATCTCGGCGGTGATGTAACTCGCCTGCGGCGAAGCGAGGAAGACGTACGCCGGCGCCATCTCGGCGGGCTGGGCGGGCCGGCCCAGCGGGGACTGCTTGCCGAACTCCGTCGTGTCCGGCATCGTCGCGGGGATCAGCGGCGTCCAGACCGGACCGGGCGCCACCGCGTTGACCCGGATGCCGTCCGGCGCCACCATCTGCGCGAGGCCCTGCGTGAAGGTGACGATCGCCCCCTTGGTCATGGCGTAGTCGAGCAGGTGCGGGCTCGGCTTGTACGCCTGGACCGAGGCGGAGTTGATGATGCTGCCGCCCTTGGGCATGTGGGGCAGCACCATCTTGGAGAGCCAGAACATGCCGTACAGGTTCGTGCGGACCACCCGGTCGAACTGCTCGGTGGTGATGGCGCCGATGCCGTCGGGCTGCGACATCTGGTACGCGGCGTTGTTGACTAGGACGTCGACGCGCCCGAACTCGGTGACGGCCCGCTCGACGAGGCTCCGGCACTGCTCCTCCTCACGGATGTCGCACGCCACCGCCACCGCCCGCCGGCCCGCCTCCTCGACCAGCCGCACCGTCTCGGCGGCGTCCTCCTCCTCGGACTCCATGTGGGTGAAGAGCACGTCGGCGCCCTCCCGCGCGAAGGCGAGCGCCACGGCCCGCCCGATGCCGGAGTCCCCGCCCGTCACCACCGCCTTGCGGTCGGCGAGGAGCCCGTGGCCCCGGTAGGAATCCTCACCGTGGTCCGGCGGTGGATCCATCGGACCGGTCCAGCCCGGATGGGCCTGCTCCTGCTCCGGGAAGTCGGGCCGGGGGTGCTTGGTCACGGGGTCGCCGGGGCGCTGTTCGTCGTTCGACATCCGCAGTCTCCTGGTGTTCGGAAAAGGTGGACCCTGGATGAGATGCACCTGTTCCGGAAAAGCTCCCCGAAACCGGGACGGCGAATCCGTACGCTCCGCACACTGGTCCAGGTGCGCCGTCGCGACTTATCCGTCGGCCCTTACCACAGAGCCCGTACGCATGCGGTGAACGACGCCCCTCGGAGCCGTACGACCTGCGTATTCCCCACTGCCGTGGCGCGCGGCGTACACACGTGGACGCAGCGCCGGATGGTGCAGCGCAGGTGTTTGTTTCCCAGGTGGGGGGAACGCGTAGAGCGTCGATGACGCCCCTGCCGGTGCGTGACCGCATGTGCGTGTGGCCATGCCCGCCACCATGGATCGGAAAGCCGTGAGCGAAAAGAAGAACCCGGTGACCGCCGCCGCCGAGAAAGTAGCGAAGAAAGCCCAGGAGGTCATTCACCCTGGAAATGAGATTCCCGGAGCCCCGGGCCCCGAGGCCGTCCCGGTCGAGGAGCCGACGAAGGTACGCGAGCCGCTCCTGGCCAAGAACGACCAGCGCGGACCGGAGACCTACAGCCCGACCGGGCAGGCCACCGGAGCCCCGCAGAGCAAGGTCGCGCAGGACGGTGCGTACCTCACCACCGCGCAGGGCGCGCGGCTCTACGACACCGACCACTCCCTGAAGGCGGGGCCCCGCGGACCGGTGCTGCTCCAGGACCACCACCTGCGGGAGAAGATCACCCACTTCGACCACGAGCGCATCCCCGAGCGGGTGGTGCACGCCCGGGGCGCCGCCGCGCACGGCGTCTTCCGCGGCTACGGGGCCGCCACGGGGATCACCAAGGCGGCGTTCCTCGCCGAGGGCGTCGAGACGCCGGTGTTCGTCCGCTTCTCCACCGTCCTCGGTTCGCGCGGCTCGGCCGACACCGTCCGCGACACCCGGGGCTTCGCGACGAAGTTCTACACCGAAGAGGGCGTTTTCGACCTGGTCGGCAACAACATCCCGGTCTTCTTCATCCAGGACGCGATCAAGTTCCCCGACATCATCCACGCGGGCAAGCCGCACCCGGACCGGGAGATCCCGCAGGCGCAGAGCGCCCACGACACGTTCTGGGACTTCGTCACCCTGCACACCGAGGCGACCCACCACACGCTGTGGAACATGTCCGACCGGGGCATCCCGCGCTCCTACCGGATGATGGAGGGCTTCGGCGTCCACACCTTCCGGCTGGTCAACGCGGAGGGCGCCACCACCCTGGTGAAGTTCCACTGGAAGCCGAAGCTCGGCGTGCACTCCCTGGTGTGGGAGGAGGCGCAGATCACCGCGGGTGTCGACCCCGACTTCCACCGCCGCGACCTCGCCGACGCGATCGAGGCGGGCGCCTTCCCGCAGTGGGAGCTGGGTGTCCAGACCTTCCCGGACACCGAGGACCAGATGTTCGAGGGCATCGACCTGCTGGACCCGACGAAGATCGTGCCCGAGGAGCTGGCGCCGGTCCGGCCGATCGGCCTGATGACCCTCAACGCCAACCCGTCGAACTTCTTCGCCGAGACCGAGCAGGTCGCCTTCCACCTGGGCCACCTGGTGCCCGGCATCGACGTCACCGACGACCCGCTGTTCCAGGGCCGGCTCTTCTCCTACCTCGACACCCAGATCAGCCGGCTGGGCGGTCCCAACTTCGGTCAGCTGCCGATCAACCGCACCCACGCCCCGGTCAACGACATGCTGCGGGACGGCATGCACCAGACCGCCGTGCACCGCGGAGTGGCGCCCTACCGCCCCAACTCCCTCGACGGCGGCTGCCCGTTCCTCGCGGGTCAGGACACCGGCGCCTTCATCGAGGTGCCCGTGCAACTCCCCGCCGCCCGGAAGGTGCGGGACGCTCCGGCCTCCTTCGACGACCACTTCAGCCAGGCGCGGCTGTTCTACCTCAGCATGACCCCCACCGAGCGCGAGCACATCGCCGCCGCCTACACCTTCGAGCTGGGCAAGTGCTGGGAGGAGTCCATCAAGGTGCGCGGGCTCCAGGTCCTCGCCAACATCGACCCCGACCTCTGCGCGGAGGTCGCGGCCGGTCTGGGCCTTCCCGCCCCCGGGCCGAGCGTCCCCCTGGCGTCGGTCGAACCGAGCCCCGCGCTCTCCCAGATCGGGCAGAACTGGCCGGTCGACGGCCGGATCATCGGCATCGTCACCGACGGGACGGACGACCTCGACGGGGTGCGCGCGGTGCGCCGCACGATCCTCGATGCCGGCATGGTCCCGCTGGTCATCGCCCCGGCCGGCGGCAAGCTGGGCCGGGGGGACGACGCGGTGACCGTGCAGCGCACCTTCGCCACGGCCCGCTCGACCGAGTTCGACGCGATCCTGCTGGCCGGCGCGCCGGGCCCTGCCGCAGACAGCTACGGCGCCCGTGACGCCAAGACGGACGACGCCACCGCGGCCGTCACCGCCATCGAGCCGCGCCTGCTGCTGATGGTCGGGGAGGCGTACCGGCACGGCAAGGCCATCGGCGCGTGGGGCGACGGCGTCGACGCCCTCGCGGCGGCGGGGCTCCCCGCGGGCTCCCCGGGTGTGGTGACCGGCGAGGCCGCCCCCCAGGTGCTGGAGACCGTCACCTCCCTGCTCGGCGCACACCGCGCCTGGGACCGGTTCACGCCCGCTCTCTGACAGGCCGTACCCGGGGCGGCGGACGGACGAGCCGCCCCGGGCCACGACCGGGAGTGGCGGCACGCGGCGGGGCGGCCGTCCGTGCCCCACTCCCGCGGCGGGGCGCGGCGCGCCGCAGCGGCCCGCCGTTCCCCAGCCGCGCGTTCCTTTCCACCGCCGTACCGGAAGGCCGACCATGGACCACTCCGAAGCTCCCGTTCTCGACGCTCTGGCCGCGTACCGGGCCGAGGACCAACTGCCGTTCACGCCGCCCGGCCACAAGCAGGGCAGAGGGGCGGATCCGAGGGTCCTCGAGGTGCTCGGAGAGGCCGTCTTCCACGCGGACATGCTCGCGGTCTCCGGGCTCGACGACCGGACGATGTCGGGCAAGGTCATCGAGCGGGCCGAGGAGTTGATGGCCGACGCCGTCGGCGCCGACCACACCTTCTTCTCCACCTGCGGCAGCTCCCTCTCGGTGAAGGCGGCCATGCTCTCCGTCGCCGGCCCGCACCAGAAACTGCTGATCGGCCGGGACGTCCACAAGTCGGTGGTCTCGGGCCTGATCCTCGCGGGGATCCGCCCGGTCTGGGTCGATCCGCAGTGGGACGCCGGCCTCCACCTCGCCCACCCGCCGGCCGCCGATGCCTTCCGGGCCGCGTTCGAGGAGCACCCCGACGCACGGGGGGCCCTGGTCACCAGCCCGACCCCCTACGGCGCCTGCGCCGACGTCGGAGCCCTCGCGGAGCTCTGCCACGAACGAGGCGTACCGCTGATCGTCGACGAAGCGTGGGGAGCGCACCTGCCCTTCCACCCCGACCTGCCCACCTGGGCCATGGACGCCGGAGCCGACGTCTGCGTGACCTCGGTCCACAAGATGGGTTCCGGACTGGAACAGGGGTCCGTCTTCCACCTGCAGGGCGACCTCGTGGCCAAGGACGCCCTCGCCGCCCGGGCCGACCTCCTGGACACCACCAGCCCATCGGTGCTCGTCTTCGCGGCCCTCGACGGGTGGCGCCGCCAGATGATGGAGCACGGCCGCGCACTCCTGGGCGACGCCCTCTCCCGCGCCCACCGGGTCCGGGCGGCCGTCGACGGGATCGAGGGCCTGCACGTCCACGGGCGCGCCGACTTCTGCGGCGACGGGCTCGCCGCCGACATGGACCCCCTCCAGATATACGTGGACCTGAGCGCCCTCCCCTTCAACGGGTACGCCGCCGCCGACTGGATGCGCCGCAACCACCGCGTCAACCTGCACACCTCGGACCACCGGCGCGTCAACGCCCAGCTGACCCACGCCGACGACGACACGACGGAGCGGCGCCTCCTCGACGGCCTGCGCGATCTCGTCGCGCACGCCGACGACCTGCCGCCCGCACCGAAGATCAGGGTCCCGGCCCCGGGCGGCCTCCGGCTCCGGCAGGCGACCCTTCCCCGCGACGCGTTCTTCGGCGACGTCGAGGAGGTCCCCGCGGACCGGGCCGTCGGACGGGTCTGCGCCGAGATGCTCACCCCCTATCCGCCCGGCGTCCCCGCCGCCCTCCCCGGCGAGGTGCTCGACCGGGACGTCGTCGACTACCTGCGCGACGGCGTCCGCGCCGGGATGCTCGTCCCCGACGCCGCCGACAGCACGCTCGCCACCATCCGCGTCTCGGTGCGCGACGTGGACGCCGACTGACGGGGCCCGCCGGCCGCGGGCTTCCCGTACTCCCCAGGTGCGCGACGTGGACGCCGACCGACGGGGCCCGCCGGCCGCGGCCTTCCCGCACTCCCCACCGCGCCCTCCGCCCCCACCGCCCCGCCGCTCCACACGGCCCCGCACCGCTCCTCGCCGACCGGGGCGCGACCTGCCCCGGCTGACGCGTATGTCCCCGTATGGATCCCCCCAGTAAGTGCACTGCGTCGATCCGAGCTATCGAACGGGTGGCCGCCTCCGCGCGGCCCCCGGCAGAGTTCGCAGGGTGGACAAGGCGGAAGGGGAGACCGTGAGGCGTGGGCCGGGAACCGGTGTGACCATTGACGACCTCAGAGCCGAGCTCGACGCGATCGACGAGCGGTTCCTGGAAGAGCTGCGTGCCCGGATCGAGAAGTGCGTGGAGATCGGTTACTTCAAACGCGACAACGACGTCCCCATGATGCAGCCGCACCGCATCGGCATCGTCCAGGAGCGCGCCGCCCGCTTCGGCGCGCGCAACGGCATCGACCAGGACTTCCTGCGCCGACTGTACGACCTGATCATCGAGGAGACATGCCGCGTCGAAGACCTGGTGATCGGAGGGGCGACGGCATGAGAACCCTGCTGATCGACAACTACGACTCGTTCACCTACAACCTCTACCAGTTGCTCGGCGAGGTGAACGGGGAGCCTCCGGTCGTCGTCAAGAACGGCGCCGACTGGGCGCGGCTGCGGATCGAGGACTTCGACGCCGTCGTCATCTCGCCCGGCCCCGGCCGCCCCGACCGTGAGCGCGACTTCGGGATCAGCGCCCGCGCGATCACCGAGAGCGGGCTGCCCACCCTCGGTGTGTGCCTCGGCCACCAGGGCATCACCCACCTGTTCGGCGGCACGGTCGGCCTCGCCCCCGAACCCATGCACGGTCGGGTCTCCCCGGTACGCCACACCGGCGTCGACATCTTCGCCGGCCTGCCGAGCCCCTACGACGTCGTGCGCTACCACTCCCTCGCCGCGACCCGGCTCCCCGACGAGCTCGAAGCCATCGCGTGGACCGAGGACGGCGTCGTCATGGGCGTGCGCCACACCTCCCGGCCGATCTGGGGCGTGCAGTTCCACCCCGAGTCGATCAGCAGCGAGCACGGCCGCGACCTCCTGCGCAACTTCCGCCGCCTCGCACTCGACTTCCAGGCGGCCCGGCGCACGCACCCCCGCTACGAGGTGCACGTGCGCCGCCTCGACATCGAGCCGGACACCGAGGCCGCCTACCGCGCCCTCTTCGCCGACGACGACCACGGTTTCTGGCTGGACAGCGGAATCGTCCTCGACGGACTGTCCCGGTTCTCCTTCCTCGGCGACGGAAGCGGCCCGCTCGCCGAGCACGTCGCCCACCGGGTGGCGGACGGCCACGTCACCGTCCGTACCCCCGGTCGGCCGGACTCCGACGGCGAGATCGTCGCCCAGGGCTTCTTCGACTACCTCGACGAGCAGCTGAAGCTGCGTGCCGTCCCCGTCCCGGACGGCGTGCCGTTCGAGTTCAACCTCGGTTACGTCGGCTACCTCGGCTACGAGCTGAAGGCCGAGACCGGCGGGCAGGCGGTGCACAAGTCCGTCACGCCGGACGCCGAGATGCTCTTCGCCGACCGCATGATGGCCGTGGACCACGCCGACGGCGCGACCTACCTGCTGGCACTCTCGGCCGACGGTGACGACGCCGACGCCCTGCGCTGGCTCGAGCACACCGAGGAGACCCTGCGGGGGCTGCCCCGGCACGACACGGCCCAGAGGCCCGGGGAACTCCCCGCCATCGGCATGAACGACCCGGCCGCCGACGGAACCGTCCAGCCGCGCCACGACCGCGAGGCCTATCTCGACCGGATAGCCGAGAGCCTGGAGCAGATCCGGCAGGGGGAGACGTACGAGGTCTGCCTGACCAACACGGTCGAGCTGGACGCCGTGATCGACCCGCTGACCACCTACTCCCGGCTGCGCAGGATCAGCCCGGTGCCGTACGGCGCACTGCTCGACTTCCCCGGAGCGGCGGTGCTCAGCGCCTCGCCCGAGCGGTTCCTGACGATCGGTACCGACCGGATCGCCGAGTCCAAGCCGATCAAGGGGACCCGGCCGCGCGGCGCGACCCCCGCCGAGGACGAGGCGCTCCGTCAGGACCTGCTCACCCAGGAGAAGGACCGCGCGGAGAACCTGATGATCGTGGACCTGATCCGCAACGACCTCAACGTCGTGTGCGAGGTCGGCTCGGTGCACGTCCCCAGCCTCTTCCACGTGGAGACCTACGCCCCCGTCCACCAGTTGGTCTCCACCATCCGCGGCACGCTGCGCGCGGAAGAGACGGCGGTCTCCTGCGTCCGCGCCGCGTTCCCGGGCGGCTCGATGACGGGCGCGCCCAAACTGCGCACCATGGAGATCATCGACCGGCTGGAGGAGGGCCCCCGGGGCGTCTACTCCGGCTGCCTGGGGTGGTTCTCGCTCAGCGGCGCGGCCGACCTGAGCATCGTCATCCGCACCCTGGTGGCCGCGGGGGACCGGCTCTCCTTCGGCGTCGGCGGCGCCATCGTGGCACTCTCCGACGCCGAGGACGAATTCGAGGAGACCGTCGTGAAGTCCCGCGCGGTCGTCACGGCCGTGCTCGGCACCATGACCGGTCCCCGGAGCGGGGAGCAGGCCGCCGACGGACCGCCCGGGAGCGTCTGGTGACCGCCGGCCGGGCCCTGGTCGTCGGGGGAGCCGGAGCCGTGGGCGCGCTCTTCGCGGAGCGGCTGCTCGGCTCGGGGAGCGAGGTGACCGTCGTCGACCCGGCGGGCACCGGAGGGCCGCCCGGCGCCCGCCGTACGACCGGTGACATCACCGCCGTCGACGAGGCGCTCGCCGCCGAACTCGCGGCCGCCGACCTGGTCGTGCTGGCCGTACCGGAGACGGTCGCGCTCGCCGCCCTGCCGCACGTCGCCCGCCATCTGCGCGCCGACGCGGTGCTGGTGGACACGCTCTCCGTCAAGCAACCCGTCACCGGGGCCGTGCGGACCCACGCCCCCGGGATCCAGGCGGTCGGGCTCAACCCGATGTTCGCCCCCTCGCTGGGCTTCGAGGGCCGGCCGGTCGCCGCCGTCGTGATCAACGCCGGGGCCGGCGTCGAACGTCTGCTGGCACTGGTCGCCGACTGGGGGGCCACGGTGGTCCGGGTGGACGCCCGGGAACACGACCGTCTCGCCGGCGCGACGCAGGCGCTGACCCACGCCGCGGTCCTGGGATTCGGCCTGGCGCTGGGTGAACTCGTGCCGCAGGTGCGCCAGTTGCGGCCGGTCGCGCCGCCGCCGGCCAACGCGTTGCTGGCCCTGCTCGCACGGATCGCCTCCGGCACGCCGGAGGTGTACTGGGACGTCCAGCACGCCAACCCGGAGGCCGCCGCCGCCCGCAAAGCGCTGGCCGACGGCGTCCGCCGGGTCGCCGACGCCGTGGAGAACGGCGGAGAGGACGGCTTCGGACGCGTCCTCGACGACGTGCGCGGCTACCTCGGCGCGGACCTCGACCCCCTGGCCGCCTCCTGCGCCCACCTGTTCACCCGGCTCTGACGGACACCACACCGCCCGCCGGCCCACCCCGAGCCCGCCCAGACCGCCGCCCCGGCCCGGTCCGCGGCCCCGTCCGCCCACCGGCCCGGGGCGCCCCTCGTGCCATCATCACCGCCCCCGGCACCCGCACCGCCGACACCCGACCCGCCGATCCACATCAGGAAGGTGCTCCATGACCACGTTCGCCCCGACCGTCCTCACGCCGGAACAGCGGTCCGCCCTCGCCGCCGACTCCACCGTGGGCGGTGGAAACCTGCTGCGCGCGGCCCTCGCCACCAACCCGCACCCCGAGGTGCCGTTCCTGCACTCGGCGCGCCCGATAGCGACCTCGGCCGGGGAGCTGAAGAACGACTTCAGCCTCGCCGAGTTCGACGCGCTGGCGCAGAGCTGGTCGGTCTGGTACCTCGCGCAGGGCGTCGGGGTGCGGGACCGGGTGGCGGTGTGGCTGGAGGACTCCCTCAGCTACTCCCTGCACTTCTACGCGCTCGCCCAGATCGGCGCGGTGGCCCTGCTGATCAACTCCAACGCCTCGCGGACGATCGTCGAGTCGCTGGTGGAGCAGACCACCCCCGTCGGCCTCTACGCCGACCGCGGCCGGCTCGACCTCCTGGGCCCCGCCGACGAGGGCACCAGCCTGCGCTGGACCACCGCCGAGGAGGACCTGCCGGCGCCGCCCGCCGCCGAGCTGCCCGAGGCCGCTTACTGGAAGCACCACGACGACGACCCGGTGGCGCTGCTGCACTCCTCCGGCACCACCGGGCGGCCCAAGCCCACCATCCACACCCACAAGTCGATCGTCTCCGGGCCCAAGTTCCGGCTCGTCGACCACACCGAGCACCCCGGCGCGCTGATGATGACCGCGCTGCCCCAGTCGCACCTGGGCTGTGTGGCGTACACCGTGTACGCGGTCCTCGGCGGCACCCCGATCGTGGCGCTCAACGACCGCAGCGGCTCCGCGCTCGCCGCGTCCGTGCACAAGTACCAGCCGACCTCGGTGATGTCCTTCGCGCACGCCTACGCCGAACTCGCCCACGTCGAGGCGGAGTCGGGCGCGCTCGACTCCGTACAGGTGTGGGTCTCCATCGGTGACGCCGTGCACCAGGCGCACATCACCAAGGTCCTCTCGATGCGCAGCGCCGGTCTCGGACGCGCGGCCTTCTTCGACCGCCTGGGGACCACCGAGCTCGGCTGGGGCGTCCTGCTCAAGGCGCGCACCCTGGACAGCGAGCGCAACGACCGCTGCGCCGGCAAGCCGGTCGGCGTCGCCGAGGTCACCATCCTGCGCAAGGACGGCAGCCGCGCCGACGACGGCGAGGTCGGCTTCCTGGCGGCGAAGGGCCCCGCCATCACGCCCGGATACTGGGGCGATTCCGACACGACCTACCGCTATCAGCTCGCGGGCTTCTGGCTTCCGGGTGACATGGCTTACCGTGACGCCGAGGGCGAGTTCTTCCTCGTGGACCGGGCCGCCGACGCCATCGAGACGGAACAGGGCACCGGATACTCGGTGTTCATGGAGGAAGTCGTCCTCAACGAGGTACCGGAGGTCGGTGACGTCGCCGTCGTCGCCGGTCGCCGCGCGGGGAAGAGCGTCCCGGTCGCCGTCGTCACCGTCGCACGGGCGGTGGCCGACCCGGAGAAGCTGCTGGCCCGGGCCAACGAGGCCCTGCGGGCGACGGGCCACCCGCCGCTCGGGCTGCTGGAGGTCGTCGACGACGAGACGGGCATCCCGGTCGGAGTGACCGGGAAGGTCCTCAAGCGGCAGCTCCGGGAGCAGTACGCCGATCTCGACAGCTACGTGAAGCAGGCTCAGGGCCGCGCCCTGGCCGTCCAGGAGGAGCTCAGCGCATGACAGGCACCACCGCAGCAGGAACCCACCCGGGGGCGTCCGACGGCGCCGCCGACACCGCCAAGGTCGACTTCTACTTCGACCCGGCCTGCCCGTTCGCGTGGATCACCTCCCGCTGGATCCTGGAGGTGGAGCAGCACCGCCCGCTGGACCTGCGGTTCCGTCTGATGAGCCTCTACGTGCTCAACGAGGAACGTGAACTGCCGGACTGGTACCGCACCCTGGTCGACAACTCGCTGGCGCTGAACCGCGTCTGCGCCGCCGCGGCCCAGGCGCACGGCGAGGAGGTCCTCGGACGCCTCTACACCGAGATGGGCACCCGCATCCACAACGGCGGCAACAAGGACTACCTCGCCGTCGCCCGCGAGGCCCTGGAGGCCGCCGGGCTGCCGGCCGGCCTGCTGGAGGCCGCCGACACCGACGAGCACGACGCGTGGCTGCGCAAGAGCCACCACGACGGCGCGGACGCGGTCGGCGACGACGTGGGCACGCCCACCATCCACATCGACGACGTCGCGTTCTTCGGCCCGGTCCTCCAGTCGATCCCCCGGGGCGAGGAGGCCGCGCGCATCTTCGACGGCGCGCGGGCGATGGCCGCCTTCCCGGACTTCTTCGAACTGAAGAGGACCCGGACCGGCAAGCTCCGCTTCGACTGAGCGACCCCGTCCCCGGGGCCCGCACCGACCGCACCGGGTCGGGGCGGGCCCCCGGGAACGCCCCGCCCCGGCTCCGGCCGGGGCGCGCCACCCCGCGCCACCCCGCACCGCGGGCCGCGCACCCCGGTCCGTCACGGGCCGGCCACCCGCCGCCGGGCGCCGTCCGCGGCGAACCACCCAGCCGGGGGAGAGAGACATGGACGAACCACTGCCCGTCGAAGAGCGGCCGGAGGCCTTCGTGCTCGCGGGCTCCTTCCTGGTCGTGTGCCGGTCGCCCGCCTACCTGGCGGAGCTGACCTCGCGCGGCCTGAAGGTCCTGCTCGTGACGCCCGCGGGAAGCCGCGAGGAGGCGCTGGCGCAAGCCGCCGACCCGGACCATCCGGCCTCCGCCATCACCGAGTTCGCCTTCGTCGACGGGGACCCCGGACGGGACAACTCCTACCTGCCGGGGGCCGTCTCCGCGGCCCGGGGCTGGCGCGAGAAGTACCGCCTGGTCGGCGCCTGCGCGGTGGGGGAGACCCAGGTCGAGCCGACCGGCCTGCTCGCCGACGCCCTCGGCGTACCGACCCCGGGACTGCGGGCCACCCGCGTGTGCCGCAGCAAGTACCTCCAGCGCTGGTACCTGCCGGAGTTCAGCCCCGGCGTACGGATCGTGGCTCCCGAGGAGCGCGACCGGCTGGACGCCTCGGCCGTGCGCTACCCGGCCGTCCTCAAGCCCACCGGCCGTCACTCCAGCTCCGGTGTGGAGACCGTCGAGGACGCGGACCGGCTGACCGCGCTGCTGGCCTACTACCCCGCCCACGAGACCCTGCTGATCGAGGACCGGATATCCGGCCAGGAGTACTCGGTGGAGTCCCTCGTCCAGGGCGGCACGGCCGTGTTCGCGGGCGTCACCCGCAAGGACACCACCGACTCGCACACCACCGGGTTCGTCGAGCTCTCGCACACCGTCCCCGGCGACCGCCCCGCCCACGAGCAGGTCCTCCTCGACGCCAACGCCCGGATGCTCGCCGCCTTGGACTTCCGGGACGGGGTCGCGCACGCCGAGTGGCGGATCGACGCCGACGGCCGTCCGGTCCTGATGGAGGTCGCCGCCCGGACCCCGGGCGACGGACTGTGCGTGCTGTACGAACTGGCCACCGGTGCCTCGCTGGAGCGGGAGATCATCCGGATCGCCCTCGGCGAGCCGGCCCACTACCCCGCGCCCCGGCGCACGGCCCGCCAGGTCTACCTGGAGCACACCCCGGGCGTGCTGCGGGACGTCACCGTGGACGGTTTCGACGTCGCCCCCGCCTGGGTGGGCGAACGGGGGCTGTGGCCCCGCGTCGAACCCGGCGCCGCCGGTGAACCGCCTACGCTCCGTGCCGTCCTCGTCCACCAGGACCGGGGCGCGGAGCTGGGAGAGCTGCGCAGTTCGGAGGATCGCGCGGTCTCCTTCCTCATCGACGCGGACGACCCCGAGGCACTCGACGCGCTGGAGGCCGAGGTGCGGGCCGCCGTCACCGTCCACACCGGGCCCGACCCCGACGGCGTCACCCACGTCCTGGTCGGGTACAGCCCGGTGATGCTCGGCAAGCTGGACCACATGCTCCCGGCCGGTTCGGTCTGGGTCCTGGAAGAGCCCGACGTCATCGCCGCCCGCGGGCTCGACGGCCTCGCCGACCGGCACCCCTGCGTGGCGGCCCTGCTGCCGGCCCCCACCCAGGACGAGACCACCCCGGACCGCCTGGCCCGCGCCGTACCCCGCCCGCCGGGGGTCCGCGCGGTCGTTCCGGTCGTCGAGTACGCCGTCGCGACGGCCGCGGCGCTCGCCGAGGAGTGGGGCCTGCCGGGCGCGGGTTCCAAGGCCGCGCTCGCCCTGCGCGACAAGGGGCTGCTGCGGGCCGCGCTGGAGGGCACCGACCTCGCCCAGCCCGCCTGGACCGAGGTGACCGGCCCCGAGGAGGTGGCGGCGTTCCGCGCCGCCCACGGCGGGGAAGCCGTTCTGAAGCCCGCCAACCGGCAGGCCAGTCTGGGCGTCCAGCTGCTCGGCCCCGACGACGACATCACCGCCGCCTGGGAGCGGACCCGCGCCGCCGACGAGCCGGCGCTGCGCGCCCGGCACGCGGCCACCGCCCGCTACCTGGCCGAACAGCGCCTGCACGGACCGGAGGTGAGCGTCGAGGCCGTCGTCCACGAGGGCACCCTGGGCCTCGTCAACGTCACCGCCAAGACGCTGCTCTCCTCCCGCCACCCCGTCGAGACCGGCCACACGGTGCCGGCCGCGCTGCCCGCCGGCACCGAGGCGGCCCTGCGCCGCTCGCTGGGCCGTCTCGCGGAGACCGTCGGCTTCACCTCGGGCATCCTGCACTCGGAGTGGATACTCGCCGAGCCGGACGGCCGCCCGCACCTGGTGGAGTGCGCCGGCCGGATGCCCGGCGGCGGCATCACCGCCCTCATCGACCTGGCCTACGACACCGACATCCTGCGCTGCCTGCTGGACGTCCTGGAGGGCCGGGCCCCCGAGGTGCCGGCCCCTCGCCGGGGCGCCGCCGTACGGTTCCTGACACCGCCGCCCGGTCGCGTCGAGACGGTGACGGGCGCCGACCGCGCCCTGGCCGCCCCCGGCGTGCGCGAGGTCCACCTCGGCGTCGCAGAGGGCGCCGTGGTGCGGCCCGTCACCAGCTCCTGGGAGCGGAGCGGGTACGTCATCGCCGACGGCGCGGACCAGGCGGAGGCCGCCCGCAACGCCGAGCACGCCGCCGCCCTGATCCGGGTGGAGACGGTCGCCGTCCCGCCGTCGGAGGAGGGGAGTTGAGCCGCTCCTTCTGGCGCGGATACGTCCCCGCCACCCCCGAGGGCCGCTCCTTCGCGGTCATCTCGCTGGTCAACGCCGTCGGCACCGGGCTCTACCTGGCCGCCTCAGCCGTCTTCTTCGTCCGCTCGGTCGGTCTGACGGCCGGCGAGGTCGGAGCGGGACTCGCCGTCTCCGGAGTGGTCGGCTTCCTCACCACCGTGCCGATCGGCGCGGCCGGGGACCGCTTCGGCGCCCGGCGCACCCTGATCGCCCTGCAGCTCTGGCGGGCCGGGGGGTTCGCCGCGCTCTGCGTCGTCCACGACGTGGTGGGGTTCACCCTGGTCTCCTGCGCACTGGCCGCCGCCGAGGCCGCCACCCAGCCGATGACGCAGGCGGTGGCCTCCGCCACCGTGCGGGGCGCCGACCGGACCCGCACCATGGCGATCATCCGCACGGTGCGCAACGCCGGTTTCTCCCTGGGCGCCCTGCTCGCCGCACCGCTGCTGACGGCGGACACGGTGTGGACCTACCGCGGCATCGTCCTCGGTACCGCCTGCGCCTTCGTCGCCTCGGCCCTGATGCTCACCCGGCTGCGCCTGGACGGCGCCGACGCGGTGCAGCGCAAGACCGGGCCGTTCACCGCCGTACGGGAGTTCCGCGACTGGCGCTACGGACTGCTGACCGGGCTCAACGGGGTGCTCAACCTGCACGTGACCATCCTGTCCGTGGGCATCCCGCTGTGGGCCCTGCAGGCGACCGGGATGCCGGCCGGTCTGCTGCCGGCGCTGGTGCTGGTCAACACCGTGCTGGCGATCGTGCTCCAGGTACCCGTGGCCCGGGGCGCCGAACGCGAAGGCGGCGCGGCACGCGCCCTGCGCCTCGGCGGCGCGGCCATGACCCTGTGCTGCGCGGGACTCGCGGCGGCCGGACACACTTCCTCCGCCTGGGCCGCCGCCGGCATCCTCCTGGTGGCCTGCGTGGCGCTGACGTTCGGCGAGATGTGGCAGGCCACCGGCGGCTGGGAGCTGAGCTACACGCACGCCCCCGAGGACCGCAAGGGCGTCTACCTCGCCGTTTTCAGCCTCGGCGGCACGGGCCAGCGCATCGTGGGGCCCGCCCTCATCACCTCCGTGGTGATCGCCGCCGGGCCGGCCGGCTGGCTCGCGCTGGCCGCCGTCTTCGCGCTGGCGGCCCTGCTGGTCGGCCCGGTGGTCCGCGCCCTGCCGCCGCCCCCGCCCGAACCGGATCCCGGGACGGAGCCGGAGGCCGCGGCCGGGCCGGAACCCGCCGCAACGGCCGTGGCGGCCGGGCCCTCGGAGACCACTCCACCCGGGGAGGCCGCCACCCCCGGCCCCGTACCCACCGTCGACGCAGGAAGAAGTGACCGCACATGACGCTGCCGGACGAGACCGGGGCCGCTCCCCGGGACCTGCTGCTGGTCGGGGTGGGCACGATGGGCCGCCCCTATCTCACGGCCGCCGCCCGGCTGGGCCTGCGGGTCCGCGCCGTGGAGTCCGGGGCCGCCTGGGACAGCCGCCCGACCTCCCTGGCCGAGCACTTCTACCGGGTCGAGGGCCACGGTGAGGAGGCATGGGCGCGGACCGTCGCCCACGCCGTCGCCGAGCGGCGCCCGGACGGGATCGTCGGCTTCGCGGAACCCCAGGTCATGGGAGCGGCCCTGGCGCAGGAGCGCTCCGGCCTGCCCGGGCCGTCGCTGCACGCCGCCGTGGTCTCCCGCAACAAGGCCCTCCAGCGCGCCCTGTTCGGCGCGCACGGGCTCCCGCAGCCGGAGTACCTGCACGTCGGCCGGATCGCCGAGGCCCGCGAGTGGATGACCGAGCGGCTGCCCGTCGTGGTCAAACCGCTCACCCTGGCCGGCAGCGAGGGCGTGGAGCTGGTCCGCGACACGGCCGGCGTCGAGGAGATCCTCGCCCGCCGCGGGACGGAGGGCCAACTCCTCGTCGAGGAGGCGATCCAGGGGCCGGAGTACAGCTGGGAGGCGCTGGTCCAGGACGGTGAGGTGCTCTTCGAGAACATCACCCGCAAGGAGACGACCCGGCCGCCCTACTTCGTCGAACTCGCGCACCACTGCGGCCACGTGTTCGACGAACCGGCGGCCGGCCAGGTGCACGCGCTCACCCGGGGCGTGCTGAGCGCCGTCGGCATGCGCACCGGCCTGGTCCACCTCGAGTTCCGGATGGCCGACCGGGGCCCGGTGCTCATGGAGATCGCCGTCCGCACCCCGGGCGACTACCTGCCCGACGCGATCGGTCTGACGTACGGCTTCGACCTCTACGAGGCGGTGGTACGGCTCTCCCTCGGGCTGCGGCCGCCGGAGCTGCCCCGCGAGCCGGTGTCCTGGGCCGCCACGGTCTTCCCCACCGCCCCGCCCGGCACCATCCGCGAGATCGCCGGCGTCCGGGAGACCGAGGACCACCCGGCGGTGGTGCGGGTCCGCCTGCGCAAGGGCCCCGGCGACCGGGTGCTCCCCCTCACCTCCTCCGCCCAGCGCATGGGCCACGTACTGATCGACGCCCCGACTCCGGCCGAGCGCGAGGACGCCGTGAAGTTCGTACGGGAGACCCTGCGGATCTCGGTGAGCTGAGCCGACGACACGGACGGGGGCAGCTTCAGGCCAAGCGGGAGGGCGACAACGCGTCGTTCACCCCGCGTCTTCGCCCCCGTTCGTGCCGGTTCCGTAGTGTTTCGACCGCCTCGGTGTTCATCCGAGGAAGCCGAGGAACATGTCATTCCGCGGCGCGGCGGCGCACACTCTCCCGGTTGCCGCGCGGGGCGTCCGCGCGGACACGGACCGGGTCGGAGAGGAAGCACATCGCATGAGCCGGATCATTCCCCCACCGGGAGCACCGAGGAAGCTGGCCCTGGCCCAGCTCACCAACTCGGTCGGCGACGGCGCGTACTACGTGTGTTCGGCGCTGTTCTTCAACCGGGTCGTCGGCCTCTCGCCGACCCAGATCGGCGCCGCGCTCACCCTGGGCTGGGCTCTCGGCGCGGTGCTCGGCGTGCCGCTGGGGCATCTCGCCGACCGGCGCGGACCGCGCGGCATCGCGGTGCTGATGTCGGCCGCCACCGGCGCCGCGGTGGCCTCGTTCCTCTTCGTACGCTCCTACCCCGCCTTCCTGGTGGCGGTCTGCGTGTACGCCTGCGCCCAGTGCGGACTCGCCGCCGCCCGGCAGGCGCTCCTGGCCGCCATGGTCGAGCCCGAGCGGCGTACCGAGACGCGCGCCTACCTCCAGTCGACGGTCAACGCAGGACTCGCCCTGGGCGCGGCGCTCGGCGGAGTCGCCCTGCAGCTCGACACCGAGAAGGCCTACCTGACGGCCCTGGCGCTCGACGCGCTCAGCTTCGCGCTGGCGGCCTGGATGCTGCACCGACTGCCCGTGCCGACGGGCGGGGCGAACGCGGAGCCGGCCCGGGGCGAGCCGCGCATGGCGGTCCTGCGCGACCGGCCGTACGCGGTGGTCGCCCTGCTCAACACGGTCATGCTGCTCTACATGCCGCTGCTCAGCGTGGCGTTGCCCCTGTGGGTCGTCCAGCGCACCGAAGCGCCGGGGTGGACCGTCTCCGCGCTGCTGGTCCTCAACACCGTGAGCGTCGTCCTCTTCCAGGTACGCATCGCGGGCCGGGTCACCGGTCTGCGCTCCGCCTCCCGGGCGGTCCGGCAGGCGGGCGTTCTTCTCCTGCTCGCCTGCGGGGTCTTCGCCTGTTCGTCCCTGGGCTCCTCGGCGTGGTCCGCCATCGCCCTGCTGGTCGCGGCGGCCGCCGTCCAGGTGCTGGGGGAGATGCTGCTCGGCGCGGGCTCCTGGGAGATCGGATTCGGACTCGCCCCTGCCGACAAGCAGGGGCAGTACCAGGGCTTCTACGGCGCCGGCACCGCCGTCGCACGACTGGCCGGACCACTGCTGCTCACGGCGCTCATCCTCTCCTGGGGCGAGCCCGGCTGGCTGGTCCTCGGCGGCCTCTTCCTGGCCGCCGGCACGGCGATGGGACCCGCCGTCCGCCGGGCGGCCGCCGGACGGGACCTCACCGGGGCACGGTCCGGTGAGGGAACCCGGGCATCGTCGGGCCCCCGGACGCCGGAAGGGCCCGGAGACCCGCGGCATCCGGCCACGGACACCGCGGGCGGCCGCCCCGCGAGCTGAGCGGACGGGCCCGGCTCCCGGCGCGGGAGACCGCGCCGGGAGCCGGGCCGGACGCCGGCGCGGGGACGAGGTCCCCGCCTCAGGAGGCCGCGAACGCCTCGGCCACGCGCAGCACGAGGTCGTTCGCCGCGGGCTCACCGACCGTCACCCGGGCGCCCTCGCCGGGGAAGGCGCGCACCGTCGCCCCTGCGGCGGCGCACGCCTGGGCGAAGGCGGTGGTGCGCTCGCCGAGCGGCAGCCAGACGAAGTTGGCCTGGCTCGCCGCGGCCGGCGTGGACAGCCCCAGTGCGCAGAGACCGCGCGTGAGCCGGTCGCGTTCCGCGACGATCGAAGCGACCCGCTCACGGAGCTCGTCCTCCACCCGCAGCGAGATGACGGCGGCCTGCTGGGCGAGGGTGTTGACGCCGAACGGCACCGCCGCACCGCGGATCCTGGCCGCCGTCTCCTCGTGCGCGACCGCGTATCCGACGCGCAGGCCGGCCAGCCCGTGCGCCTTGGAGAACGTCCGCAGGACGACCACGTCCGGCCGGTCGCGGCTCAGTTCGACACCGTCCGGGACACCGGGATCGGTGACGAACTCCCGGTACGCCTCGTCCAGCAGGACCACCACCCCGGCCGGGACGGCGTCCAGGAACGTCTTCAGCTCCGCCTCGCCGACCGCGGTCCCGGTCGGGTTGTTCGGGTTGCAGACGATCACGACCCTGGTGCGGTCGGTCACCGCCTCCGCCATCGCCGCCAGGTCGTGGCGCTCGTCACGCAGCGGCACCCTGACCGAGGTGCCTCCGCACACCTCGGTCAGGTGGGGGTAGGCCTCGAAGGAAGGCCAGGCGTAGACGACTTCTCCGCCGTCGCGGAGCAGGGCGTGCAGCAGATGCTGCGTCACCCCCACCGACCCGGCGCCGGTCGCTATGCGGGCCGCGGGCACCCCGAGCCGCTCGGCGAGCGCCTGCGTCAACTCCGTGACGGCGCGGTCGGGATAACGGTTGACCGTGGAGAGGAAATCCTCCAGGAATTCCCGGACCGCGGGGAGCGGTGGGTACGGATTCTCGTTCGCGTCAAGAGCGTGCGGGGTCATGAGTGTTCCTCTTCCGAATTCCCGATGTTCTTCAGGGCGCGCTCCGTCGCACCGCGCTGTCGGGCGTACCGGCAGGATGCGCCGGTGAGCCCGGCACATGTACCGGGCACATACCCTCCGGTGCGACACGGCGTTCGTGTTCGCGTCGCCCCACCAGATATCCCAATTGCAGCCGGTGCTGGGCGCCGTGGTCTTCCTTGAGCCGTGCCACATGAGCTTGCAGAGAACGCAGGCTCAGACCGAGACGGCGGGTGATCTCCCGATCGGAACGTCCTTCCAGCAGCAGTTTCAGAATGCTCGTGCGCATGTCGGGGACCACTTCGGTGGCGGCTTCCGCGGCACGCACCGGAATGAACGGGAAGTCCTCGGCCCGGTCCCATTGGCGTACGAACACGTCCGCCAGGAAACCCACCACGGCCGGCTCCCGCACGATCACCGCCGTCGTGCGGTCCCGGTTGCCCGGGATGAACGCGACGGTGCGGTCGATCATGATGAGCCGGTCGAAGAACTCCGGCAGGGTGCGGACCTGCGCCCCCAGCGCCGTCACCGCCCTGACGTACTTCTTCGTCGGCTCGTCGAACCGCGTGCTGTGCTGGTAGAGCGTCCGCATGGCCACCCCGGCCGCCAGCCGCCGGCTCACCGAGTCCAGCGCCCCGCGCAGCACGGCCTCCGGGCGGGAGCCGTCCGGCTGGGCGGTGAGGATCTCCTCCCGGGCGCCGTCCAGTTCATTCTGGATGGCCCGGTTGATCTCGGGAAGGCCGTTCAGGTAGGTAAAAGCGGAATCCGCCCTGCCATTTCCTGCGGAGGCGGCCGACGAATCCGGAGCCGTCCGGTACGGGGGAGTCCAATCGGCCCGCTCGGCGACAGCGCGTGACAGACCGCTCAACGCCTCCGCGACGTCTCGCATCGTGGCGCGGTAGTCGGACGCTCCGCCCGGGATCGTTTCGGGGTCCGGCTCGCTCGGGGCCCTCATCGGTTCGGTCACGGTGTGCAAGATTTTCGTCCGGCCTTTCTCGATGTCCGTTTTCTGTCGAGCTGCATTCATTTGAATCCCTCGTTTCACGGCACTGCACCGACCCGAGGCATGTGGCGCCTTCTCAGTTCTGTCCGGGACCGCGACGGTTGTCCTGTGGCGTTGCCGTTCGGGCGCTGCCACGCGACCAAAATTTCCGCAGACACGGCATTCTTTCAGGATCTCTCCCGGAGAGGGGAAACAGTGGACGGGAAAATCTCATACACGGTTACCACCGGCCGGCGCCCCGCGCGACGGCCGGTGACCGCCGGTCCGGCCGGGCTCCGGGGCCACGACGACGTCGGCTGGAACCGGCTGGCGCCCTCCGGCGACCGGTCGGCCGCTTCCGCCGCCGCCTGACGGGCCGTCGCGGCTCCCGTCCGACGCTCCGCAGCGGCGCCCGGTGCGGTGCTCCACCGCCCCACGCGGCGCCCGGCGCCCCGACGGAACGTTCCCCCGCCCCGGTTCCCCTCCGCGGGACACCCCCCAGCACCGGCCGGAGATCTTCGATGCGCCCCAGCCAGGACCCGAGCCAGCCGCGCGTGCGGCACCGACCCGAGGAGCCTCGCCGTGCGGGCCGTTGAGGCCGTCCTGCACCGCCATGCCGAAGACCCGGACCGGCCCCTCGTCGAGGTGGCGGGCGCGACGGGACGGACCGCCGCCGTGCACCCCTACCGGGAGATCACCCGGGCCGCGCGGTGCCTCGGCGACCGCCTCTCGGCCGGCCGGAGCGGCGTACGGCGCCGGCCCCTGCGGATCGGCGTGCTCTGCGGGGACACCCCGGAGTTCGCGGTGACCGAACTCGCTCTGCTCGCCCTGCGCGCGACCGGCTGCCCGGTGCCGCCCGGCGCCTCCGCACGGACCGCGGCCGGCCTGCTCGCCGAGGTGGACGCGGTGGTCGCGGACGCCCCCGGCCGCGCCCGGCTGGACGCCTGGGGGCCACGGGGCGTGCTGCCCCCCGGCTGCCCGGTGACCCCGCTCGACACGGCGGAACTCGCCGCGGCCGCCACGGGCCCGTACCGGGTGACCACCGACCCCCGGGACTGGATCTGCAAGGTCCTCGCGGTCCCGGGCGCGGACGGGCCGGGCAGCGGTGCGAGGGTGGGCGTGCGCGGCCACGCCGTGGCCACCCTGCTCGACTCGCTGCGCGCCGAGGTGCCGCCCGCCACCTTCAGCCGGTGCGCGGTCACCCTGCCGCTGTCGACGCCCGTCCAGGCGGTGACGGCCGTTCCGCTCGCGGTCCTCGACCGCGGCTGCCTGATCCTGCCGCCCGCGGAGACGGGATCCGCCGCGCAGCCGTGGACCGTCTCCGCACGGCCCACGGCCCTCGCCGTCACCCCGGCGCTCGCGGTGGCGTTCGTGTGCGCCGCCCGCGTCGCCCGCCGGGAGGGCCGGCCGATCGCCTCCGCCCTGTTCGGCACCGACGAGGTCCCGCTACTGTGGTGCGGCGCCGAGGTTCCCGACAGCCTGCAGCGTGAACTCGACAGTCTCCGGCTGCCCGTCTACGCGGGCCTCGTGCTGCCGGAGAACACCTGCCTGGTCAGCTGGAACACCCCTGCCGCCCGGCGGACCGGCACGGTCGGCCGCCCGCTGGCGCACGTGCGCACCGGCCTCGGCGCCGACGGCGAACTCCTGCTCTCGGGCGAGGGGTCGACGGTGGACCTCAGCCCCGAGGACGGGCGTTCCGGCCGGGCCGTCGTCGATGGCTGGCTGCACACCGGTCTCCGGGCCGCCATCGACGCCGACGGCTTCATCCACCTCGTCGGCCCCGCCCGCCCGGAAGCCCCCGGCGAACCCGCCGGGCCCGAGATCGGCCGACTGCTGTACTCGCTGGTGCGCTCCATGCGCCCGCAGGCCGTCGTCGGATTCGGCGGCGGCATCGCCGACGCCCTGGACCAGCTCGCGGCGGGAGCTCGCGCCAACGGCACCGGACGGATCACCGGCTTCCTCCCCGACCCCCGGCGGGCCGCCGCCGCGCGGGCCAGGCTCACCGCGCTGGCGCTCACCCGGTGGGCGGCCGTCCGCGAGGCGGGCGTCCACGGACTCGGCCGTCCGCCCCCGGACGAACCGGCGGCGGTCGACCTCGCCCTGCTGGACTGCCGGGCCGACCTCGCTCTGCCCGCGCTCACCGCGCTGGAGCCGAGACTGCGGCCCGGTTCCATCGTGATCGCCGTCGGCCGCGCCGCGACCGGTCCCTATCTCGACCGGGTCCGGGACGGCGAGGAGTACCTCTCGATCGCCCTGCCCGTCGGACCCGGCCTCGAAGTCTCCACCCGTCTCACCCCGGGCCCCGCGCCCGGTTCCTTCCACGGCGGTACCCGACCGGGTGTCAGGCCCACCGCCCCCTCACGGCAGTCGAGCGGAGAGTGACATGACCGGCAGAATTTCGGACATCGGCGTCGTGGGGGCCGGCCCCCGCGGACTGTCCGTCCTCGAGCGCTTGTTCGCGCAGGAGCGGAAGTCCCCGCAGCGGGACCGGCTCACCGTCCACGTGATCGATCCGTCCCCGCCCGGCCCCGGCCGGGTATGGCGGACGACCCAGTCGCCCCACCTGCTGATGAACACCGTGGCCTCGCAGGTCACCCTGTTCACCGACAGCAGCGTGCGGCTCGAGGGCCCCGTCGAGGACGGCCCGAGCCTCTACGAGTGGGCACGGGAACTGGCCCGCCAAGGTGCCTCCGCCGTCCCCCCGCCCGAGGCCGGAATCCTCGCCGAGGCGCGCAGGCTCGGCCCCGACTCGTACCCCACCCGCGCCTTCTACGGCCACTACCTGCGATGGGTGTACCGGCGGCTCGTGGCGACCGCGCCCTCCCACGTCCTCGTCCACACGCACGCGGCACGGGCCGTCGCCCTCCACCACCCGGCCGGACCGGACGGCCCGCAGACCCTGCTGCTGGACGACGGCACCGAACTCACCGGCCTGGACGCCGTGGTGCTGGCCCAGGGCCACCTCCCCGTACTGCCGGACGACCGGGAGCGGCGGCTCGCCGACTTCGCCTCCCGGCACGGGCTGATCCACGTACCGCCCGGCAATCCCGCCGACGTGGACCTCGACGCCATCGGGCCCGGCCGGCCGGTGCTGCTGCGCGGACTCGGGCTGAACTTCTTCGACCACATGGCGCTCTTCACCACCGGCCGGGGCGGCCGCTTCGTCCGCACCGGCGAGCGGCTGGTCTACCAGGCCTCCGGCCGGGAACCGCACCTGTACGCGGGCTCCCGCCGAGGGGTGCCCTACCACGCCCGGGGAGAGAACGAGAAGGGCTCCCACGGGCGCCACGACCCGGTGCTGCTGACGCTCCGCAAGGTCGAGGAGCTGCGGGAACGGACCCGCGCCGGCGACTGGCTGCACTTCGGCACCGACCTGTGGCCGCTGATCGACGCCGAGGTCAGAGGCGTCTACTACGCCGCGCTGCTCACCGCGCGGGGCCGGGAGGCCGGCGCCTTCGCGAAAGCCTGGGCCCAGGCCCCCGGGGAGACCGCGCGCGAAGCCCTCCTGGACACCGAGGGCGTCGCGGCCGACGACCGCTGGGACTGGGAGCGGATAGCCCGCCCCTACGGCGACCGCACGTTCGCCACGACCGCCGCGTACCGGGAGTGGCTCCTGCCCCACCTGCGCCGTGACGTGGCCGAGGCACACGCCGGCAACGTCACCGGCCCTCTCAAGGCGGCCCTGGACGTCCTGCGCGACCTGCGCAACGAGCTGCGCCTGGTGGTCGACCACGGCGGCCTGGAGGGCAACTCCCACCGCGACGACCTGTACGGCTGGTACACCCCGCTGAACGCCTTCCTCTCCATCGGCCCGCCCGCCTCGCGCATCGAGGAGCTCTGCGCCCTGATCGAAGCCGGCGTCGTGGAGGTCCTGCCGCCGGGCCTGAAGGTCACCACCGTCGAGGAAGGACCGCACGGTCCCGCCTTCGTGGCGTCCACCCGGGACGCGGCCGACGTCGCGCCGCCGTGCACGGCCCTCATCGAGGCGCGGTTGCCGGAACCGGATCTCCTGCGCACCGCCGACCCGCTGCTGCGGCAGCTGCTCGACACCGGCCAGTGCCGTCCCTACCGGATCGCGGGCACCTGCGGCACCCAGCACGAGACCGGCGGTCTCACCGTCACCGAACGGCCCTACCGGGTCGTCGACGCGGACGGCAGACCCCATCCGCGCCGTTTCGCCTACGGTGTCCCCACCGAGGCCGTGCACTGGGTCACCGCCGCCGGAATCCGGCCGGGAGTCGGCTCGGTGACGCTGGAGGACTCGGACGCCATCGCCCAGGCGGTGCTGGCGCTCCCGCCCCCGCGTCCCGCCGCCGGGACCGCGGACCCCGCCGTCGAGGAGGCTCTCGCATGACCCTGACTCCACCACCGCTCGACTGCGGTCTGCTGTCGCCCGTGCGCGCCGGAACCCCGGTGGAGGCCGCGACCGGGGACGCCGCCTGGCTGCACGCCATGCTCGACGCGGAGGCGGCGCTCGCCCGGGCCCAGGCCCGGCTCGGAGCCGTACCGGCGGACGCCGCCGCGGTCATCACGCGGGCCGCCGGGGAGGGACTCCCGGACCCCCGGGCCCTGGCCCTCGCGGCCCGGGAGACAGCCAACCCGGTGGTCGGACTCGTCCGCGCGTTCACCGCAGCCGTCGCCGCCCTCGACCCGGCCGCCGCCGAGTACGTGCACCGGGGCTCGACCAGCCAGGACGTCATGGACACCGGCGCGATGCTGGTCGCCCACCGGGCGCTCGGGATCGTCGTCGACGACCTGCGCGCCACCGCCGACGCCCTCGGCCGCCTCGCCGAGGAGCACCGCGACACGGTCATGGCGGGCCGCACCCTCGCTCTGCAGGCCGTCCCCACCACCTTCGGGCTCAAGGCGGCCGGCTGGCGCTCCCTCGTCCTGGACGGCGCCGAACAGCTCGACCGGGTACGGACGCACGGGCTGCCGGTCTCCCTCGGCGGTGCCGCCGGCACCCTGGCCGGCTACCTGGAGTACGCGCGGATCGACGGCGTCACCCACTCCGCGGACGACGGCGCCGACTACGCCGACCGGCTGCTGACGGCCTTCGCCGAGGAGACCGGACTGGCCCGCGGGACGCTGCCCTGGCACGCCCTGCGCACCCCGGTGGCGGCCCTGGGCGCCGCACTCGCCCACGCCTGCGCCGGTCTCGGCAAGATGGCCACGGACGTCCAGGTGCTCTCCCGTACGGAGATCGGCGAGGTCGCCGAGCCGGCGCCCGCCGGACGGGGGGCCTCGTCCGCGATGCCGCACAAGCGCAATCCCGTGCTCGCCACCCTCATCCGCTCGGCGGCCCTCCAGGTACCGCTGCTGTCGGCAGGGCTGACGCAGTGTCTGGCGGTCACCGAGGACGAGCGGTCCGCCGGGGGCTGGCAGGCCGAATGGACGCTGCTGCGGGAAGCCCTGCGGCTCACCGGTGGCGCCGCGCACACCGCGGTGGAGCTCGCCCGGGGGCTGACGGTGCACGCCGACCGTATGCGGGCCAACCTCGGCCTGACCTCGGGGCAGATCGTCTCCGAGCGGTTCGCCGCGGTCCTCACCCCCCGGCTGGGCCGGGTACCGGCGCGCGAGCTGCTGACCCGGGCGGCAGAACGGGCCGCACGGGAAGGGCTGTCGCTGACCGAGGCGCTGGCCGGGCTGCCCGAGGCGGCCGGCGTCCTGGACGAGGACGAGGCGGCGGCGCTGGCCGACCCGGCCGGCTACACCGGCGCCGCCGGTGCGCTGGTGGACCGCGCCCTGAAAAGATGAGCCGCCCACGACGAGCCGTCCCCGCCCGGTCCGCACCGGCCGGCGGGACCCGTCGGCACCAACTCCCCGCCCAGCCGATCCACGGAGGAACGACGATGCCGTCCCCTGCCCCCGCCGAGACCTTCCGCGCCCTGCACGACCGGCCCGACCGGTCCGAGCCGCTGGTGCTCCCCAACGTGTGGGACGCGGTGAGCGCCCGCGCCTTCGCCGCCGCCGGCTTCCCCGCCCTGGCGACGTCGAGCTCCGCGGTCGCCGCGGTGCTCGGCCACGAGGACGGCGGACACACCCCGGCCGAGGAGATGTTCGCCGCCGTCACCCGCATCATCCGGTCGGTGGACGTCCCGGTGACCGTGGACATCGAGTCCGGTTACGGGCTGCCGGCCGCCGAGGTCGCCGAGCGGCTGCTCGCCGCCGGAGCGGCCGGCTGCAACCTGGAGGACACCGACCACAGCGCCAAGAAGCTCCGCGACGCCCGAGAACAGGCCGCGTTCCTGGCCGACTTCACCGCGGCGGCGGGCGGCCGGCTGGTGCTGAACGCGCGGATCGACACCTTCCTCCACGGGGACCGCGACGCGGCCGCCGCGGTCGAGCGGGCCCGCCTCTACGCCGAGGCCGGCGCGGAGGTCGTCTACCCGATCCTGGCCCCCGCCGGCCTGCTGAGCGAGATCGCCGGGGCGGTGGCCGTCCCGCTGAACGCCCTGTACCTGCCCGGCGGTCCGGCCCCCGCCGAACTCGGCCGGCTCGGGGCCGCGCGCGTCACCTTCGGCGGCGGACTCCACGACCGGGCGACGGCCGCTCTGACCGACATCGCCCGCTCGGTCGCCCAGCCCTGATCCGGCCCGCGCGTGCGGGCGCGGGCGCGGGCCGGCGCGAGCACCGTGGCCCGCGCGCGGCCCGGCTCACCAGGCGTAGGCCTCCGGGGCGGGCCGGTGCCCGGGGAAGATCTCGTCGAGCCGGGTCAGCGCCTTCGGCTCCAGCCGCACCTCCAGCGCCGCGACCGCGTCGTGCAACTGGCCGAGCGTGCGGGGGCCCACGACGGGGGCGGTGACCGCGGGCTGCGCCAGCAGCCAGGCGAGCGCCACATGGCCCGGCTCGTGGCCCAGTTCGGCGGCGAAGTCCTCGTACTCCTGGATCTGCTCCCGGCGGGTCTCTAGCGCGGCGGCCGCGCGGTTGGCGGTGCGCCGGACGCCGTCGCGCTCCCGGCGCAGCACCCCGCCGAGCAGCCCGCTGTGCAGGGGCGACCAGGGGAGCAGCCCGATGCCGTAGTGCTGGGCTGCGGGCAGCACCTCCAGCTCGACGGTGCGCTCCAGCAGGTTGTACACGGACTGCTCGCTGACCGGACCGAGCAGACCGCGCGCCCGGGCGGACTCCTGGGCCGCCGCGAGGTGCCAGCCGGCGAAGTTGCTGGAGCCGATGTAGGTGACCTTCCCCTGGGCGACCAGTACGTCCATCGCCTGCCAGATCTCCTCCCAGCGGACCGACCGGTCCACGTGGTGCATCTGGTAGAGGTCGATGTGGTCGGTGCGCAGCCGCCGCAGGCTCGCCTCCACCGCCCGGCGGATGTGCAGCGCGGAGAGTCCGCCGTCGTGGGGCAGGTCGTTCGTGCCGGAGTAGACCTTGGTGGCGAGCACGGTCCGTTCGCGCCGGCCGCCGCCCTGCGCCAGCCAGTTCCCGATGATGGTCTCCGTGCGGCCCGGCTGCTCCGGCCAGCCGTACAGGTCGGCGGTGTCGACGATGTTGATGCCGAGGTCGAGGGCGGTGTCGAGGATGCGGTGGGCCTCGGCCTCCTCGGTGTGCACGCCGAAGTTCATGGTGCCGAGGACGAGCCGGGAGATCGTGAGACCGCTCCGGCCGAGCTGGGTGTACTCCATGGTGAGCCCTTCTGGAAGTCGGCCTGCGGGGTGCGCGGAGCGACGCTCAGGCACCGGCGAAGTCGGCGGCGTGGTCGTGCGCCCACTGGGAGAAGGGGCGTGCGGGCCGCCCGGTGATCTCCGCGACGGCCGGCAGCACCGGGAGCGCGGTGGAAGGGTCCTTCTCGGTCTCGGACCACTCGCGCAGCAGGTCTCCGGCGATTCCCGGCCGCAGGAACCGCTCCGCCTCGGTCCGCCACCGCTCCGGGGACATCCGTTCCACCCGCAGCGTGCGCCCGACGGCCTCGCCGATCGCCGCGACCTGTTCGGCCTGCGTGACGAGTGCCGGGCCGGTGAGCGTGTGACGGGCGCCGTGGTGGCCGTCGTCCAGGAGGGTGCGCACCACCGCTCCCGCGATGTCCGCCTCGTGGATCACGGGGCAGAGCGCGTCCGGGTGGGGGAGCCCGACCACGCCCCGCTCGCGCAGGGAGGCGGCCCACCACAGGGCGTTGGTCGCGAACGGCGCCGGACGCAGCACCGTCCATTCGGCCAACCCCGCCCCGGCCATAGCGTCTTCGGCCTCGCGGTAGCGGGGGAGCACCCATGAGCCCAGGTCGCGCTCGGTGTGGCCGGCCGCCCACGCTCCGGTGAACAGGACCACCCTGCGGACACCCGCGTGCCGCGCCGCGTCGGCGAACGCGCCGATCGCGGGGAGGACGGGGAAGAGGAAAGCCCGCTCCACGCCGTCCAGCGCCGCGGAGAGGCTCTGTGGTGACATGAGGTCTCCCTCGACCACGCTCAGCCCCGGCCGCGGTTCGACCTGGTCGGGACGGCGCGTCAGAATGCGCACGTCCTTTTCGGTGGCGAGAAGTTCCCGAACGATGTGACGGCCGGTTTTCCCGGTCGCTCCGGTCACCAGAATCGACATGGCCGAAGTGTAGGAAGAAGCACACGTTTTTTCGAGGGAGTCCTTTTCCGTGAGGACCCCACCGCGCCATAGTGTGCGGGACCATTCCGGGCGGCGCCTTTCCGCGCCGCCCCTCCCTGTCGTGCCGTCGACGACGGGACGGCACGACAGGGAGGGGCGGCGACGGGGCCGCTGCCGGGCCCGGCACAGCCCGGCCGCGGTGTCAGGCGACGGTGTCCATCGGTGCCGCGCTGCGGACCTCGTCGACGGTGCGGGCCCGTTCTTCCAGCTGTTGCGCCGCGTGCCGCCAGGCCGCCGCGCACTCGCGGGCGGCGGAGGCAACCTGTCCGACCCAGTGCGGCGGTATCTGGTCGACCAGTTCGCCCCATCGGTTGGTGGCCACCGCGTTGGTGTCCAGCAGCCGCAGCAGGAAGCGGCCGTTGTCGGTGAGGCGCACCGACGGGTCCCGTTTCAGAGTGTGGAGCGTCTCCGCCATGGCGAAGGAGGTGACGGCGGCCTCGTGCTCGCACGGTTCCTGTGCCGCGCGGGCGGTGACGCCACGACGCGCCGGGAGCAGCGGGCTGGTGCCCTTCTGAACCCGTTTGCGCACGTCACGAGCGGTCGCGAGGGAGAGCCCGCTCTCCTTGGCGATCTCCCGGAGACTCGCGTCGGGGTGGGCCAGGGCATACTCGCCGGCGAGCCGGCGCCGCTCCGCGGTGTCCAGGACCCGGGACTTGCCGTCCCGTCCGATGCGGACGTTCAACTGGAGAAGAGCGTCACCCGAACGCCTGCGGATGGCGCCGACCGTCTTGGGGGAGAGCCCGGCGGCGGTGGCGATCATCCGGTCCGACCACTCCGGATGCGACCGCATGATGCGCAGGGCTGCGGCGTTGCGGTCGGAGCGGGTCAGCGGCAGACCGTGGCTGGCGTTGCGGTTGACCGCCAGCAGGAACGCTTCGGCGGCGGTGCCGTCGAAGTACTGCACGTCGATGTGGGTCCGGCCGTTGATCCTGGCCGCCAGCAGCCGGTGCGCACCGTCCACGACGCGGGAGGTGGCGCGGTGCACGATGATCGGCGGCAACGGCGAGACACACTGCGCCAGTTGCTGGACATGTTCCTCGCTCTCGCCCGCCAGGCGGGGCGAGTCGTCGGTCACCAGCGCGTCGAGGGCGACGCGGACGACGGGGAGGCTGTCTGCCTGGGCATCCCAGAGTTCGGCCGACTCGCACGTGGGGGACACCGGTGGGGCGGCCCTCCTGGATTCGGTCAGAGCCATTCTCATTCTCCTTTTTCAACGGTCCGTTGTACTGGGGTGAACAGGCTGAGAAGGACGCACAGGCCGGAAGACGGTACGGAGTCGAGAGCCTCGGTACCGTCCGACCCGACGTGGGTTCGTGGGGGGTGCCGTTTACTCGCTCTGCCCGGGCGCGTGGTTGCACCGACAGCGAGGAGGCATGGCAAACCCCGGCCGCCCGGGAGGTACAGCGTCGATGCCGCTGTGCGGGACGGGCGGGCCGGGGCAGGGTGGAGCGGGCCGTAGGTCCGGCCATGACGCATGACGGATTCGCGGTGTGCGTGCCAATCTGATCAGCCCCCGTCCGGCTTCGAACCTCCGCGCACGATATCCAGTGCTGACGCTCCGTCAAGACCCGGTCGCGGCCGGATCCGCGGTGTGTCGGGAGCGACGCCAGGGGAACCCACGATAACCGGACACCTGGGCAAGGCTCTTTTCCAGAAGGGATGTTGACGCCACCCGGCCGCGAATGGCCGAAAGTCGTCGTCCGTCAGCTGGTGGGCGGACGGAACTCCGGCTGGTCGATGATGCGCTGCCAGCTTCCGTCGGCCTGGCGGCGGACGACCTGGGCGCGGGCGCCGGACCCGTCCTTCGGCGGTGTGGCCGTCAGTGCGATGTCACCGAAGACGAGGGTCGGCAGGGGCTCCTCCTCCTCGAAGTGCGGTGCGTGGGAGAGCACCTTCTCCCACAGTTGGCGAATGGCTTCCCGGCCCACCGTCGTGCTCCCGGGCGGGTAGGCCATCACCGCCTCCTCCTCGTACAGCGCGGCCAGACCGGCGGCATCGCCGGCGTTGGCGCGTTCCACGAAGAGACGGGTGATGTCCTCCGGCTTCAGAGCCTTCTCGTTCTCGGGCACGATCTTCCTTTCGTGTGGCCGAATTCCGGCTCCTCCATGTTCCAACGTTGGCCGGGATCACGTCCAATCAATCGTCTGGATCGCCTCTATAATCAGAGGTTATGGAGCTCAGGCAGTTGAAATACTTCCTCGCCGTCGCCGAGGAATCCAACTTCACGCGAGCGGCTGAGCGCGTGCACGTCAGCCAGCCGGGGATCAGCGCACAGATCCGCCAACTGGAGAACGATCTGGGTACCACGCTCATCGACCGCTCGGGCCGCAGCGCCGGGCTGACGGCCGTGGGCGAGGTGGCTTTCGGCCACGCGCGCGCCGTGCTCGCCGCCGTCGAGGCGCTGCGGCACGCGGTGGACGAGATGAACGGACTGGTCCGCGGCCGGCTGGTCGTCGGCATGGTGACGGCGTGCACCGTCACCCCGTTGTTCGAAGCGCTCTCCAGCTTCCATCTGGCCCACCCCGGCGTCGAGATCAGCCTGATGGAGGACGACTCCGCGAAGCTGGTGGAGTACGTCCGCGAGGGCACCGTCGACCTGGCCCTGATCGGGGCCGCAGGCCAGGCCCCGGAGGACCTGGACGGCCAGCAGGTGATCAGTGAGGCGATCGTCGCGGCGGTGCCGCCGGGACACCCGCTGGCGGCGGAGAGCGGTCTGACCCTCGCCGAATTGAGCGGTTACCCGGTCATCTGCCTCCCCAAGGGCACCGGTATCCGGGCGGTGCTCGACCAGGCGTCGGCCGCCCGCGGCCTCACCCCCACCGTGGCCCTGCAGGCGAGCGCTCCCGGCGCGGTGGTCCATCTGGCCGAACGCGGACTGGGGGTCGCGGTGTTGTCCGAATCCATGCTCGCCCAGCACCCGCAGCTGACGACCGTGCCCATCACCGATGCCGACATCGCGGCCGTGCTGGCACTGATCTCCGCACCGACCAAGAGCCCGGCGCTGCGGGAACTCCTCCTGCACTGCCGGGAGTCGTTCGGAGCGCCGGAGGCCAAGGCCCTGGTACCGGCCGGCAAGGCCCTCGGATGACGACGCCGGGCCCGTACCCCTCCAGTAGGTGGAGGGGTACGGGCCCGGCGTCGTCATCGGGCCGCACGGGTGCGGGCGGCGGTCAGCCCTCCGCGGCCACCGCCGACGGGGCGGCGGTGTCGGGGGCGGGAGCCTTGGGGGCCTGCGCGGCCTGGAAGTCCTTGGCCCGGATCAGCAGCAGCGACAGCACGCCACCCACCAGGGCGAGGCAGGCAGAGATGTTCAGCAGCGTGTTCAGGCCGTCGATGTAGCCGTCCACGGCGAGGCGCTCCACGGTCTCCCGCTGCGCCGCCGGCACCAGCGCCGCCGCCTGCTCGATCTCGCCGCCGCGCACCAGCGCGGCGAGCCGGTCGGTCTGTCCGACGGCCTCCGGCACGCCCGCCAGTCCGTCGCGGAGACGGTCGCTGATGATCACGGCGAAGGTGGAGCCGAGGACCGCGACACCGGTGCTCACACCGAGCTGCCGGAAGGTGCCGCTGACGCCCGCCGCCATCCCGGAGCGGGAGAAGTCCACGACGCCCACGGCGGTGGAGGCGAGCGGCGGGTTCACGAGCCCCGCGCCGATCCCGCCCAGCACCAGACCGGGGATGAAGTGCTCCCAGCCGGTGTTCTCGTCGATCCGGCCCATCAGCAGCAGGGCGACGCCTACGAGGAGCAGACCGACGCCGATCAGGACGCGGGCCGGGATCTTCGCGCTGACGCGGCCCGCGATCAGCGAGGCCACCAGCATCGACAGGGACGCCGCCAGCAGACGCACACCGGTCTCCAGCGAGGAGTACTGCAGCACCTCCTGGAAGAAGATGGCCAGGAAGAGGAACATCGCGAAGAGCGAGCCGTTCATCACGAACGCGGCGACGGAACCGCCGACGAAGGTCGGGATGCGGAAGAGCTTCAGGTCGAACATCGGCTGCTCCACGCGCGACTCCACGACGAGGAAGGCGAGCAGCAGCACGCCGCCGACGATGAGGAAGGTCACCGCTCGCGAGTCGCTCCACCCCTCCTCACCGGCGCGGATCAGGCCGTAGATGAGGGTGGTGAGGCCCGAGGTGAGCAGGACGAAGCCGGGCCAGTCCAGACGGCGCGCGAAGGGGGACTTTGCCTCGTCCACCCGCAGCGCGATGATCAGCGCGACCACGATGCCGACCGGCACGTTGATCAGGAAGATGCCCCGCCAGCTGATGCCACTGGAGATCAGACCGCCGGCGACCGGGCCGACGGCGGAGGCGAGACCGGTGACCATGCCCCACACGCCGAAGGCCGTGCCGCGCTCCTTGCCCTCGAAGCTGCCCGCGAGCAGCGCCAGGCCGGTCGCGAACATCACCGAGCCGCCGACGCCCTGCAGGATCCGGGCGAGGACCAGCATCAGCGGCGACTGGGCGAGGCCGCAGAGCAGGGAGGCGAACGTGAACAGGACGACGCCGATGGAGTAGAGCCGCTTGCGGCCGAACCGGTCGGCGATCGTTCCGCTCGTCAGCAGCAGGGCGGCCAGGGCCAGCGCGTACCCGTCGATGACCCACTGGAGGTCGGCGAAGCTGGCCTTCAGGTCCTCCTGCACGTCCGGCATGACGACGTAGACGATGGTGGTGTCCAGCAGGAGCATGAACGTCCCGCCGCACACCCCCAACAACGTCCACCATTTCTTCTGCATCTTCGTTCCTTCTGCTTGTCGAGCGGATCTGACGCCGGACGCATCCGGTGTCGAGCGGATCCGACGGGACGGGGGCCCGTCGGAAAGGGCCGGACCGGGAAGCCCTCAGGCCGTGTCCGGCGGGATGTTGTGGTTGAGGCGCAAGAGGTTTCCGGGGTCCCACGCCGTCTTCAGCGCCCGCAGCCGGCGGTAGTCGTCGGGGGCGTAGGCCAGGGCCACCTGATCGGGTGCGGCGTTCGCCCCGTAGAGGAAGTTGAGGGACCGTCCCGTGGTGAGCGGGGCCAGCGCGGCGGTCAGCCGCGCGTGCGCGGCCCCGACCTCGTCGATCGTGCCGGGCGTGACCCGGTCGAGCACCGCGAGCAGGTAGGCGGCGTCCCGGTTGCCGACGCTGTTGGCCGGCCGGGGCGCCCGGCCCAGCGCGCCGCCGAGGTGGCGCACCTCGACGATGCTGTTGACCGGCGCGCCCGGCCCCGTCAGGGCGAGGACCTCGCGCACCCGCTGCTCGTCCAGGCCGCTGAGCATCGCGTTGGTGCCGGTGTACGCGGCGGGCGGGACCGGGTCGTTGTGGATGCTGCCGGACTCGGTGTACGGCAGCACGCGCACCGAGTCGGCCAGTCGCGGACCGAGGGCGCGCAGCGGCGCGATCAGGCGCTCGCCCTCGGCCGCCTCACCCAGGTAGGAGATCCGTACGTGCACGACGTACCGGCCCCGCAGCGGCGGGGGGAGGGACGGCAGGTCGGGCAGCGGGACCAGCGCGAGCGAGGAGGTCATGCCCTCGGGGACGCCGGTGGTCCAGCGCAGCCAGGTGTTCACCGCCTCCTCGGCCAGCGCACCGTCGAAGTACAGCGCTCCGCCGTACAACCGCTCCACGGGCACCAGGCCGACCTCCATCGAGGTGACCACGCCGAAGTTGTCGCGGCCGCCGCGCAGCGCCCAGAACAGGTCGCCCTCGTGGTCCGCGTCGATGTCCCGCAGCCGGCCGTCGACGGTGACCGCGCGGATCCGCCGTACGTGGTCGGCGGCGTAGCCGAAGCGCCGGGCCAGCAGCCCCAGGCCGCCGCCGAGGGTGTACGCGACCGCCCCGACGTGCGGGGCGCTGCCGCTGAGCGGGGCCAGACCGTGCGGCGCGGCGGCGGTCACCACCTGCTGCCAGCTGACACCGGCCCCCACGTGCGCGGTACGGGAGTCCGGGTCGATCCGCACGTCGGCCATCCGGCGGGTGCTGATCAGCACACCGGTGCCGGCGGGGAGGGCGGGGCCGTGACCGGTCGACTGCACCCCGATCGGCAGGTCGTGGGCGGCGCCGAACTCCACGGCGAGCCGCACGTCCTCCTCGTCCACGGCGCCGATCACCACGGACGGGGCGTGCGGACGGAAGGTCTGGTAGCGGACGCGTTCCTCGTCGTAGCCGTCGTCACCGGCGGTGAGGACGGGCCCGCGGACGCTCCCGGCGAGCTTGCGTGCCGCCGCCGGGTCGCCCCAGGGGGCGTCGTGCCGGAGGTGAGGGGTCACGCTGTGCGTTCCTTTCGTCGAGCGGACGACCGTGCCGCCGAGGACGGGGGGGTTCTCGGCCGCACGGTGGCCCGCTGTTCATGGTCGTGAGCGCGGGGCCAGAAGTCCAAGACCTAGATTTTTGGGTTGCGCTAACTTCTGCTTATGGCAGTGGAGGGTGCGGCCGGTCCGCCGGTGCCGTCCGCCCACGGACCCGGGTCGGCGCCCACGGCGACCGCCACCGCGAAGGCGTACGCGGACGTGGTCTCGTCCCTGACCACCGCGTAGCGGTCGCCGGCCCGGGCCCACAGACCGTCGCCGTGGGGCCGCAGGCGGACACGCCAGAAGAGACCGCCATGGCCCTCGTGGCACTCCGTCAGGGCCTTGAACGCGGCCTCCTTCGCGGCGAACAGCCGCCGCAACCGCTCCCGGTCGCCGTCCGGCCACAGCGAGGCGCGCTCGGAGTCGTCGAGCAGGAACCGGTGCAGCCGCGCCTCGGGCAGCCGGAACTCCAGATCGACGCCGACCCCGCGGGAACCCGGGGCGACGGCGGCCACCGCCAGGGACTCGGTGTGGGTGACGGAACCGGCGTAACCCGGTGGGAAGACCGGAGCGCCGCTGCGCCGGCGGCCCACCGTGCCGCAGGCGCAGCCCGCGCGCCGCAGCACCGCGGCCGCCGCCGCGCGGCCGGCCCGGTGCTGCGCGTCGGTGCCCCCCGGCGGACCGACAGGGACCGTCTCCAGCAGCACCCGCCGGGGACGCCCGGAGCCCCCGAGCAGCCATGCGCTCGGGGGCTCCGGGGACCGCGGACGTTCAGTCACCCGGACCGGCGACCCGCTCGATGAACGCCACGGCCTCCCGCTGGAACCACTCGGGCTCCTCCAGGAACGCCAGGTGGCCGCCGTTGGGCACCGTCACGGTGGTCGTGTCCGGGAACAGCCGGGTCATCTCCTCCACCGCGCTGGTGGAGAGGGAGAAGTCGTCACCGCCCACGAAGAGCAGGGTGGGCTGCTTCACCCGGGTCATGATCTCCGGATCGAGCGGCGCCTTCACCGACACCGCCAGACCGGCCCGCAGCGACTCCACCGAGTGGATGCCGAGGAAGTTCTGCTTGCGGCCCATGAAACCGATCGGGCCCGCCTCCTCCACCGCGAGGTCGCCGGAGACCAGCGGGTACAGCGTGTCGTAGAGGACCCCCAGGCCGGAGGTGTCCAGCGTCTTCAGCCACGCCTTCGTGATCCGGCGCAGCCGCTGCCCGCCGTGCGGGCTCATCGCCGGACCGGCCAGCACCAGACCGTGCACCCGCTCGGGGTACGCCACGGCGAAGTCCCGGCAGATCAGGGTGGAGAACGACGTGCCGACCAGCACCGCCTTCTCGATGCCCAACTCGTCGAAGAGCGCCTTCAGATCGGTGATGTGGTCCTCCCACACCGGCTCGCCCGCCTGCGGACTCGACTCACCCTGGCCGCGCAGGTCGTACGAGGTCAGCCGCGCGGTCGACGCCAGGTTCGCGGTGTAGGACCGCCAGGACTTGCGGTCCATGAAGAAGTTGTTGACGAGGACGACGTCGGGGCCGCTGCCGCGTCGCTCGTAGGTGAGCTGGACGTCGTCGTTCACCCGGACCGTACCGGTCTCGATGGCGTCGTCGACGGTCGTTTGGGTCATCGGTTCACCTCAGGCGGGAGCAGGCTGGACGGGGAGCCGGCCGGGCATCGGCCGGGCCGGACGGGCCGCGACCCCGTGCGGTGGTCGCGGCCGGACGGACGGGCGGGGTCCGGCGGGGCCGGAGAGGGGGCCGAGTCCGACCATTCCCGCCGGGCGGTCTCGCCCGCCGGTTCGACGCGAATGGTTCGGACACGGCCCGCCCCGGCCCTGAGCCGCCGGACACCGGCTACACCGCTTCGAGTACCGCCTCGGCGGCCGTACGGGCGTCACCGAAGCGGCTGGTGAGCGCGTGCACCCACCGTTCGAGGCCGAAGGCGCAGCAACTGGTGGAGGCAGCCTTGCCGTCGGGCAGGGCGATCTCCAACCGGTCCCCGAAGAAGTTCCGGTGGTAGTTCACCGAGCCGATGGCCAGGCCGTCGACGACGAACTCCTCCTTCACCGGGAAGAGGCGCTGCATGGTGGCCCGGGAGCCGGAGCGGTCGAAGAACGGGTCGGTCGCCACCTGGGTCTCCATCTTCAGACCCAGGCGGTCCGCCAGTCCCAGCACCCGCTCCTTGGAACGCTCCAGATGCTCCGTCGCGCCCTCGGGCGTGCCGACGAAGACGATCTCCCGCATCGAGAAGCCGAGCAGCCGGCGCAGGCCCTCGTAGTGCGTCTCGTTCCGGAAGCAGGTGGCCACCGTGGTGAAACGGTTCGTCTCGGCCGGCAGGGTCTGGCCCCGCAGGTCGAAGTAGACCGAGTAACAGGCGGCCGACGGCAGTGCGAGACCGGTGTCGTTGAGGACCGACGCGGGCAGCTCCCGCAGCGGCTCCTCGGCAGAGGCCCGCAGCGCGGAGAGCCGGCCCGGATCGGCGGAGACCGCCGCCAGGCCCAGGTGCGGGAAGTTCTCGTAGTAGTCGATGTTCTCCAGGTCCGCCGCCCGCACCAGGAACGGGTAACGCCGCTCCGGAGCCTCGGCCTGCTGCGCCCAGGAGAGCACCAGGGAGTCGAACGTCCGCAGCAGCAGGAGCTCGTCGGGGCCCAGGACCCCCAGACCGGTGTCGGTCGTGCCGGTGGGGCCGGCCATCAGGCCGCCGCTCCGGCGAGGAACCGCTTGTCGATCGCGCGCAGGGTGCGGAAGTCCTCGACGTCGATCTCCTCGGGGTCGATGGGCTCGCCGCTCAGCTCCTCCAGGAGGTAGAGGAACTCGACGAACGCCAGCGAGTCCACCGCGCGGCGGTCGATCAGGTCGTCGTCCAGCCCCAGCTCGCCCACCTCGGGGTTGCGCTGGTGAATGAATTCGAGAATCTTCGAGATCTTGTCGTCACTCATGCGGAGGTCCCCTGAACCTGAAGGCCGTTGCGGGCGAGGAATTTACGGGTGCGGTTGAGAATGCGGTCGTGCGCGGCGTGCCGGGCCGGGTGAGCGAGCAGCCGGCGCCGCAGCTCCAGCGGCTCGGGCAGCCCGGCGTCGCGGTAGACCGCGGGGTTGTACAGACTGCGGACGCTGTACTCGAGGTAGGCGTCCAGGTACGTGGCGAGGATCGGAATGTCCTGCGGGCGGGTCTCCTTGACCTGCTCCAGGAGCTTGCCGAACAGGTGCCGGCCGAAGGCGACGTGCCTGCTCTCGTCCTGGTGGTGGACCCGGTTGATCTCCCGCGCGATGTCGGGGAGGGCCTGGTCCGTCGCCATGAGGGCGTTGAAGTGGTCGACGAGCTCCTCGAAGATCAGGATGCGGGCGAAGATGACCAGCTCGCTGGCGGCGTCGCCCACCCCCTCGATCCGGTTCATGCCCACCTGCGGCACCGGCGGGTAGACCTTCCCGCCGTACTTCAGGCAGAAGGTCCCGAAGAACCACATGTGCTCGTTCTCCTCACCGATGAAGTGGTGGAGGAACTCCGAGGCGTCCGCGTAGGTCTTCGTGTGGATCCGCAGCACGACCTCGCTCAGCAGCTCGCGGATGCCGTGCACGTTGAGGCTGAAGAAGTTCACCGCCTCGTAGCGCGTCAGGGCGAGCTGCTGCTCGCGGGTGAGCGCGTCCCACTCCTCGGTGCCGGCCAGCGTGACGAGGTCCTCGCTCATCCACGGCAGGGACTCGTCGAGGGTCTCGGGCCAGTCGAAGATCGTGTACGGGTTGTAGTAGTCCGACTCCGCCATCGCTTCGAGCCGGTCAAGGTCCAGCTTCACGGGCTTGACGGTCGTTGGCATGGGTAGGCCTCTTTCTGCTGATTGCGGTCGTGCGGCGGACGGGCCCGTGGACCGTGCGGCTGCGGGGCGTGCGGCGGTGGGCCACGGGCCCCCGGTCCGGCCCGTGGAGGACGGTCGGATCAGGCGCGTTCGGCCAGGACGGACCAGACCGGGAGCTGCGTGCGCCCCTGCTCGTCGATCTCCACCTGCGTGCCGGTCTTGGCCAGGAAGCCCAGAGTGACCTCGGCGACGCCCCAGTAGACGGTCCGCTCCAGCTCGGTCACCTTCCAGCCCGCCGCGCCCAGGACCTCACGGACCGTCTCCTCCTTCACGGAGAGCGGCTCGGGCATCCCGCCGGGTACGGCGGCGAAGCAGAGCATGTCGAGCCAGGCGCCGGGCCGCGCGACCCGGTGGAGCGCCGCGGCGTAGCTGCGGCGGCTCTCCGCGTCCAGGGTGTGGAAGAGCGCGCTGTCCAGGACGGTGTCGAAGCGGCCCTCGAACCCGGCCAGGCTGGTGGCGTCGGCGACGGCGAACTCGATGTCGGCGCCGGCCGCCCGCTCGGTGGCCTGCTCGATCGCCGCGGAGGCGGCGTCCACGGCGGTGACCCTGTATCCCCGGGCGGCCAGGAAAATCGAATTGTCTCCCAGGCCGCAGCCGGCGTCCAGTACGTCGCCACGGATGCGTCCTCGGCGCTCGAATTCAATCACACCCGGCTGCGCCTCGCCGATGTCCCAGGGGGCCTTGGTGATACCGGCGTCCCCCAGCAGTTCACCTCCGCGATAGACGGAATTGAAGTCGGCAGTCGCGAAATCGTAGTCCGTGCTTTTGCTCATGCGCGTCTCCCGTGATGAGGGGGGCTTTTTCCGGCGTGGCCGCACCGGAACCGGCGGACCGGAACCGGGCACCTGCATTGCCGAACCAAAGGAATTACCACAGGGATGTTCTGTGTGAAAGGCGCGGGACCGGGGGCGGACCGGCGTCCCCGGGAGTCCGCCGCGACGCCGGACGGTACGACGCCGGACGGCGTGCCGCCGCGACCCGGGGGAGCGCCCACATACTGGGGGCGCCACGACCGTACGGCAACAGGGCCGATGCCGGCGCCCCCCGCCGGGGTGGCACCCGCCCGGCACCCTCGGGGCCGCGCGTCACCCCGCGCGATCGGCTCCGAATGCGTTCGTCGGCGGGCGTTTCGTGAACACATCTCGACGCACCCTGGCCGGTGGCGTTCAACTGAGGAAACTCCTCAGTCGTGCGGAGTCGCCGTTCGTCCGGCGGTGCGCGTGCGCCCGCCGCCACCGGAATGAAGGATTCCATATTCTTCGACCACCGCGGCGGAAACCGGAATGCGTAATTTCGCATGTGGCGGCGAAATCTCCCGGTGGTTGCCCCGACGCCGTCCGCGTACGATGCCGTGGCGGCAGGGTTGAGCCGATCTCCATAAGCCCCAGGTTTCATCCCCGTCGGAGCGCCCGCGTCCCGAGGAGCTGGAAAGGGAATTCAAATGCGCGATTCAGGGAACACTTCGGAAATTCCGCATGCCGAACTCGTGGGCCGAGCCGCCGAACTCCGCGAAGACCTCTGGAAGAACGCGCCCGAGTCGGACGGGGCGAGCCGGCTGTCCGACGAACTCCTGGCCCGGGTCACCGGCGCCGGGCTGACCGGGCTGCTGACGCCCCGGAAGCTGGGCGGTCACGAGACCGGCGTGCGTACCCTGCTCGAGGTCTGCGTCGAGCTGGGCCGCGGGTGTTGTTCGACCGCGTGGGTCACCGGTGTCCTCAACGTCGGGAACTTCGTCGTCTCGCTCTACCCCGACCGCACCCGCGAGGAGGTCTGGGCCGAGCACCCCGACGCCCGTACCGCACTGATCCTCGGCGCACCGGTACGGACCGTGGAGAAGGCGGACGGCGGGGTACGGGTCGTCGGCGAGTGGCCGTACGCCTCGGGATCGCTGCACGCGGACTGGATCGGCGGCCTCGTCCTGGCGGACACCGGCACCGGCCTCCAGCCGCACATGGCCCTCATGCCGGCCTCCGACGTGACGGTCCGCGACACCTGGCACTTCGTGGGCATGCGGGCCACCGGCAGCAACACGGTGGTCGCCGACGGCGTGTTCGTGCCCGAGCACCGCCTCCTGCCGTACGGGCCGCTCCTCGCGGGCAAGACCGACGGCCTCGTACCGGCGGACCGCCCTTACCGCAACAGCCTGACCGGCGTGTTCATGGTCGGACTCGTCGGCTCCATGATCGGAGGCGCGAGCGCCGCCCTCGACTACGCGCTCACCCAGGCCCCGACCCGCCGGGTGGCCGGCTCCACCTACACCCGGCAGGCCGACTCTCCCGCGGCCCAGCTCGGCCTCGCCGCCGCCGCCACCGCCCTCGACACGGCGGTACTGCACGCCCGGCGGCTCGCCGACTCGGTGGACGCCCTCGCGGCGGCGGGCGAGAACCCGTCCGTCCCGGTCCGCGCCCGGGCCCGGATGGACGCCACCCACGTCGTCCAGCAGTGCCGTACCGCCGTCGAGGAGATCGTCTCGGTGTACGGATCCTCCGCCTTCGACGAGTCCAACCCGCTCCAGCGGATCTGGCGCGACGTCAACGTCGGCAGCAGGCATGCCGGATTCGGCATGGGAATCCCGGAACAGGCCTACGGAACCGCGCTGGTCGGCAACGACCCGCGCACCCTCACCCCGATGCTCTGAGCCCCCGGGCGCCAGTCACCGGCCCCCGCACGCCGCGGGCGCCACCACGGCACACCCGGCACCCACCAACGGCACCCACCGGCACCCGCACGCCGCCGGCGCCGAGTACCGCGGGACCCGGCGGCAACCGCACGCCGCCCGGGGCCGACCGGGCGGCCGGTCGGCCCGGCACGCGCCCGCGTGCCGTCGCTCCGCCTGCCCCGAGCCAGTCCCGACCCACCGCACCCGCGCCCCGCACTCCGCACTTCCCCCCCGCAACGGAAAGCGAGAGAGGCATGTCCGACGCCAACGAGGTACGCGACCACAACCGCGCCATCGTCGCGCAGTACATGAACACCCGCGGCCAGGACCGCCTGGAGCGCCATCTGCTCTTCACCGAGGACGGCACCGGCGGACTGTGGACGACCGAGACCGGTGAGCCGATCGTCATCAACGGCAAGGAGCGGCTCGGCGAGCACGCCGTCTGGTCGCTCAAGTGCTTCCCGGACTGGGCCTGGACCAATGTCGAGATCTTCGACACCCAGGACCCGGACCGCTTCTGGGTGGAGTGCGACGGCGAGGGCCAGATCCTCTTCCCCGGATACGAGCCGGGCATCTACCGCAACCACTTCCTGCACTCCTTCCTGTTCGAGGACGGGAAGATCAAGCAGCAGCGTGAATTCATGAACCCGTGCCAGCAGTTCAGGGCCCTGGGCATCGAGGTTCCCTCGGTCCGCCGCGACGGCATCCCCACCTGACGCCCCTCCACCCACCTTCGATCCCCGACCCCGCAGGGGGAGACCGTGCGCACCACAGTCCAGGACATCCACGCCAGCCCCGCTCTGCAGCAGCCCGAATGGGACGACCCGTCCCATGTACGACGGGTCCGCGACACCCTCTCCGGCGCCTCCCCGCTCGTCACCGCCGACGGCGCCGCCACCCTCCGCGGGCTGCTCGCCGACGTGGCGGAGGGCCGCGCCCACCTCCTGCAGGCGGGCGACTGCGCCGAGGACCCGGCCGAGTCGACTCCGTACCACGTACGGCGCAAGGTCGCGCTGCTGGACCGGCTCTCCGAGGGCGCGGGGGCCGTGTCCGGCCGGCCCGTCCTGCGGATCGGCCGCATCGCCGGGCAGTTCGCGAAACCCCGGTCCAAGCCGGTGGAGGAGATCGGCGGTGTGACGCTGCCGGTCTTCCGGGGCCACATGGTCAACGCTCCCGAACCCGGGCTGCGGCGGCCCGACCCGGAGCGGATCCTCGCCTGCCACCGGGCCGCCGAGGACATCGTCCGCGAGCTCCACACGCTCAACGAGGGCCGCCCCGACGCCGAACGGGTGTGGACCAGCCACGAGGCGCTCCTCCTCGACTACGAGGTACCGATGCTGCGGTCCGCCGGCCCCGACGAGCTGCTGCTCGCCTCGGCCCACCTGCCGTGGATCGGGGAGCGGACCCGCCACCCGGACGGCGCGCACGTGAAGATGCTCGCCTCCGTCGTCAACCCCGTAGCCTGCAAAGTGGGTTCGGGGACGACCGCCGAGGACGTCCTCGCACTGGCCGGGCGGCTCGACCCGGACCGGCAGCCGGGGCGGCTGATCCTGGTCGCCCGGATGGGCAACGGCTTCGTCGCCAGCCGGCTGCCTCCGCTGGTGGAGGCGGTCCGGGCCGCCGGGCACCCGGTGATCTGGATCTGCGACCCGATGCACGGGAACACCATCACCAGCCCGGACGGGCACAAGACCCGGCTGCTGGACGCGATGACCGCGGAGGTCCAGGACTTCAACGCGGCGATGGCGAAGGTGGGCGGCGTCAACGGCGGCCTGCACCTGGAGACCACCCCGGACGACGTCACCGAGTGCGCCGCCGACTCCTCCGAGCTCGACTCCGTGGGCGACCGGCACACCACCTTCTGCGACCCGCGGCTCAACCCGGGACAAGCCCAGCGGCTCGTGGACGCCTGGGCCCGGACGATCTGAGACCACGGCCGGCCGCCCCCGGCCGCACGTCTCCGCGACCGCCCGCCGGGCCGCACCCCCCACCGCACCGAAAGGAGCCGACCCATGGTTGGCATCCCCGCCATCGCCCCGTACGAACTGCCCACGCCAGGCAGCCTCCCGGCGAACCTGGCCGACTGGACGCCGGACCCCGACCGTGCGGCTCTGGTCGTCCACGACATGCAGCGCTTCTTCCTGCGCCCCTTCCCCGACCCGCTGCGCTCCGGACTCGTCCACCACGCCGCCCAACTCCGCAAGCGGGCCGCCTCGCTGGGCGTGCCCGTCGCCTACTCCGCGCAGCCCGGCGGCATGACCGCCGAGGAGCGCGGGCTGCTCGCCGACTTCTGGGGCCCGGGCATGCGCACCTCGCCCGAGGACCGGGAGGTCGTCGACGAGCTGGCCCCCGCCGACGGCGACTGGCTGCTGACCAAACGCCGCTACAGCGCCTTCTTCCGCTCCGACCTGCTGGAGCGCCTGCGCGACAGTGGCCGCGACCAGCTCGTCCTCTGCGGGGTCTACGCCCACATCGGGGTGCTGGCGACCGCGATCGACGCGTTCAGCCACGACATCCAGGTGTTCCTCGCCGCCGACGCGGTCGCGGACTTCACCCTCCGGCAGCACGAGTTCGCCCTCGAGTACGTGGCCCAGCGGTGCGGGGTGGTCGTCCTGAGCGACCAGGTGTTCACGTGAGTGGCCCGGAGACCCCGCACCCGGCCGGGGCGGCCCCCTCCGCGCCCCCGGCCGGGCCGGACCTGCTCGACCGCCTGCTGGCCGAGCCCCGTCCGCCCGCCTTCGCCCTCCTGCACCGCCCCGAGAGCGGCGGCGCGGGCACCGTGGACGTCCTGCTGGGCGAGGTCTCCCACCCCTCCTCACTGACCCGGCTGCCGCTGCCGTCCGGCGCACCCGACGCGCCCCGGCACGACGCCCTGGTCCTGGTGCCGTACCGGCAGCTCACCGAGCGGGGGTTCGCCGCCCCCGACGACGGCGAACCCCTGATCGCGCTGACCGTCACCGAGCAGGCGGTCCTCCCCCTCGCCGGGGTCCTGGAGCGGCTCTCCGCCGCGCCGGTGACCCTGTCGAACAGCCGTTACGACCTCTCCGACGACGAGTACGCCGACCTCGTGCGCCGCATCGTCGCCGACGAGATCGGCACCGGCGAAGGCGCCAACTTCGTCCTGCGACGCACCCTGCTCGCCGAGCTGGACGACTTCTCGGTGCACACCGCGCTGGCCGTCTTCCGGCGCCTGACCCAACTGGAGACGAGCGTCCACTGGACCTTCGTCGTCCACGTCGAGGGGCGGGTGTTCGTCGGCGCCACCCCCGAGCGGCACATCTCGGTGCGCGAGGGCCACGCGGTGATGAACCCGATCAGCGGGACCTACCGCTACCCGCCGGGCGGCCCCAACCTCGACGGCCTCACCGCGTTCCTGCGGGACCGCAAGGAGACCGACGAGCTCTACATGGTGCTCGACGAGGAGCTCAAGACGATGTCCCGGCTCTGCGCGCACGGCGGCCGGGTCACCGGCCCCGCGCTCAAGGAGATGGCGCGCCTGGCCCACACCGAGTACTTCATCGAGGGGCGCACCCGCCGCGACGTGCGCGAGGTCCTGCGCGAGACGCTCTTCGCCCCCACCGTCACCGGCAGCCCGGTGGAGAGCGCCGCCCGCGTCATCGCGCGGTACGAACCCGGGGGCCGCGGCTACTACAGCGGGGTCGCCGCGCTGATCGGACGCGAGACGTCGGGCGAGCGCACCATGGACTCCGCGATCCTCATCCGCACCGCCGACATCGCCCCGGACGGGCGGATGCGCCTGGCGGTCGGCGCGACGCTGGTACGCCACTCCTCGCCGGCGGCCGAGGCGGCGGAGACCCGGGCCAAGGCCGCCGGCCTCCTCCAGGCGCTGGACGCCCCGCTGCCCCCGGCGACCACCCCCGCCGCCGGCCCCACCGCGCCCCGGTTCGCCGACCATCCGGCGGTCCGGGAGGCGCTGCGCGGCCGTAACGCCGGCATCGCCGACTTCTGGCTGGCCTCCACCGCCGCGGCCTCGCTCACCGTGCCGTCCCTGGTCGGCCTCAAGGTCCTGGTGGTGGACGCCGAGGACGCCTTCACCGCGATGATCGTGCAGCAGCTCGAAGCGCTCGGCCCCACCGCGCAGGTCACGCGCTTCGACGAGCAGTACGACCCGGCCGGGTTCGACCTCGTCGTGATGGGCCCGGGCCCCGGCGACCCGCGCTCCCTCCACGACCCGAAGATCGCGGCACTCGACGCGGCGACCGCCCGGCTGCTGAGCGACCGCGTCCCCTTCCTCTCGGTCTGCCTCAGCCACCAGGTGCTCTGCCTCCGGCTCGGTCTGGACCTCGTCCCGCGCGACGAACCGAACCAGGGCGTGCAACGGACCGTCGACGTCTTCGGACGGCCCGAGAGCGTCGGCTTCTACAACACCTTCTCCGCGATCAGCCCCGCGGACCGTTTCGACGTGGCCGGCGTGGGGCGGGTCGAGGCCGGCCGCGATCCCGCCACCGGCGAGGTGCACACCCTGCGCGGCGGCCACTTCGCGTCCTTCCAGTTCCACGCGGAATCGGTGCTCACGGTCGGCGGCCCCCGGCTGCTCGGCGACGCGCTGCGGGGGGTGCTGGCCCGGTGAGACTGGAGATCGCCTGGTGGGACCTGGACGGCTCGCCGCAGACCGTCGACTCGCTCCGCGCGCACCTGCGCGAAGGGGTCACCGACGACTGGGCCGCCGTACCGGGACTGCGCGCGAAGTTCTGGGTCGCCGACCGGGACCGCAACCGGTGGGGGGCGGTCATGGTGTGGGAGGACGACCGCCCCGCCGGCGCCCCGCTGCCGCCCAACCGGGCCGCCGAACTCATCGGCCGGCCCGTCGGCCACCGCATGGGCTTCGACGTCGAGGCGGTGGCCGAGGGGGTCCACGACCTGCCCGTCCTGCACGGACTGGGCGCCGCGTTCGCTCCCCGAGCCACCCCCTGATCCCGACCGACCATGACCGACGTACCGTCAGGAGCCGTAGCCATGCACGAGTACCTGCTCGTCGACGCGTTCTCGCGGAAGCCGCTGTACGGCAACCCGGTCGCGGTGTTCCTCGACGCCGCGGACCTCTCCGCCGAGCGCATGCAGCGCATCGCCCGGGAGATGAACCTCTCCGAGACGACCTTCGTGCTGCCGCCCTGCCAGGGCGGCGACGCGCACATCCGGATCTTCACCCCCGTCAACGAACTTCCCTTCGCCGGGCACCCGTTGCTCGGGACGGCGGTCGCCCTCGGGGAGACGCGGAAGCAGGACAGCCTGCGGCTGGAGACGGCCATGGGCATCGTCCCGGTGGAACTCGGCGACGACGACGGGGCGGTGACCGTCCGGATGCGCCAGCCGCACCCCGTCTGGGAGCCGTACGAGCAGGCGGAGGAACTCCTGGCCGCGCTCGGCGTCCCCGCCTCGACGGCCCCCGTCGAGGTCTACCGCAACGGCCCCCGGCACGTCTTCGTGGGGCTGGAGAGCGTGCCCGCGCTCTCCGCGCTGAAGCCGGACCACCGCGCCCTCTCCCGCTTCCCCGACATGGCCGCGAACTGCTTCGCGGGGGAGGGGACGCACTGGCGGGCCCGGATGTTCAGCCCCGCGTACGGGGTGGTCGAGGACGCCGCGACCGGCTCGGCGGCCGGACCCCTCGCCATCCACCTGGCCCGGCACGGCCTCGCCCGCTACGGAGAGCGGCTGGAGATCCTGCAGGGGGTCGAGATGGGCCGGCCCTCCCTGATGCTCGCCACCGCCCGGGGCGAGGGGGAGCGCGTCGACTCCGTCGAGGTCGGCGGCCACGGCGTCACGGCCGGCAGGGGCACCCTCTTCGTCTGAGAGCCGCCCGGCCGGGCCGGGCGGGATCCACCGACCGGAGCGGGACACCGGCACCGGCCGCCCGACGGGACGGCACCCAAGGAAGGGACGCGATGAACACCTCCAAGTTCGAGAGCCTCACCGGATCGACCGATCTGCGGTTCCCCGAGTACGACGACCCGCCGGCCGACCCCGTCGCCCTGGTGCGCGCGTGGCTGGACCGTGCGGTCGAGCTGGGAGTGCGGGAGCCGCGCGCCCTCGCGCTGGCCACCGCCGACGGACGGGGCCGCCCCTCCACGCGCATCGTCGCGTTCGTCACGCTCGACGACGACGGCCTGCTGTTCACCACGCACAGCACCAGCCGCAAGAGCCGGGAGATCGCCGAGACCGGCTGGGCGTCCGGACTGCTCTACTGGCGCGAGACCGGCCAGCAGATCAGCCTGAACGGCCCCGTGACCGCCGTCCCCGACGACCGGGCCGACGCCCTCTGGGCCGGCCGGCCCGTCCCGCTGCACGCCATGTCGGCGGCGTCCCGCCAGAGCGAACCGCTCACCGATCCGCGCGCCCTGCTCGCCCACGCCGAGGAGCTGGGCGCCTCCGGTACGCCACTGCCCCGCCCCGAGCGGTACGTCGGCTACCGGCTGCGCCCCGAGGAGGTGGAGTTCTGGTCGGCCCGCTCGGACCGGCTCCACCACCGCCTCGGCTACCGGCGGGACCGGGGCACCTGGTCCGTCACCCGGCTCCAGCCGTAGCGAAGGGAGGAGGAGCGCGCATGGACACGGTCAGTTTCACCGCGGCGATGGCGCGGGTCCCCAGTCCGGTGACCGTCGTGACGACGTACGGCGCCGACGGTCTCCCGTACGGCTTCACCGCCGGATCGTTCGTCTCGGCCTCGCTGGAGCCGCCCCTGGTCCTGGTCTGCCTGGACAAGGGGGCGAGCACCCACCCGGCCTTCGCGACCACCGAGAGGTTCCTCGTCAACGTGCTCGGCGCGGGACAGCAGGAGGTCGCCCGGCGCTTCGCCGCCTCGGGGACCGACCGCTTCGCCTCCGGGGACATGCGCCCCCTCGAAGGAGGGCTCCCGGGACTCCCGGACGCCTGCGCGCGGATCGCCTGCAGGCTGCACTCCGTGCTGGACGCCGGTGACCACACGGCACTGCTCGGCCGCGTCGAGCAGACCTTCACCAGCGAGCGGACACCCCTCGTCCACGTCGACCGCCTCTTCCACCGGGCCGTCCGCGACCGGCCGGAGCCGGCCGGGGCGGCCGAAGGCAACGCACTCGGGAGCCAACCACCCATGACGGAACGCGCGTTCCCCCTGATATTCGCCGAGCGGGTCGGCATGACGGCCAACTTCTACGAACTGCTCGGCTACACCCGGCAGAGCCAGAACCCGCCGCAGGGCGAACCCACCTACATCGGCATGCGACGGGGCAGCGCCGAAATCGCCGTGGTCTCCACCGACTGGCCCCGGACCCAGTGCGGCCTCGCGCCCGGCCCCGGGCCGCGCTTCGAGATGTTCGTCCTCGTCGACGACCTGGACACCACCCTCAAGCAGCTCACCGACGCCCAGGTGCCGGTGCTGCGCGCCCCCGCGGACATGCCGTGGGGCGAGCGCATCGCCCATGTCCTGGACCCGGACGGCAACCCCGTCGCCGTCGCCTGCTCCACCCACCGATGACCACAGACCCCCGGGGACGCACCATGACGCTGGACATCGCCGAACTCACCGACCTGCTGGAACCGCCGCCGGACACCCGGCCCGACCCGGACGCCTTCGTACGCGCCGCCATGGACTGGCACTTCAACCCGGCGACCGGCTCCCCGTTCTGGCTGGAGCGGGCCCGCACCCTGGACTTCGACCCCCGCACCGACGTCCGTACCCTCGCGGACCTCGCCCTGTTCCCGAACGTCGCCGGCGAGCTGCGGTACGCGCCGGTCGCCGACCTCGTGCCCCGCGGCTACGGCGAACACCCCGACGTGGTCGGTGTCTTCGAGAGCGGCGGTACCACCGGCGTCCCCAAGCGGGTCGTGCTGCTGCGGGACTGGCTGGAGCGGATGCTCGCCTGGAGCAACGCCACCCTGGACGCGCACGGCTTCCCGCGCGGTACGGACTGGCTCGGGCTGGTCCCCACCGGCCCGCACATCGTCGGCGAGTACTTCCGCCGCTCCGCCACCACCTTCGGACGCCACGGCTTCGCCATCGACCTCGACCCGCGCTGGGTGAAGCGGTGCATCGCGGAGGGCCGCGGCGCGGAGGCGTCCGCCTACGCCGAGCATGTGATCGACCAGGCCGCCGACGTGCTGCGGACCCAGGAGATCGGCGTGCTCACCATCACCCCGCCCCTGCTGGAGCGCCTGACCCGGCGCGAGGAGCTCGTCACGCTGGTCAACGAGAAGGTACGGGCGATCCGTTGGGGCGGCACGCAGCTGGATCCTGACTCCCGCTACCTCTACCGCACCGAGGTCTTCCCCGACACGGTGCTCGCCGGCAACTACGGCAGCACCATGATCGCCGGGTTCGCCGGGGAGCGGCCCGGCCTGACCGACGACGACCCCTGCGTCTTCGACACCCTCGGCCCGCACGTCACCTTCGGGGTCGTCGACCCCGAAACCCGCGAGCCCGTCCCCCTCGGCGCACGCGGACAAGTGGTGGCCCACCACCTCAGCAAGTCCTTCCTGCTCCCCAACAACCTGGAACGCGACCTCGCCGTCCGGGTGGCCCCGCCCGAGGGCGGTTACGGGGACTCCGTCGCCGACATCGCGCCCGTGGGTACGTTCGAGAGCGAGCAGGTCATCGAGGGGGTCTACTGATGCCCGGAACCGAGACGACCGGCACGCCCGCGGCCCCGGGCCCTTCGGACGGGGGCGCGCCCCCCGTCGTCCTGGAGGCGCTCGGCCACAACGGCCCCTACCGAGCCCGCAACCGCCTCGCCGTCACCGACGTACGCGGCGCTCCCGCGGCCGAACTCAGCCTGGTCCCCAGCCTGTTCGTGAACCGGACGCTCGCGGCGCTCCGGACGGCCACCCCGCTCCCCCCGGACGAGCGGGCGGCGGCCCTGCGCCGCGCGGCCCACCTCTTCGCCCACGAGACGGTCGCGGGCCGCACCGTCGAGGAGTACGAGCACGACGTCAGCCGCGTCGGCGGCATCCCCGTCCACGTCGTCCGCATCGCCACCCGGTCCATCGCCACCCGCCTGGCAGCCGCCTGGGAGAGTGCCCGGGCGGCCGCCCCGCAGGGCGCCGCCGACGACTGGCGCGACCCCAGGACCCGGGCGGGGCGGGGCGTGTGGACCCGGCGCGGAGGCGTCTTCGCGGTCAACGCGGCCGGTAACCACCCGGGCACCCACAGCCTGTGGCCCGAGGCGCTGGCGCTCGGCTACCGCGTCGCCGTGCGTCCCTCCCGCCGCGAGCCCTTCACCCCGCACCGGCTGATCACCGCCCTGCGCGCCGCCGGCTTCGACGACGACCACGTGGCCCTGCTGCCCACCGACCACGAGCGCGCCGACGACCTGCTGCGCGGCGCGGACCTCGGCATGGTGTACGGCGGCGAGGACGTGGTGCGCCGCTACGCCGCCGACCGCACGGTGTTGACCCAGGGCCCCGGCCGGTCCAAGATCCTGCTGACCGGGGACACCGACTGGCGCGACCACCTCGACACCATCGTCGACTCCGTGGCGCACCACGGGGGCACCGGCTGCGTCAACACCACCGCCGTGTACGTGGAGGGCGATCCGGAGCCGCTGTGCGAGGCGCTGGCCGAACGGCTCGGCGCCCTGCCCGCGGTCCCGCCGGACGACGACAAGGCCGTCCTCCCGGTACAGCCGGTCGCCACCGCCCGGGCCATCGCCGCGCACCTCGCACGGCGGGCCGAGGGAACCCGGGCGTGGCTGGGCGCGGACGCCGTGGTCGCCGAACTCGGCGACGGGAGCGCCGCGTTGCGTCCGGCCGTCCACCAGGTCGGCCGTCCCGACGCCCCGCAGACCGGGGTCGAGCTCCCGTTTCCCTGCGTCTGGGTCGCGCCCTGGACCCCGGAGGCCGGCACGGCCGTCCTGCGGGACAGTCTCGTCCTCACCGTCCTCACCCGTCAGGAGGAGTTGATCGACCGGCTCCTGGACGAACCGACCATCAGCAACGTGTACGTGGGCGACGTGCCCACGTACCGGATCGCGCCGGGACTGCCCCACGACGGGTTCCTCGGGGAGTTCCTGATGCGCAGCAAGGCGGTCATCCGGCGCTGACCCGCACCGCCGCCGCACGCGGTCACCCACCGCACCACCGCACGGCGCGTTCCCACCGGACCGCGCATCCCCACCGCACGCCGTTTCCACCTGAGAAGGGACCACCCAGCCCATGCACGCCGTTTCGTACACCGCCCAGTGGATGGCCGCAGCCCGCGCTATCGAGTCGGAGCGCGAGGACGCCCTGTACGTCGACCCGCTGGCCCGCGATCTCGCCGAGCCCAAGGGCTTCGAGCTGATCGACCGCTACGCGGGCGGCGGACTGCTGCCGTTCATCACCATCCGCACCCGCTACCTCGACGACGCGATCCGCGATCTCCTCGCCGACGGCACGATCCACCAGGTGGTGCTGATAGCCGCCGGCATGGACACCCGTGCCTTCCGCCTCGAGTGGCCCGACGACATCGACGTCTACGAGGTGGACCACGGCCCCCTCATCGAGGAGAAGCGGCGCCGGCTGGACGCCCTGGGCGCCAAGCCCACCGTCCGCCGCCACGAGGTCTCCGCCGACCTCACCCAGGAGTGGCTGCCCACGCTCACGGAGGCGGGCTTCGACCCGTCCAAGCCCACCCTGTGGGTCGCGGAGGCGCTGACCTTCTTCCTCACCGAGGAGCAGGCCGCCGGCCTGCTGCGGCTGCTCGCCTCGGCGTCCGCGCCCGGCAGCCACCTGGCCTTCGACATCCTCGGCCGGGGTCTGCTGCGCAGCCCGTTCTCCAAGCCCTTCCTGGACAAGCTGGCCGACGACGGCACCCCGTGGATCTTCGGGACCGACGAGCCGGAGCCCTTCCTGGAGGCGAACGGCTGGGACGTCGCCGACCTGAAGGAGCCGGGCCAGCCCGGCGCCGGCGAGGGACGGTGGCCGTACGACGTGCAGCCCCGCGGCCGGCGGCACGCCAACCGCCTCTGGCTGATCAGGGCGAAGATCGCCGCCGGCTGACGTCCGGCACACGCCGGAGGCGGCCCGGGGGAGGTGGACACCACCTCTCCCGGGCCGCCTCGCGGAGTGTCACCGGTCCTGGAGCCTCGCGCGTAACGCCTCGTTCTCGGCCGTGAGTTCGGCGATCCGCTGCCGCACCGGAAGCAGCGCGTCGGCGAGTTCCTCCTCCGAGAAGCGGGGCGTGATGTGCTTGGAGCAGTTCCAGGAGGTTCCCTCGACGCGCAACACCATCAGCTGCTCGGGCCTGCCGTCGGAGACGACGTCGGCGAGCCGTTCGCTCAGCTCCGCCTCGCGCGCGATGTCCAGGATCTCCGCGCGGGCCATGACCTTCAGCCGGAGCCGGCGCGGGTAGTCCATGAAGAAGAGGGAGACCCGGTCGTCGTCCCGGAGGTTCCCGGTGGTGATGTACTGCCGGTTGCCCCTGACCTCCGTGTAGGCCAGGGTGCCTTCGTCCAGTACGTGCACGAAGCCGGGCGGGCCGCCCCGGTGCTGCACGTAGGGCCAGCCGTCCGCCGTCACGCTGGCCAGGTAGAAGTGGTCCCGCTCGGTGATGAACGCGGCCTCCGCCGGGCCGATCCGGTCGAACTCCTCCGGATCCCCGCGGAGCAGCCGCTCCATCGCCTCGCCGCTGCCCCGCTCCCGCTGGACGCCGCGTACCGTCTGGGTGAACGCGAGATGGGCGTACCGGTTCATGATCCCTCATTTCCGATCATGGCGGTGATGTCATGATCGAGGCTGACGATAACCGTAATTCCCCCGCGACAAAAGGAAGTTGCCCTCCGGTACCGGCCCAGCCGCTGTCCGGCGCCGGGGGCGAGGCGGAGAGGGCCCGGGCTTCCGGGGACGGGAGGCGCATCGGAGCCGTACGCCAGGGTGCGGGGGAGTGCCGGGCCCGCGGGGACACGGCGCGGGGGCGCGGCCGGTCGCCGCGCCCCCGTGTACCGCCGTGTCCGTCGCCGGTCAGCCGTGCAGCCGGACCGGGAGCTTCTGCACGCTGTTGCCCACGAAGGAGGCGTGCCGGGGCAGTTCGGGCTCCGGTACGGCCAGATCGAGGTCGGGGAAGCGGGTGAACAGCTGCCGCAGGGCCTCGGTGCCTTCCATCCGGGCCAGCGGAGCGCCCATGCAGAAGTGCGCGCCGTGGCCCAGCGAGAGGTGGCGGGCCTTGCTGTCGCGGGTGATGTCGAAGCGCGCCGCGTCGGGGCCGTGGGCCTTCGTGTCGCGGCCGGCCGCCGAGTAACCGGCCAGCACCGGCGTCCCCTTCGGGATCACCGTGCCGTCGAGCTCCAGGTCGCGCGTCGGGTAGCGGAACGGGAAGAAGCTGACCGGGCTGTCCCAGCGCAGCGTCTCCTCCACCACGTCCTCCCAGCTCGCCCCGCCCGCGAGGACCAGGGCGAGCTGGTCACGGTGGGTGCAGAGCGCCCGCACGGCGTTGGTGATGAGGTTGAGGGTCGTCTCGTGCCCGGCGATGATCGTGAGCATCAGGGTGCCGATCAGCTCCTGCGGGCCGAGGCGGTCGCCGTTCTCCTCACGGGCCGCGATCAACGCGCTGGTGAGGTCGTCCCCGGGGTCGTCCGTGCGGGCGGCCGCGACCTCGCTCAGCACCGCCACCATCTCCCGGTTGGCGGCCATCGCCTCGGCAGGGCCGATGTCCGTGGCGACGATCTGGTTGGAGAGCCGGTGCAGCCGGTCGTGGTGCGCGGCCTCCACCCCCAGCAGTTCGCAGATGACGCCCATCGGCAGCGGCAGCGCGAAGTGCCTGCGCAGATCGGCCACGCCCTCCCCGGCTTCGGCCGCTCCCTCCAGGCCGTCCAGGAGCGAGGCCGTCAGGGCGGTGATGCGCGGCCGCAGCTCCTCGACCCGGCGCGGGGTGAAGGCCTTGCTCATCAGGGACCGCAGCCGCCGGTGGTCGGCACCGTCGGCGGTCGTCATCCCCTGCACCGTGGCGAACGTCTTCAGCGGCCAGCCGTCCGCGATCTCCCCGGCCTGCAGCGCCGCGAAGTGCGCGGCGTTCTTGGCGACGTCGGGGTGCGAGAGGAACTCCCGCAGCGCGTCGTGACCCAGGACCGCCATGCCCTCCACCTCGCCGGGCAGGATCACCGACGCGACCGCGGACCGCTCCAGCAGCCGGGCGTTGGCCGCGTGCGGACAGCCGCCCGCCGCGTCCATGCGGTACGGCCCCTCGGCCGCGGGGTTCACCGGTGACGTGTTCAACAGCGCTCTCCAGATCAGGGGTTCGAGGATGTGTGGGGCCCGGCGCCGCCGAAGACCGGCGCCGTACGGGTCAGTCCGGCACGGTCGTGGACGGCCGCAGCGGGACGGTGTTCCAGGGCGTCGTCCGCCGCGGTACGAGGTCCTGGGCCGACTGCGGCGGGACCGTTCCCTGGGGGAGCTGCGGGGTGCTGAACCGCACCGGAAGGGCGCCCAGGCCCTTGCTCCACGGCGACTTGATCCACTCCAACTCGTCTTCGGGTACGCCGAGTTCGAGATCGGGCAGCCGGTGACGGATGGTGTCCACCGCCGTCCTGGTGATCAGCCGGGCCGGATCCTGCGCGGGACAGGTGTGCGGTCCGGCGCCGAACGCCAGGTGGGAGCGGTTGCCGACCACCGGCGCGCCGTCGGCCGGCAGGATCTCCGGGTCCGCGTTGGCCGCGGCCAGGCCCAGGATCAGCATGTCGCCGGTACGGATGTCCTGGCCGCCGAAGCGCATGTCGCGGGTGGCGTAGCGGGCGGGGAAGTTCTGGGTGGGCGGGAAGCGCCACAGGACCAGATCGAGCGCGTCGTCCACGCTGAGGTGGCCGCCGGTCAGCGAGGACCGGAACGCCGGGTCGGTGAGGAGGATGCGCAGCGTGGTGGCGATCCAGTTCACCGTGGTCTGGTTGCCCGCGACGAACATCACCACCAGGTTGTGCAGCACCTCCTCGTCGGTGAGTTCCGCCGGGTGCTGCAGCAGGGCCGAGGTGATGTCCTCACCGGGCTTCCGCCGCTTCTCCTTGATCAGTCCGTAGAGGATCGCGCCCATCCGCCGGCTGGCGTCCGCCGAGGCACTGGTGGCGGAGGCGGTGCCCGCCACGGCCTCCACCAGGTCGCGACCGGTGCGGTCGTCCACCCCGAGCAGTCCGGTGATCACCCGCAACGGCAGGGTACGGGCGTAGTGGGCGACCAGGTCCGCCTCGCCCCGCCCGGCGAACGACGCGATCAGCTCCTCGGCGGCGGCGCGCACGCTCCGGCGCAGCTCGTGTCCGTTGATCCCGGCGAGGGCGTCCGAGACGGCGGCCCGCATCCTGCGGTGCTGCTGTCCGTCGGCGAAGAGCAGCGCCGGACGCCAGCCGACCATCGGAAGGATCGGCGAGTCGGCGGGCACCCGGCCCTCGCGCAGCAGACTCCAGCGACGCGGGTCGTGGGAGAAGTCCGCTTCCTCGCGGGTGAGTTGCAGCAACTCGCGGTGGCCCATCACCAGCCACGCGTCGATGCCCGGCGCCATCCGGACCGGCGCGACCGGCCCGTGCACGCCGCGCAGCTCCTCGTACAGGGCGGTCATCGCGTCGCCGTCGAGCTCCGGTCCGTACAGCGCTGCCGCCGGGGCCGCCGAGGGGGCCCCGGCGGGCCAGGGGCAGCGGGCGGCGGACCCGGCCGGGGGGTGCGGGGTGCTCATGAGGGCTCCGTGGCGACATGGATGAGGTGGCTGACGAGGGCGATCAGGGCCCGGATCGACGACGACTCGTCGCGTGCGTCGCAGAGGACCAGCGGCGTCCCCGGCAGCAGGTCGAGAGCCGCGCGCAGATCGTCCGGGTCGTGGAGCGGGCTGCCCGGGAACACGTTCACGGCGACGGCGAACGGCAGATCGAGGTCCTCCAGGTTGCCGAGGGCGTCGAAGGACGCGGTCAGGTCCCGGGTGTCCACCAGGGCGAGCGCCCCCAGCGCGCCCTTGGCGAGATCCCGCCAGGCCGGCAGGAACCGCTGCTGGCCCGGCGTACCGAACAGGTAGAGCACCAGATCGCCGTCGATGGTCAGCCGCCCGAAGTCCAGGGCGACCGTGGTGGTCGTCTTCCCGCTGTCCACCACGGTGTCGACCCGCGCCCCCGCCTGGGTCATCGCGGCTTCGGTGAAGAGCGGCTCGATCTCCGAAACCGTCCCGATCAGCGTGGTCTTGCCCACCCCCAGGGGGCCGACGACCAGGATCTTCGCGGCGCCCGCGACGCTGGAGGCGAGGTACTTCCCCGCCGGCGGGACGCCGGGAGCCCCGACGGCCGGAGCGGTCCCGGGACCGGGCCCGGCACCCCGGGCGATCACGGGAGCGGCCCCGGCGAAAGCTTCAGATGCGGCTTTCGAGACCATCGAGGACCTTTCTGAGCATGGTCAGGTCGGCGCGTTCGGCCGCGGGAATGGGCGGACGGGTGACGATCAGCCCCCACTGGAGGAGATCGGAGAGCAGCACCTGGACGACCGACGGCGGCTGGTGGAGGTGGGCGGCCACCTCCGCGACCGAGATGAGCCCCTCGCAGTGCGTCAGGATGGCGAGGTGCTCCGGCTGGAGGGACGCCGGGAACGCCGCCTCGGTGGCCATCACCAGCGACTCCCAGGACAGCGGCTGCCCGCCGGACTCCGCCCGGCCGCGGGTGATGACATAGGGGCGTACCGCCGAGGCTCTCGGCTCCTCGGGCCGGCCCGTCATGACGACGCGGTGGCCTGATCCCGCGGCAGACTGCTCAGGTGCGCGCCGATCTTCGCCACCAGCAGCTGCATTTGCTGTGCCACGAGCCCGACATCCGCCTCCAGATCGGTGGCGACGCCCAGGTGCGCGCCGACCCCGGCATGGGTGAAGAGCACGAACCCCTGGTCGGACTCGAGCATCAGCTGTCGCAGCCCCACACCGGAGCCGAACAGGAGCGTGGTCGTGGAACGACCCGTCATGGTCATCGCCGCGCAGGCCGCCGAGAGCGACTCCGCCTCGGCGACGCTGAGGCCCGACACCGGGCCCTTGAGGTTCTCGGCGGACGCGTGTCCGAGCCGCAGGCCGTCCTCGGAGACGACCACGGCGTGCCGGACGCCGGGGATCTCGGTGAGGGGGCGGAGCATCCAGCCCAGGTCGGGAAGTCGAGTGATGGTTCCGGTCACGACCGGCCTCCGTGGTGCTGGTGAGGGGAATGGGGCAGGGGGGGTTCATCGGCCGCCGCCGCCGCCGCGGGGCGGTCGGAAGCCGGTGCGGGGCCTGTGCCGGCAGCACCGAGCGCGGCACGGCCGCGCAAGGTGCCCGACACCACGCTGCTGATCGACGCGCGGGCCGCCTCCGGCGTCCACGGCGGCGCCGCATCGGCCTCGGGCCGCACCTGCGGCGCCGCGTGCCGGGCCGTCGGAGCCGCGGCGTCGGGGGCCTGCGGGGAGCGGACCGGTCCGCGCCGGCTGCGCCGCCGCGGGAGGTCCGCCGTCTGCGGGACGGTCCCGGGGGCCGGGGCGGGGCCGCCGTCCCGTTCACCGTCCGGGTCGCCGTAACGGATGCCGTCGCGTTCGTCCGGCCGTGCGTGCTCGGCGGCACCGCCGTCGCGACCCCGGCCCTCGGTGGACCCGTCGGGCCACGACTCCGCCCGCCTGTGCGCCGAAGCCTTGACCACCGGTTCGGTCAGCAGCCGGAACGGTACGAACATCACGGCACGGGTCCCGCCGTACGCGGAGGTCCCGCTCAGCTCCACGTTGAAGCCGAGTTCGCGGCTCCACCGCCCGACACAGGCGAGACCGAGGCGGGGCACCGCGCCCAGGCGGGTCAGGTCCAGATCGTCGTGGAGCTGGTCGCGGGCCTGCTGCAGCACGTCCGGCGGCATGCCGAGCCCGGCGTCGTCGATCTCGACGACCGCGCCGGCGCCCACCTCCCGGACGCTGACCACGACCTGGGAGCGGGAGGGTGAGAACACCGTTGCGTTCTCCAGGAGTTCGGCGATGGCGTGCATCAGCCCCTCCGCCGCGGGAGGCGCCGCGTACAGGGTCTGCCCGCCGTGCACCTCGATCCGTCCGAACTCCACGATCCGCGACTGCGCGCCGCGCACGCAGTCGTAGAGCGAGACCGGCCGGGTCTCCCGGCGCGCGGGCCAGATGCCGCACATCACCAGCAGCGTCTGCGCCTTGCGGGTCATCTGCGAGGCCGCGTGGTCGGCCTTCATCACCTCGGCCATGAGACGGGGATCGTCGAGGGAGCGCTCGACCTGGTCCAGCACCTGCTGCTGGACCGTGGCCATCACGTGCATGGTGCGGGCCACCGACTCGAAGGCGGCCATCACCGAGTCGCGCAGGGCACGTTCCCGGTGCACCGCCGCGTCCGAGCCCAGCACGTGCGCCACCGAGTCCAGCGCCCGCGCGAACTCCTCACCGGTCTCGTGTGGGGCGCGCAGCGGCCCCGGGGCCCCGTCCACCCGCGCTCCGGTGCGCAGCAGTTCGGCGATGGCGGGTACGCGCACCCGGGCGAGGTGCGCCACCTCCGCGTCGCGTGCCGAGGCGAGCGCCGTGACCCGGGCGCGCTGCGCGCGTTCGGCCTTGAGGGTGCGGGCCAGCAGCACCAGGGGGGCCAGCAGCAGAACGGCGGCCGCGACACCGGCGGCCGCCAGCGAACGCGTCGCCCGGCCGTCGGGGAGAGCCAGGGCCGACACCGCGCAGACGGCCGCGACCACGCCGGCGGCCGGCCAGATCACGGCGGGCCGGAGTACGGGCCTCTTCCCCTGCCGGGGCGCCCGTGCCACGGGCGGCTTCACCCCGTCGTCGGGCGGGCTCACCACGACGACCTCGTCCCGACCGCCTTGCAGAACACAGCGCCAGCCACGAGGAGCGAACCCTTCCAGAACACGTCGAACTCCCTTGCGAGATCGAAGGCAAGCAGAGCCTAGACCAACCGGATTGATTTCCAAGGGGAGTGCGGGAGAAAGATCGTCAAGGTGGGCACCAAAAGGGCGACTTGTCGCACTCGTGACCCCGTCGGGCGCGATCCGTGTGCGGCGACCGGCCCTCGCTCCGCCCGGGGCGCCGCCGGGGCGGTCCTCGGACGTGAGCCCGGGGCTGCCCGGCGCGCGGCGGAATCCGGCATGTGCAGACGTCTTGTCACTGAGTGACACCCGGTCCTACTCTCCATCCTGACTGGTCAGTAACCAACCCTCTCCCAGGGCTCGTCGGGGTCGCCCAGGCCTCGGCCCGGGGCAGTTCCGAGCGCCCCGGTCCCGAGCACCGAAGCCCAGCGCACCCGCACCCCGGCGCACGTGCCGCCGCCCCGTCCCACCCGCGACACCGGCGCAGGTGCCACCACCCCCACCGCACCCGCGACACCGACGCGTACGTCCCGCCCCCACCCCGGCGCGCACGCCGATCTCAGCCCCGGCGCACCTCACCCTCGCGCACCGCACCCCCGCACCTTCCGTGCCACCCGCAACCCGCGCCACCCGCACCCGCAGCACATCCCGTACACCCCGCACATCCCGGTGCGGAATCAGGGCCCGGGTGCCTCGTCCGCCACGTCCCGCCCCGTACCGTCGCGCGCCACTCGGCGCGCACGTTCTCCACGGGCGGGCACCGCCGGCGCGGCACCACCACCGGGAGCGAACTCTCGTCCTTCCCCCAGATCCAAGGAGTGAGCCGCGTGAAACTGCCCAGCAGTGCTCGTCCCCCTCGTCCCTCCGTCGCGGCGTCGGGCCGCGGGCGGACCGCCGCGCCGGCCCGGCCCCGGAACGCGGGGATGATCGCCCGGCGTCTGCTGGCGGCGGGCGTCGCCGCCGCGGCCGTCGTGGGCGCCCAGACGCTTCCCGCGGCGGCCGCCGCGGCTCCGGTGGTCTCCCGGGGCGTGGAGATCCCCGCCTTCTACACCCCGCCCCAGGCCCTGCCGGCGGCGGACGGCGCGCTGGTGCGCACCGAGCCGCTCCCGCTGGCGCTGAGCCTGCCCAGCCTGGGCGGCCCGCTGCCCGGCAAGGCGACCCGGCTGATGTACAAGTCCACCGACTCCAACGGCCTCCCGGTGGCCGTGACCGGCGCCTACATCGAGCCGGCGGCGACGTGGAAGGGGAGCGGACCGCGTCCGCTCGTCGCCCTGGCGCCCGGCACGATGGGGCAGGGCGACCAGTGCGCGGCCTCGCTGGGCCTCCAGAACCCGCTCACCCTCAACGGGGAGACGGTGTCGGTCGGTTACGAGGACCTCTCCATCTACCGGCTGCTGGCCGCCGGTACGGCCGTCGTCGTCACCGACTACGCGGGCCTCGGCGCCACCGACCGGCTGCACACCTACGTCAGCCGGGTGGACGGCGGCCACGCGCTCCTCGACGCCGCCCGCGCGGCACGCGGTGTCAGCGGCGCGTCCGTCACCGCCGCCTCTCCGGTGGGGCTGTACGGCTACAGCCAGGGCGGCGGCGCCAGCGCCTCGGCCGCCGAGCTCCAGCCCACCTACGCGCCGGACGTCAAGCTGGCCGGTGCCTACGTCGGCGCACCCCCGGCCGACCTGGCCGCCACCCTCAAGGGGATCGACGGCAGCGCCCTGGCCGGGGCGCTGGGATGGTCCCTCAACGGCTTCCTGCAGACCGACCCGTCCCTCCGGCCCCTCGCGGACGCCCAGATCAACGCGGCGGGCAAGGCGGCCCTCGCCGACCTCTCGACGATGTGCATCGGTGACGCGCTCTTCGGCTACGGCTTCAGGAAGAGCAGCTCCTGGACGACCAGCGGCAAGAGCCTCAGCCAGCTGGTCGACACGATTCCGCAGCTCAAGGCCACGCTCGACGCGCAGCGCATCGGCACCCTCAAGCCCACCACCCCGGTACGGGTGGCCACCGGCATCCAGGACGACATCGTGCCGCACGCCCAGGCGCGTCAACTCGCCGTCGACTGGTGCAAGAAGGGCGCGAACGTCACCTACGACGCCATCGTCCTCCCCAACCTCGGGGACAAGATCGTCACCAACCACCTGGTCCCGCTCCTCACCGACCAGGGCGACGCCATCTCCTGGCTGACCGACCGGCTCGCCGGCAAGTCCGCGGGGTCCAACTGCTGGACCATGCCCCTGCAGCCCTGACCCCGCCCCCGCAGGCCTGCCCCCTGACCCCGGCCCCGGCCCTGACCGCGGCCGGAGGCGCCGAGGGTCCCCCGCCCGTGCGGAGGGACCCTCGGTGTGCCGTAGACGCGGCCGGGCCGCGCGAGGAGCGTCAGGGCTTACGGGCGACGAGACCCCACTGGTCGACGCCGGGGCCCTCGGGCTCGCCCTCCGGGCGCCAGTACGTGATGGAGAGGAACCCCGGGTCGAGCAGCTCCAGCCCTTCGGCGCAGCCGGTGATCTCCTCGGGCTCGCGCACCAGGTAGGGCGGGTTGTCGCCCGAGTCGTACGCGTCCTGGGCCGCGAGCGTGGCCGGGGTCTTGACGGTGTCGCAGATGACCAGGTAACTGCCCGACGGCATGCGGGACATGTACGACTGGACCACCTTGATCCCGTCCTCCGGGAGCAGGTGCCCGAGGGTCGACAGCAGGAGCACGGCCACCGGCTGGGAGAGGTCCAGGGTCTTCTCCGCCTCGTCCACCACGGCATCGGTGTTCGTGAGGTCCTCGTCCACGAACGCCGTGGCGCCCTCGGGCGAGCTGGTCAGCAGTGCGGCGGCGTGGACCAGGACGATGGGGTCGTTGTCCACGTAGACGATCCGCGACGTCGGATCGATGGACTGCGCGACCTGGTGGGTGCTGTTCTCCACCGGCAGCCCCGTGCCGACGTCCAGGAACTGGCGGACGCCCAGCGAGCCGAGGTGACGTATCGCCCGGGCCTGGAAGGCGCGCGACGCCTGCGCGATGGCGGCCATCGCCGGGTAGGCGGCGGTGACCGCGTCCGCCAGCTCGCGGTCGACGGGATAGTTGTCCTTACCGCCCAGCCACGCGTTCCACACCCGCGCGGAGTGGGGTATGTCGGCACGGATCTGCTTGCGGAACTCGACGTCGTCAGTGGCCATCAGAATCTCCTACTCGCGCTTCAAAGGGTGCAGTTGGCCGGGGCGTGACCGGTTGCCCGCACGGCACGACCGTACCTCCCTCCACGCGCCTCGCGCGCGTCTCCCCGGGTCTCCGTGACAACGAGCGTGCGCCGGGCGGTGCGGCGCGCTGAGGAACAGTCAAAAAGCCTGGTAGGAGGGCTCCCCGCCCGCGGGTGCGTGCCGGCCGTCGTGTGCGGCGGCCCGGACCGGACGGCGGCCGCCCGGGAGGCCGCCCGCGCACTCCTCCGGCTGCCCGACTTCCGCGGTGCGCCGGCGGCCCGGGGGAGTCCTGGCCGCGCGACTGCGCCCGCTCCCCGGCACGGGCCGCCGTGTCCACGGGGTCGTACGGCTCGGTACCGAAGTCCCGGCACGTGGCGCCGTGTCGGGAACGTCCGGCACGCGACCCGTGTCGTACGGAGCCCACGCGACCCGTGGGCCGACCGGCGGTCCCACCGGTCGGGTCTCAGCGCCCGACGTCGGACGCGTCGCCGCCCGGGTCCTCCAGCCGGGCGAGCCAGGCGGTCAGGAGGCCCTCCAGCTCGTCGGCCCGCGCCGGCGGCATCGTGCCGAGGAGGCGCTGCTCGTTGTGCATGTGATCGGTGAACGCCCGGTCGATGAGTTCACGCCCCGGCACGGTGAGGGCGACGACCCGGCCCCGGCCGTCCCCGTCCCCCCGGCGCCGGGTCACCAGCCCCGACCGCTCCAGCCGGTCGATGCGCTTGGTCATCGCACCGGTGGTCACCATGGTGTGCGCGGCCAGCTCCCCGGGTGCCCGCTCGAACGGGGCGCCGGCCCGGCGCAACGCCGCGAGGACGTCGAACTCGCCCTCGCTGAGGCCGTATCGCTGGTACACCACGCACAACTCCCGGGTGAGCAGGGTGGCGATGCGGTGCAGGCGGCCGATGACGGCCTGCGGACCGACGTCGAGGTCGGGGCGTTCGCGGCGCCAGGCGGCCTGGATGCGGGCCACGTGGTCGAGCGGCGGTTCCTGGTGCTCCTGGGACTCCTGCATGGCCCCACCCTATGCAGTGTCTTCCATGGAAGCTAATGTACCTTCCATGGAAGCAAATAAACGGGGGATCGTCACCGCCGCGGTGGCACCGGTGGCCTGGGGCACCACCTACTACGTCACCCGCCACTACCTCCCAGCCGGGTATCCGCTCTGGGGAGCCGCGCTGCGCGCCCTGCCGGCCGGGTGCCTCCTGCTCTCTCTCGCCCGGGCCAGGCCGAAGGGCGTCTGGTGGTGGCGGTCCGCCGTACTGGGACTGCTGAACACCAGCGCCTTCTTCGTGCTGGTCTACATCGCCGCGCAGCGGCTGGCCACCAGCACCGCGTCGATGGTGATGGCGCTCTCCCCGCTGGTCATGACGGTGACCGCCTGGGTCCTGCTCGCCCAGCGCCCCCGCGCCGCCCATCTGGCGGGAGGTGTGGCCGGCCTCTCGGGAGTGGCGCTGATGATGTGGGGCGGTTCGGGCGGAAGCGGGGCCGGCGGCCTGATCGCGTCGGTCGCGGCCATGCTGGTCTCGTCCCTCGGGTACGTGCTCTCCCAGCGCTGGAGTTCCGGCGCCGGGGTCCTCGCCACCACCGCCTGGCAGCTCTGCTTCGGCGGAGTGCTCCTGACCGCGGCGGCGGCGGCGTTCGAGGGAGGGCCCCCACCGCTGGATCCCGGGGCACTCCTGGCCTTCGGGTACGTCACCGTGGTCGCCACCGCCCTCGCCTTCCTCGCATGGTTCGCCGCCCTGCGCCTGCTGCCCGCCGCCACGGTCGGCCTGGTCGGCCTCCTCAACCCGGTGACCGGCGTCCTGCTCGGCACGGTGCTGGCGGCGGAGAGCCTCACCGGCCGGCAGCTCGCCGGGATGGCGCTGATCCTCGCGGCCGTCCTGCTCGGCCGCCCCCGCACCCGCGCCCTGCGCGTCCGCCGGGCCCCTCGGCCCGGGGACCCGTCCGGACGCCCGGCCGCCCTGACACGGGAGCGCTGAGACCGGCTCGGCCCCGCGGGGCCGATGGCTGCTCCGCTGCCATTGCGTGGGAGCACACCGCGAGGACGCGGGCCACCGGCCAGCCGCTGGAGGAGTTGAACGCGTGAAGAGGGCCGGGGGGGAGCGCGGTGGGCAGTGGTCCGCCGGAGAGGTTCACCTCCGGCGGCCGCTCTCCGGCTCTCATGGAGCCGTCTTTCTTGCGGGCGAAGCCCCGAGGGCGTGTCAAACCCGACGGCAGCGGTCCCGCAGATCGGAGATGACGGCCTTCTCACGTGCGTTGACGGCGCCGTCCACCGCGGCCACTCGGTCGGCCACCTCCACGAGGTCGCTCAGATCTCCCGGCTCGGCGTCCAGGCGGCTCCAGACCTCGTCGGGATCGAGGTCGACAAGGTGGGCAAGCCGTTCGTCGACGACCTGATGCCGTTCCCGGACCAGCCTCACCAGGTGTCGCATCAGCAAGGCCTCGTCGTCGGCGATCTTCTGGTTCGCAGCGATGACGAGCCACGCGACCCACAGCATCAGCTGCGGGTGGCGGCTCCTCTCACTGAGGCGCCCGGCGATTTCGATCACACGAGCTTCGTTCCGGAAGACGGCCTGCGCGTGCCGCCCCGCAAGCAGTGTCGTGTAGCGATTCAGTACCACCGCGAGAGGTACGCCGACGACGGGTATGCCGATCTTGATGACGTTGCGCTGCAGAAGGAACTTGCCGACGAAGGGAAGACTCCTTCCTGCGCTCAACACAGCTTTAGAGTAGAAGCGCTTGATCAACGGTCGCATCATGGCCGGGACCACCTTGACCACGCCCTTCTGGGCCACCTCCCCGCTCTTGATCGTGAAGGCGACACGGATGAGCTTCCACATGTCCTCGGGGTCGGAGAGATCGAGCGGGACACGGTAGAGGACCGATATGTCGTAGGCCAGGCGCAGTTGCAGCTGGCTGATAAACGTGACATCGACCATCATGGTCGCGACGGCGGCCGGGACGGTCGCCGGTGACGCACCGCCCAGGCTCCCGATGGTGGCGGCGACGGCCGCCGTGTAGGCGCCGGCGGAGAGTCCTCCTTCGAGGGCGGCGTACCGAGCCGCCATCTTGATTCGCTGGTCGACGACAGCGTCCGGGGGAACGCCTTCGTAGCGCTGCTGGAAATACGACCAGTCGACCTTCTCGGTGTACGAACTCATGGCGTGGGCCATGAGTTTGCTGAACCATCCGCCCGACTTGATGTCGTCCGGGCTCAAACCCTTGATGAACTCCCGCATCTTGGCCCGCTCATGCTCGACCGCCTCGCGGTCGGCCTCGTCGTCGCCACCGGCGTCAATAGCGCCATTCAGGGTTTCGGTCATGGTGAGTCCTCCTGGACGGTGCGGTGTCCAGTCAGGCTGCCAGGTTCTGAACGGGCGTGCGGGCCTCTCGACAAGGTGCCCCGACGGGTTGGCGCCTGCCTGCCGACGCTTCGAGGGCCCGCGCCCCGGACGCGTCGTCGCGCCGCCGGGCCTGCCGTGCCCGCCGCCTTCTCGGACCGCCTGCGGCGGCCGACGCATTCCGTCCATGTCCGCACCGTCGAGCGACCAGGGGCCCCAAGCAAATCCGGCCTCATGAGCCGCGATCGTTGAACAGCGTGCCGCGGTCGATGGACCGGGGGCCTCCGGTCGCCTGGAGACCGATCAGCGGCACCCCGCCCCAACCCCCGCCACGCTGCGTCCATCGCCCGCCACGGGCTCTCCGTCGACCTGTTCGGCAGCCCCCACCCCGCGCCGGGCGGGTGCGCCGTACCGGCCCACCGACTCCGGGCTCGGATCACCGGACCGGAATGCCCGGGAGCCGCGCCTGCCGGCCTTGCGGGCAGGGCTGGTCTCGCCCTCAACTCCGTCACGCCGCGCCAGAATTCATCCGATGACCTCGCGTCCCACCCCTTCTCCGCGATGCCGTGCGCCGCTACCATCGGGCTGCACATGGGAGCGCTCCCACCACCCGCATCGGCCCACTGCCACCTGTGTGGCGGTCCAGCTCGGAGAGGACTTTTCCGTGCGCTTGAGAGCCAGACCCTTCGCCACCCTGCTGGCGGCGTTCGCCCTGTCAGCAGGTCTGTCGGGCATCGCCACCCCCTCGGTGGCGCAGCCCCGGTCGTCGCAGACCGCTGCCACTACTGCGGAAGCATCCGATCTGTCGTCGGCCACCGCACTGGCGGCGGACTCGTACACCTGGAAGAACGTCCGCGTGGACGGCGGCGGTTTCGTCCCGGGCATCGTCTTCAACCGGAGCGAGAAGAACCTCGCGTACGCCCGTACCGACATCGGCGGCGCCTACCGCTGGGACCAGTCGGGCAAACAGTGGAAGCCGCTCCTCGACTCCGTGGACTGGGACCACTGGGGCTGGACCGGCGTGGTGAGCCTCGCCTCCGACCCGGTCGCCCCGAACAACGTGTACGTCGCCGCCGGTACGTACACCAACGACTGGGACCCCACCAAGGGCGCGGTGCTGCGCTCCACGGACCGGGGTGCCACCTGGACGCCCTCGGTGCTCCCCTTCAAGCTCGGCGGCAACATGCCCGGGCGCGGGATGGGCGAGCGGCTCGCCGTCGACCCGCACAAGAACTCGGTGCTCTACCTGGGCGCCCCGAGCGGCAACGGCCTCTGGCGGTCGACCGACTCGGGCGCCACCTGGTCCAAGGTCACCAGCTTCACCAACCCCGGCAACTACTCCCAGGACCCGACCGACACCAGCGGCTACGGCAATGACAACCAGGGCGTCACCTGGGTGACGTTCGACGGGCGGGGCGGCACCTCCGGTACGGCCACCAAGAACATCTACGTCGGGGTGGCGGACAAGGCGAACACCGTCTACCGCTCCACCGACGCCGGCGCCACCTGGACCCGGATCGCCGGACAGCCCACCGGTTACCTGGCGCACAAGGGTGTCCTGGACGAGGGCACCGGCTACCTCTACCTCTCACTGAGCGACACCGGCGGCCCGTACGACGGGGGCAAGGGCAAGATCGCCCGCTACGACACCGCCACCGGCACCTGGCTGGACGTCAGCCCGGTCGCCGAGGCCGACACGTACTACGGCTTCAGCGGACTCACCGTGGACCGGCAGAAGCCCGGGACGCTGATGGCGACCGCCTACAGCTCCTGGTTCCCGGACACCCAGATCTTCCGGTCCACCGACAGCGGCGCCACCTGGACCACCGCCTGGGAGTACACGAGTTACCCCACCCGCTCCACCCGCTACACCCAGGACGTCTCCTCCGTCCCCTGGCTCACGTGGGGCGCCAACCCCTCGCCGCCCGAGACCAGTCCGAAGCTCGGCTGGATGACGGAGTCGCTGGAGATCGACCCGTTCGACTCCAACCGGATGATGTACGGCACCGGGGCGACGCTCTTCGGTACGGAGAACCTCAAGAACTGGGACAGCGGCAGCAAGTTCACGATCACGCCCATGGTGAAGGGCATCGAGGAGACGGCCGTCAACGACCTGGCCAGCCCGCCCTCCGGTGCCCCGCTGCTCAGCGGTCTGCTCGACGTCGGCGGCTTCCGGCACACCAATCTCGACGCCGTGCCCGCGATGATGTACACCTCGCCCAACTTCACCTCCACCACCAGCCTCGACTTCGCGGAGGCGTCCCCCAGCACCGTGGTGCGGGTGGGTGACGCGGACGCGGCCCCGCACGTCGCCTTCTCCACCGACAACGGCGCCAACTGGTTCGGCGGCACCGACCCCTCGGGCGTCACCGGCGGCGGCACCGTCGCGGCGGCTGCGGACGGCAGTTCGTTCGTCTGGAGCCCGGCGGGCACCGGCGTGGTCCGCACCACCGGCTTCGGCTCGTCGTGGACGGCGTCCTCCGGTATCCCGGCCGGCGCCACCGTGGAGTCGGACCGCAAGAACCCGAAGAAGTTCTACGGCTACAAGTCCGGCGTCTTCTACGTCTCCACCGACTCCGGCGCCACCTTCACGGCGAAGCCCTCCACCGGCCTCCCCGCGGCGGGCAACGTCCGCTTCAAGGCGGTCCCGGGCATCGAGGGCGACGTCTGGCTGGCCGGCGGCGCGGCGACGGGCACGTACGGGCTCTGGCACTCCACCGACTCCGGCGCCACCTTCACCAAGCTCTCGAACGTCACGCAGGCCGACTCCATCGGCTTCGGCAAGGCGGCCCAGGGCGCCTCCTACCAGACCCTGTTCACCAGCGCGAAGATCGGCGGGGTGCGCGGCATCTTCCGGTCCACCGACGCGGGCGCCAGCTGGACGCGGATCAACGACGACGCCCACCAGTGGGGGTGGACCGGTGGAGCGATCACCGGCGACCCGCGCGTCTTCGGTCGCGTCTACGTCTCCACCAACGGCCGGGGCATCCTGTACGGCGACTCCCCGGCCGGTGACGGGGGCACCACCGATCCCGGCACGGACCCGGGCACCGATCCGGGGACGGACCCGGGCACCGATCCCGGAACCTCCACCGCCTGCAAGGTGACCTACAAGATCACCAATCAGTGGTCCGGCGGCTTCCAGGGCGACGTCACGCTCACCAACACCGGTGCCACGGCGATCAGCGGCTGGAAACTCACCTGGAACTTCGCCAACGGGCAGCAGGTCTCACAGGCCTGGAACGCCACCGTCCAGCAGGCCGGTGCCGCCGTGACGGCCACCGACGCCGGCTGGAACGGCGCCCTCGCGGCGGGCGCGTCGGCGTCCTTCGGGTTCACCGGCAGCTGGACCGGGAGCAACGGCAAGCCGAGCGCCTTCACCCTCGGCGGGAAGAGCTGCGCCCTCGGCAGCTGAAGGCGGGCGTCGCTTCCGCGCACCTTGCCGTGCGCTCCTCCGGGCGCGCCACGGCGGAGGACACCGCGCGGAAGCGATGCTTCCCCTTGTGCCGTGTGCGGTGGGCCGCCCGCGGACGGGGGCGGGCGGGGGAGGGCTCCGAGGCGGGACCGGGCAGCATGACTGGTCTCGTACAGGTTCGTCGACCATACTGCCCGCCGTGGAGCGAAGCATGGAGTCACAGACGAAGCCCGAGTTCGCCGCGGGAACCGACCCGGCGTACATCCCCGGCCTGACGGCCCCCGTACCGGCGCGGACGGAGGACGACGAGGCCGGCGCGACGGCGGAAGCGGCGGACGGCGACGCGGACGTCCAGGACGCCGTCCCGGCCGTCACCGGCGGCGAGACGGCCGCGGGGAAGCAGGCCGCCGAGCCGGCCGCCGACGCGACCGCCGACGTGGAACCCGGCCACGGACAGGACGTGTCCGAGGACGCGCCCGAGGGCGGAACGCGGGCCGGATCCGACGACGGCGACGAGTCCGGTGCGCCGGTCTTCGAGGTCAGCGACCGGCGTGGATCCATCCGCGTGGACAAGGAGGGGATCCGGTTCACGCTGGACGACCAGGAGGCCGAGTTCGACTGGGCCGAGATCTCCGCGGTCGAGGTGAAGACGGCCCGCACCGCCCGCCGGTTCACCCTCACCGTCCACCTCTCCGCCCGCCGTTGGTTCAACGGCGAGGTCGTCGCGGAGAGCCGGAGCCGGCTCAAGGAGTGGCCGGAGGAGCTCGACGTGGTCCTGGACGCCTACTTCGAGGAGTCCTGACACGGCACGGCGACACGGCACCGCCAACCAGAAGGGCCTCAGTCCCCACCACCAGGAGGGCCGGGAAGGCGAGAACGCCACCCGGTCCTCCGGCACGTCGAGGGCTCCGCGCGGACGGGGCGCACCGGGCTCCGCACGCGGGCATAATCGCCCCATGCCGATCACGGGTGGGGACTTCGTCGACCTGGGCCAGGGACTGTACGTCTGGCTGCCGCCGCAGAGGGGCTGGGGACTCGCCAACTGCGGCCTGCTCGCCACGCGGAAGGGGGCGCTGTGGATCGACACCCCCTACGACCGGGCGCTGGCGGGGGAGTTCCTCGCGCAGAGCGAGGCGCGACTGCCGGACGGCGCGTCGATCGACCGGGTGGTCGTCACCCACGCCAACGGCGACCACTTCTGGGGCGCGGGGGTCGTCCCCGACGCGGAGATCATCGTCACCCGCGGGGCCCGCGAGCACATCCACTTCGAGCCCACCCCGCAGCAACAGCACGCGCTGATCGCCTCCGGCGACCCCACCACGCCCCTGGGGTCCTATCTGGCGCGGCACTTCGGCCCGTTCGACTGGTCCACCACCGAACCCGTGGTGCCGACCACATACTTCACCGGTGAGCTCGAACTCACGCTGGACGGTCACCCGGTACGGATCACGGCGCTGCCACCCGCCCACACCACCGGTGACCTGATCGTCCATCTGCCGGACCACGACACGGTGTTCGCCGGAGACGTCATCTTCGGATCCACTCCCGAACGGCCGGGCGACCACCCGTGCCACTGGGCCGGACCGCTCGCCCAGGTGATCGAAGCCTGCGAACACGTACTGGCGACCGGCGCCGGGGTGATCGTGCCGGGCCACGGTCCGCTGCTCGGTCCCCCGGGGGTCCGTGACCACATCGACTACCTCGGCCACGTCCGCGAGCGCGCCCACACCTTCCACACGGCCGGCGTCCCGGCGCCGCTGGCAGCCCGCCGGATCGTCGCCGAGGGACGCCACCCCGATCTGGGACTGCCCGAGCGGCTGGCGGTGACGGTGGGCACCGAGTACCGGCACCTGAACGGCGTCGAGCAGACCGGGGTGTTCGAGGCGATGTCCGACGTCGCGCTGCTCGCCCAGGAGATCGAGCAGGGCAGGATCGGCCGGTTCGCTCTCTGAGCACGGGCCGCGCGTCCCCGCGCCACGCGGACGCGCGGAGCACCACCGGTATCCTCCTGTGACCGATCGCATACGGGAGGTGACGCTCGTGCGCCGCGCACGCCACGGGGCGGCCACGGCCGCTGCACTGGCCCTCCTGCTCGCCGGCTGCGGGGCGGACCCGGCTCCCGTGCCGACGGCCCGCGCCACGCGCAACGGCGTCACCGTCACGGTCGCCCTTCTGCCGGCGGCCGACGGCGCGCACCGCATCCGGGCGACCTTCAGGCCGGAGCCGGGGTTCCACGTCTACAGCATCGACCTGCCCGAAGGAGGCGTCGACGGACTGGGAGTGGCGACCCGGCTCTCCGTCGGAGGCGACCTCACCGCGACCGGCGAACCGACCGCGGACCGCGCCGTCGTACTCCTGCGGCCCGCGGGGCTGGAGGCCGCTCTTCCCGTCTACCCGGACGGCGAGGTCACGTTCACCCTGCCGGTCCGCCGGACCGGCTCCCGCGGCGCCGACGTGATCGTCAGCTACGGCGCCTGCGGTGCGAGCCGCTGCCTCGTCCCGGTCACGGACGAGAGGATCCCCCTCCCCGGCCCCGGCTGATCCGGCTCCGGCCCCGGCTGATCCGGCTCCGGCCGATCCGGCCCGTCACCGGCGCCGGGGCGCGGGCGCTCCACCGGTGCGGTCGTCCGCGGCCGTTCTCCGACGGCCGGTCGCCGGTGCCATCCGCCCCGGGCGCCCGCGCGAGCGGCGCCGGAGCAGGCGACTGGAACAACGGCGTCACCTCGGGCTACGTTGATTCCGCGGCCCGAACCGGCCAGTGCGTGGCGGAACCGATCCGGAGGATCGGGGTTCCCGGCCGTGTCGCTGGTGGGCCGAACGGGTGAGGGGCGAGAGGATTGCCCGATGAACAGCGAGCGCAGCCGGCGCACCGTCGACCGGCACACGGACGGGATGGCTCTGTGAGCAGGTACGACAGGTACGACAGGTACGACGCCACGGACGCGCAGTGGGAGGGCCTGGCCCAGGTGGTACCCCTGCGGGGGCGGAACGAGTGGCCGTCCCGCGTCGATCACGACGCGGTCCCGCAGCGCGACGCCGAGGAGCAGCGCCGACTGGTGGTGCTGCGGGTCCAGGTCTTCTCGGACGCCCGCGAGGTGGCCGAGTACCTCGTCGCGCAGGTCCCCGTGCTGCTGGATCTGACGGCGGCCGAGACGGACGTGGCCAAGCGCATCCTCGACTTCAGCAGCGGCGTCGTCTTCGGCCTCGGCAGCGGCATGCACCGGGTGGACCGCAACGTCTTCCTCCTCGCGCCGCTCGGCATGGAGGTCGAGGGGGTCACCCCCGCCGGTATCCCTCAATCGTAGGAAGCTCCGGCGGGCAAAACGGTTCGCCCGCCCGGGCCGTGCGTACGGTCCGCTCATGACCACCACAGCTCCTCCCCCCGGCACGACCCGCGTCGGCCCGCCCCGCGCCGCTCCCGACGTGCCGCCCCGGCCCGTCCGCCCCGTCGTCACCGAGCTGCGGCTGGCCGCCTTCGCCTCCCACTGGCGCAGAACCCTGCCGCTGGGGCCACTGACCCTGCTCACCGGCCCCAGCGGCAGCGGCGCCTCGTCCGCACTGCGGGCCTACGAGGCGCTGGCCCGGCTCGGGGCCGGTGACGCCCTGGAGGACGTCTTCCCCGACCCCGTCTCCTGCGTGCCCGAACGTGCGGTGGCCGACGCCGAGGGCCGGCGGGGCTTCCGCATCGGCTGCACCGTGGACGGCCCGGCCGGTCCGGTCAGGCTCGACGTGGCCGTCCAGGCCGAGCCCTCGCTGCGCATCGTGGGCGAGCGGTTGACGGCGGGCGGGCAGACCCTGCTCAGCACCGCGCTGCGCGACCCGCGCCGCCCGACCGTGCAGGCCGCCTGGCACACGGCGGGCCAGGTTCCGGTGACCCGCGCCCCACTCCCGGACGGCCGACTCGCCACCGCGCTGCTGCCGTTGCGGGTCGCCGGCGTCACCGAGGGCCAGTTGCGCGTACTCGCCGCCGCCGAGCAGGTGGTGGTGGGCCTGCACTCCGCCTTCCCCTGCGACCCGCTGCCCGGGGGGATGCGCGGACCGGCCCGCGCCGGGGAGGAGCGGCTCCGATCCGGCTGCGACAACCTCGCCGCGGTGCTCGCCCGCACCCGTACGCAGTGCGCGCACCGGCACGCCCGGCTGGTGGCCGCGGCGGCGGCGGGGTGCGCGGGGCCGGTGACCGCGCTGACCACCCGGGAGTCCGCGGACGGGAAGGTGGAGGCGCTGGTGGGACGCGGAGCCGGGCGCACCACCCCGATCGGGCGCCTCGGGGACGGTGAACTCCGCTACGTCGCGCTGGCCCTGGTGCTGCTGACGGGTCCGCACGTGCTGGAGGTGAACACACCGGACGAGATCCCCTGGGCCATGCGCGCCCTCACCGTGCTGACGGACGGGTTCGACCGCGGCCTCGACGCACGCCAGTCGGGGGAGTTGCTGCGGCTGGCGGCGGGGATCTGCGCGGACGGCCACCTGCGGCTGCTCGGCACGGTGGGGGAGGCGGGCGCCGCCCTGGCCGGCGCGACCGAGGGCGCCGTACTGGTAGACCTGTCCGGATGAACGAACTCGATGTGGCACAACTCCAGCGGCGACTCGTCGCGTTCGCCGAGTCCAGGCAGTGGGGGCAGTACCACACCCCGAAGAACCTGGCGGCGGCCCTCAGCGTCGAGGCCTCCGAACTGCTGGAGATCTTCCAGTGGCTGACCCCACAGCAGGCGGCGGCCGTGATGAGCGACCCGGGGACGGCGCACCGGGTGGAGGACGAGGTGGCCGATGTCCTCGCCTACCTCCTGCAGTTCTGCGCGGTGCTCGGAGTGGATGCGCTGGCGGCGCTCTCGGCGAAGATCGACCGGAACGAAACGCGGTTTCCGGTGCCCGGGAATGCCGACGGCCCTGCGCATCACTCTTCGGAGTGATCGACTTATCCACAATCGCCTTCGTATCCACAGATTTCCGATTTCCTCTGGCCTTCCGGTACCGCTGACCTCACTGTGGGTAATGGAAGAGGTGACCGGGTTTTCGTAGCGACGGGGGATCGGATGGAAGCGGAACGACTGGTCGAGATGGGGCGGCGCGCGCTGGCGGAGAGCCGGGGCGCGGCGGACATCATGACCGAGGCATGGCAGGCCCAGGCGTTGGCCCGGGCCATCGGCGACCGGCTGGCCGCCGCGGGTCCGGCGGAGTTGCGCGGAGACGCGCGCGGGCTCGGTGAGATCGGTGGGCGGGAGTGGTCCACGCCGGATTCGCCGGTCCTCCTGACCGGACCGTCGCGCGCGGCCCGGCTCACGGAGGTGGACGACGTCCCGCGCACCCTCGCCGGGCTCGCACTGCTGCTCGGAGAGGCGGGCATGGCTCTCGTCGGGGTCGCCTGCGACACCGGGGAGGACACCCTCTACTGGCAGTGCATCGAGGCGATAGACGCGGCCGACGAGTCGATGGACCGGGTGCGGGGCATGCTCGGCCGCCTCGCCGAACAGGCCACGGAACGCGCGAGGGAGCGGGACGGCCCGTACGGCGCGGTCCGGGGGTAGGGCGTGTCCGACCGTTCCCGCCGGGAGCCGGTGCGCAGGCGCGTACGAGGCGTGTGCGGGTGCTGCGCGTGGGGTCCGTCCCCGGTGCGCGCCGGGCCCGGTCCCGCGCGGGCCGCTGCGCGGGTCGTCGGCCGCCGCCCGCCCCGAGGAAGGAATGCCCCCGCCCGGGCAGCCCCGTGCGAGGGGAGCCGCGCGGGAAGAGGCAGGATGGAAGGATGGATCTGCGCATTTTCACCGAGCCCCAGCAAGGGGCTAGCTACGACACCCTGCTGAGCGTCGCCAAGGCCACCGAAGACCTCGGGTTCGATGCCTTCTACCGCTCCGACCACTACGTGCGCATGGGGTCCGGCGACGGACTGCCGGGCCCGACCGACGCCTGGATCACCCTGGCCGGTCTGGCCCGTGAGACCAAGCGCATCCGCCTGGGCACGCTCATGACGGCGGGCACCTTCCGCCTCCCGGGTGTGCTCGCCATCCAGGTCGCCCAGGTCGACCAGATGTCCGGCGGACGCGTCGAACTGGGCCTGGGAGCCGGCTGGTTCGAGGAGGAGCACAAGGCGTACGGCATCCCCTTCCCGAAGGAGAGGTTCGGCCGCCTGGAGGAGCAGCTCGCCATCGTCACCGGGCTGTGGGCCACCGAGGTCGGCAAGACCTTCAGCTACGACGGCACCTACTACCAGCTCACCGACTCGCCCGCGCTGCCCAAGCCGGCCCAGCCCAAGGTGCCGGTGCTGATCGGCGGGCACGGAGCGGTCCGCACCCCCCGGCTGGCCGCGCGGTACGCGGACGAGTTCAACATTCCGTTCGCCTCGCTGGAGGACACGCGGAAGCAGTTCGGCCGGGTGCGGGAGGCGGCGAAGGCGGCGGGCCGCACCCCCGACGACCTGGTGTACTCCAACGCCCTGGTGGTCTGTGTCGGCAAGGACGACGCGGAGGTGGCCCGCCGGGCCGCCGCCATCGGCCGGGACGTGGAGGAGCTGAAGGCCAACGGCCTCGCCGGTACACCGGCCGAGGTGGTCGACAGGATCGGAGCGTTCGCGGCGGTCGGGTCCTCGCGGATCTACCTCCAGATCCTCGACCTCGGCGACCTCGACCACCTGGAGCTGATCTCCTCCCAGGTCCAGTCCCAGCTGGCGTGAGCCGGTGACGTAACCCGAAGGAGCACCTGTGCGAACCGCCCGGAGACCGCTTGCCGACGCCCTCGCCGAGGGCCCGCTCCTCCTCGACGGAGGGCTCGCCCACCAGGTGGAGGCCCAGGGGTGCGATCTCTCCGACGCGCTGTGGTCGGCGCGGTTGCTGGTGGACGCCCCCGAGCAGCTCGAAGCCGCACACACCGCGTACGCGAGGGCGGGCGCACAGGTACTCATCACCGCCAGCTACCAGGCGACCTTCGAGGGGTTCACACGCCGGGGCATCGGCCGCCCGGGGACGGAGGAGCTGCTGGCGCGGAGCGTGGAACTGGCCCGGCGCGCGGGCGAGCGCTCCGGACGCGAGATCTGGGTCGCCGCCTCGGTCGGGCCCTACGGGGCGATGCTCGCGGACGGCAGCGAGTACCGGGGCCGGTACGGCCTCTCCGTCGAGGAGCTGGAGCGTTTCCACCGTCCACGGGTGGAGGCGCTCGCCGCGGCCCGGCCCGACGTGCTGGCGCTGGAGACGGTGCCGGACGTGGACGAGGCGCGGGCGCTGCTCCGGGCGGTCGCCCGCACCGGGATCCCGGTCTGGCTCTCGTACAGCGTCGCGGGCGGCCTGACCCGGGCGGGGCAGCCGCTGCGGGAGGCCTTCGCGGAGGCCGCCGCTCACGAGCAGGTGATCGCGGTCGGGGCCAACTGCTGCGATCCCGCCGACGCGGACGGAGCCGTCCGGTGCGCGGCGGCGGTGACCGGCAAGCCGGTGGTCGTCTATCCCAACAGCGGGGAGCGGTGGGACACGAGCGGGCGCAGGTGGACGGGGCCGAGCACCTTCGGCGCTCCGGAGCGGGTGCGCGACTGGACCCGGAACGGCGCGCGGCTGGTCGGCGGATGCTGCCGGGTCGGGCCGTCCCTGATCGCCGCGCTCGGCCGCGCACTCGAGGACACCGGGCCGCCGGACGGGAGTCTTCTCCCGTAGGCGAGGAGTGCGCCCGGCCCGCAGGTGGTGAGGCATGGTCCCCCCGCAGGTGGTGAGGCATCGTCCCCCCGCAGGTGGAGAGGCATCGTCCCCGCAGGTGGTGAGCCCCGGTCGGCAGGTGGTGCGAACACCGTCCGCGGGCGAGGGGTGCCGTCCCGAAGCCCGGTCAGGATGAGGGTGACGCCCAGAAAATGTCTGGTGAGGCCCGGCCATGCGGCTCATAATCGGTCAGGTGTTCATGACAATCGGAACGACCGGCACCCCGGAACGCCCCGCGACCGACCTCGGCTACCTGCTGCACAAGCATCCCGAGAGGGCGCAGGCGTTCTCCACTTCGCACGGCACGGCGCACGTCTTCTACCCCGAGGCGTCCCCCGAGCGGTGCACGGCCGCGCTGCTGCTGGAGGTCGATCCGGTGGCGCTGGTCCGGCGCGGCAAGGGGAAGGGGCGGGGAGGCGCCCCCGACGCGGCGCTCGCGCAGTACGTCAACGACCGCCCGTACGCAGCCTCCTCGCTGATGTCGGTGGCCATGGCGACGGTCTTCGCGTCGGCGCTGCGGGGCGACTGCCGGGCGATGCCCGAGCGGGCCGCCGACCCGCTGCCCCTGCGCATCGAGGTGCCGGTGCTGCCCGCCCGGGGCGGGGCCGAGCTGGTGCGGAAGCTGTTCGGGCCGCTCGGCTGGGCGCGGGTGGACGCGGAGCCCGTACCGCTGGACGAGGCGTTCCCCGAGTGGGGCGAGTCCCGTTACGTCCGGCTGACGCTGGAGGGGGAGCTGCGGCTGTCCGACGCCTTGCGACAGCTCTACGTCCTGCTGCCGGTGCTCGACGACGCCAAGCACTACTGGGTGGCGCCGGACGAGGTGGACAAGCTGCTGCGGGCCGGGGAGGGATGGCTCGCCACGCACCCGGAGCACCGGCTGATCACCAGCCGATACCTCGCCCGCCGCTGGGGGCTGACCCGGCAGGCCGAGCAGGCGCTCGAACTCGTCCGCCTCGCCGAGTCGGACGACCTCGACGTGGAGAGCGTGGACAACGCGGTGGACGAGGCCACCGACACCCCGGAGCGCCCGGTGCCGCTCGCGCAGCAGCGGCGCGACGCGATCCTGTCGGCGCTGCACGACGCCGGGGCGGCACGGGTGCTCGACCTCGGCTGCGGGCAGGGGCAGTTGGTCCAGGCGCTGCTCAAGGACGTGCGGTTCACCGAGATCGTCGGTGTCGACGTGTCGATGCGCGCCCTCACCATCGCCGCGCGCCGGCTCAAGCTGGACCGGATGGGCGAACGCCAGTCCCGCCGGGTCGCGTTGCGGCAGGGGGCGCTCACCTACACCGACAAGGGGCTGCGGGGGTACGACGCCGCCGTGCTCAGCGAGGTCGTGGAGCATCTCGACCTGCCGCGGCTGCCCGCGCTGGAGTACGCGGTGTTCGGCGCGGCGAGGCCCCGCACGGTGCTGGTCACCACGCCGAACGTCGAGTACAACGTGCGCTGGGAGACCCTGCCGGCCGGCCACGTCCGTCACGGCGACCACCGTTTCGAGTGGACCCGGGCCGAATTCCGCGACTGGGCCGGGAAGGCGGCGGACCGCTACGGCTACGCGGTCGCGTACGCCCCCGTCGGGCCGGACGACCCCGAGGTCGGCCCGCCCACCCAGATGGCGGTGTTCACCCTTGCCGAGAGCGACGGCACGGGCGACGGCGCGAGCGGCAGCGACCACCCGAACAGGCGCGAGAACGAGAACAAGAACGAGAGAGAGAAGGAGGCGAAGGCGGCATGACCACTCCCGAAGAGAGCAACGAAGACTTCGACAGCACCGCAGAGACCAGTACTCCCACCCCCACCAGCGACCCCACCGGCGCCCCCACCCACAGCCCCACTGGCAGCACCACCGACGCGGACACCCGCACCGGTGACATCCCCGGCACCACCGCCACCCCACCCGGCGGCACCGACCGCTCGGCCCCCCGCCCCCGGACCCTGCCGGTCCCCGACCTCTCCCTCGTCGTGCTGATCGGGGCCACCGGCTCCGGCAAGTCGACCTTCGCACACCGCCACTTCAAGCCCACCGAGGTCGTCTCCTCCGACTTCTGCCGCGGGCTCGTCGCCGACGACGAGAACGACCAGAGCGCGAGCGGTGACGCCTTCGACCTCCTCCACTACATCGTCGGCAAGCGCCTCGAAGCGGGCCGGCTCACCGTCGTCGACGCCACCAACGTCCAGGCCGAGGCCCGCCGCAAGCTGGTCCAGCTGGCCCGGGAGTACGACGTGCTGCCGGTCGCCGTCGTGCTCGACCTGCCGGAGGAGGTCTGCCGGGCGCGCAACGCCACCCGCCCGGACCGGGCCGGGATGCCGCGCCACGTCGTCCAGCGCCACCGGCGCGAGCTGCGGCGTTCCCTGCGCGGCCTGGAGCGCGAGGGCTTCCGCAAGGTGCACGTGCTGCACACGGAGGAGGAGGCCGACCGGGCGACGGTCGTGCGTGAGCGCCGGTACAACGACCTGCGCCACCTCACCGGCCCGTTCGACATCATCGGTGACGTCCACGGCTGCCGCAGCGAACTCGACTCCCTGCTTGCCGAGCTGGGGTACGCGGACGGCACCCACCCGCAGGGGCGTACGGCGGTCTTCGTCGGTGACCTCGTCGACCGGGGGCCGGACAGTCCCGGAGTGCTGCGGCGCGTGATGTCCATGGTCGCCTCGGGCGACGCGCTCTGCGTCTCCGGCAACCACGAGAACAAGCTGAGCCGTTATCTCAAGGGCCGAAAGGTCCAGCACAGCCACGGCCTCGCCGAGACGATCGAGCAGCTGGAGCGCGAGGACGGGAGGGACCCGGAGTTCCGTGCGCGGGCCGAGGAGTTCGTCGCCGGACTCGTCAGCCACTACGTGCTGGACGGCGGCGACCTGGTGGTGTGCCACGCCGGGCTGCCCGAGAAGTACCACGGCCGCACCTCCGGCCGGGTCCGCTCGCACGCCCTGTACGGCGACACCACGGGGGAGACCGACGAGTTCGGGCTGCCCGTGCGCTACCCGTGGGCCGAGGAGTACCGCGGTCGCGCGGCCGTCGTCTACGGCCACACCCCGGTCCCCACCGCCTCCTGGGTCAACAACACCCTCTGCCTGGACACCGGCGCGGTCTTCGGCGGCAAGCTGACCGCCCTGCGCTGGCCGGAGCGCGAAATCGTCGGCGTACCCGCCGAGAAGGTCTGGTACGAGCCGGTCAGGCCGCTGGCCACCGAGGCGCCGGGAGGCCGGGAGGGCCGACCGCTCGACCTCGGGGACGTCCACGGCCGGCGGATCGTGGAGACCCGCCACATGGGCCGGCTCTCGGTGCGCGAGGAGAACGCCGCCGCCGCGCTGGAGGTGATGAGCCGGTTCGCGGTGGACCCCCGGCTGCTGCCGTACCTCCCGCCGACCATGGCCCCGACCGCCACCTCCCGCGAGGAGGGGTATCTGGAGCACCCGGCCGAGGCGTTCGCGCAGTACCGCGCGGACGGCGTCACCAGGGTCGTGTGCGAGGAGAAGCACATGGGCTCCCGCGCCGTCGCCCTCGTCTGCCGGGACGCGGACGCCGCCCGGGAGCGCTTCGGCACGGACGGGCCGACCGGTGCGCTCTACACCCGTACCGGCCGGCCGTTCCTCGACGACACCGCGCTCACCGAGACGCTCCTCGACCGGATCCGGGCCGCCGTCACCGCCGCCGGGCTCTGGGAGGAGTGGGACACCGACTGGGTCCTGCTCGACGCGGAGCTGCTCCCCTGGTCGCTGAAGGCCGCCGGGCTGCTCCGCTCGCAGTACGCCGCCGTGGGCGCCGCCGCCGGCGCCGTCCTCCCGCCGGCACTGGCCGCGCTGGAGGCCGCCGGGGGCCGGGGCGTCGACGTGAGCGCTCTCGCGGGGCGCCAGCGGGAACGCGCGGGGGACGCCGCCGCATTCACCGAGGCGTACCGGCGCTACTGCTGGAGCACCGAAGGGCTGGAGGGGGTGCGCTTCGCGCCGTTCCAGGTCCTCGCGGTGCGGGGGCGCTCGCTCGCCGCCGAACCGCACGACGCGCAGCTCGCCTGGCTCGACCGGCTGGTCGAGCACGACCCGACCGGCCTGCTCCAGGTCACCCGGCGGCTCGTCGTCGACACCGGCGACGAGGAGTCCGTCCGCGCGGGCGTCGACTGGTGGCTGGAGATGACCGCGGCGGGCGCCGAGGGCATGGTCGTCAAACCGCTGGCGGCCCTCGTCCGGGACGCCAAGGCGCGACTGGTGCAGCCGGGCGTCAAGGTGCGCGGCCGGGAGTACCTCCGGATCATCTACGGCCCCGAGTACACCCGCCCCGACCACCTGGAGCGGCTGCGCTCCCGCTTTCTCGGCCACAAGCGGTCGCTGGCGCTGCGGGAGTATGCGCTCGGCCTGGAGGCGCTCGACCGGCTGGCCGAGGGCGAGCCGCTCTGGCGGGTCCACGAGGCGGTGTTCGCCGTCCTCGCGCTGGAGTCGGAGCCGGTAGACCCCCGGCTGTAGCGCGGCCAGGGCCGTCGGGGTGTCCGCCGCTGTGACGCACGCCCCGCGATCGGCAGGTGATTCGCGGGGTGAAGGGCGGGCCGCCCGGTGAGGATGAGGACATGGGATTCCATGTCGACTCCGAGGCCGGGCGGCTGCGCCGCGTCATCCTGCACCGCCCCGGTCTGGAACTGAAAAGGCTCACCCCCAGCAACAAGGACGCCCTCCTCTTCGACGACGTGCTCTGGGTGCGCCGTGCCCAGCAGGAGCACGACGGCTTCGCCGGGCTGCTGCGGGACCGGGGCGTCGAGGTCCACCTCTTCGGCGACCTGCTCCGGGAGGCCCTCGCCGTCCCGGTGGCGCGCCGCCTGGTGCTGGACCGGGTCTTCGACGAGAAGGAGTACGGCCCGCTGGCCACCGAACACCTGCGGGCGGCGTTCGAGGAACTGACCCCCGCGGAGCTGGCCGACGCCCTGGTCGGCGGGATGACCAAGCGCGAGTTCCTGGAGCGGCACGCCGAGCCGGTCTCGGTCCGCTTCCACGTCATGGAGCCGGACGACTTCCTCCTCGGCCCGCTGCCCAACCACCTCTTCACCCGGGACACCTCGGCCTGGATCTACGACGGGGTGTCGATCAACGCGATGCGCTGGCCCGCGCGGCAGCGCGAGACCGTCCACTTCGAGGCGATCTACGGCCACCACCCGCTCTTCACCGGCCCCGATGCGGGGGTCTTCCACCACTGGTCGCAGGGCCAGCACGACTACCCGTCGACCATCGAGGGCGGCGACGTGCTGGTGATCGGCCGGGGCGCGGTCCTCGTCGGGATGAGCGAACGCACCACGCCGCAGGCGGTCGAGATGCTGGCGCGCGGGCTCTTCGCCGCGGGGTCCGCCCACACGATCGTGGCGCTGGACATGCCGAAGCGGCGGGCGTTCATGCACCTGGACACCGTGATGACGATGGTCGACGGCGACACCTTCACCCAGTACGCAGGCCTCGGCATGCTCCGCTCGTACACCATCGAACCGGGAGACGGGCCCTACGAACTCAGGGTCACCGACCACCCGCCCGAGCACATGCACCGGGCCGTCGCCGCAGCACTCGGCCTCGACGCGATCCGCGTCCTCACCGCCACCCAGGACGTCCACGCGGCCGAGCGCGAGCAGTGGGACGACGGCTGCAACGTGCTGGCCGTCGAACCGGGGGTGGTCGTCGCCTACGAGCGCAACGCCACCACCAACACCCATCTGCGCAGGCAGGGCGTCGAGGTGCTGGAGATCCCGGGCAGCGAACTGGGACGGGGCCGGGGCGGCCCCCGGTGCATGAGCTGCCCCGTCGTGCGCGATCCCGTATGAGCGGACCGCCGCCCCGCGGGCTCTGTATAGCGATGCATTGTCTCGTATAGACTTCCATGGTTACGGTACGCCGACGATCCCCGTCCGACCCAGGAGCACGAACCATGGCCATAGACCTCGCGGGCCGCCACTTCCTCAAGGAGCTCGACTTCACCGCCGAGGAGTTCCTCGGCCTGGTCGAGCTGGCCGCGGAGCTGAAGGCGGCCAAGAAGTCGGGGACGGAGGTCCAGCGGCTGCGCGGCAAGAACATCGCGCTCATCTTCGAGAAGACCTCCACCCGCACCCGCTGCGCCTTCGAGATCGCCGCCGCGGACCAGGGTGCCTCCACCACCTTCCTGGACCCCTCCGCGTCCCAGATGGGGCACAAGGAGTCGGTACGCGACACGGCCCGGGTCCTCGGCCGGATGTTCGACGGCATCGAGTACCGGGGCGACAGCCAGCAGGCGGTCGAGGAACTCGCCGTCCACGCCGGTGTGCCGGTCTTCAACGGGCTCACCGACGACTGGCACCCCACCCAGATGCTCGCCGACGTCCTCACCATGGTCGAGCACTGCGCCAAGGACGTCCGCGACGACGGCTTCGCCTTCGCCTACCTCGGGGACGCCCGCTTCAACATGGGCAACTCCTACCTGATCACCGGCGCACTGCTCGGTCTGGACGTGCGGATCGTGGCGCCCGAGGCGTACTGGCCGCACGCGGACGTCGTGGCCCGCGCCCGGGAGCTGGCCGCCGGCAGCGGCGCCACGATCACCCTCACCGAGGACATCGCCGACGGCGTGGCCGGCTGCGACTTCGTCGCCACCGACGTCTGGGTCTCCATGGGCGAGCCCAAGGAGGTCTGGGCCGAGCGCATCGCCGCCCTCGCCGGGTACGCGGTGACCATGGACGTGCTGCGCGCCACCGGGAACCCCGGAGTGAAGTTCCTGCACTGCCTGCCCGCCTACCACGACCTCGGCACCGCGGTCGGCCGGGAGATCCACGCCGTCCACGGGCTGTCCGAGCTGGAGGTCACCGACGAGGTCTTCGAGTCCGCCCACTCGGTGGTCTTCGACGAGGCGGAGAACCGGATGCACACCATCAAGGCGGTCCTCGTCGCGACGCTCGCGGGCGCCTGAGCACGACGGGCGCGGGTGGTCTCCGTGTCCGTAGGAGTCGGCGAAGCCCCGACTGCATGGTGATGCATCCATCGGAGTGAACATGCGCGTCGGCGGCTACCATGGTCCGTCTCCCCGGGGTCCGAGCTTGCAGGCTCGGGCCCCGTCGCCGTGCACGGCGCCCCCCACGGCCGGCCGCGCACGTCTCCCCCCACCGCACCACCAGAGAAGAGAAACGCCGCATGAGTGCGCAGCGCACCGTCCGGCCGGGCTCCACCGTTCCCGGTCCGCGCCGCAAGAGCCCCGAACAACTGCTCGCCGAGGCAGGCGCGGACCTGGAGGGGCACGGCCTCAGGCGCACCATGGGCCTGTTCCAGCTGGTCTGCTTCGGCGTCGGCGCGGTCGTCGGTACCGGGATCTTCGTCGGTCTCTCGGACAGCGTCGCCGAGGCCGGTCCGGCCGTGGTGATCTCCTTCGTGCTGGCGGCGATCACCTGCATCTTCACGGCGTTCTCCTTCGCGGAGCTGGGCGGCGCGATCCCCGTCTCCGGCAGCTCCTACTCCTTCGCCTACGCCACCTTCGGCGAGCGCACCGCGTTCCTGGTCGGCGGATGCCTCTTGCTGGAGTACGGCGTCTCGGTCTCCGCGGTCGCGGTCGGCTGGAGCCAGTACGTCAACGAGCTGCTGCACAGCCTCTTCGGGGTTCGGCTGCCCGAGGCGCTCTCCGCCGGGCCCGCAGACGGCGGCGTCGTCAATCTGCCGGCCGTCCTGGTGATCGTCATGGCCGCCGCACTCCTCGTGCGCGGAGTCCGGGAGAGCGCGACGGCGACCGCCGCGATGGTGGTGCTCAAGATCGGCATCCTGGTCGTGTTCTGCGCCATCGCGTTCACCGCCTTCCGCCACGACAACCTCTCGCCCTTCGCGGGCAGCGGCGTCTCCGGGATCACCTCCGGAGCCTCCCTGGCGTTCTTCTCGTACATCGGCTTCGACGCGATCACCACCGCCGGCGAGGAGGTCAGGAACCCGCGGCGCAACATCCCCGTGGCGATCATGATCTGCCTCGGCCTGGTCACCCTGCTCTACTGCGCCGTCGCCGTCGCCGCCATCGGGGCCCTCGGCCCGGACGCGGTCGCGGACACCCCCGCCGCACTGTCGGCGGTCGTCAACCAGGTCACCGACTCGACCGTCGGCGGCGGCATCGTCGCGTTCGGCGCGGTCGTCGCCATCGCCTCGGTGGTGCTCGCCGTGATGTACGGCCAGACCCGCATTCTGATGTCGATGGCCCGGGACGGGCTGGTGCCCCGGGTCTTCGAGCGGGTCTCCCCGAAGACCCGCACCCCGGTCGCCAACACCTGGATCGTCGCCGCCGTCTTCGCCGTCCCAGCGGCCTTCGCCTCGCTCGACGCGGTGGTGAACCTGACCACCATCGGCACCCTGGGCGCCATGGCCGTCGTCAACCTGGCCGTCATCCAGCTGCGCCGCCGCAACCCCGCGCTGAAGCGTTCCTTCCGGGTACCGCTCTACCCGCTCAGCCCGATCCTGGGCGTCGCGTTCTGCGGGTATCTGATGTACGGGACGGGGTGGGAGGCGTGGGTCGAGTTCGCGCTCTTCCTGCTCGCCGGCTCCCTGCTCTACTCCTGCTACGGCCGCAGCCGCTCGCGCCTGGTCAGCTCCGGGGAGTCGGACCCGACTGGGCAGGCACCACCGGCAGCGTGAACCAGACCGCCTTGCCGTGCTCCGTGGTGCGGTGACCGCAGGCGGCACTGAGGGTACGGATCAGCAGCAGACCGCGCCCGTACTCCTGCCAGGGGTCCGGCATGGTGTCGGGGCCCGGGCCGGTCAGCCCGCCCGGCGGCTCGGGGTCGTGGTCGTGGACCTCCACCTGGCAGCCGGTGGGCAGCAGCTCCACGACCAGCTCGATGGGGTCGCGGCCGTCGGTGTGCTCCACGGCGTTGGTGACCAGTTCGGCGGTGAGCAGTTCGGCGGTGTCGCAGTCCGGCGGGAGGTCGATGTCGCTGAGCGCGGTCCGGACGAGGGCGCGGGCGATCGGTACGGCCGCCGTCGTGTGCGGCAGCTCGATGCGCCACGAGGCGGGTGCGGGGTCGACGGGCGGCAAGACGGATTCCGTTCGGGTCGCGGGATTCCTTGTGCGGAAGCCGTCCTGCGGCGAGCAGGCCGAGGGGCGCTGTGCGCGGACGCCCACGTCAAGACGGTTCCGTGTTTCCACCGGGGTCGTTTCGGCACGAGGCCGACCGACCGGTACGAAAAGGACTTTCGGGACTACGGTCTCATGGACCGCCCGCCCCGTGACTGTGAGGCCAGTCACTCTACGCGCCCGCGGAGCGGGGCCCTCGCCAGGGGCCACCGGGCGGTCGCTCCGGCGTCGGCACGGGACTGCCGACCCCTTGACCTGCGCCCCCTCATTCCTCCGCCCCGGACGCGGGACGGGGCCCGGTCGTCCGAGGGGACGGCCGGGCCCCGTCGGGGCACCTGTGCGAGGCGGATCAGTAGGGCTTGGCCAGCACGTGGGCGGCGCCCGGGATGCCGATCTTCAGGAGCTCGTCCTCCTCCGGCGTGGTCGCGTTGCCGGTCTCCTGCTTGAGGACGGCCCGGGACAGGCTCTGCACGAACATGGCGCGCGGCCGGCGACGTGCCTCCCACGCGGCGAGCGCGGCGGCGACGTCCCCTTCGGCGTCCAGCGACTGGGCCAGCACCAGGGCGTCCTCCACGGCCATGGCCGCGCCCTGCGCCAGCTGCGGTGCGCTGGCGTGCGCGGCGTCCCCCGCGAGGGCGACCCGGCCGACGTGCCAGGGCTCCTCGACGGTCACCTGGGAGATCCGGGAGTACACCACGGCCGCCGGGTCGGTGACGTGCGTCAGCGCCTCGGCCACCGGGCCGCCGAACGAGGTGAGACGTTCCGCCAGCTCCTCGTGCGCCCGCTCCGGGTCCGGCCGGAAGCCGGGGGCCTCGGCGAAGACCGCGCCGATGTACATCAGATCGTCGGTGATCGGGGTGAGCAGCGCCTTGGCGGACGCGAGGCCCGTGCTCATCACGACGCCCTCGACCTGCGGCTGGCGCGGCACGGTGACCCGCCAGTTGGCGAAGCCCGTGTACTCGGGGGAGTACGTGGTGCCGTACAGCCGGTTCCGCAGCGGCGAGCCGATGCCGTCGAAGCCGACGACCAGGTCCCAGCGGGCGGACGTGCCGTCCGAGAGGGCCACGTCGACCCCGGCACCGTCGTCGGTCAGCTCGGTGATCGTCGTGCCGTGGGTCACGGTCGCGCCGGCGCCCGTCGCGGCCCCGGCGAGGATCCGGGCCAGCGCGGGCCGGGGTATGCCGTTGTTCGACGGAGCGCCGTCCATGCGCGGCTGGGGGATCTTCGCCACCGGGTTGCCGGACGGGTCGGTGATGGTGAGGACCTCCCACTCGAAGCCGGCTTCGAGGCAGGCGTCCAGGGTGCCGATCTCCCGCATGACGTGGAGGGCGTTGGACGGCTGGATGATGCCGACGCCGAGTGCCTCGACACCGTCACGGAGTTCGGCGACCTGGACGGTGTGGCCGCGCCGGGCGAGGGCGGTCGCCAGGGTGAGGCCGCCGATCCCACCGCCGTGGATCAGGACGCGCAGGGGTGTTGCCATGTGTGTTCTCTCCGGGGGAGTGAAAGGAAGTGAAGTGAGGGGAACGGGACGTGCGCGGACGGTCCCACGAGGGGCGCGCGGCCGGTCAGCCGACCGGTGCGGGCAGGGCCATCAGGTGGTCGACCAGGGCCAGCAGCACGTCGCGGCCGAAGGACCGCTCGCGCACGTCACCGACGAGGAGGGGGACGTGCGGGTCGAGGTCGAGCGCCGCGCGGATCTCCTCCGAGCTACGGGTGTTGTGTCCGTGGAAGCAGTTGATCGCCACCACGAACGGGATGTCCCGGCTCTCGAAGAAGTCGATCGAGGCGAAACTGGTGTCCAGCCGGCGGGTGTCGGCGATGACGACCCCGCCGAGCGCGCCGTTGACCAGGTCGTTCCACATGAACCAGAAACGTTCCTGGCCCGGGGTGCCGAACAGGTAGACCACCAGCTCGGGGCTGACCGTGATCCGCCCGAAGTCCAGTGCGACCGTGGTGGTGTTCTTCTGGCCGACACCGGCCAGGTCGTCGACGCCGATGCTGGCCTTGGTCAGGAACTCCTCGGTGCGCAGCGGGGCGACCTCGCTGACCGCGCCCACCAGGGTGGTCTTCCCGACGCCGAAGCCGCCGGCGATGAGTATCTTGACGGCGCTGGGCGCCGCTTGAGGTGTGGTCATCTTGCTCAGAGTCTCCGGAGTCCGTCACGTACGGCGGCCAGCAGGCCCATGTCGGCCCCGCCGGATGCCCGAGCCACCGAGAGCGGGGCACGGGCCAGCAGCAGGCCCTGGGAGACCAGATCCGCCAGCAGGATCTTGGTCACCGAGATCGGCAGGTCGAGATCGGCGGACACCTCCGCGACCGCGGCGGGGTGCGTGCAGCGGTCGAGGATCATGCGGTGTTCCGGCTGGAGCCGGCCCGGCCGCAAGGGCGCACCGTGCTCGTCGCGTAACCCGTGCACGGTCGTCAGCACGGTGATGAGGGTGAAGTCGTCCCGATCGGGAGTGGTCCGTCCCCGGGTGATCGTGTACGGGCGCACCATGGTGCCCGCACCGTCGTCCTCGTCCCCGTCGGTCTCGTCGTCGTCCCAGTAGGGCGTCACACCCGCTGCCCGTCCCCGGTGCCGAAGGCGTCGAACTCGCCGCGCACGGGTGCGGTGAGCTTCTGGCCGACCTGCTGGACGAGGTTGTGCATGGCCAGGGACATCACCTCGGCGTCCACCTCCTGCGAGGCGACGACGGCCAGGTGGGTGCCCTGGCCGGCGGTGATGATGAAGAGCCACAGGTCGGCCAGCTCGACGATGACCTGGTGGACGGTGCCACCCCGGAAGAGCTGGCCCACGCCCCGGGCGAGGCTCTGCTGCCCGGTGCAGATCGCGGCGAGCCGCTCGGCGTCGGACCGCTCGATGGTCCGGGAGTGACTCACGACCAGTCCGTCGTCGGACAGCAGCACGGCGTTGACGGTCTCGGCCACCGAGTCCACCAAGCCGTCGAGCAACCAGTCGAGATCCTGGAGCGTGGCCGTTGTGCGTGTCATGACCGTTCTTCTCTCGGATTGAGGGGGGATGGGGGAGTGGCGGGCCTCGCGGACGCCCCGTCGGTCGCACGTGCCTCGCGCGACCGCCGCTGGAAGGCTCCGATGGCCGCGCCGGCACGCCGGGGAGCGGGCCTGAGCAGGGGGTTCTCGTCCCAGCTCGGGGTCCTGGGCGCAGAGGCCGGACGGCTCGCCGCGGGATCGACCCGCAGCTCGTCGACGAGGGAGGCCTGGCGGACCCGGCGGGGGAGCGGGGGCTCCGAGCCGGTGGCCCGGGCGTCCGGACCGGGCGGGAGCGCGGGGTGGCCAGAGACCTCGGGCTGCCGGTCGCCGCCGTGCGCGTGGTGCCCGTAGGGCGAGGCGTCCCCGGCCGTGTCCGGGTAGCCGCCGGTGTACGGCTGCTCCTGGTACGGATCCTGGTAGGCGGGCCCGGGCTCCGTGTAGGGCATGGACTGCCCGGCCGACGCGTCCTGGTCCCCGTAGGCGGGGCCCGGTACGGGGTACTGCCCGGCCGCCGTCATGTAGGGCTGCTCCTGGGAGGCGTACGGCTGGTCGCCCTGGCCGTACGGGCCCGACGGCGCGGCGTACGACGCGTCGCCGGAGCCGTAGGGGGCCTCGGGGCCGGGGTAGGACTCCTGCGCGGGGGCGTAGGAGGTCGCGGAGTACGGCTCCTGGGCGTACGGCTCGGCGGGGGCCGGGTACGACGGTTCCGGGACGGTGTACGTGTCCGACTGGACCGGCCGGTCCGCGTCCGCGGGGACTGCGGAGGGCCGTTCCTCGGACGGGACGGACCCGCCGGACCGCTGGGAGCGGGCTGCGGCGTGGTCGACCAGTGCGGTGACCCCGGCCATCGCCCGGCCCTGGACCCGGGACGGCAGTGCGCCCGCCGTCGCGGGAGCCTCCTCGTGCACGGGCTCCGGTACGGGAGCCGGGGCGGCGGCCACGGCGGCCACCGGACGCCCGGTGGGACGGACGACGGTGAGCCCGTCGGGGACGAGCACGACGACCCGGGTGCCGCCGAACGCCGACGAACGGAACTCCACCCGCAGGTCGTGCTGGTGGGCGAGGCGGGAGATCACGTGGAGTCCGAGCCGGATGTCCTCGGAGTGGGCGAGCACGTCCATCCGGGGCGGGCGGCTCATCAGCTCGTTGGCTTCCGCCAGTTGCTGCTCGTCCATGCCGAGGCCGCGGTCCTCCACCTCGATGGCGAGTCCGCGGCTCACCTTGGCGGCACGGACCTCCACCGGGCTCGGCGGGCGCGAGAACGCCAGCGCGTTCTCGATGAGTTCGGCGAGCACGTGCGAGACGGGGCCGACGGCCCGCTCGGAGAGCCAGGGAGTCCCGTCGAGGTCCAGCACCACCCGCTGGTAGTCCTGCACCTCGCCCTGGGCGGAGCGCATGACGTCCAGCAACGGGACGGGCTTGCGCCAGCGCCGGTGCGGGGCGCCGCCGGCCAGGATGACGAGGTTCTCCTCGTACCGGCGCAGACGCGCGGTGAGGTGGTCCAGGTCGAAGAGGCCGTCGAGCACCTCGGGGTCCTCGTGCTTGCGCTCCAGCTCGTCCAGCTTCTTGAGCTGCTGGCCGATGAGCTGCTGGGTGCGGCGGGCGATGCGCTGGAGGAGACGTTCGAAGCCGCGGTGCTGGTCGGCCTGTTTGACGGCCGCCGCCAGCGCACTGGTGCGGGCGAGGTTGAGCGCGTCGCCGAGCTGGGTGAGCTCGTCGCCGGACTTGCCCTTGCGGTCGGACTCGATGGCGCGGGCCTCGGCCTCGACATCGATCTTCTCGCCTTGGCCGAGCCGTTCGACGACGTCGGGAAGGGTGCGTTCCAGCTCCTCCGCGCGGTCCTGGAGCCGCTTGATGCGGCGGCGCAGGTTACGCGTGAGGCGCCAGGTGGTGAGGACGACCGCGATCACGGCGAGCAGGCCGACCACGGTGGTGACCACCATCTTGACCAGCAGCGAGACGACGGTGTCCTTGCCGAGCGCGACCACCACTTCGGTGCGGTGCTGGAGCAGGGGGACCAGTTGGGGCGTGAGCTCGTCCATGGTCGAGCGCCAGTTCTTCTCCGAGGCCCCGATCCGGACGAAACCCTTCGAGTCCGCGTCCCGCGGGCTCAGTATCCGGGCCTCCAGAGCGGTCTTCGCCTTCCAGGCCCTGCCGTCGGCGACCTCCTTCCACATCGCCCGCTCGTCGGCGGGGATGTTGGGGAGCACCTTGTTCTCGTAGAGGTAGGGCTGGCCGGTGATCTCCCTGCGCAGCGACGCGAGGTCCTCGGCGCTGAGCTTGCCGTCGGGCCAGCCGCGGGCCAGCAGGGCGTCGGAGCGGGAGATCATCTCCTTCATCCAGAAGAGGTCGACCAGCGGCGCGGAGGCCGTGGTCACCTCGCCGTTGTCCACCTGGCTGAGGGCGGAGAAGAGCTGCAGGTCGACCGCGATGAGGTCGGTGTAGTAGCCGTAGACCACCGCCTGCTGCTCGTCGTCGCCCTGGTCGACCAACGTCCGCTGCGCGGAGAGCTGGTTGATGGACTCACGAGCCTGTGCGACGGCTTCACGCACCTTGACCGGGGCGCTGTCGGCGGAGATGTCGGAGACGGACTGGAAGTTCTTGATCGCCTCGTCGGTCAGCTTCCGCTGCCGTTGGAGCGCCTCCTTGGGAGCATCGGGATCGGCGAGCGCCTCCGCGCTGAGACGCCGTTCCTCCTGCAGGTTGAAGTACACGATGTTGGACGGCTGGCCGGCCTTCTGGGCCAACTGCCCTTGGGCAGCCTGCCGCTGGAAGTCGAGCAGGGTCTGACCGCTGGTGACCGCCCAGAGGGCCGCGAGGGCGACGCCGGGGACGATGGCCAGGATGAGCAGGGCTGTCCGCAGCGACATGGGGGTCGAGTCGGTGCGCCGAGACGCGCGCGTGCGCAGGGCAGGCTCCTTGACGTGGGTGACGGTCTCACGAACCGTCAATTCCGTTGAGAGGTTCGACACATAGATACTAGGCACAGTGAAAAAATGAAGAGAAAGTGGGCTCACATGAACAACACCGGTCCCACATATTCCTCGCACCTCGCGCGGGGCGCGCCGGGTCCGCCCGGGTGGTCATGAGGTGGTGCGGCGCTCCCTGCGGCGTGCCGGACGGGTGAACACCGCCGGGCGATATATCTGTACTCAGTGCCCTATTTCCCGGACGCCCCGCAGTGATCGCGCTCATCGTCTGCCACTTCGCGCTGGCGGCATGTGCCGGTCCCTTGGTGCACCGGCTGGGCAGTCGCGCCTTCGTCCTGCTCGCCCTGCCCCCGGCCGCCACCACGGTCTGGGCCTTCACGGTGTGGACGAGCGCCTCCGACGGGCGGACCGAGGAGTGGTCCTGGACGTGGATCCCCGCGTACGGCGTCGACGTCTCTCTGCGGCTGGACGCCCTCGGCGAGCTGATGGTGCTGCTCGCCGCCGGTGTCGGCACCCTCGTCCTGCTCTACTGCGCCTCGTACTTCGCCGACGACACCCCCCAACTGGCCCGGTTCGCCGGGAACCTGCTGGCCTTCGCCGGGGCCATGCTGGCGCTCGTCCTCGCCGACGACCTGATCACGCTCTACGTGTTCTGGGAACTGACCACCGTCTTCTCGTACCTGCTGATCGGACACGGCAGCGAACGGAAGCAGAACCGCAGATCGGCGCTGCAGGCCCTCACCGTCACCACCCTCGGCGGCCTGGCCATGCTGGTCGGGTTCCTGATCATCGGCCAGGCCGCCGGAACCTACCGGATCTCGGTGATCGTGGCCCATCCGCCGACCGCCTCCACCGCCGTCCAGGTCGCCGTCGCGCTGGTACTGGCGGGCGCGCTGTCGAAATCCGCGATCTGGCCCTTCTCCCTGTGGCTGCCCAACGCGATGGCCGCCCCCTCCCCGGTCAGCGCCTACCTGCACGCCGCCGCGATGGTGAAGGCCGGTGTCTACCTGGTCGCCCGGCTCGCCCCGGCCTTCGCCGACGTACCGCTGTGGCGCCCGGTGGTCCTAGTGCTCGGCGCCGCCACCATGCTGCTCGGCGGCTGGCGCGCCCTGCGCCTGCACGACCTCAAACTCGTCCTCGCGTACGGCACCGTCAGCCAACTCGGCTTCCTCATCCTGCTCGCCGGGGACGGCAGCCGTGACGCGGCGCTCGCCGCCGTCGCGATGATCCTGGCCCACGCACTCTTCAAGGCCCCGCTCTTCCTCGTCATCGGCATCGTCGACCACGCGACCGGCACCCGCGACCTGCGCCGGCTCTCCGGCGTCGGCCGCGCCGCTCCCCTCGTCTGCGCCGTCGCCCTGCTCGCCGCCGCCTCCATGGCGGCGCTCCCTCCGCTGCTCGGATTCGCGGCCAAGGAAGCCGCGTTCGAGGCACTCCTGCACGGGGACACCGCCGACCTCTGGACCCTGGCGGCCACCGTGGCGGGCTCCGCGCTCACCACCGCGTACACCCTCCGGTTCGTCTGGGGCGCCTTCCTGCGCAAGCCCGGCGTCCCGGACACCCCTGTCCACCGGGTCTCCGCGGCCTTCCTCGCCCCGCCGGCCCTGCTCGCCGTCGCGGGGCTCGTGCTCGGCCCCGGCGTCGGCTGGACGGACCACCTGTTCAGCCGGTACGCCGACGTCTTCCCGGCCACAACGCCCCCCTACCACCTCGCGCTCTGGCACGGCTTCGGCACTGCGCTGCTCCTCTCGGCCGTCGCGTGGGCCGGCGGCGCCCTCCTCTTCGCCGCCCGCGCCCCCGTCCGCGCGTTCGCCCGCCGCGTCGCCTGGCCGACCGCCGACGGCGCCTTCGGCCACCTCCTGCTCGGACTGGAACGCCTCGCCCTGCAGATCACCGGCCTGGTGCAGCGCGGTTCGCTCTCCGTCTACCTGGCCACCACCCTGCTCGTCCTGATCACCGGACAGGTCGCGGTCCTGGTGACCGACCGCCCGTGGGACGACGCCGTCGCCCCGCGGCTCTGGGACTCCCCGCTCCAGGGCGCGCTGGCGGTACTCACCAGCGCCGCCGCCCTGCTCTGCCTCACCGTGAGCCGCCGGATGAAGGCCGTGGTGCTCGCCGGACTCACCGGTTACGGCACCGCGCTGCTCTTCGTCGTCCAGGGCGCCCCGGACCTCGCGCTGACGCAGTTCGGCGTCGAGACCGTCTCGATGATCGTGTTCGTGCTGGTGCTGCGCCGGATGCCGGTCCACTTCCAGGAGAGCGTCAGCTCCTGGCGGCGGGCCGGGCGCGTCCCTGTCGCCCTCGCCGCTGCCGCCATCTTCGGGGTCGCCGTCTGGGTCTCCGCCGCCGCCCGCACCGCCGAACCGGCCGGGGCCGCCATGGTGCGGGAGGCCGCGAGCCACGGACTCAAGGACGTCGTCGCCACCATCCTGGTCGACCTGCGGGCCTGGGACACCATGGGCGAGTCGGCGGTGCTGGCCGCCGCCGCGGTGGGCGTGACGAGCCTGATCTACCTCCACCGCAGGAGCGAACGGCCCGTCTCCGGCGAGGAACCACCGGGCCGGACCACGCCCGTCGCCCCGGCACCGGCCGGAACCGCCGATCTCCCCACGCTCACCCGGACCCCGCCGCCCGGCGGTACCGCCTGGGCGCTCTCCCGCGACCCGGCCCGGCTCACCGGGCTTCCGCAGGGCGACGAGGGAGCCCCCGAACGCGACTGGCTCGCGGCGACCTCCACCCTCGCGCCCGAACACCGCTCGCTCGTCTTCGAGGTGGTGGCCCGGCTGCTCTTCCACCCCGTCCTGGTGCTCTCCCTGTACCTCCTCTTCTGCGCGGAGAACATGCCGGGCGGCGGATTCGTCGCCGGACTCGTGGGCTCCGTCGCCCTCATCACCCGCTACCTCGCCGGCGGCCGGTTCGAGCTCGCGGAAGCCGCGCCGCTGCCCCCCGGACTCGTCACCGGGATGGGCCTCTTCCTCTCCACCGGTGTCGCCCTGCTCGGGCTCTTCGACGGCACGGTGCTGCACGCCTGGACCTACCACGGGCACCTGCCGGTCTTCGGCGACTACCACCTCGGCACGTCGGTCCTCTTCGACTGCGGCGTCTACCTGCTTGTACTCGGCGTGGTCCTCGACATCGTCCGCGCGCTGGGCGCGAAGATCGACCGGCAGATCGAACGGGCCGCCGCCCTGGGGCGCCCGGTCTCCCCCGAGACCGGGGGTGGGGCCCGATGACCGTCAGCGCCTCCCTGCTCGCCACCGCCGTCGTGCTCTGCGCGGTCGGCGGAATCCTCATGCTCACCCGGCCGCTGACCCGCATCCTGCTGGGCGCGGTGATCATCGGCAACGGCATCAACCTCCTCGTCCTCTCCGGCACCGGCTCGGCGGGCGCCGCCCCGCTGCTGTACGGCGTACCGCTGCGCGAGGTCACCGACCCGCTGCCGCAGGCCATCGCCCTCACCGCGATCGTCATCACCCTCGCCACCACGGCCTTCCTGCTCGCCATGGCCTACCGCAGCCACCAGCTGACCGGCAGCGACGAGGTCCACGACGACCTGGAGGACCGGCGCATCGCGCTGCGCGCCGAGGTGCGCGGCGAACGCGCCCAGCTCATCGAGGAGTACCGGACGGGGGAGGCACCCACCAGCGCGGAACGCGCCCGCTACCGGGAGGAGCGCCGCCGGCTGCGCCACCGGCTGCGCGCGGACCGCGCCCTCCAGGCCCGGGGCCGCGACGCCACCGGTGACCTCTGGCACGACGTACTCGGCGCCGACCCCGAGGACTACGCGCGGCCCGCCGCCCCCCGGAGCCCGGACGACCCCGCGCACCGCCCCCACCCTGGAGACGCCGGATGAAAGCCCTCGTCCCGCTGCCGGTGCTGCTGCCGCTCTGCGCCACCGGGCTCAGCCTCGCCTTCGGCACCCGCCTCAAGCGCTTCCAGCGCTTCATCAGCGTCGCGGTGCTCACGCTCGTCCTCGGACTCTCCGCGGGACTGATGGCCGCCACCCAGGTGGACGGCCCGATCTCCGTCCACCTCGGGGACTTCGCCCCGCCGCTCGGCATCACCCTGGTCGCCGACCGCCTCTCGGCCCTGATGCTGACCGTCTCCTCGGCGGTCACCCTCTGCGTGCTCGTCTACTCCCTCGGACAGGGCATGGCGGACCGGGACGAGGAGACCCCCGTCGCCGTCTTCCACCCCGCCTACCTCATCCTGGTCGCCGGGGTCTCCTGCACGTTCCTCGCCGGAGACCTCGTCAACCTCTACGTGGGCTTCGAGATCATGCTGGTCGCGAGCTTCGTCCTGCTCACCCTCGGCGGCACCGGCCCCCGGGTACGGGCCGGCTCCACGTACGTGATCATCTCGCTGTTCTCCTCGATGCTCTTCCTCACCGCCATCGCGATGGCGTACGCGGCGACCGGCACCGCCAACTTCGCCCAGCTCGCCCAGCGGCTTCCCGGACTTCCCCTCGGGGTACAGACGTTGATCCAGGCCATGCTGCTGACGGTCTTCGCCGTCAAGGCCGCCGTCTTCCCGCTCGGCGCCTGGCTCCCGGACTCCTACCCCACCGCACCCGCGCCCGTCACGGCCGTCTTCGCCGGGCTGCTCACCAAGGTCGGCGTCTACAGCATGCTGCGCACCGAGACGCTGCTCTTCCCCGGCAACCGGGTCGGCGACCTGCTGATGGCGGTCGCCCTCGCCTCGATGATCGTCGGCATCCTCGGCGCGGTCGCCCAGACGGACCTGAAGCGGCTCTTCTCGTTCACCCTGATCAGCCACATCGGCTACATGATCTTCGGGATCGGTCTCGCCACCCGCCAGTCGTACGGCGGCGCGATCGTCTACGTCACGCACCACATCACCGTGCAGACCACCCTCTTCCTCGTCGCGGGGCTGGTGGAACGCCGCGGCGGCACCACCGAGCTCACCCGCACCGGCGGTCTCGCCCGGGCCGCCCCGCTGCTCGCCGTGCTCTACCTCGTGCCGGCCCTCAACATGGCGGGCATCCCGCCGTTCTCCGGCTTCATCGGGAAGCTAGGACTGATGCGCGCCGGTGTGGCGGACGGCAGCGTCTGGGCCTGGCTCCTGGTGGCCGGCTCCACCGCGACCAGCCTGCTCACGCTGTACGTGATGGCCAAGGTCTGGAACCTGGCCTTCTGGCGCGACGCGCCGCCCGGGCAGGCGCTCGACGGGACCGTCCTGGAGGTCGGCTCCGACGAGGACGACGACGATCCGGACGAGGGCCCGGACCGCGTGCCCGGTACCGGGGACGAGCCGGTGCACTCCCGGCCCGGGCCCGCCGGCCGGGCGGTCGCCGCCACCCTGCACGGCCGCGCCATCACCACGACGTCCCGGCTGCCCCGGACCATGGTCGCGGCCACCGCCGCCGGCGTCGTCATCAGCCTCGCCTTCACCGTCTTCGCCGGCCCGCTGACCACCTACACCGACCGGGCCGCCGCCGAACTCGTGCGACGCACCCCCTACATCGAGGAGGTGCTCGGCCGGTGAGCCGCCGATTCCCGCGCGGGCCCGGAGCGCCCCCGCTCAGCTTCACCCTGGGCCGCAGCGGACGCCGAGTGATCGACCTGCCGCTCATCGCCTGGCTCACCGTGATCTGGGTGATGCTCTGGTCCACCCTGACCTGGGCCAACGTCCTCACCGGCGTGGTCGTCGCGGTCACCGTCTGCCTGGCCTTCCCGCTGCCCCGGGTCGACCTCGGGCTGCGGCTGCACCCCTGGGGCATCCTGCGACTGGCCGGCTACCTGCTGTACGACATGTTCACCTCCGGGGTGAGGGTCTCCGGGCAGATCCTCGCCGGACGGCCGCACCGGGCAGCCGTCATCGCGGTGCCGCTGCGCTGCCGCAGCGACCTCATGCTCACGGCGACCGCGGTCGCCGTCTCCAACGTGCCCGGCGGCGCCATCGTCGAAGTGCGCCGCTCCACCGCGACCGTCTTCCTGCACGTCCTCGACGCCGACCGGCCCGCCGAGCTCGAAGCCGCCCGGCGCTCGGTCTGGCGGATGGAGGCCCTGACCGTACGGGCCTTCGGCACCCGGGACGAGATCACCCGGGTCGCCCAACCGCCGCCGTCACCGCCCCACCCGACCGGGAGGACCTCCTCATGAGCACCATGCAGACCGTCGACCGCTGGCTGCTGTACGCGGCGGTGGGGATGATCGTCCTGGCCGGAGCCCTCCTGCTGGCGCGCATCCGGCGCGGACCCTCGATGCTGGACCGGGCCCTGTCGCTCGACGTGTGCGCGGCGCTGATCATCGCCGGTCTCGGGGCCCGCGCCGCGCTGGTGCGTGACACCTTCTACTTCCCGATCATGCTGGTACTCGCCTTCCTCGGATTCACCGGCTCCGTCGGCATCGCCCGCTTCATCGCGGTGCGCGACCGGCCGCGCCCGCGCCGCCGACCGGGCGCGCCCACCGGCACCGGGGAGAGCCGGACATGACCACCTGGCTCACCGTCGTCGACACCGCCGGCGCCGTCGCCATCCTGCTCGGCGCGGCCACCTGCCTGCTCGGTGCCCTCGGCATGCTCCGACTGCCCGACGTCCTCTCCCGCAGCCACGCGGCGACCAAGCCGCAGGCGCTCGGCATCCTGCTGGTCCTCGTCGGGGTCGCGATGCGGCTGCGCAGCGGAATGGACCTCGCGACCCTCGCCCTGATCCTCTTCTTCCAGATGATGACGGGTCCGGTCGCCGCGCACCTGGTGGCCAGGTCCGCGTACCGGACGGGCCAGATCGACCGCCGCGACCTGCTCTTCGACGACCTCGACGACCAGCTCACGCGGGAGCGATGACCCCCGCCACGGGGCCGCTGCCGTGCCGGTGGCGTTCGGCGCGGTATGCCCGGTAACGGAAGCGTGCCATGATGCGGGTCAACTGCCGCATGCTGGGGGGCGTATGGGAAGCACGGGTACGGTGCTGCGCGAGTTGCGCGGGGCACAGAAGACGGCCAAGGGTGTCTCGCTCTACTCGCGGTACGTGAACCGGCCCGCCGGCCGGGTACTGGCGGCGGTGGCCCACCGGGCGCGCATGACGCCCAATCAGGTCACGCTCGTCAGTGCGGCGTTCACCTTCGCGTCCATCACCGCCATCGCCCTCGCCGGGCCGACGTGGGCGCTGGGAGTCCTCGTCTGGGCCGGGCTCGTGGTGGGCTTCGCCTTCGACTCCGCCGACGGCCAGCTGGCCCGGCTCACCGGACGCGGCGGCCCCGACGGCGAGTGGCTCGACCACGTGGTGGACTGCGCCAAGATGGTCCTGGTGCACACGGCGGTACTGATCTCCCTCTACCGCGCCGACGCCTACCGCATCGGTGAACAGCGCGGTGAGACGTGGCTGTTGCTGCCGCTCGGCTTCCTCTTCGTCGCCGTCCTGACCTTCTGTGCCGGACTCCTGCGCGAGCAGCTCGGCAGGGCGGCGCAGCGCGCGGACGCCCCGGCCGCGCCCGCGGGCCCCGTCTCCCGGGTACGTGCCGTGGCCCTGCTCCCCGCCGACTACGGGGTCTTCTGCCTCGTCTTCCTGCTGCTCGGCGAGCCCGCGGCCTTCCTGGCGGGGTACGCGGCGCTCGCCGTGGTGCACGCGCTGTTCCTGGTGGCTTTCCTGGCCAAGTGGTTCAGGGAGCTGAGAGCGCTCCGGGCCGGGTGACGAGCACGTCCAGCGCCTTGCGCAACTGGGTGCTGGAGGTGTGCACGGTGTACGGGAAGTAGACGACCTCGACGCCGACTTCGGCGAAGTCGCGCTCGAGCTTCCTCCCCTTCTCCGTACCCCGCCAGTCGTCACCCTTGAAGATCACGTCGAAGCGGACCTGCTGCCAGGTGTCGATCTTCTCCGGCACGGTCTCCACGAAGGCGGCGTCCACGTGGCGGATGCTCCGGACGATCTCCAGCCGCTCCGGCAGCGGGATCACCGGACGGTGGCCCTTGGCCAGGGCTGCCATCTCGTCGGAGACGACCCCCGCCACCAGGTAGTCGCACTGACTGCGGGCATGACGAAGGATGTTGAGATGACCCACGTGGAACAGGTCGTACACGCCCGGCGCGTAACCCACCCTGTGCTGCACCATCCGTTCTCTCCCCCCACGGTGAACGATATGTGCTGATGATTCCAACGACCTTACTGTGAAGAACACTTGTGCAACCCGTGAACGGATAAGCTCGACGCGGGGCTGTTCCTCGGGGAACAGGGGCCGTTCCGGGGGGAAGGCGATCGTCCGATGTCCGCTGCCGCACCACACACGCCGTCGCGGGGCCGCAGAATTCTCGTGGTCTCGACCAACTACGCGCCCGAGCTGACCGGCATCGGCCCGTACGCCACCCAGCTCGCCGAACACTGGGCGGCCTCGTCGGCGCGCACCGACGTGCTCACCGGGATGCCGCACTACCCGGCGTGGCGGACCGACGACCGCTACCGGGGTGTCTGGCGCACCACCGAGACCCGCGCGGGGGTCCACGTCCACCGGCGACGCCACTACGTGCCGCCCCGGCAGACCGCGCTGCGGCGGGGCCTCTTCGAGCTGACCGTCCTCGGCCACGGGCTGCTCGCCCCCCCGAAGGGCCGCCCGGACGCCGTCGTCTCGCAGATGCCGAGCCTCGCGGGCGGCGTCATCGGTGCCCGGATCGCCCGCCGCCACCGCGTGCCGTACGTCCCCGTGGTCCAGGACCTGATGGGGGCCGCCGCCGCGCAGAGCGGCATCCGCGGTGGGGGCAGGGCCGCGTCCGTCGCGGCGGCGGCCGAGCGGTACGCCCTGCGCGACGCCGCCCTGGTCGGCGTCATCCACGAGAGCTTCGTCCCGGGCGTCACCGCACTCGGCGTCGATCCCGCCCGCATCCGGATCGTGCCCAACTGGACCCATGTGCGGGAGCCCACGGCCGACCGCGAGGCCACCCGCGCCCGCCTCGGCTGGCAGCCCGGCACCCCCGTCCTGCTCCACTCCGGCAACATGGGGCTCAAGCAGGGGCTCGACGTCCTCGTCGACCTGGCCCGGCTGGCGCCCGACGTCCGGGTCGTCCTGATGGGCGACGGCAACCAGCGCGAGGCGTTGCGCGCACGCGCGGCGGGCCTGGCCAACCTCGACTTCCTGCCGCCCGCCGGAGCCGACGAGTTCACCGACGTGCTCGCCGCCGCCGACGTCCTCGCCGTCACCCAGCGCGCCTCCGTCCTCGACATGAGCGTCCCCTCCAAACTCACCTCCTACTTCGTCTCCGGGCGCCCCGTCGTCGCCTCCGTGGCCGGTGAAGGCGGCACCGCCGACGAGGTACGCCGCTCCGGCGCCGGCGTGCTGGTGCGGCCCGAGGACCCGGCCGCACTGCTCACCGCCGTACGCGCGCTGGCCGCCGACCGCGCGGGCGCCGACCTGCTCGGCGCCCGGGGCACCACGTACGTCGCACAGCACCTGAGCCGCGAGGCGGGGCTCGCCCGCTTCGACGACCTGCTCGCCGAAGCACTCGGGAACGCACAAGGGAGCGCACGCCGATGACCCATCCCATCCGGGCCCTGGACGACCAGGACGAGCCGGCGCTCCTGCGCGACCAGTTCCGCCAACTCCTGCGCTACCGCGGCCTGCTCGCCACCGGAGTGCTCATCGGGCTCCTCGGCGGCGGCTACCTCGCCGTCGCGGGGGAGGAGACCTACGCGGCCACCGGCGAGGTACTGGTCCGCTCGGCGACCGCCGACCCCTTCGCCACCGGGGCCTCGGCCGACAAGGGCATCAACATCGGCTCGGAACGCCAGACCGCCGTCAGCGACACCGTCGGCACCCTCGCCTCCCGCGCCCTCGCGACCCACGGTGACCAGGTCTCCTCCCGCGACCTGCTCGCCGGGCTCCAGGTCACCAACCCGCCGAACACCCTCACCCTCCGTTTCACCTACACCGGGAGCACCCCGCAGGAGGCGCGGGCGCGCGCCGAGGCCCTCGCCGACGCCTATCTGGCCAACCGCAAGCAGCTCACCGAGAACAGCATCGAGAACATGGCGAACGGCTACCGCGCCCAGCTCAAACCGCTGGAGGAGAAGCGCGACCAGCTGGAGGAGCAGATCGGCGTCAGCACCGCCGACGACATCACCAGCGCCCGCGCGAGCCTCATCGTCTCCATCTCCGAACTCAGCCGGAAGATATCCGAGTTGAAGGCCCTGGACGCCACCCCCGGCTACCTCAACAAGAAGCCGGTGGCACCCACCAAGCCCACCGGCGCGGGCCTCGTCCTCCTCCTCGGCCTCGGCTCGGTCGTCGGGCTCGCCCTCGGCCTGCTGCTCTCCTGGGTCCGCCTCGTCTTCGACCCGACCGTCCGCTCCACCCACGAGCTGGTCCGCTCGCTCGGCGCCCCGCTGCTCGGCACCCTCCCCAGGGAGCGCGGCGCCGCCGCCTCCACGGCCCTGCTCGCCATCGGGCGCGGCGGCAGCAGACTCGCCGAGGAGTACCGGGCGGTGGCCTTCCGGCTGGCCTACGACCCCGCCTTCGCCGACCACCGCCGACTCCTGGTCACCGCGCCGCGCGGAGACAACTCGGCGGCCGCCGCGGCAGCGGCCAACGTCGCCGCCGCCTTCGCCGAGATGGGGCGCGACGTCCTCCTCGTCGAGGCGGACCTGCGGACCCCCTCCCTCGCCCGCGACCTGGGCCCCGCGGTCAGCGAGCCCCGGCCCCGGTGGGCCTCGGACGACAAGCGCGGCTGGCCCGCCGGCAGCCGGACCAACGTCGACGTGCCGGGCTCCGGCGCCTTCGCCCTGGTGGCCGGGGCCCAGGTGGACAACGTCCCCCGCGCCCTCACCTCGGCGCCCGTCGGACGGATCGTCGCCGAGGCGGACGCACCCGGAGCCGTCGTCATCGTGCTCGCTCCGCCCGTCCTCTCGTACGCCGACGCCGTGGCCCTCGTCGACCGGGTGGGCGGCGTCATGGTCGTCTGCGACCCGCGCGAGGTGCACCGCAGCGACCTGGAGCGCATCCGCGAGGTCGTCGGCGCGGCCGGTGGGCACCTGCTCGGAGTCCTTCTCCACCCCGGACGCAGCCGCCGGGCGCGCGCGGAGCACCGGAAGCTCCAGAAGTCCGCCGGGCGGCGGGGCGGGGGCGGCCAGGGCCCGGAGCCCGACGGCGCCGACCGGCCCGAGGTCACCGGCGATCCGGCGGAGACGATGGGGCTGCGCACCTTCACCGTGCCGCCCGCCCGCCGGTGAGGGCCCGCGGCGCCGTTCTCAGCTCCGTCGCGGACCAGGGGGTCGCCGCCCTCACCAACATCCTGGTGCTGGTCGCCGCCGCACGGCTCTCCACCGTCTCCGGCTTCGCCCGGTTCTCCGCGGTCTACCTGGTCTTCACCGTGCTGCTCGGCGTCTTCGGCGCCTACACCGGCCAGCCGCTCGTCCTGACCCGGCCGGGGGAGGCGGCCCGCAGCGCCTGCCGGTCCGCCGTCGCCTTCGCCCTGCTCGCCGCGGCCGCGCTCGGAGCGCTCCTGGCCGGCGGTGCCCTGCTGGTACCCGGGGAGACCGCCCGCGCCCTGCTGGCGCTCGGACTCGTGCTGCCGGTCGTCCTCGGCCAGGACGCCATGCGGTACGCCTTCTCCACCCTCCGGCTGCCGCACCTCGCCCTCGTCGCCGACCTGCTCCGCCTCGCCTGCGTCCTGGGCGCCCTCGGAGCGCAGAGCCGCGGAACCGGGGCGGCGCGGCTGGTCGCCGTGTGGGGTCTCTCCGCGCTGCCGGCGCTGCTCCTCTCCGCCGTCCTGCTGCGTGCCCGTACCGCCGGAGCACGGACCGAACTGCGGCCCCACCTGCGCCGCGGCCACCTGGGACAGCGGTTCGTCGTGGAGTTCGGGGTCGGCAACGCCACCAGTCAGCTCTCGGTGCTCGGCCTCGGCGCGGTCGGCAGTCCACTGGTGGTGGGCGCGCTGCGCGGCGCGACCACACTCTTCGGGCCGCTCAACGTGTTGTTCACCTCGGCCACCAGCTTCGGGCCGCCCCTCCTGGCCCGGATCGGCGACGAGCGCCGCCGGGTGCGGGCCACCGCCGCGCTCGCCGGGACGCTCGCCGCCACCGCCGTGCTCTGGGCCACCGTCCTCGCCCTCCTGCCCGACGGGGCGGGCAGGCAACTCCTCGGCGACACCTGGTCGTCGGCGGCCGCACTGCTGCCCGCGACCGGCAGCCAGTACGCGGCGATGGCCGTCGGAACCTGTGGGCTCCTCGCCCTGCGGATGCTCGACCCCCGGACCACCCTCTCCATCCAGGTGGTCTTCTCGCTCGCCGCCGTCGCCTTCCTGATCACCGGCTACGCGGTCGCCGGTGTCACCGGCGCGGCCTGGGGGCTCTGCCTCGGCTCCGTCTGCAAGGCCGTCGCCACCTGGACCCGGGTCGCGCGGCTGCGGCGTGCCGGCGGGACCGGCAGGACGGGCGTCACCCCGCCCGCCGTGCCCTCCGCTCCGTGAACGTGGTGACGAACGCCAGGCAGAGCGCCGCGATGGCGAGCTTCCCCACCGACTGGAGGAGCGGGCCGCGCAGCAGGATGAAGGTGTACCCCGCCACCAGCGGCGCCGCGATGGCCAGGACACTGCCCGGGCCCGGTCCGGCGCGGGTGACCGCCAGGGCGTACCTGCGGTCGGTGCGCGCGGCGACGTACCCGATCAGCGCGAGACCCGCCACCATCCCCGCCGGACCGAAGTCCACCCAGAACTCGGTCCAGAGGGGGGCGGAGAGGTTGGTCATGTTCATCCCCATCCACTGGCCCACCCGGACGCCGGTGTCCTCGGGCTTGCCGCTCCAGACCGCGCGCGGCACGAAGAACAGCGTGGAGCCCGCCAGTTGGCGGCCCCAGGTGTGGCCGCGGGTGTCCACCCAGGCGATGGTGTTGGCGAACATGACCGTCTGGTCGTAGTCCTTGGTCGCCAGCGGTTCGAACGCCGACGCCGACTGCACCGGCCGGTACCCCTCGTCGTCGTACCGGAACCGGTCCGCGTACGGGAAGAGCACCAGCGCCCCCACCACGCCCATCGCCAGCACGGTGCGGTACACCGCCGCGCTGCTGGGAAACGCCGTGAAGAGCAACGAGACGAGCACCGTCAGGAACCAGTAACGCGCATTGCTGATGGGGTTGTTGACGATCAGGTTGAGCAGTGCCAGCGCACTCCACACCAGCACCGTGGACGGAGAGCGGCGGGCCCTGCGGCTGGTCACCAGCCGGCGCGTCCAGAACAGCAGGGCGAGCAGCGCGGGCACCGTGCCGAAACCCTTGAGGAACGCCGAGCCGACGTTCGACTCCGTCGAGGCGACACCGCTCGACGCCACGGACGCGCTGATCTCCTGCCTGCTGCTGAAGAAGATGGCGGGGCCGCCGAGCTTCAGCACGTAGTAGCCGCTCGCCGCGAACGCCAGCACCACCAGCAGCCGCAGCCGCGTACGGCTCGCGACCGCGGGCCGGCCGCGCCGCGACCGCGAGGCGGGGGGCCGCCGCCGGAGCGGACGGCGCGAGGCCAGCAGCGCCCCCAGGTCGAACGCCGTGCACCCGACCAGGATCATCGCGGTGGCCGTCACCAGGTCCGAACGCGGCCCCACCAGCGGCGTCGGGGTCTGCCCGATGACCGCCTGTGCCAGCGGCGCGACGCCCATCGCGATGTAGACGAACATCCAGAAGACGCCTTGGAGCAGCCGGCGCCGGGTGGAGAGGATCATCGTCGCCAGCCGGGCGCCCGCGTAACAGGTCAGGACCAGCTGCAGCCAGAAGACGACGTCCCGGCTGCCCGTCCCCGGCTGGGCCGCGATCACCGCGGGCAGGAAGCAGACCAGCCCCAGGATCAGCGGCACCGCCAGCGCACGGGAGAGCATCGCCCAGGCCAGCGGCCTCGCCACGGGCTCCAGGGGCCGGCGGACGGCCGCCGTACGGGCCTTCGCGGCCGGAGCCGTCTCGTACACGGACGTCATGCGCCCCCCGTTCCGTGGACCTGGCAACACCCTAACGAATCAGGTCCGTTCGAACACCGTGAAGCCGGGAGCGCTCGGAGGCACGGCGCCACGGGACGGGTCCGGCCCCGCCGCTCAGCGGCAGGGCCGGAGTGAGGAGGGGCGCCACCCCCGCGGCTCCGGTGACGGCCGGACGGGGAACCGTCCGGGCGGTCGGAGCAGGCCTCAGGCCACGTCGAGGAAGAACTTCTCGTGCTCGCCGCCGTTGGCCTTGATCTGGCAGTTCACCGTTCCACCGGGCCCGGTGGCGGAGGTCACCCCGCTGCCGGTCACCAGGCGCAGGAAGACTCCCGGGAAGGCCGCCGACTCGAAGGAGAACGATCCGTCGGTCTGGGGGCGGGCGAGGAACTTCTCCCAGGGACCGAGGCCGAACTGACAGTTGACCGTCCCGCCCCCGGCCAGGGTGGCGGGGACCCCGTTTCCGTCCATGCGCAGGTACACGCCCGGGAAGGCCTTCGACTCGAAGGCGTACGTGCCGTCGGTCTGCGCGTGGAGCTTGTACGCCGTCCAGGGGCCCGTACCGTACTGGCAGTTGACCTTTCCGCCTCCGCCGTCGGCGGCCGCGGTCACGCCGCTCCCGTCCATGCGGAGATGGATGTCGGGGAAGAACGTCGAACGGACCGTGACCGACGTGCCGTCGGCCTTTGCGAGATCAGTTGCCGATAAAGGCATGGTGACCCTACTCCTTCTGTCCGGGCATACCCGGACGAGATCAGGTGCGGTTCCGTACCAGCTCGACCCGGACGTGGTGGATGCCGGCAAGAGGCATCCCCTCCCGGTGACAGGGAGTGCGACAGCCAGGGACGGAGAGCGGCGTCCGGGTCGATCAGGAATCTACGCACCGCGGGTCGGCGGACGCATTCATTCCTCTCCGTTGTCGGCAAAACGGCAACAAGTGCAAATAATTGATCAGATACGTCCCTTTCGGATCGATGTGGCGGTCTGCCCGCTGTCTGCCCACCACCCGGGCCGGGCCCCTCCCCGGCGTCCTCCACGGACGGCGGCGGGATCACCGCACGTGCCTCCGGCGGGAAACCCACCCGCGCGGGTGGAGCCGATGACTACGCTGTGAACAGTCGGCCGAGGTTGAGGGGCACCCTGGTGAGAATCCTGCACGTCGTCACGCTGCACACCCCGGACCACGCGTTCGGCGGGCCCACCCGGGTGGCGCTCAACCTCTCCAAGGTCCAGCGGGCGGCCGGGGACGACGCGCGTGTCATGGCGCTCGGGGACGGCTTCGGTCCGGGCGGACTCCCCGGTGAAGTGGAGGGAGTTCCGGCCCTCCTCCATCGCGCCCGGCACGTGCTGCCGATGTTCGAGGTCAGCGGGATCACCTCCCTCGCGCTGCTGCGCGCCGCCCGCCGCGCCATGCGCGGCGCCGACCTCGTCCACGTCCACCTCATGCGGGACCTGGTGACCCTGCCGGTGGCGCTCCTCGCGCTCGCGACCCGTACCCCCCTGGTGGTGCAGACCCACGGCATGATCGACCCGACCGAGAAGCCCGTGGCGAAGCTGACCGACCTGCTCGGGGTACGGAAGGTGCTGCGCGAGGCGGACGCGGTCCTGCACCTGACCGAGACCGAGCGCCTCGACGTCAACGCGGTGGCGGCGCCGGTCGCCCTGACCCGCACGGTCCGGCTGGTGAACGGGGTACGCCCGCAGGAGCTCAAGCCGGCCCGCCGGCCCGGCCGGCCGCCCACCGTCCTCTTCCTCGCCCGCGTCCAGGAGCGCAAGCGCCCCGAGGACTTCGTCGCGGCGATGCCCGCCGTACTCGCCGAGCACCCGGACGCCCGCTTCGTGCTGGCGGGACCGGACACCGGCGCTCTGGCGGGCACCCTGGCGCTGGCGGAGAAGCTCGGTGTCACCGGCTCGCTCGACCACGTGGGTCCGCTCGGGCACGAGGAGGTGCTGGCGGCGGGGCGCGCGGCCGACGTGTACGTCCTCCCGTCGATCGAGGAGCCGCTCGGGGTCTCCGTCCTGGAGGCGATGTCGGTCGGCACCCCGGTCGTCATCACCCGCACCTGCGGCCTCGCCCCCGACGTGGCGAGAGCCGGGGCGGGCCGGGTGATCGACAGCCGGGTCGGCGAGGACGCGGCCAACGCCGCCAAGGTCGCCGCGGCCGTCCTCGAACTGCTGGAGCCCGGTGTGGCCGCCGATGCGGGCAAGGCCGCCTGGGACCTGGTCAACGCCGACTTCACCATCGACGTGGTCACCGCCACCCTGCGCCGGACCTACGAGGACGTGGTCGGCCGCCGCCGGTGACGGACCCCCGGGCGACGGCCGGCCGGGGGCCGCGCGCACCTCCGGCGCGGCCCCCGGGTCCCCCGCTCGACGAGCGCGGGATCAACCCGTCTGCTTCTCCCGCGACTTGAGGGCGATCTGCCACCGGTAGAAGCTCATCGCCAGGGCGAAGTCGAGCCCTGCCCGGCCGTCCAGGAATCCCCGCCGGTAGACGTACATGTACGCGAACGACACCAGCGGCTTGAACGGCGCCTTGTGGAACAGCTGCCCCTGGCGGGACTTGACCCGCCGCACCTGTTCCTTGACGTCGGGGTGGTGCTCCAGCCACGCCTCCCAGTCGGAGTACCGGTTGTGCCGCTCGAACCACGCGGTCACCGGGTCCAGGTCTTGGTGCTCGATCGGGTTGCGCAGCGCCTGGGCGGAGTCGGCGACGGGCTGGTAGTGGCCCTCCACCTCACCGATGCCGGGGGCCGCGAGGTCGCCGACCTCCGGATAGGCGCAGCGGGTGCGGTCGGTCAGGGAGCGCTTGCGGATGGTGTAGCCGTGCCGCAGCCGCTTGCCGGAGAACCAGTAGCCGAGCGGGATGTCGTACGCGGCGGGCTTCGGGGCGGCGGGATCGGCGAAGATCGCGCGGAGCTCGGCGAGCAGCCCGGGGCTGAGCCGTTCGTCGCCGTCCAGCACGAGGATCCAGTCGATGTCCGGCCGCACGTTCTCCAGGCACCACTGCTTCTTGCGGGGGTGGCCGCCGTCCCAGGTGTAGTCGACGACCTCGGCGCCGCACGCGGCGGCGATCTTCGCGGTGTCGTCGGTGCTGTGCGAGTCCACCACGACCACCGCCTCGAAGTGGTCGAGCACCGAGTTCACCGCCTCGGCGATGTTGAGGCCCTCGTTCTTGGTGGGGATCGCGACGGCGATGGGCAGCTTGCTCAACTCGTGTCTCCTTCGGGCAGCCAGGCGTAGCAGCCTGTGGAGGTGAAGGTGCGGGCGCCCGCCGGGAGGGTGATGCGTACCGGCTGCCCGCTGGTGGAGGAACCCTGGTCGAGCACCTTGCCGGCGGCCCCTTCGGTCCGCCAGGTGCAGGAGGTGGTGGGGGAGACCGACCGGTAGGTACCGGACCGCAGCTCCTTGCCGGTGGTGGTGCCGTCGGCGTAGCCGAGCGCGGCCTCGTCGACGAGGTCCTGGTGGGCCGCGCACAGGTGGGCCACCGCGGGGGCCGCGTCGGGCACCTCGTCGGTGACGATCGCGCCCACGGCGATGCGGCGGTCGGCCTTGACGAGGAAGTCGAGCTTGTCGCAGGTCTCCTGCCCCGTCTGGAGGACGGCGGCCGGGTCCATCCCCCGGGGCACCCGGTCGGTGAGGTACTCCTTCTCCTTCTCGGTGAACGTGCCGGTGGCGGGCGTGAGTTCGGCGCCGGGGACCTTGGGTCCCCGGGGGGCCGGCGTGGCCGGGGCGGCGTCGGTGCCGGACGCGTCCGCCCCGGACCGAGCGCCCTCGGCCGGTGCGCCCCCGGCCGGTGCGGTGGCCGGACCCGCGACGGAGGGCCCTGAGGCCGCGGAACGGGGTGCGTCCGCGGCCGCCGGGCCGTGCTGCTCGCCGGACGAGCCGCACGCGGCCAGCGCCGCCGTCAGGATGACGACGGCGGCGCCGGCCAGGAACGGTTTCCTCATCAGCCCGTCCTGAGGGCGTAGTGCGCGGCGATCTGCGTGCCGCTCAGCGCGGTCGGGTAGACGGCCGTCTCGTCGATCTGCCCGGCGAAGAAGGCGCTGGTCGGCGCGTTCGGCCAGCCGCTGAGGGTGTCGCCGCCGACCCGCCAGTACCCCTGGAAGTTCTGGTTGGCCCTGTAGAGGAAGTTGGAGGCGCGCAGCACGCCGTCCACGTAGATCGCGATGCCCCCGCTGCCCTGGGTGGCGACGACGTGGTGCCAGGCACCGTTGTTGTAGGCGGCCGGCGTGGTGATGGTGCGGGTGGAGCCGTCGTGGACGCCGAAGACCAGCCGCCCGTCGTTGGTCATGTAGACGTGCTTGTCGTAGGAGGTGCTGTTCTGCATCGTCAGGTTGCCGTAACCGATGAGCTTGCCGCCCTTGGCCGTCGTCGTCTTGAACCAGGTCTCGACGGAGAAGGCGCCCGGCTTGGCGTGCCGGCGGTTGCTGTACGCGTACTCGTCGGTGCCGTTGAACCCGATGGCCGTGGACGCGCCCGCGACGGCCGCCGGGGTCTGCCGGTAGGACGGGGCGTTGCGCAGGAACCCGTTGTCCAGGCCCGCCCCGGTGTCGGCGGCGAAGGTGGAGGTGCCCTCGTCGTACCGCCAGTAGAGCGAGGCGCCGTCGGCGAGCACCTTCGCCGGGTACGCCTCCGCCGCCGCGGCCACCGTGGCCGACAGGGCGGGCGACTTGACGCTGGTGTTGGTGCCGTCGCTCGCGGTGATCCGGTACGAGTGCGTCTCACCCGCCGCGACGGCGGTGTCGGTCCAGCGCAGTTGCGGCCGGTCCCAGAAGAGCGAGGTGCCCGTCGTGGTGTGGACCGGGGTGGGGGCGCCGTCCTTGTAGATCCGGTAGGTCAGCACCCCGTCGTCGGTGTCCGAGCTGGTCTGCCAGTTGATGTCGATCTGCCCCGGCTCCACGGTGGAGAGCTGGACATTGGGCACCCACGGGGCCCCCGTGTCGGGCCCGTCGGCGAACCTGGTCAGTCCCTGCTGGGCGGCGGAGTTGACGGTGGTGAACTCGCCGCCGACCCAGAGGTAGTGGCGACCGCCGCTGTCCGTCTGCGCCATCACCCGGGGCCCGACCGGCTCGCCGATGCCGTCGTTGGTGTCCGGGAACCACGGAAGCAGTTGCGGGTCGTCCACCGACTGTGCCAGCAGGTGCTTGCGCGGCTGGTCGGGGAACTCGCCCATGCTGGAGCAGTCGTGGGCGTGGCTCCCGCTGTAGAGCACGCCGGAGTGGACCAGCACGGCCTGGGTGGCGCCCAGGCAGGTGTCGCGCCATCGCTGCTGGAAGTCGTCCAGGTCGACCGCGATGCGTCCGTCGAACACCCCGCCGCCGGTGCCCTCGTTGGCCGTGTAGAACCCGGTGGCGTCCGAGGTGAGGTCCTGCACGGTGGAGGTGTTGGGTACGAAGCCGGGGTAGGCGGTCGTCACGGCTCCGGTGGTGGCGTCCACCACGGCCAGCGCGTGCGAGGTGGTCCCGTTGACGGTGAAGAAGTCGCCGCCGAGCACCACGTGCTGCCCGTCCGGCGTCACCTCGACCGCCCGGGCGACCTCGTCGGCGTTGGCGGTGAACGGCAGCAGGTCGGCGCCGGTGGTGACGGCGGCGAACTTGTTGCGGGTCTGGCCGCCCACGCTGTTGAAGTCGCCGCCCAGGTAGACCGTGTCGCCGGTGGCGGCGATGGCCCGGACGGTCGCCGAGACGGCGATCTTGAAGTCGGCGCGCGGGGTGCAGGTCGCCGTGTCGATCGCCGCGACGTTGGCGACGCCGACGCCGTTCACCGAGCCGAACTGCCCGCCCGCGTAGAGCGTCGCGCCGTCCGGAGAGAGGGTGAGGGCGCGCACGGTCGCGGTGCCGGAGGAGAGCGTGAACGAGAGCGAGCAGTCGGTCGGCGCGCCGGTCGCCGCGTCGAAGGCGGCGAAGTTCACCGCGGGCGACTCCGAGGTTCCCGGGGTGGCGTCCGGCGGACGCACGGTGGAGAAGGTGCCGCCGGCGTAGACCACGCCGTCGGTCGCGGCCATCGACCAGACGATGCCGTTGGTCTGCCAGGTGGAGAGGTCGTCGGCGGTGACCGACACCGGCGGCGTCAGCGAGGCCGCCGGGGAAGTCCCGGCCGCGGTCGCGGTCAGGGCTCCGGCCAGCAGGCAGAAGGCGGCGGATGCGGCGCGCTTGCGGCCACGTCCGACGGATCTCCGCCCCGTACGTCCGTTCATCATTCAGCTCCGAAGGTGAGGACCAGCTGCGGCCGGTAGGCCGCGGTGGAGACCTCGCTCGACCAGATACGGAGGCTGTCCGTACCCGTGTTGGTCAGGGCGAGTGAAGTGGCGGAGCCGAGGGCCCCGCCCAGGGCCGGCGCGTCCAGCTCCACCGAGTAGTCGGTGGAGACGGCGCTCGCGCCGGTGATGGTCCCCAGCGCGGTCGCACCGAGCGCCGGCCGGGTGTTGTAGGTGACCGTCGATTCGGTCCAGGCCCCGGTCACCGGCACCACCTGATGGCTCTCGACGGAACCCGCCGTGGAGTCGGAGGAGGTGCGGAAGTCGATCCGGGCGCCCTTGAGCACCTGACCGGCGGGGGCCGCCGGCAGGTCGTAGCGGAGATAGCCCACGTACGCGGTGGTGCCGCGCGAGGCGATCTGGGTGTCGTCGTACGTCGTGTTCGGAGCGACGCCGTTGACGTACGCGTCCTCCACCGGGGTGAGGGTGAGCGTGGTCTCCTCGCCGCCCCCGCCGCCGGGAGCGGGCGGCGCGTCCGCGAGGTCGTAGTGCCCGGCGACCTGCGACGCGGTGAGGGCCGTCGGGTAGACGGCGGTCTCGTCGACCTGCCCGGCGAGGTAGGTGCTGGTCGGACGGTTGGGCCAGGCGTTGTTCATCGCGTCTCCGCCGACCCGCCAGTAGCCGTCGTACGAGCGGCTGCCGGTCGCCGGATCGGCGCCGGCGGCCTCGCCGTCCACGTACAGCACCATCCCTCCGGAGCCCTGGGTGGCGACCACGTGGTGCCAGACGCCGTCGTCGTAGCTGCCGGTGGTGGTGATCGTCGGCCGGCTGGCTCCGGACTGGACCCCGAAGGCGAGCCGGCCGTCGTCGGTGAGGTAGACGATCTTGTCGGAGATGCCGCTGGTGTGCCCCTGGGCGGTACCGATGTTGTTCCCGTAACCGATGATCCGGCCCCCGGTCGTCGAGGTCGTGCGGAACCAGGTCTCGACCGAGTAGGGCGAGGGCGAGGCGTAGTGGTGGCGCCGGTCGCTGTAGACGTACTCGTCCGTACCGTTGAGGCCCAGAGCGGCCGAACCGGCCACCGCCCCGGCGGCGCGGTACGTCGGGGCGTTGGCGTACACGCCTCCGTCGAGCCGGTCCGAGGCGTCCGCCGCGAATGCGCCGCCCGCCTCGTCGTAGCGCCAGTACAGCTGGGCGCCGTCGGCGAGGACCCGCTCCTGGTACGGGGAGGCGGACGGGGCGGCGGTGACCGTGACGGCGGCGGACCGGTCGCTGGTGTTGGTCCCGTCGCTCGCACTGACCCGGTAGGTGTACGTCTGCCCGGCCACCACACCGGTGTCGGTGAAGGTCAGCTGCGGGCGGCTGAAGAAGAGCGAGGAACCCGTGGTGGTGTACACCGGCGTCGACGCCCCGTCGCGGTAGACCCGGTAGGTCAGCGAAGAGTCGTCCAGATCCAGCGAGGAGCGCCAGGCGACCCTCACCTGCCCGGCCCTCGGCGCGGAGACGCTCACCACCGGTACGGCGGGCGCCCCCGTGTCCGGGGAGTCGGCGAACCTGGTCAGCGCCTGCTGCGGGGATCCGTTGACGGTGGTGAACTCGCCGCCGACCCAGAGGAAGTCGCGCCCGTCCCGGCCCGACACCGCCAGCGCGCGCGGCCCGACCGGCTCGCCGATGCCGTCGTTGGTGTCCGGCAGCCACCCCAGCATCGCCGGGTCGTCCACCGACTGGGCGGTGAGGTGCTTGCGGACCTGGTTCGGGAACCCGCCCATGCTGGAGCAGTCGTGCACGTGGCTGCCCGCGTACAGCACGCCCCGGTGGACCCGGAGCGCCTGGGTGGCGCCCTGGCAGGTGTCGCGCCAGCGCTGGCCGAAGCCGTCCAGTTCCATGGCGAGGCGCCCGTCGAAGGAGTTGCCGCCCATGCCCTCGCCCGCGACGTACCAGCCGTCGGAGGCCTCGTCGGTCACGATGTCCTTGATGACGGCGGACGCCGGGACGAAGCCGTTCGGGTAGGTGTGGGTGAGCGCCCCGGAGGACACGTCCGTCACCGCGAGGGCGTGCGTCGCGGTACCGCCCACCGTGGTGAAGTCGCCCCCGATCAGCACGGAGGAACCGTCCGGCACGACCTTCAGGGCCCGCCCCGGGTCGTCCGCGTCCGGGTTCCACGCCGTCAGCGCACCCGCCGGAGTCACCGCGCCGAAGAAGCGCCGCGCGGCGCCGTTCACCGTCTGGAAGTCGCCGCCCGCGTACACCGTCCCGTTGGCCGAGACGTCCAACGCCCGCACCGTGGCGCTGAAGTTCGGGGCGAAGCCCGGGCGCACCGTGCAGGTGGCGGTGTTGATGGCGACCAGGCCGTTCACGGAGGTGCCGTTCACCGCCTGGAAGTAACCGCCCGCGTAGAGCGTCGACTTGTCGGGGGAGAGCGCCAGCGCCCGCACGGTGGCCGTGCCGCTGCCGCGGGTGAAGGAGAGCGAGCAGCCGGCAGGCGCCCCGGTCGCGGCGTTGAACGCCGCGAAGTTCACCGCCGCCGCCGACCCGGCGCCGCCCGCGGCCACTCCGGCGGGCCGGACCTGCGAGAAGGTGCCGCCCGCATAGACGACCCCGTTCGCCTCCGCCAGCGCCCACACGATGCCGTTGGTCTGGTAGGTGGACAGGCTGTCGGCGGTGAAGCCGACCGGGGAAGTCAGCGCGTCGGCCGCAGGGGCGCCGGCCGCGGAGGCGGAGAGCACCCCCGCCGCCAGCGCCAGGACCGTCGCGCCCACGCCGCCCCGGCTCCGGCCGGGGCGGCGTGGCGCGCTCATCGGTCCACCCGCACGGCCGCTCCGCTGAGCTGCGCCTCCAGCGACCGGACGTCGGCGTCGACCATGATGCGCGCCAGCTCCATGGACCGCACCTCCGGCTTCCAGCCGAGCAGATCCTCCGCCTTCGAGGCGTCACCGATCAACGCGTCGACTTCGCTCGGGCGTTCGTACTTCGGGTCGTACCGGACGTGCTCGCGCCAGTCCAGGCCCGCGTGGGCGAAGGAGTGCTCCAGGAACTGGCGGACGCTGACCCCCTCGCCGGTCGCCACCACGTAGTCGTCCGGGGTGTCGCGCTGGAGCATCCGCCACATCGCGTCCACGTACTCCGGGGCGTACCCCCAGTCGCGCACCGCGTCGAGGTTCCCGAGGTGCAGCCGGTCCTGGAGCCCGGCCTTGATGCGGGCCACGCCCCGGGTGATCTTGCGGGTCACGAAGGTCTCGCCCCGGCGCGGGGACTCGTGGTTGAAGAGAATGCCGTTCACCGCGAACATGTCGTACGCCTCACGGTAGTTGACCGTGGCCCAGTACGCGTACACCTTCGCCACGCTGTACGGGCTGCGCGGGTGGAACGGTGTCGTCTCGTTCTGCGGGGGCGGGGTGGAGCCGAACATCTCGGAGGACGAGGCCTGGTAGACGCGGGTGTCGATGCCGCTGGCGCGCACCGCCTCCAGCAGCCTGATCGCGCCGAGACCGGTGACGTCGCCCGTGTACAGGGGCGCGTCGAAGGAGACCCGGACGTGCGACTGGGCACCGAGGTTGTAGACCTCGTCGGGCTGGACCTCGCGCAGCAGGTTCACCAGGGCGACGCCGTCGGAGAGGTCCGCGTGGTGCAGCACGAAGGAGCGCTCCGCCTCCTCGGGACCCTGGTAGATGTGGTCGATGCGTTCGGTGTTGAAGCTGGACGAACGTCGTATGAGCCCGTGGACCGTGTAGCCCTTGTCGAGCAGCAGCTCGGACAGGTACGAGCCGTCCTGCCCGGTCACGCCGGTGATGAGTGCGGTCTTGGCCATGACTCCCCCCTTCTCTGGTCGCCTGAACGGCGTTCGATACCCCGGATGTTCATCTGATGAGTGATTTGCGGTGAAAAGGTCACCGCGGTGTGTGCCGGCTGGCAGAATCCGGGCCATGACGACTGATCGAAGCCCTCGGTCCGCAGGACCCCCCCAGGAATCCGATCTCCCCCTACTGCGCCCCGGCGCCCGCATATTCGTGGCGGGTCACCGCGGACTGGTCGGTTCGGCGGTGGTCCGCCGACTGACCGAGGACGGCCACGAGGTACTCACCCGCGGCCGCGACCTCCTCGACCTGCGCGACGGTGCGCGGACCGAGGCGTATCTGCGGGACGTCCGCCCGGACGCCGTCGTCCTGGCCGCCGCCAAGGTCGGCGGGATCATGGCGAACAGCACCTGGCCGGTGCAGTTCCTGGAGGACAACCTCCGCATCCAGCTGAGCGTGATCGCCGGTGCCCACGCGGCGGGCACCCAGCGCCTGCTCTTCCTCGGCTCGTCGTGCATCTACCCGAAGCACGCCCCCCAGCCGATCAGCGAGGACGCGCTGCTCACCGGCCCGCTGGAGCCGACCAACGAGGCCTACGCACTGGCCAAGATCGCCGGCATCGTGCAGACGCAGTCGTACCGCAGGCAGTACGGCGCCTCCTACATCAGCGCCATGCCGACCAATCTCTACGGCCCGGGCGACAACTTCGACCTGGCGACCTCGCACGTGCTGCCCGCCCTCGTCCGCCGCTTCCACGAGGCGAAGCGGGACGCCGCGCCCTCCGTCACCCTGTGGGGCTCCGGCACCCCCCGCCGCGAGTTCCTCCACGTCGACGACCTCGCCTCGGCCTGTTCCCTGCTGCTGACCTCCTACGACGGCGACGACCCGGTCAACGTCGGCTGCGGGGAGGACCTGACCATCCGCGAACTCGCCGAAACCGTGCGCGAGGTGACCGGTTATCGGGGTGAGATCCGGTGGGACACCTCCAAGCCCGACGGGACCCCCCGCAAACTGCTCGACGTGGAGCGCCTGACGGCCCTCGGCTTCGCACCGAAGATCTCGTTGCGGGACGGCATCGCCGGAACCTACGCCTGGTGGCGCGAGCGGAGTTCCGCCGCCGGATGAGCCGGATGGTCCGGTGTCCCGCCCCGCGCGGGGCGCCGGACGTGCTCGTGTCGCTCGCACCCCGCCCCCTCAGTAGGCCCCGCGGCCGTCGGTGACGGCGCGCACCGTACGGGCCAGCAGGCTCATGTCCGTGGCGAGCGACCAGTTGTCGACGTACCAGAGGTCGAGCGAGACCGACTCCTTCCAGGAGAGGTCCGACCGGCCGCTGACCTGCCAGAGGCCGGTCAGCCCGGGTCTCACCGCGAGCCGTCTGCGCTCGCGGTCGTCGTAGTCGGCCGCTTCCTCGGGCAGCGGAGGTCGCGGGCCCACCAGGGACATGTCACCTCGCAACACGTTGAAGAGCTGGGGGAGTTCGTCGATCGAGGTGCGTCGCAGCATCCGGCCGATCGCGGTCACCCGCGGATCGCGACGGATCTTGAACAGCGGACCGGCCCCTTCGTTGAACACGGTCAGTTCCGCCTTGCGGGACTCGGCGTCGACCACCATCGTCCGGAACTTCCACATGGTGAACGGCCGGTCGTGCCGACCGTGCCTGATCTGCCGGTGGAAGACGGGGCCGCGCGAGGAGAGCCGCACACCCAGGGCCACCGCCAGCAGCAGCGGTGCCAGCAGCAGGAGTCCGCAGACCGCGCCGGACCGGTCCAGCACCGTCTTCAGCGCCGTCTCGGGCCCCCGCCGCAGCGGCGGGGCGACGTGCAGGAGGGTCATCCCGGCGACCGACTCGGGCCGGACCCGGGCGGCGGCGATCCCGGTCAGCGCGGACAGCACGCAGAGCGCCATCCCCCCGTCGTGCACTCCCCACCCGAGCCGGCGCAACCGGTCGCCGCTGAGCAGGGGCCCGGGCGCGACGAGAACCAGGTCCACGTCGTACGCGTACGCCCCCGAGAGCACGGTGGAAACGTCGTCGTCCGCGCCGTCGGCCCCGAGCCGCCCGGTCACCGGCAGCTCGTGCTCCGGTTCCGCCGCACCCACGGACACGGCCGCCACGACGGCGTAACCCTCCCTCTGCGTACGGGAGTCGAGCGCACGCGTCACGGTGTCCACGCCCGAGGCGTCACCGACCACGAGGACCCGCAGGGCCGGGCGGCGGTGCGTGGCGCGGGCCCGCCGAAGTAAGAGCGAGGTCATCGCGGCCGCCACGACCGCGCCGGGCGCGGCGGACACCAGTGCGGCGGTCGGATCGACCGCATGGCCCGCGGCGGCCCACGCGACCGCGAGCAGGCCCACGAAGACGAGCCAGTCCCCGAGGACCTCCGCCGCCCCCGCCGCGGTCCGCGGTGGTCCGGAGGCCCAGCGTCCGCGCACGGTCCGGACACCGGCCCAGACCAGCGCCGCGAGCACCGCGGTGGGCAGGGCCACCGGCTGCTCCCGCGCGGCCAGCACGGCCCACGCGGGAACCGCCATGCCCATGGCCTCGGTCAGGACCACGAGCGGCGGTGTCCGGTGGGCGTCGCGCCGTACGGGAAGAGCGTGATCGGTCAGGTCGCGCTGTGCGGTAGGGGCCCTCCAGAGCTGTTCCAGGGCCGCCGTGCGGTACCGGGACGCCGTGGAGCGGGGGCGTGAGTGACGCCGCAGTCCCACGGGCCCGGTTATGTCAGATTCAGGTGTTTCGACATGCCCCATGAACCCCCCAGTCACAGTTGCATCCCCACAACGCGACGCATCCGTCGATCCCGGGGACCGGCGGATGCGCCATCGCTCGGTGCACGATATCCACACACGTGCTATTTCGCTGGAGTTCCCGTGAAGTTCAGACAGAACGGAGGCTTCCCTGGCGATCCCGGCGGATCGGCGATCCCTCCCCCCGCCGCGGGTCGTCGGACCGGTCGCGCCGGATCGGGCGGAGCCGGCACCGGATCGACCAGGCCTGAGACGGATGAACCGAACTGCCGTGCCTCGTACAGTGTGTGCGCATCCGTACGGGTCAAGTCCGCCCGGAACGACAAAAGTTATTCACGTCACACCGAGGTCCCGACCGGTGACTCGCCGTCGTCGGCGGAGGAGTGGATCCGCCCGGAGACGATTTCGCGAGCGGTCTCGGTCGGGGGCCCCGGTCGGCGGGTGTCCGGATTCCGGGGCGCGGAGTCGTCGAAATCCTCTTTTCGACAGTCGAACACCGAACGAAATTGTTTCGTTCGTGACGCGCCATTGTTTCGACGGCAATACATGCCCCAGGATCTGTCTCAGCGCCGACGAACCACTCGGCACCCCACCCGTGAGGGTGTTATGTGCCCGCATCGCCAGATACGTCCCGACCACACCTCTCTCGCGGACCGGCCGAGAGGCGGAGTCTCCCCTGTCTGTTGCCGAGAGAGTTTCGGCCGGGGTCGGGCGCGAACGCCGGCCGGCGCGGCGCACCCCGGTTCCACCCTGATGAGGAGTTGCACCATGCTGTCCAGACGACTCGCCCTCGCCGTCGCCACGGGTGCCGTGGCCGCCCTGGCCCTCGGTACGGCCGCCCAGGCCGCGCCCGCCCGTCACGGTGGGCACGGGGCGACGCTGCGTACCCTCGCCGAGCGTCCGGACCTGCTCATCGGCACGGCCGTCGACGCGAGCGCGCTGGCCGCCGACGCTCCCTACCGGGCCGGCGTGTCCTCCGAGTTCAGTTCGGTGACGGCGGAGAACGCCATGAAGTGGGAGGTCGTCGAGCCGGCCCGCGGCAGCTACGACTGGTCGCAGGCCGACCGACTGGTCGAGTTCGCCCACCGGCACCACCAGGAGGTGCGCGGTCACACTCTGGTCTGGCACAACCAGCTCCCGGCCTGGCTCACCTCGGGTGTCGCGGACGGCTCGATCGACGCGGCCGGACTCCGCGCCGTCCTGCGCAAGCACATCACCGACGAGGTCCGCCACTTCAAGGGCGAGATCTACCAGTGGGACGTCGTCAACGAGGTCTTCGACGAGGACGGCACCTACCGGGACTCCCTGTGGCTGCGGGAGCTCGGCCCGTCCTACATCTCCGACGCCTTCAGGTGGGCCCACGAGGCCGATCCGAAGGCGAAGCTCTTCCTGAACGACTACAACGTCGAGGGCGTGAACGCCAAGTCCACCGCCTACTACGAGCTGGCGAAGAAGCTCCGCGCCCAGGGCGTCCCGGTCCAGGGGCTCGGCATCCAGGGACACCTGGACATCCAGTACGGCTTCCCGGGCGACGTCGGCGACAACCTGGCCCGCTTCGACGCCCTCGGCATGCAGACCGCGTTCACCGAGATCGACGTGCGGATGACGCTGCCGGCGGACGAGGCGAAGCTGGCGCGCCAGGCCCAGGACTACCGCAGGCTGCTCGACGCCTGCGTCGCCGTCCGCGGCTGCACCTCCTTCACCGTCTGGGGCTTCAGCGACAAGTACTCCTGGGTGCCGGACACCTTCTCCGGCCAGGGTGCCGCGAACATCACGGACGAGAACTTCGTGCGCAAGCCCGCGTACACGGCGCTCGCCGACGGTCTGCGGGCCGCCGCGCGCCGCGCCGGACGGCACTGACCCGCCGGGCCCGGGCCGGGGCGGCCGTACGTCGTCCCGGCCCGCCGCGCCGGCGCCCCCTTGCTTGGCATGTGCATGGCAAGTGCCGTGCCGTGCGACCGTGACCGTCCCCACGGCGGTTTCGTTCCTCCCCGTCCGACCACGGAAGAGAGAAGCAACGATGAGCATCAACGTGTCCGACCCGGGCGGGCGACACCGCTCCCCGCTCCGCGCCTTCGCCCGAAGGGCTCTCGCCCTCGGCGGCGCGGGCCTCGTCTCCGTCACCGGAGTCGTCGCCCTCTCCGGCACCGCGCAGGCCGCCGGAACCCCCCTCGGCGCCGCGGCCGCCGGCCAGGGCCGCTACTTCGGTGCGGCCGTCGCCGCCAACCACCTCGGCGAATCCGGCTACGCGACCACGCTCGACACCGAGTTCAACGCGGTGACGCCGGAGAACGAGATGAAGTGGGACGCCGTCGAGGGCACCCGCAACACCTTCAACTTCTCCAACGCCGACCAGATCGTCAGCCACGCCCAGAGCAAGAACATGAAGGTCCGTGGCCACACGCTGGTCTGGCACTCCCAGCTGCCGAGCTGGGTGGGCGGCCTCGCCGCCGCCGACCTGCGCACCGCCATGAACAACCACATCACCCAGGTGATGACCCACTACAAGGGCAAGATCTACGCCTGGGACGTGGTCAACGAGGCCTTCCAGGACGGCGGCAGCGGCGCGCGGCGCTCCTCGCCCTTCCAGGACAAGCTGGGCAACGGCTTCATCGAGGAGGCGTTCACGACCGCCCGGAGCGTCGATCCGGCCGCGAAGCTCTGCTACAACGACTACAACACCGACGGCGTGAACGCGAAGTCCAACGCCGTCTACAACATGGTCAAGGACTTCAAGACGCGCGGCGTCCCGATCGACTGCGTGGGCTTCCAGAGCCACTTCAACAGCAACTCGCCCGTCCCCTCCGACTACCAGGCCAACCTCCAGCGCTTCGCCGATCTCGGCGTCGACGTGCAGATCACCGAGCTGGACATCGAGGGCTCCGGTTCGGCCCAGGCCACCAACTACGGCAACGTCGTCAAGGCATGCCTCGCCGTGACCCGCTGCACCGGGATCACGGTCTGGGGCATCCCGGACAAGTACTCGTGGCGCGCCAGTGGCACCCCGCTGCTCTTCGACGACAACTACGGCAAGAAGGCGGCCTACACCGCGGTCCTGGCGGCCCTCGGCGGTACGTCCGGCGGGGGGACCGACCCCGGGAACGGCGGGGGAACCGACCCCGGCACGGGGACGAAGAGCTGCACCGCCACCTACGCGGCGACGCAGACCTGGCAGGGCGGCTTCAACGGCCAGGTGACCATCAAGGCGGGCTCCGCCGCGATCACCGGCTGGAGCGTCAAGGTCACCCTCGGAGCCGGCCAGACGACCACCGGGGTCTGGAACGGTACGACCAGCTGGGACAGCACCGGCAAGGTCATGACGATCACCCCGAGCTACAACGGCGCCCTCGCGGCCGGAGCCTCGACCAGCTTCGGGTTCACCGTGCAGGCGAACGGCAACGCCGCGGCCCCCGCCGTGAGCGCCTGCACCGCGTCCTGATCACCGCCGCACGCTCGTCCCCGCACCGGCCTTGAGGCCCCGAGACGGATGCCCGGTCGCCCTTTCCAGAGGGGGGTGGCCGGGCATCTTCGCGTGGGCGCCCCGGCCGTCAGCCGGCCGGGAACGCGGCCGGCTGACGGCCGGCCGGACCGGTGCCGGTCACGGCGGCCATCGGCCGTGAGCCGCCGGATCACGAGGACCGCGGCCGCGGTCGCGAGCACGCCGGCCACCAGGCCGTACGGGGAGAACCCGCCGTGCGCCGGTTCCGTACCGTCCACCACAGGCGCGTACCAGAGGAGGAACGTGACCACCGAGCCGACCGGCAGCAGCGTCTGCACCGGGACGGTCGTGCGGACGGCCGAGTCGGTGCCGCCGGCCGCGGCCAGACGAGCTGCGGCGCGGTCCGCCCCGCGGGATCAGCGCCTGCGCGGCCCTCGCCGCCTTCCGGGCCGGCCGGAAGCCGGCACCCGGCGCACGGCCTCCCGGCTCCGGCGCGGCAGGCGGGCTCCCGGTGCTTCCGTCGCTCGTACCGCTCATGGTGGCCCCCTGGCTCGCTGCCCCGCCCGCCGTCAGTGCGGGAACGTGCGGCAGCGCACTGCCGCGGGGTGGTCGTCCACCAGTGGACCGATCATGGACGAACGGTGTCCGTGCACCTTCCGTACATGCCGGTGCCCGGCCACCCGGCGTGTCGGGGGGCCGGGCAACCGTGCTCCGGGGCGGGGCGGTTCACCGGTCCGTGAGTGTCTCCACCTCGAACGCCGCGTGCAGCCGGCGGGTGTGGTCCACCTTCCGCGCGGGGCCGGTGAGCGTCACCTCGGCGGTGAGGCGCGGGTCCGTGGTGGAGGCGCTGAGCCGCAGCTCCAGTGCGCCCGGCTCCACGACGCGCACGCCGTCGCGGCCCGTGAAGGAGGCGAGGTCGGCCGGGACGCTGACGCGCACCCTCGCCGCCTCGCCCGCGGCCAGCTCGACCCGTACGTATCCGGTCAGGCGCTGCACCGGCTGGACGACCGAGGCGACCGGGTCGTGCAGGTAGAGCTGGACCACCTCGACACCGTCGCGGTCACCCGTGTTCCGTACCGTGCAGGCCAGTTCGGCCGTGCCGTCGGTGGCGATCTCCGTCGAGGCGACGGTGAGGTCCGACCACGCGAACGTCGTGTACGCGAGCCCATGGCCGAAACCGAACGCGGGCGTCGGGTCGATGTTGGAGACCTCGTTCGCCTGACCCAACCGGGCCGCCAGATAGGTCGACGGCTGCGCGTCCGGCTTCTTCGGGACGCTGACGGGAAGCCGCCCGGACGGCGCGACCCGCCCGCTCAGCACGGAGGCGAGGGCGTGGGTGCCCTCCTCGCCGGGGAAGAAGGTCTGCACGACGGCCGCGGCCTCGTCGACCGCGCGGCCGAGCGCGTAGGGACGGCCCGCCAGCAGGGTGACGACGACGGGCGTACCGGTGTCCAGGAGCGCGTCCAGCAGCTGCTGCTGAACGCCCGGCAGGGTGAGGGAGCCGGCGTCGCAGCCCTCGCCGCTGGTACCGCGGCCGAAGAGACCCGCCCGGTCACCCAGGGCAGTGATCACCACGTCCGCGTCGCGGGCGGCCGCGAGCGCCTCACGGAACCCCCCGGTGCCCGGGTCGTCGATGCCGCAGCCGGCCGCGGTGACGATCTCGCTGCCGGGGAACTCCGCCACCAACGCCTCGCGCAGTGTGGGCAGTTCCACTCCCGCGGGAAGGTGCGGGTGCTGGCCGCCGACGTGCACGGGGAAGGAGTAGCAGCCGAGCACGGCGGTGGGCAGGTCGGCGTTGGGGCCGATCAGCGCGATGCGCGCCGGAGCGTTCCCGCCCCCGAGCGGCAGGGTGCCGTCGTTGCGGAGCAGGACGACGGCCTGCTCGGCGATCCGGCGGGCCAGGGCGCGGTTCGCGCCGCTGTCCAGGTCCACGGTGCCGCGCAGTGTCTGCGGGAGGAGTTCGGCGCCGGTGAGCGCAGCAGGAACCGGGTTCCAGTCGGCGTCCAGCAGACCGAGCTGTGCCTTCTGCACCAGGACCCGGCGGGCGGCGCGGTCGATGACGGCCTCGGACACCTGCCCCTCGGCGACGGCGGCCCGGAGCGGCTCGCCGAACGTCTTGACGGTCGGCAGCTCCACGTCGACGCCGGCCAGGAGGGCCGCGACGGCCGCTTCCCCGAAGGTCCCGGCCACACCGTGCAGGGTCTTGAGGAAGGCGATGCCGAAGTAGTCGGCGACCACCGTGCCCTCGAAGCCCCAGGTGTCGCGGAGCAGTCCGGTGAGCAGCTCCCCGTCGGCGGCGGACGGGATGCCGTCCGTGTCGGTGTAGGCGTGCATCACCGAGCGCACGCCGCTCTCGCGCACGGCCATCTCGAACGGCGGCAGGACGACGTCGGCGCGCTCGCGCGGCCCCATGCCGACCGGGGCGAGGTTGCGTCCCGCCCGGGAGGCGGAGTAACCGGCGAAGTGCTTGAGGGTGGCGACGACACCGGCCCGTTCCAGGCCCTTGATGTAGGCCGTGGCGATCGTGCCGACGAGGTAGGGGTCCTCGCCGATGGTCTCCTCCACGCGGCCCCAGCGGGCGTCGCGCACCACGTCGAGTACCGGGGCGAGCCCTTGGTGGACCCCGACCGAGCGCATGTCGCGTCCGATGGCCCCGGCCATCTCACCGATGACCGCCGGATCGAAGGTCGCGCCCCAGGAGAGCGGCACCGGGTACGCGGTCGCGCCCCAGGCGGCGAATCCCGCCAGGCACTCCTCGTGGGCCACGGCCGGGATCCCGAATCGGTTGGCGGCGGTGATCATGCTCTGGGTGCGCAACAGCGAGAGGGCGCCCAGAGCGGGGTCGACCGGGACCGTGCCGAACGGCCGGGTGAGCTGTCCCAGGCCCTCGGGCAGCAGGTCGGCCAGGGGCGGCGGCTCCTCCATGTCGTGCTGGTGCGGGGCGACTTCGTCACCCTGGTCGGAGGCACCCACCCACACTCCGAAGAGCTGGGCGATCTTCTCCTCCAGCGTCATCTCCAGGAGCAGCGCGTCGGCGCGCTCGCCCGGGGTGCGGGACGGGTCCCGCCACAGCGGGAGCGTCACTTCTTCGGCCGTTTCGGTCTGTACGGACACGTGGTCGGTCACTTTCCTCCGACTCCCATCAGCCCTTGGACCAGGGCACGGCGGGCGAACAGATATACGAGCAGGATGGGAAGCATGGACAGCACGACAGCCGCGAGCATCCCCGGCATGTCGACCCCGTGCTCGGTCTGGAAGTCGTAGAGCCCCATGGTGATGACCTTGGAGCCGGCCGACTGCGTCAGGACGAGCGGGAAGAGGAAGCCGTTCCACGCCTGGAGGGCGGAGAAGACGACGATCGTGGAGAGACCGCTCTTGGAGAGCGGCAGCACCAGCTGGAAGAAGACCCGGCGGTGAGTGGCGCCGTCCATCGTCATGGCCTCGTACAGCTCCGGGGTGATGTCGCGCATCACGCCGGTGAGGATGAGGGCGCACACGGGCATCGCGAAGGCGGCCGTCGGCAGGATGATGCCGATGAGGTTGTCGTAGAGCCCCACCTCGCTCATCGCGAAGAACATCGGCACGATGACGGCCTGCGACGGAATGGCGAGCCCCAGCAGGAAGAGACGGAACACCAGTCCGGTCATGCGGCTGCGGCTGCGGACGATCGCGTACGACAGCGGCGCCACGAGCAGCACGACGATCGCCACCACGGAGAGGGTGACGATCACCGTGTTCAGGAAGTACTGACCGAACCCGCTGTTGAAGTCGTCGACGTAGTTGTCGAGGGTGAAGTGCTCGGGCAGTGCGAACGGCCCGTTCGACCCGTAGTCGGCGCGGTTCTGGAAGGTCGCGACCAGCATCACGTAGAGGGGGAGACCCACCACGAGGAGCCAGACGGTGGAGCCGAAGCCGGCGAGGATGTTGGGACGGCGCCTGCTCACATGCCCTCCATGGTGCTGTTCATCTTGTCGTAGCCGGTGAGGCGCACCATCACCAGCGAGATGATCGTGGCGACCAGGATCAGCATCACGCCGATCGCCGAGGCCGCCCCGTAGTCAAAGCTCTTGAAGGCCTTCTGGTACATGTAGTAGGCGCTGATGGTGGTGTCCGTGCCCGGTCCGCCCTGGGTGAGGATCAGCACGGTGTCGAAGGTCGTCAGGCCGCCGACGACCATGAGGATCATCGAGGTGACGACGCTGTTGCGCAGCTGCGGCAGGGTGATGTGGAAGAACTGCCGGTACCGGCCCGCCCCGTCGATCTCCGCCGCCTGGTAGAGCACGCGGGGCACCGAGCGCGCGGCGCCCTGGTAGATCAGCGTGTGCAGCGGGGTGAACTGCCAGGTGCTGACGAAGATGAGCACCCCGATCGCACTGCTCTGCATGCCGAACAGGTTCCCGTCGCCGAACAGCCACTTGGCGTGCGCGGGTACACCGAAGTTGGGGTCGAGCACCGCGCGCCAGAGCACGGAGACGGCCGTGGCCGAGAGCAGCAGCGGGACGAAGTAGATCGCGGACAGCACCGCCCGGTTGCGCTGATGGCCGGCCGCCCACACCCCCAGCAGGATGGAGAGCGGGGTCTGCACGACGACACCCAGGAGGGTGAGCAGCAGGCTGAGCCAGAGGCTCTTGATCATGATCGGGTCGTCGAACAGCTTCTTCCAGTTGTCGAGACCGGCGAACTCGGGGTCGGAGAGTCCGTTCCAGCTCGCGAAGGAGAGGGCGACGACCAGGGCGAGCGGGACGATGGCGAAGAGGCCGAAGAAGACGGCGGCCGGAGCCGCCCAGGCGAAACCGGGGCGGCCGGCGCCTTCACGGGAGCGGCCGGGTCGACGGCCGCTCCGCTCGACCCCTTTGCTGTCCGCGGAGACCGCGGTGGCAGTTGTGGTCATGAGAGGTGTTCCCAGTCGGATGGTGGGGCGCGGTCAGGAGGTGGGCAGTGCCTGCATCGCCTTGATGAAGCCGTCCACGTCGATCCCGCCGTTGAAGAACTGCTGCACCGCGGTCGTCAGGGCCGTGCCGGCGGTCTGCGGGTAGGCCTGGTCCCAGGAGAGCTGGAAGGAGGGCGCGTTCTTGACGAGGTCGTACTGGAAGCGCGCGTAGTCGGGGCTCGCGGCGCCGTCCAGCTGCGCTTCGGTGTTGGTCGTGGTCGGCAGGTTGCCGATGGAGAGCTGCGACTTCACGAACTGGTCGGAGTACTGGAGCTTCAGGAACTCCGCGACCGCCTCCGGGTGCTTGGTCTTCTTCAGCACCGAGTAGAAGTTGTTCGTGTTGCCGACGATGTCGGTCGGGGCGCCCTTGCCACCGTCGACGGCCGGGAAGGCGCTGTAGTCGAGGTCGGACTTGGCGAAGTCCGGCTGCGAGTCCTGCAGCGTCGAGTACTCCCACGAGCCCATCAGCTCGAAGGCGGCCTTGCCGGTGGCGAGCAGGGTGGGCGAGCCGCCGTCGGTGAACTTCACCGAGTCGAAGTTGGTGCCGAAGGCACCGGCGTCGATGAGTTCCTTGAGCTTGTTGAGCGCGGCCTTGCTGTCGTCACTCGCCCAGACGTCCTTGTCGCCCTTGAGCGCGCTCTGGAAGAGCTCGGGGCCCGCGACGCGGTCGTAGAGGTACTCGAACCACATCAGTGTCGGCCACTTGTCGCCGCCGCCGAGGGCGATCGGGGTGACGCCCTTCGACTTGAGGACCTTCGCCGCGTTCACCAGCTCGTCCCAGGTCTTGGGAGCGGTGAGGCCGTTGTCCTTGAGCACCTTGCTGTTGTTGAACATCAGCACCGGCTGCGTCCCGCGCATCGGGATGCCGTACGCCTTGCCGTCCACCACGGTGCTGTTGAACACCGACGGCAGGAAGTTGTCCTTGAGTCCCGGGTCCTTCGCGATGAAGTCGTCCAGCGGGAGGAGCAGCCCGGCGTCCACGAAGGGCTTGATGCTGCCGCCGCCCCAGTTGAAGAAGACGTCGGGGGCCTGCTTGCTGTTGATGATCGTCTGGAGCTTGGCCTGGTAGTCGGCGCCCGGGATCGTGTCCAGGACGGCCTTGACCTTGGACGTCTTGTTGAAGGTGGCGATGAGCTGCTTCTCCACCTTGTTGGTGGCGTCCCCGTAGACCAGTACGTGGATCTTGTCGTCGCCGGACGCGGAATCGTCCCCTCCGCACGCCGACATGGACAGCGCCATGGCCAGGACGGCCCCGCCGACAAGAGCGGTGCGTGGGAGCCGTGTGCGTCGCGTCATGGTCTCGCCCTCTCGAAAATGTTTCGGCTTCATTACCGAAACTTCATGCGTCGGGACGCTAGGGCTCGGCGACGGGAGGGGTCAACCCTCGGGGCTCAAGTTGCTGATTTGTTATCTCTGTTGGCCAATTGTTCGTGCCCTATGCTTCTCACCATGCGCGATGACGAGAACGTGGGCCGCATCACCCTCGCCCAGGTGGCCCAGCAGGCCGGCGTCTCCATTTCGACAGTTTCGAAGGTGCTGAACGGCAGACAGGACGTTGCCGCGCCGACGCGGGTCAAGGTGGAACGTCTGTTGGAGACGCACTCCTACCGGCGGACGACCCGGTCCGCCCGGGAGGCACCGCTGATCGAGCTGGTCTTCCACGAGCTCGACAGCATCTGGGCGATGGAGCTGATCAGGGGCGTGGAGAACGTCGCCAAGCTCCACGGGGCGGGCGTGGTTCTCACCGAGAGCGGCACCCGCCACTCGCCCAGCCCCGAGTGGATCGAGGGAGTGCTCCAGCGACGCCCGCTCGGTGTGGTGCTGGTCTTCTCGGCTCTGCCGGTCGAGTTCAAGCAGCAGCTGCGGTCCCGGTCGATCCCCTTCGTGATCATCGACCCGGCCGGCGACCCCGAACCGGACGTGCCCTCGGTCGGCTCGGCGAACTGGAGCGGCGGCCTCGCCGCGACGCGTCACCTCATCGAGCTGGGGCACCGCCGGATCGGCATCATCACCGGCCCCGAGGACATGATCTGCTCCCTCGCCCGGCTGGACGGCTACCGCTCCGCGATGAGCATGGCCGGACTGGAGACCTCCCCCGACCTGGTGCTCTACGGCGACTTCCACGTCGAGGGGGGCTACGACCGGACGATGGAGCTCCTCGCCCTGCCCGACCCGCCCACCGCGATCTTCGCCGGCAGCGACCTGCAGGCCCTCGGCGTGCTCGAAGCGGCGCGGGTCAGCGGGCTGCGCGTCCCGCACGACCTCTCCGTGGTCGGCTACGACGACGTACCGATCGCCCGCTGGTCCAGCCCCGCCCTGACCACCGTCCACCAGCCGCTGCGGCAGATGGCCGAGGAAGCGGTGCAGATGCTGGTGCGACTGCGCGACGAGGCCCCGATGACCACGCGCCTGGAGCTGGCCACCAGCCTGGTCGTACGCAACAGCACGGCCGCTCCTCGGGGGTGAGGAACGGCCGTGCCGAGGTGGGGGCCGGCGATGGAGGGCCGGGGCGCCGGGACCGGTGATCGTCCTTCGTGCATCCGCCGGCCCGCTCCGAGACGCTGATCCGACAGCGCCGTCCGGGCCCGCGGTGGGCCCGGACCGGGCGTCACACGGCGGTCATCGCGAAACCGTGCCCCGCCGGATCGGCGTAGTGGCGCGTGTCGTTGCGGCCGCCGTTGTCGCGTGCTTCCACCGGAGTGGCTCCGAGCCCGATCGCCTCCCGCTCGGCCTCGTCCATGTCCTCGCGGGCGACCCGTACGAGCACGTGGGCCTGCTGCGCGTCGTCGGGACGGGGCCAACTCGGGGGCGCGTAACCGTGGTCCCGCCGGATCGCCAGATGGACCCCGGCCTCCCCGACGACCTCCACGTAGTCGCCGCCCTGCCCCGGCCTGACCTCGGCGCCCAGCAACCCGGCGTAGAAGTCGGCCAGTTCCATCGGTTCGGCGCTGTCGAGTACGAGCACGAGGGACTTGTGCACTGCCATACGAGGAACCCTTCCGTGGGGTTGCGCCGCAGGACGAGCGGGGAACGGACACGTACGGGGCGCGGGAGCGACTCCCGGTCCCTCGTCCGTCCCGCCGACGGGTCCGCGACACGGGTCACAGGACACCGTGTTCCCCCGCACGGGCGGGACAATCCGATTGCCGGGCCCGCCGCCCCTTCCCCACCCTGTGCTCCATGGAGAAGACATCGCGCACCCCCACCCCCGAGGTCCGCCGCGCCACGGCCGCCGACGTTCCCGCCCTCGTACGGCTCCGGGCCCTGATGCTGGCCGACATGGGGATCCCGGCCGGGCCCGAGGACGCACCCTGGCGGGAGGCGGCAGGGCGGTGGTTCGCCGAACGCCTTGCGGGAGAAGCCGACTTCGCCGCCTTCGTCGTGGAGGAACCGGGGCGCGGCGTCGTCAGCTGCGCGGTCGGCACCTGCGACCACCACGCCCCCGGGCCCACCAGCCCCAGCGGCCTGCGCGGACACGTCTCGAACGTCGCGACCGAACACGCCGCCCGCCACCAGGGGTATGCGCGCGCCTGCACCGAAGCGCTGCTGCGCTGGTTCGCCGAGGAGACGGAGGTGTCCGCGGTGGACCTCCACGCGACTGCGGACGGCACGCACCTCTACGAAACCCTCGGATTCCGGGCACCCCGCTTCCCCGCCCTGCAGATCCGGCTGGGCACTCCGTAGGGCGCGACATTTTCGGACCCGACCAGGCGTCTGCGGGGACGCGTTCTGGGAAGGATCCGCGTATGGCATCGATGAGGCGTGTGGCTCTTGCTCCCCGTGCGTTGAGGCAGTTGCGACGAGTTCGCTCCGTCTACCTGGTCGGCGCGCTGCTGTCGCTGCTCGGCCTGCTCACCCAGGAGCCGGGCCGCGCGACGGCGGACGGCCGGCAAGCGGCGATCGCGGTGGTGCTCCTGGGGGTGTTCACCGTGCTGCTCGGCGTGACCGTCGTGCAGCTCTGGCGCCACGGGCGCACCGCGCACTGCAGCACCGCACGGAAGCTGACGCGCTCCTTCTGAGCCGGCGACCGCTCCGCCGGGACACCGGCGCGCTCCGCCGAAGAGCCGGCCTCGTACGGGCCGAGGCCCCCGGCCCGTACGAGGTCTTCGCGCGCCCCCGTACGTGGGCCACGCCCCCGCGCGGGGCCCCCGCCCCTTCGCACGTGCGGGGCCGTGAGGGCCCCGCACGCCCGCCGGGACTCAGACGCGTTCCCGGGCCACGCCGTCGTCGGTGTCGGTGTCGCTGTCGTCGTGGGAGCTGTCGGTACGGGTGCGGGTGCCGGTGCCGTTGGAGCTGTCGCTGTCGCTGTCGCTGTCGCTGTCGTTGCGGTGAAGACCGTCCCCGGACTCCGGGGCGTCCGGGTCCGTCCCGTTCTCCCGGTCGAGATGTGCGGTGATCGGTGCGGCCGAGGCTCCGTGCAGGACGACGGAGACGAGGACGGTGAAGACCACGATCGCCCACAACTCGTCCTCGTACGGGCCGAACTCGCCCCGCCCACAGGCATAGGCGAGATAGAAGAACGAGCCGATGCCCCGGATGCCGAGGAACGAGGTGACCAGTCGCTCCTTGCGGGCGGCCGGCCCCCGCACCAGCGCGAGCCAGGAGGTCAGCGGCCGTATCAACAGGTGGAGCAGCAGCCCCGTGGCGGCCCCCCGCCAGGTCAGGTGGGAGAGGGCGCCCGTCGCGATGAAGGCGCCCGTCGCGAAGAGGAGCACCGCCATCAGCAGCCGTTCTATCTGCTCGATGAACTCGTGCAGCACCTGGTGGTACTGGTGGCCCCGCTCACGGCTGCGCAGGGTGCAGGCCGCCGCGAAGACCGCAAGGAACCCGTACCCGTGCAGGGATTCGGCCAGACCGTACGAGGTGAGGGTCACCGCCAGCGCGACGAAACCCTCGCCGTGTTCCGCGAGACGCAGCGGCTTCGCGCCGGCGTGGAAGAGCACACGCCCGAGCAGCAGCCCCGTCCCCACACCCACCGCCACCCCGACCGCGAGCCGGACGAGCACGTCGCTCCACGCCCAGTGCGCGAGCCACTCCGTCGACCACGCCTCGCCCGTCGCGCCGAGTGCGAGAGCGCCGAGGACGAACGGGAACGCGAGCCCGTCGTTGAGCCCCGCCTCACTGGTGAGCGCGAAACGCACCTCGTCCTCGTCGTCCTCGTCGTCGGTCGGCTCACCCACACGCACCTCGGAGGCGAGGACGGGGTCGGTGGGCGCCAGCACCGCCGCCAGCAGGAGCGCCACGTACGGCGGCCAGTCCAGCAGCAGGTACGCCACCAGTGCGGTGGCACCGATGGCGAGCGGCATCGCCACGCCGAGCAGCCGCCAGGTGGTGCGCCACGTCCGCCATCCGAACGGGCGGTTGATCGCGAGTCCCGCACCCATCAGGGACGCGATCACGCAGAGTTCGGTGAGGTGCTCCGCCCACGCCCGGTGCTCCGTCGGGTTCACCTCGGGCAGGGGGAGGGGAAGCGGCAGCGCGTACACGAGCAGCCCGGACGCGAGGAAGACCATGGGTGGGGAGACGGGCCGGCGTGACAACAGCCGGGGAAGCACCGCCGCGAGGAGCGCCCCCAACCCGAGACATCCGTACACCGCTCCGGTGGTGGTGATGGCCACGTCCGGCTGCTCCGTCCTGTCGATCGTGCTGGTCTGCGCCGTCTACCCCGGCGCGGAGCGTGTAGCGGATGTGCGGCGGAGCGACCGCGAACCCGGTCGTCGGGGCGGGCGTGGCGGGCGGGCGGCCCACGCGGTGAAGTCCGCTCACCCGCCGGCCGGATGAGCGGGGCGAACGGCGGACACGGGGGAGTGAATGACCACCGCTCCCGGAGACGTGCGGGTGACTCGGCTGTTTGAGTGCGGAAGGTCGCCGATCACCGTCCCGGGAGAGCCACGTGTTCCACACCACGACGACGCCGTCCGCCCCGCGGGAACAGGAGGGCCCCGTCGGCGGACGCGGGCGTGTCCTCGTCCGCTCCCGCCGTGCGGCACTCGGTGCGCTGGCCGCCCTGACGCTCGCGGCCGCCGTGCCGGTGCCGGCTTCTCCCGCGCCCGAGCCCGTGCGGTGGGCGGCCCTCGGCGACTCGACCACGGCCGGCCTCATCGTCGGCGAGCCCACCCCGGCGCTCGGCAGCCCGGACCGGGACGGCTGCGACCGCACCACCGGGGCGTACCCGGCCCTCGTACGGGCCGGGCTGACCACCCGCCCGCCGCACGGCCGGCCGGTGGAACTGACCGACGTCAGCTGCGGGGGCGCCACCGTCCAGGACATCACCACCACCCGACAGATCCCCACCGGCCCGGTGCGGGCACCCGCCGGAGGCTGGCCGAGCGTCGCCGCCCAGACCGTACGCGCCGGGCTGGACGCGGACACCGACGTCGTCACGATCGGGGTGGGCGGCAACAGCGTGCCCTTCAGTCCGATGCTCGTCACCTGCCTGGTCGGCGGAGCCGGCCTGCCGGACGTCGCCGCCCCGTGCCGCGACGCCCACCGGCACCGTGCACCGGTCCCCGCGGGGGAACCGACGGAGCCGAGCGGCGGCCCGGTGACGACCGGCGGCCCCGTCACGACCGGCGGCCAGGAACCGATCGCCGACACGTACGAGCGGATCGCCCAGGAGTACGCCGCCATGCTGGCCGACGTGCACCGGCAAGCACCCGGCGCCGAGGTCATCACCGTCGGCTACCCCCTGATCTTCCCCGCCGACCCCGGCCCCTGCGACCGTCGGGACCCCTCCGAGCTGGCCGCCCGGATCGACCCTCTCGGCACGGTCTCGGTCACCCATGAGGACATCGCCTGGCTGCACGAGGTGAACGTCGGCCTCAACGCCGTCATCCGGACCGTCACGGAGCTGAGCGGTGACACCTTCGTGGACAGCGCCGCCGGGGGCGAGGGCCACGACGCGTGCAGCCCCCGGGCCGAGAAATGGGTGGAAGGCATCTGCGGCGAGGCGGCCCCGTACTGGCCCCGCCGGCTCGCCCTCGGCACTTACACCCTGACGTGTCCCGTCGGAGCGCGGGCCACGCTCGTGCACCCCAACGCCGCCGGCCACGCCCGCACCGCCCGCCTGGTCGAAGCAGCGATCCGCGCAGCACTGGACTGACCGGCCCGGCCCGACCCGACCCCGTCCGCGGGCGGGTGACCGTGCGCCGAGAGGCGGCCGTCCGAGGGGTGATGACCCGTCAGCGGGCCGCTCCCCGTTGTCAGACCCTCCCCCTAGGTTGGAGACATCACTCGGGGAGTTCCGAAGGGGGAGTGGCAGCGTGTCCGCCAACAAGATCCGGCACAAGGTGAACCACGTCGCGCTGGTCGTGGACAGTTCGGGCTCCATGCGCCCGCACGAGGGGCAGCTCATCCGTGTCGTGGACGAGTTCGTGGCGGGTCTGAAGGCCGAGTCGGACAGCCTCGGCCACGAGACCCGGATCAGCCTCTACTCCTTCGACCACAGGGTGGAGAACCTGGTCTGGGACATGGACGTGAAGCACCTGCCGTCCATGCGCGGGCTGTACAAGGTCAACAACGGCGCCACCGCCCTCATCGAAGCCTCACTGAAGTCCCTGGACGACCTCGGGCACATCTGGGAGGAGTACGGCGAGCACAGCTTCCTGCAGATCGTGGTGACGGACGGCGAGGAGAACGCCTCCGGTGGTGACCGGCGGCACGACGGCGACATGACCATCCTCGGCCCCTGGCTGAAGCGCATCTCGTCGACGATGGGCGGCCTTCCGGGCCACTGGACCTCCGCCATCCTCGTGCCGAACTCCCTGGCCAAGCGCACCGCCCAGAACTACGGCTTCCCGGCCGGCAACATCGCCATCTGGGACGCCGATTCCACCGAAGGCGTCGAAGAGGCGATCGGCACCGTGCGTGCCGCCGCCACCAGCTTCCTCCGGGGCCGCGAGCAGGGCGTGCGCGGTACGAAGAACCTCTTCGCGGTGGGTCAGGACATATCGGTCGACGAGGTGCGGGCGAAGCTGGAGCCGATCGCGGCCGACAAGTACCGGCTCCTCAAGGTCGACAAAGAGACCGAGATCAGGCCCTTCGTCGACTCGCACCCCGGCGTCTCCTACCGACGCGGTTCCTGTTACTACCAGTTGGGCGCCCGCGTCACCGTCCAGCCGGACAAGGAGGTCATCGTGGTCGAGAAGGACACCGACCGCGCCTACACGGGGGACGCGGCCCGCAGCCTGCTCTTCGGCTCAGGTGTCCGCGGCACCGTCTCCGTGAAGGCGGGCAACAACCCCCGGCTGGAGGTGTACGTGCAGAGCCGCTCGGTGAACCGCAAGCTCAAGGCGGGTACCCGTCTGCTCATCATGTTGTGAGCCCCGGCGGGTGGCGAGGCGCGGCGGGAGGGGCCGCGCGGCCGGCCGCCCCGGCGGGACGGACCTCCTGACAGCCCACCGGTGCCGGTCCCGTCGCGCGGTGCGCACGGGCGGGTCGCCGAGATCCCGGCCACATGCGGGAGCGGACGACCGGAAGATCGTCCGGCGAGGCCGGAACACCCGTGCCCTGCTCCGGGCAGCTCCCACCAGGGTCGAAGCGTTCGCCCCGGGAGTCCTTCCGCCCGACGCGTCCCGGCCCGGGAGCGGGCACCGGCGCGTCGGACGCGCCCCATCCGTGTTTCCATGGTCGGGAGAGTGAGGGCCTTCCGGCCGGACCGGGCCGGACGGGGGAGTGGTGCCGGTCCGCGCGGGCCCGGCGGGATCCGGGCGAGGAGCCGCAAGGGCGGACAGGACGACGAGGAGTGGCGTGCCGAAGGGTGGAGGGGTGCCGGTGCCCGGGGAGACGGAGCCGGTGCAGGGATGCCACCACAGTGTGGTCTTCTCCGACGACCGGCAGTGGGCCGAACACCTCGCCGCCGTCGTCCGCGGCGGGCTGGAAAAGGGCGAACAGGTGCAGTACTTCGCGGACACCACCGCCCCCGAACGGGTCCTGCGCGCCCTCACCGACGCGGGGATCGACGCGGCGGGAGCCGTGTCGCGCGGGCAGTTGTCCGTGTCGGTCGCCGCACAGACGTACCTGGCGGGCTCGCGCTTCGATCCCGACGCGATGATCGGGCTCTGGTTCGACGTGGCGGAGGCGGCCCGCGCCTCGGGCTACCCGGGGCTGCGGGCGATCGGTGAGATGTCCTGGGGAGCGCGGGACGTCACCGGCGCCGACCGGTTGCTGGAGTACGAACTGCGCATGCACCACGAGGTGTTCGCGCGACTGCCGTTGAAGGCGTGGTGCTTCTACGACCGCCGCCTGCTCACCGACGCGTACGTGGGGATGCTCGCGGGCGCCCACCTGACACACGAGGGGGAACCGTACGCCGAGCCGGCCCTTCGGGTGGCGCCCCTGGCGGACCGGCCGGGCCTGGCGCTGTCCGGGTCGGCCGGATACGACACCCGGGACGCCGTCGCGTCCGCGGCCGCCGCCGTCTCCGGCTCGAAGGTCCAGCCGATGGAACTCGACCTGGCCGGCCTGCGTCACCTCGACTCGGCGTCGCTGGCCGTGCTGGCCGAGGCCGCGGCCGTGCGGCCGGGAGGGACCCGACTGAGGATGCGGCAGGCCCCTCCTGCCGTGCGACGACTACTGCGACTGTTCCCGGAGCTTGATTCCATGGTGGAGGTCGTGGACCGATGACGACATACGGAACGCTTTCGACCGAACCCGGCCCCCAGGCGGCCTTCTACCATCCGGCACTGTTCTACGGCACCAGGGACGAGTACCTCGACGGAGTCGGGTCGTTCGTCCAGGACGCCGTGGACCGCCGCCACTCCGTGCTGGTGGCCGTGCCCGGTCCCCAGCTCGCCTTGCTGCGGGACCACGTCGAGGGGGACGGCGTCACCTGGGTGGACATGCGCCAGGCGGGACGCAATCCGGGGCGCATCCTCTCGATGCTCCAGGAGTTCGCGGACAAGGGGCGGAACACGTGCACCCAGGCATCGATCGTGGGAGAGCCGATCTGGGTCGGGCGCACGCCGGCGGAGTCGCTGGAGGCCACGCGCCACGAAGCGCTGATCAACCTCGCGTTCACCGGGCGTCCCGTCAGCATCCTGTGCCCCTACGACACCGCCTTGCCCGAAGACGTGCTGGCGCAGGCGTACCGCACCCACCCGGTGGTCGGTGAACCGGGGGCGTACCGCGCCAGCTCCGGCTACGCCGATCCGCACGAGGTCTGCCGCGACTGCGACGCCCCGCTGCCCGAACCGTCGGACGCCGTCGTCGTCCCCTTCGGCGAGGAGGGTCTCGCGCTCGTCCGTGACGAGGCCGAGCGCTGGGCGGACGCCGTCGGTCTGCCACCGGTCCGCCGTACGGACTGGCTCCTCGCCATCAGCGAGGCGACCGGCAACTCGGTGCGGCACGGCGGCGGCCACGGAATCCTGCGCATGTGGCGCGAGAGGGGTGAACTGGTCGCGGAGATCCGCGACCAGGGGCTCCTGACCGACCCCCTCACGGGCCGCCGCCGGCCCGATCCCCGGGCGGCGACCGGTGGCCGAGGTGTGTGGATCATGCATCAGCTGTGCGATCTGGTCGAGATCCGCGCGGGCGCCGAGGGACTCGTCCTGCGGCTCCACATGGGTCTGGAGTGAGCCGGGCCGTCCCCCAGGACGGCCCGCCGCCCCACCACCAGGTCCGCGTCGGCCGCCGCCGCATCCGGCCCTCACCGGGGTCCCGCCGCCCGGCGGAGAGCCGCGAGGAAGTCCCGATTGCTCACGCCCTTGAGCACGTACTCCAGGACGCCGACGCTCAGCATCTGCTCGGCGGAGCCCTTGTAGTCGTAGGCGGAGAACGCCACGATCCGGCTGTCCGGTGAACAGCGTGCGATCTCCCGGGCCACCGAGGGGCCTCCACCGGGGAAGCGGACGTCCAGGACCACGATGTCGGGCCGGAGCCGCTGCGCGAGTTCGAGCGCCCGGGCGCCGTCGCGCGCGGTACCCACGATCTCCATGTCGGACTGGGCCCGCACGACGTCGCCCAGGGACTCCAGGATCATCGGGTTGTCGTCGCACAGAAGGACGCTGAGCGGAGACGGACCGGGGAGACCGCCCGGTGCCCCCGCGGTCACGGCTTGCCGTCCGTCGGCGTCGGAAGCGGCAGGGGATTCGGCACCCAGAACTCGACCGTCGTCCCCGCACCCGGGCGACTGTGCAAGGACCACCAGCCCCCGGCCGTCTCGGCCCGCTCCCGCATCTCGATGACCCCGAAATGCTCGCGGGTGCCGTCCTGGGACATCGGAGAGCCGGTGCCGTCGTCCACGACCCGCGTCAGAATGCCCCCGTCGACCGAGGTGAGACGGACGTCGACCCTGCTCGCCCGCGCGTGCTTGCGCACGTTGAGCAGCGCTTCCTGGACGATGCGGAAGATGGTGATGGCCGTCTCCGGTGCGGGCTCGTGCTCCAGCGCGTGGTCGAAGGAGTACTCCATTCCCCACGAGATGCCCACCACGTCGTCCAGGTGGCTGGAGAGCCCTTCGACCAAACCGTGCCGGTCGATCCCCGGAGGATGTAGCCGGAAGGTCAGACTGCGGAGGCGACCGATCGCCTCCCGCACCGACGCGTCGAGACGGAGCAGCTCCGCGGAGTGCGGCTCCGCGACCTGGTCCGCCAGCAGTTCGAGTCGCATCCCCACCGCGACCATGGCCTGGATGGAGTCGTCATGGACGTCCCACGCGATGCGACGCCGTTCCACCTCCTGCGCCTGGACCAGATGATCGAACAACCGCCGTCTCTCGACGAGGGCATGCTGCGCCGCCCGCCGTTCGGACATGTCACGGGTGACCTTGCCGAAGCCCTGCAGTACGCCGTTCTCGTCCCACAGGGCGGTGATGACCACGTTCGCCCAGAACCGGGAACCGTCCTGACGGACGCGCCAGCCCTCGTCCTCGAGCCGGCCCTCGGCGACGGCGGTCTCCAGCTCCCACTGCGGTTTCCCCGAGGACTGGTCCTCGGGCGGGTAGAAGACGGAGAAGTGCTGCCCGAGGATGTCGGCGGCCTGATACCCCTTGATCCGCTCCGCGCCCGCGTTCCAGCTGATGATGTAGCCCTGCGGGTCGAGCATGAAGATGCCGTAGTCCAGCACCCCCTGCACCAGCAGGGTGAACGCCTCCTCCGACAGCGGAGCCGCCTGCTTCCGCTCCCACCGGTGCGGTCCCGGCTCCGGCGTCATGCGAGGAGGCCCTCGCGCCGGGCGATCGCCACCGCTTCCAGCTGGGAACGGGCCCCCAGCTTGTGCAGCACCCGCTGGACGTGGTTGCGCCCCGTGTTCAGGGCGACCCCGAGGTGGACGCTGATCTCCGCGGTCGTACGGCCTTCGGCCAGCAGACCGAGAGCCTCCCGCTCCCGGGGCGTCAGGTCGCCACCGACCGCCGGCGCCCTGCCGGTGAGCCGCCGCAGCACATCACCCAGGACGTCCGGGCCGAAGACCATCTCGCCCGCCGCCACCCGCCGGACGGCGTCCTCCAGCTCCCGCAGACCGTTGGCCTTCAGGATCATTCCGGCCCCGCCCCGCTCCGCGACCCGCGCGGCGACGGAACCGCTTCCCTCCGCCGCCAGGATGAGCACACGCACGTCCGGGAGGAGAGCCAGCAGATCGGCGATGGCGGTGACCCCGTCACCGTCGGGCAGGCGTCGGTCCATCAGCACGACGTCCGGCTCGTACCGCGCCGCGTCGGCCAGCGCCGACGACACCGACGCCGCGCGCGCCACGACCTCCAGATCGGGTGATCGCTCCCACGCGAGGCAGATCGCCTCGGCCACCATGTCGTGGTCCTCGACCAACAGGATCCTGACCGGTCGGCTGTCTGGGCGCGGGGCGGGCATCGGTACGTCCTTGCAGGTGGCGGGGGCCGACATCATGTCAGAAGGCGCTGGGACCGTGGCTCGGCGGCAGTCGCCGCGGCTTGTGAGGAGGCGGGACGGCGCCCGCGGAGCGACGGCTGACCGGGTCCGCGTCCACCGGCGCCTTCCGCTCGGCGAGGAACGTGTCGACCCCGATCAGGGAGAGCAGTCGCGCCACCTGTGTTCCGGCACCGATCCCTTCCACGGCGACGTCCACGCCCGCTCGCAGTGCGGCGGCGCGCGCCCCGAGTAAGGCGCTCAGACCCGCGCAGTCGCAGAAGGAGACGCCCGTCATGTCGAGGCGCAGACACGTGGAGCCTTCCGCCAGGCATGCCGCGACCACGCTCCCGACGTGGGGTGCGGTGTCCATGTCGAGGTCGCCGACGAGGACCACACGGGCGACGCCCGCGTGAACTGCCGTACGCGCCATGAACGGTGGAACGGCCACAGCATCCCGGACCGTCCCCTGGGTGCGTGTGGAGTCTGCCTCTGCGTGGGATTCCATGAGCTCTCCGCGGGCCCTCCGTCGACAGCTGCCGAGACTCGCCATAGTGCGGGAGCATCAGCTCTCGTCTAGTGAATCCACACTAGACGCGGAAGTCAACACCGGTTGGTCCTGCTCGGCCCACTGGCGCTCGAAGTCGCGGCCGAAGCAGTTCTTGTCGCCGATCAGCGTCTGCCGGGCCCGGGCGGGGGGAGCCACTTGGCCTCGGAGGTGAAGCCCGGCCTGGCCTGCATCATCGCGAGTGTGACCAACTCGGCATCGGTCAGTTGGGGGGCGATACCGACCGCCGGACGCCAGGTGCGGTGAGTCCTTCAGCGGGTCGTCGGTCTTCACAGGGAGTGCGGTGGCGAGGGAGTCCAAGTCCGTTCCCACACACTGACGTTGGACTTCCTCCTTCCGACCCCGCGGGTGTTTCTCCGAACAAGTCAGCATGTGGCGATGGAAGGCTTCCGCGGACTCAGGCGCCCACGGTCCCGTCGACACCTTCGCGCAGCAGGTCCGCGTGCCCGTTGTGGCGGCCGTACTCCAGAAGCACGTGCACCATCACCATCCGCAGCGACACCTCCTCGCCCCATCGTGGCTGGTACCCGGCCTGCTCCAGGGACTCAGCCTCCCGCTCGACACGGCGCGAGTTCTCCACCTCGGCATCCCAGGCCACGAACGCCTCGTCCCTGGTTGACGCACTCGCGTCGTACGCCGCCTGAAAGTCGATCTTGTCGGACCAGACCATGGGCGCGTCGTTGTCCTCGAACACCCGACGGAACCACGCACGCTCCACCTCCGCCATGTGCCGCACCAGACCGAGCAGTGAAAGCGTGGACGGCGGCATCGACTGCTGCCGCAGCTCCTCGTCGGTGAGCCCTTCGCACTTCATGGCGAGGGTCGCGCGGTGGTAGTCGAGGAAAGCCCGCAGCATGTCGCGTTCGCTGCCGAAGCTGGGCGGTCCTGTGCGATGGTCGGTGGTCATTGGTCCTGCTCCTCATCCGTGCCTGCATCGAAGGCCAGTATCTGATCCCGTCGACTGTCCCCGTACGAGGGCTGTCAGCCGGACCTGCTTGTTCCCACAGGGGTCGCCGAACACGGGAATCGGAAAGACTCAGTGGACCCCGCAGCCGCACCTACCCCTTGGAATCGACCATCCCGGGTCGACTCCCGGATGTGCTTGCGCCCACCAGCTCCGCCATCACGGCCGGTGGCAGGGACGGGTTGGCGGCAGCTGCTTCCACTACGTGCCAGTCGTGATCGGCGAGTAGTTCGACGATGACCTCTGGCGGCAGTGCCGGGTGCCCGGCAGCCACCCGCCGTGCCTCCCTGTCCGTCAGACAGGCGAGCAGGGCCGGGCCGGTCGCGGCGGGGTTCCGGGCGATCTCACGCAGTGCCTTCCGAACAGGCGGTACGTGTCTGGTCAGGTCCTCCAGCAGGGCGGGCGGGGTCTCCGGATTGGCCGCCACCTTGGCGACGACCCGGACTCCGTGGCGCTCGACAATGGACCGCAACTGGGCCTCCGAGAGGCCGGGATGCCGCGCGATGGACTTGACCACCTTCGCGTCGGGGTCGTCGGCCAGCACGTTCCGGATCTCGGCCGGCAGATCGCGCCGTTCGGCCAGGAGCATGCGTACCACCGGATTCGACGACCTGGCCAAGCCCTCGATCTCGGCGGGGGAAGCGGAGGCGATCCGCGGCAGCAGGGACGGGCCGATCTTGGTGGCCGCTGCCAGATCGGACAGAACGTCGAGCGGCACCCGGGGGTTGCGCGCCAGCCTGCGCTGTACGTCGTGTCCGCGGTCGGCGGCCAGCAGACGGATCAGGGTGTCGTCGATCGCCGGGTTCTCCGCCAGTTCCGCTCGAACGCCGGGAACGGGATCGCCGGAGAGTCGCACCGCTACCTCCTGCGGCAGGTCGGGGCGGGCAGCGAGCTGGGAGCGCAGCAGCATCGAAGGGTGGCCGGCGAACCGGAGCAGAGCCTCGATCGGTGCGGCCGGGTTCCACAGCGCCTGCTCGGCCAACTCGTGGAAGGCTGACTGGCGCGAGCCGTCGCAGGAGATGCCGGACCGAAGGTCGCAGTCAAGCCTCGGGCAGTGCGGATCGTGGGCGTAGGGCGTCTCCTCACCGTCGCAGACCAGGCACTGCTCTGCCGGTGGCAGCCCTTCGCCGGTGATCAGCATGGTCAGGACCCGGGGTGGCGTCGCCTCGTTGGCCGCCACCGCGCGGCGGACCTCCGCATGCGGGTGCCGCGCCAGACGGGCCGCCAGGTCCGCCGTGGTCCACAGCGCGAGTTCCGCGACGACCCGTACGTCCGGGTCGGAGGCGAGCACCTCGCTCACATCGGCCGGAAGATCGGGACAGGCGGCCAGCTTCAGGCGGCGCTCGGCGTCGGGGTCGTGGGCGAAAAGCCGTGCCCACTCCGGGTCACCGGAACGCTTGTCGAGCAGGGCGAGCGCGGCCTGCGGCTGCGTGAGGGGGTTGACGTCGGCAGCGGTCAACCGGCCCTCGTACACGAGCCGCACCATGCTCTCCTCGACCCGCGCGGCCAGGTCGGCCGCCTGCTCGCGGCTGAGGTCGGCGCGGCCGGCCAGGCCGTCGGCGATGTCCGCGTCCGCGGCCGCGATCAGGTGCCCGACCAACTCGAAGGGCAGAGCCTCGTTGACGGCGAGGCCGCACAGTACGTGGTTCACAGGAAGACACCCTGCCCGACTGCGGTCGAACGGTCGATGGAATTCGGTCCCGGGAGAGAGCGCCACGGCGTCAACCCCGGCGAGGTCGCGCACGGGAGCGGCTCCCGGCTCCGTGGCACGGCCCTCGCCTTCCGCTCCGTGACCGCTCTCTCCTCCCACTGGTCCGCGGGACAGGTGGGGCTTCCGCTTCTTGGCACCCCGTGCCCGGCGGCCGAAACCTCCGCGTTCCCCTCTGGCCGGTCAGGCCGGACCGGGGCCGGGGCGCGGCCTCCCGGGACGGCCGGAGACGGGCGGGTCCGGAGCGCACCCCGGAGCCGATGCGCCGCCGCCCCTGCCGCGTTCCGGGCCCCGTTCAGCGCGGGCCCGCGGCCCGCCAGGATCCGGTGACACGTGTGCTGTGGGGGCGGCTCCAGCGGGCGGCCTGCCGGACCCGGATCGCGGGGCCGCTGCTCGGGCGGGGGAGTGCGGCGAGCAGGGCCGCGGTGACGGCTGCCACCTCCTCCGGGGTCGGGTCGCCGCGCAGGATGCGCAGCGCGGGGACCTGAGCGGCCGGGGCCGAGGGGTCCTCGGCGCGGGCGGGCAGCGGGAAAGGGGTGAGTGGACTCATGGCGTTCGACTCCCTGAGGTGTGGGTGGACGACTCGCGGGGGAGGGAGGGGCCCCGGCCGCCGCCCGGGAGGGGTGGGCGGGCGGCGGCCGGGAGCGTGGGGCGACAGGGCCCGGGCGGGGTGCCGTCAGGGCCCCGAACCGGCCGGGACAGGACTGCCGGGTGACGGCAGGTGGTGATCCGGGACGGTGACGTACGGATTCGGGGTGCGGCCGACCGGCGCGGTCGCCCGTACGGCAGGTCCGCGAGGCGCCGACGGGGCTGCGGGCGGGGTGTCCTGGCGGGGCGCCGTCCGGTGAGCGGGATGTGTGAGGGGTGGCCGGGAGCGGCTGCGCCGGGACCACGCTCGCCGGGAGGGTCCGAGGCTGTCCCGACGGCGGCCGGCGTTCCGCCTTACTGGTCGCGGCGGCGCTGCTCAGCGCGTTACGGCACCGATCGGCTCTTCGCGTCGGTGCGGCGGTGAGGGTCGGACACGCTTCTCTCCCCCTTCCGGGCCGGGCCGGCCGCTCGTCGAGGCCGCCTGGCACACCAGAGGACCCCTCGGCGCTGGAGCCGTGTCGGGGTCGCGGTGGAGCGCGGGGGTACGGCGCGCCGTACCCGGCACCCCGGGGCGCAACGGCCGTGCGGGCGAAGGCGGCGGGCCGCGTGTCCGGCGCACGGGGGCGCGGGCCGCGCGGCCCGCGCACGGGAGGGGGAGAGGGTGAGAGGGTGGGCGGGGGCAGAGGCCCGGCGCTCGGGGAGGGAGGGGCGCGCGGTCAGCCCTGATGCGCGGGAATCCGGCCCCACACCTCCTGTTCGAGCCGGCGCAGCCGCGGGGACGGCAACAGGCCGTACGTCTCGTCCAGGCGGGTGCGTACCCCGGCGTACACGGCAAGGGCCCGCGCGCGCTGGCCGGAGCGGTCCAGTGCCGTCATGAGCAGCCCGTGCAACTCCTCGTTGTGCGGGTCGCGGGCGGTCAGCTCGTGGAGTTCCGGCAGGAGTCGCTCGTGCGCCCCCAGCCGCAGTTCGGCGGCGAGGCAGCGTTCCCTCGCGGCCGTACGGCTCTGCTCCAGGCGCATGGCCTCGATGCCGAGTACGGAGCCGGCGGACAGACCGGCCAGCGCGGGTCCGCGCCAGAGGGCGAGCGCCTCGCGGAAGAGGGCGGCCGCCCGGGCGTCGTCGCCCTCCTCCAGGGCGAGTTGGGCGGCGGCGCACAGCCGGTCATGGGCGTGCGCGTCGACGGCCTCGTCGCCGGCCAGCAGGGCGTAACCACTGGGGCGGGTGACGAGCAGTTCCCGGGCCCGGGCGGCGGTGCCGACCGCGCAGGCGAGGTGGTTGCGCAGCTGGAGGACGTACGTCTGGACCGTCATGTGTGCCTTCGGGGTCGCGTCGGCGCCCCAGAGCTGCTCCACCACCGTGTCCACCGGCACGACCTGGCCGGCGTGCACGGCGAGCAGTGCGAGGAGTTGGCGGGGTTTGTGCGCGGTGGGGGCGAACCGTACACCGTCCACGTGCGCGGAGAACGGCCCCAGCATGGCGATCTTCATCGGTTGCTCCTCCCGGGCGGTGTCCGGGCTCCGCACGGTCCGGACCCGTCAGGACGACCGTCGCACGGCCGCCGGGCCCGGTGACAGTGAGGAGGACACCGGTGCGATGTGAGTCCGACCCGTCCGGCATATGACGGATTCATGGTCGGTCAGGGGTGACTTTCGTGGCGGGCGCGGGCGCGGGCCGGCGGCGGTGGGGCCGGGGTCAGAGCCAGCCGGAGGTGCGGGCGATGCGGATCGCGTCGACCCGGTTCCGGGCGTCCAGTTTGTAGACGACGGTGGTCAGGTAGTTGCGGACGGTGCCGAGCGACAGGTGCAGGCTCGCCGCGATCTCCTCGACGTCGTCGCCCGACGCGGCCAGGCGCAGTACGTCGACCTCGCGCGGGGTCAGCGGGCACTCGGCCGTGTTCAGTGCGGCCAGGGCCAGTTGGGGATCGAATACCTGCTCGCCGCGGGCCACGGCGCGGATCGCGTCGGCGAGCCGTTCGGGCTCGGTGTCCTTCAGCATGAAGCCGCGCACATGTGCTTCCAGGGCCCGGCGCAGGTTGTTCGGCTGGTCCAGGCTGGTGATGATCAGAACCTTGGCGCCGATGCCGCGCCGGTGGAGCTCGCGGGCCGCCGAGATGCCGTCCAGGACGGGCAGTTCGATGTCCAGGACGGCCACGTCCGGTTGGAGCTCTTCGGTGCGGGCCACGATGTCGGCCCCCGAGTCGAGCTCGGCGACCACCTCGATGTCGGGCTGCATGGAGATCAGCTCGACCAGTGCGCGGCGCAGCATGCGCATGTCCTCGGCGATCAAGATCCTGATCATCAGCGAACGCTCCCCTCCATCCACCGTACCCCCCGTACGGTGGATGCCGGAGCGTACTCTACGTGCGGGCGGTAACCGGGGGGAGCCGCTCGCCCGACGTGCCGTCACCGGAGCGCCGTCAGCGGTCAGAGGAACATCGGCGTGGGATTGAGCTCCTCGTAGGGGGTCGGCGCGGCGACCCGGGAGAGCCGTACCGGTACGTCGTAGAGGCGTCCCGGGGCGAACCGGGCCCAGAAGTGGCGCATCCCGGGCACGATCACCTTGACGACGGGGAGACCGACGTCGGGCCGGGTCTGGTCGAGGACGAGCAACTCCATGCCGCGCTCGCGCACCGCCTCCGTGATGGCGTCGATGTCGTCGCGCAGATCGGTGCGGGGCGTGTAGCCGAAGCCGGCGGGCCCCCGCGCCGGCGCGTCGGAGTCGGGCAGCAGATAGGGGTGCCGGGACACGGTGGCCGTGCGCCACCAGTGCAGCAGGCGCTCGTCGGGGCAGCCGTAACCGGTGCCGTCGGCCGCCGCGTCCACCACCGCCGGCATCATCTGGTTCATCTCGGCGAGCGCCCGGCACAGGGCGATCGCGGGGTCGAAGTGGGCGCCGAAGCCGAACAGGATGTCCTCGGCCGGCTTGTCGGTACGGCGGGTGAGCGCGGCGAACGTCGGGATGCCGAAGTCCGAGGTCACGTCGAGGACCCACACCTCGCGGCCGAGCGAGGCGTGCAGCGCCCGGGTCCTGCCGATCCACGGCTCGTCGAACGCGTCCAGGTCGACGGCGGCGTGCCGGGTGCGGTTGTACCACCACAGCGCGACCGCGTCGCGCTCCACCAGCTCCAGGAATCCCTGGACGACGGCGTCCTCCAGGCTGCTCCCGCCCGCGTTGCCGTTGGAGTCGGCCCGGACGTGGCGGCCCAGGCCCGGCTGCTCCGGCGCGTCGAAGTACAGCAGCGCGGTGGGCAGGAGCCGGTGCTCCCGGCGGGTGAGGGACCAGACGGGCGTCCAGTCGAGCGGGGTGTCCTCGCCGAGGGCCTCGACACCTTGCCGGGGGTCGAAGAGCAGGCAGTCGGAGGGGTGGACGGCCCGGTCCCGGACCTGGCGCCAGCTCGCCCGTTCGGTCGGCTCGTCGCCCTGGTAGGTGCCCGAGTGGCGCTCCAGCGACTCGCACAGCGCGCTGACCCGGGCGTCGAGTTCGGTCATCCCCTTGCCGCCGCTCTCGCTGCGCAGCCGGGAAGCGGGGCCGGTCAGCCCGCGGGCCCCGGTCGCGTGGTTGTGGCCGGCGCGGAAGGAGTTGAGCCCGGCCGGGCCCCGGGCGTCGCGCTGGACGGCCTTGACGACTCCGGTGAAGGGGCTGATCAGGTGTTCGTAGGTGTGCAGGGTCTGCTCGGCGGACACGGCCCGGTGGCCGGAGCCCGTGAGGTCGGACTTGGTGCGGGAGCGCAGCGTCACCGGGCTGTTGACCTGGCGGGCGACCAGGGACGGATCACCGCAGCCGCGGCACTGCGGCCGGGCGTCGAGCCGGTGCAGCCGGGTGGAGAGGGTGAAGGTGTCGAAGGTGAGGATGCCGTTCTGGCCCGGGTGGCGGTGGCCGGCCAGCCACTTCACGCACTCCGCGGCCGCCAGTTGGTGGCCGAGCAGCAGGCTGGCCGGGGTCTCGGCCGGCGGATGGGCCACCGGGCGGCCCAGGGCCTGCCGCAGATGGGTCTCCGTGCCCCGGTGCCCGGACATCCGGTGCGCCAGACACTGCCAGCACGCCCCCTCGCCCGGCTGGAACACCGGGCCCACCCACGGGGTCGTGCCGTGCGGCTTCGCCAGCAGCCAGGGGAGCCCGAGGCCGCGCTGGTCCGCCTCGATCTCCCTGAGCGCCGGGTCGAGGTAGGAGTCGCAGACCACCAGGGTGGCGTCGGCCCGCGCGCCGTCGTGATCCGTCACCACCGTGAGTCCGGAGGCGGTGCAGGCGCGGGCCGCGGCGGCCGGGTCCGCGCCGCCGACCGACCTGATCCGCACGGTGTCGGCCCCCAACGGACCTGGTGCGCCGGCCAGTTCCCAGTAGGCGGCGGCCGCCGCGTCGGCCTGGCCGGCCGACTGCGGGGCGAGGCTCAGCAGGTCCGCCGCGTGGAGCCGGCCGATGGCCAGGGCCACGTCGACCGGGGTGCACTGCCCCGCGGCGTCGGCGACCAGGGACCGGAAGTCCCTGGTGCCGTCCAACAGGGGGGCCACGGCGGCCACCCCCGCGTCCTCGAAGGCGCAGATGCCTCTTTCGGAGATGACGTAGGTCGCTTCACCCGGCACCACCTCGGCGCGCAGATGCCTCTTGAAAGCCATGCGTGTCATGCGGTCTCCCCCCCCGGATCCGCTGTTCAGCAGCCGACTCTGGCCAGTTCGGCGCCGGTGGGGTCGGTGTTGATGCAGAGCGTCAGCAGGACGGCGCCGGCCGGTCCGAGACCGGAGAACTCCTCGCGGACGGTGTGCTGTCCGGTGGCGACGGGAAGGGCGGGGGCACTCACGCCCTCGGCGAGGGAGATGCCGAACTCACCGAGGACGTCCTCGGGGCGGGCCGAGTACAGGTCGGCCGTCGACGGGTCGAGCAGGGCGCGCATCATCAGCTCGGCGAACTTCATTTCGTGCTCCGGGGCGGAAAACACCGACGTGGACTCAAGGCTGGGGAACATGGACTGGATCATGGTCACTCCACTGGTCTCGGTGGTTCTTCGTGACTTCCGTCTGTCGTGGTGCTGACCAGGAGTAAACGCAATCGAGCGATATCTCCACAAGTGATCACTTCACAACTGCCTCTGTGAGTTCTTCACCGTTCCGACGGGACGGATCGAGCGCCTGGGGACGGACACGACCGGGTACCGGTCTTCCCGGCATTTCCCGCATTTCCGTGCACGGACGTCGTCGCGACGACGGATCGCGGTGGCGGGCGAGAGCCTGTCGCGCCGGCTGTTCACCCCTCCGGATCGAAGAAGTGTTCATATTGCCTTTCATGCGATCTCCGCAACGCTATGCTCACCCTCGGTGTGAACCGATGCCACGGGGGTGGGGCGTGTGACCCAGGGTGATGTACGCGGCCGAAGGCCGCAGGCGCGCAGAACGGCCGCGACCGGTACACAGCAGTGGGCGGCCGTCAGCTCCGCCGCACCCAGTCCGGCGATCGCCTCCGTCCTGCTCGGAGTCGTCTTCCTCGGCTACCTGCTCATGCAGATGGTGAACATCTTCGAAGTCTCGCCCGGCAACGGGGAACTGGTGTGCAGTCTGGCCGTCCCGCCGCTGCTGGTGACCCTGCAGTACGTGCACTCGGCGCCGAGGGCGCAGGCGCTGCGTCGCCGGGTGGCACCGTGGAGCCTGATCGCCCAGGCCGTGCTGACCTTCGTCCCGCTCACGGCGTTCGGCTGGCACTGGGGCGGCATGGCCGGATTCCTCGCCGGTTCGCTGCTGCTGTCGCTGACGCCGCGCACCGGCTGGACGATGTACGGCCTCACCGTGGCGGCGGTCGTCCTGGTGTCGGCCCGGCAGGACCTCGGCTTCGTCAACGTCGTGTACATGGGTGTCTCCACGGCACTGACCGGACTGGTGCTCTTCTCCCTGGCCCGGCTCGCCGCGCTCTCCGCGGCCATCCACGAGTCGCGGGACGAGCTCGCCCGGATGGCGGTCGCCAGGGAACGGCTGCGCTTCGCCCGGGACCTGCACGACCTCCTCGGCTACAGCCTCTCCTCGATCACCCTGAAGAACGAGCTGATCAGCCGTCTCATCGATCACAACCCCGAACGGGCACGCGAGGAAGTCGCCGAGGTCCTGCTGATCTCACGGCAGGCGCTCGCCGACGTGCGGGAGGTCGCGCGCGGATACCGCGACATGTCGTTGCTGGTCGAGGTGGAGTCGGCCCGCTCGGTGCTGAAGGCGGCGGGTATCGACGCCCGGGTCGACATCGCCTGCGGAAAGCTCTCCGCCACCGCCCACACCATCCTGGCGACCGTGCTGCGCGAGGGCGTCACCAACCTGCTGCGGCACAGTCAGCCCCGCACCTGTTCGATCACCACGAAGACCGAGGAGCAGGCCGGACGCGGACAACCGGCGCAGGTGGTCCTCACCCTCGTCAACGACGGTGTCGGTACCGGGAGTTTCGTCTCCGCGGGCTCCGCGCCCACCGGCACCGGGCTCGGGAACCTCGCGGTCCGGGTCTCCGCCGTCGGCGGCCGGCTCAAGGCCGGCACGGTGGAGGAGGGCGTCTTCCAGCTCTCCGTGCGCGTGCCCGTCGACGCGGAGCCCGCCCCCTCCGGCGACCCGATGCCCGCCCCGGCGGCCCGGGTCCCGGTGTGACCCCCGGGCCCGGCGCCGGCCCGTCGGCCCGGGTGCGGCTCACCGCACGCCGAGCTCCCGCATCAGTCGCCGCTCCAGCTCACTGAACTCCCTTTCCGAACAGAGACGTTCGGGATGCCCGGAAGGCGGTCCGGTGAGGGCCGGGGACGGCCGGCCGGCCGCGTCCCGTACGATCCGCGCCACCTGGTCCTCCGGCATCGGGACCCAGCACGCCCCGTAGGTCACCAGCGCCCGGTACACGGCCCTGACGCCCCGCCCCACCGGGCCGGGCCCGTCGTCCTGTCGCCACCTGGCCATCGCTACGCCCTTCCGCGCGCGCCCGGATCAGCGCCCGCTGCCTGATGGCAGGCCGCGCCGGGCCCCGTGACCCGTCCACATGACCCCGCCGGAAGGGCCCGGACCACCCACTTTCCCGCGGTGTGCTCCCGCCCGGCTCGAACCCGGCTCGACCCGGTGGGCCCCCGGCTTCAGCGACGCCCGAGCGGCTGCGCGGAGAATCGTCCTGTCTCCGGCACCGTGCGTCCGCACCCGCGCCGTCGAAGGAGTGGGACATGACGAGGCGCGAAGTCCGCAGAGCCGAGGCGGACGGATGAGACACGGGACGCCCGGCGGCCCGCGGGAGACGGTGTGGTGGAGCGGCGGGCTCGACGAGTGCAGGCCGCGCCCCCTCGTCCTCGTGGTCGGCGGGGCCTTCGTCCGGCGCGAGGAGTACCTTCCCCTGTTCGCCCGGCTCGTGCGCCGCGGCCACGCGGTCGTCGCGGCGGTGCCGGCCGATCCGGCCGGGTACGTGGCCCGGTCCGCCGGGCTCGTCAGCCGGCTCGTCGACGCGTACGTACGCACCGCCGCCACCGCCCGTACCCAGGTCATCGGCCTCGACCTCGGCGGCAGGCTGGCGCTGGGCGCCGCCGCCACCGACACCCGGATCGCCGCCGTGCACCTCGTCGGCGCCCCGGTGGCCCGGCTCTTCGCCGAGGCGGACCGCCCGTTCGCCCTGCCGCCCGCCACGACCGGCAGGCTCGCCCGCTCCGTCGGCGCCGACCGCCGGGCCCGGCTGCCCGCACTGCTCGGCGGACTCGAACTCCGCCCCGAGGAGCTCTACGACGTCCGGGCCCGGGTCCGCGTCGGGTACACGGTGGACGACCCGCTGACCCCGCCGCAGGACCTGGCTCTGCTCAGACTCACCCTGAAGGACGCGGAGTTCCGGGCCTTCCGGAGCCGGGGCGGTGCCACCCCGGCCGGTCGGCCGGTCCACCGGTGGCTCGCCTCGGGCACCCGCGCGGGGCGCTGAGGGCTGTCCGGCGGGACCCGCCTCGACCCCTGGTCGAGGCTGTCTCCAGTCACACCCTGCACGGTCCGGGGGATTGTCCTCTGATGCCCCCTCTGATGCTTTGGGGTGACCATGTTCGAACACAACGACATACTCGCGGCCGTCACCGGCCGCGACCCGCAGTGGCAGCCCGACCGGCTGACCCGTGCACGAGCCCGGGTGGCCGAGATCGAAGACGGTCTCGGCGACCCATGGAGCCACGACAACCCCGTGGGTCTGCGGGCGGTACTGGCCAACGACGAGTCGGGGGATTCCTCGGCCGTCGGCATACGGCGCTTCCAGAGCCTCGGCATGCCCGCCGAACTGGTACCCGAGCACCTGGGCGGGCGCATGGCCGGGGCCGACCTCCTCGGCTTCCTGATGCGCCCGTTCTTCCGCCGCGACCCGGCCCTCGCCTTCAGCCACGGCTTCACCCCGTTCCTGGGCGCGCAGATGGTCTGGCTCAACGGCGACTCCCACCAGCGCTCCAAGATGGCCAACGTCGTCCTGCGGGGCGGCACGGTCGGGGTCGCCTGCCAGCGCTTCGAGCACGAGAGCGAGTTCCACGCCCAGGAGTACAGCGCGGCCTGGGGCGACGACGGAATGCTGCGGCTCAACGGCCGCAAGAGCGCCATCAACAACGCGCACACCGCCGAACTCATCGTCGGATTCGTCTCGACCGGCGACGGTGCCGCCGAGTACTCGATCCTGATGTTCGACCCCGCGACCGTGCCTCCGGCCAGGGTGCGGGCGCTGCCCCGGCACCGTACGACGGGGGCGCGCAGCGTCCAGGCCGCCGGACTCGAGTTCGTCGACTGCCCGCTGCCCGGCGAGTCCCTCGTCGGGACCTGGGGCGACGGGGTGGCCCTGAGCCTGCGGGCCTTCCCCGCCGCGCACGCCACCTTCCCGTCCATGATCATCGGGCTCGCCGACACCGCTCTGCGGGCCGCCGTCCGGGCGGAGCAGGAACGCGAACCGGCGCTGGCCGGGTCGGCCGTCGACGCCTCCGCGCGGTCCGCGCTCGCCGGCACCTTCGCCGACCTGCTGATCGCCGACTGCCTCTCCCTCACGGCGGGCCGGTCGGTGCATCTGATGCCCGACCGGTGCGACGTGCTGACCGCCGTCACCAAGTACATCGTGCCGAAGATCGTCAGCGAGGCGCTGTACGACCTCTCGGCCGTGATGGGTGACGCCTTCCACGCGGAGAGCGGCCACGACGCGGTCTTCCGCAAGCAGTTGCGCGATCTGTCGACCCTCACGTTCGGGCACGTCAGCAGCGCCATCTGCCAGTCGGTCATCGCCCCGTACCTGCCCTCCCTGGCGGCCGGCGCCGCACCCCCGGCCGCCACGCCCGCCGACCTGTTCCGCCTGGAGGTGCCCCTGCCGGCGATGGACGGCGACCGGCTCGCCACCTTCGGCGGCGGCGACGGACTGCTCGACTACCTCGGCCACGCCGCCGCCCGGCTGCCGGAAGCACTCACCGGGCAGCCCTACGCGGACCTTCTCACCGTCCTCGTCGACGGGCTGTGCGCAGAGGTCGCCGAGATCCGCCGGGAGGCCGGCCGGCTCTCCGTGTCCGAGGGGGGAATGCTGCTGGACAACCACAGCTTCCCGCTCAGCGAGCGGTACGCCCTCGTCCTCGCCGCCTCCGCCTGCACGGGCGTCTGGCTGAACGCCGGAGCGGGCCCCGACGAGTTCCTCGCCGACCCGACCTGGCTCACCCTCGCCCTCCACCGGCTCCTGCGCCGGGTCGGTGCCTCCGTACCGCCACTGCCCCGGGCGATCGAAGGGCGGCTCAGCGACGAGGTGCTCGACCGGGTCCGGGTGCCCCACAGTCTGGACCTGTTGCGCACCGGACTCGCGGGATGACCCTCACGCGCCACCCGGCGGACGGCTTCCCTCCCGTCCCCGGCCTGGTCCACGGCCCCGCCGGACCCTGGTCGCAGCTGCTGCGCGATCTGGACTCCTCCGGCGTCGGCCTGGTCCACGCCTCACTGGCGGAGTGGCGCACCCAGCTGCCGCCCGAGCCGCGCCGTCAGGAGCTGCTCGGGCGGGACTGGCCGCGCTACAGCAGGCTCGGCAACGACCAGTTGCGCGAACGGTTCATGGCGACCCGGATGCTGATCCGGCACACCGCGGCCGTCGCCCTCGGCACGGAGCCGTACTCCCTGGAACTGCGCTACGGCCTCAACGGCCGCGTCCACCTGCGGGGTTACGACCAGATCGACGTGAGCCTCAGCCACACCGCCGACCTCCTCCTCTGCGGCATCACCTCCCTCGGAGTGATCGGCATCGACGCCGAACCCTCCGAGCGGCGGCTCAGCGGACAGGACGTCGAACTCTTCATGTGCACCGAACCGGAGCGGCTGCGGCTCTCCCGTACCCCGCCCGAGGAGCGCAACGCCCTGCTGCTGCGGCTGTGGACGCTGAAGGAGGCGTACAGCAAAGCGCTCGGGCAGGGTCTGCGCTTCCCGTTCACCCAGTTCGGCTTCCGGCTCGCCGACGGCACGGCCCGGCTGGAGCGGGCCGACGGCAGGCTGGTGGAGGACACCAGCTGGCGCTTCGCGACCTGCGACGTACCCGGGGGGCACACCGCGGCCGTCGCGCTCCAGGACGACCGTGCCTCCACCCGGCCCGACACCCGGGCCGGCACCGCCCTCAACCGGCAGATCCTCGCCGCCATCGAAGGCGCCCGCCTCGCCCGGCCGGGTCCACCCCGGCTCTAGGTCATGTCGAGGAGCCGGGACCAGTGTGGTCCGTGCCGGTGAGACCGCTTCGGGACCTGGAGCGGCATCGCATCGGAGGCGCCCGGGCCGGGACAGCGGGTCACGAGCCACCTGTCCCGGCCCCTGGCCGCCGGAGCGGATGCAACTGCCGTGTTGAAGGGAAAACTGACGATGCCACAGATCACTCTCCAAGAACTCGGCGACATCATGCGGGAGTTCCAGGGACGCGAGGTTCCCGGCGCCCTCGACACATCCGGCCTCGACGTCGGTTTCCAGGACCTGGGCTACGACTCGTTGTCGGTCTTCATGACCACCGGTCGCATCCAGCGGGAGTACGGGGTCCAGCTCGACCGTGACCGGATCGCCGAGGCCGGAACCCCGCGCTCGCTGCTGAGCCTGGTCAACCACACACTCGCGGGGGCGGCGGCATGAGACTCAGCGGATTCAGCGAAGTACTGCCGGGCGAGCCGGTCACCAACCGCGACATGGCCGAGCGGTTCGGCCTGCACGAGAAGTGGCTGGACATGATGACCGGGAACAGGACCCGGTACTTCTGCACCCCCGACTCGCCGCCCGCGGTCCCCAAGAGCACCGGAGACCTCGCCGTCGCCGCAGCTCTCGCGGCCCTCGACGACGCCGGGGCCGACGTGGCCTCCCTCGACTTCCTCGTCCTGACGACGGCGTCGCCCGACCACCTGATGCCGGCCACCGTCAACCTGGTCGCCGACCGGATCGGGCTCAACGACGTCCCCACCTTCCAGCTCACCTCGGGATGCGCCGGCGCGCTCACCGGCCTGTACACCGCCCGCGCCCTGCTCTCCTCGGGGCTGCGCCGCGGCCTCGTCATCGGCGCCGACACCTGCATGAAGCTCTTCCCCTCCACCGGCGAGATCGCGACGATGTCCCCCGCCGAGCTGATCAACTTCGCGCTCTTCGGTGACGGGGCGGGCGCCGCCGTCGTGGACGCCGACCCGGACGGTCCGGGACTGCTCGTGGAACACCTCTTCCTGCGCACCACCGGCATGGGCCGCAAGCCGGCCCAGACGATCCGCTGGTTCGGCACCTCCGGCGCCCCGCTCGTCGACGGCCCCTCGGGCCCGGTGCGCGAGCCCTGGGGCGAGGAGGACTACAAGGCCATCGAGCACCACGTGCCCGAGCACGCCGAATCGATCTACAAGGAGCTCGTCGCGGAGACCGGCTGGGCGCTCGACGAGGTCGAGCACGTCCTGCTGCCCCAGCTCAACGGGGTCATGACCAACGCCATCGGCAAGCGACTCGGAGTCCGGCCCGACCAGGCCGTGAACTGCGTCGCCGACACCGGGAACAACGGCAACGCCGTCCCCTTCATCCAGCTCAACCGGGCGATGCGCCGCATCCGTTCGGGTGTCGGCGTCGGCGGACGGCTGCTCGTCGCCAACATCGAGTCGTCGAAGTGGATCACTTCCGGCCTCGCGCTCCGCCACCAGACGCGGGCGGCCGCCCGATGACCGCCACGGCCGCCGAGACCGGCGCCCCGGCCCGTGCCGCGGCGCCGCCCGTGTACCGGGACGCGCTGGACGAACTGCGGGCGCTGCGCCGCCAGGGACTCGGCACCGCCGTCGCCCGGGTCCGGGAACTGCTCGGCAAGCTCGCCGACGCCGCCGACCGGGAGGCCGCCGGAATGCTGCTCGGCGGACGCGCCGCCCGGGCGGCGCTCGACGGCTCGGGGGCGTTCACCCCGGTGACCGTGGGGCTGCTGGCCGGTTCCACCGTCGACGCGCTGCCCCCGCTGCTGACCGCCGCCCTGATGACCGAGGGCGTCCGGCCCGAGACCGTCACCACCGGCTACAACCAGTGGCGCTTCGAGGTCCTGGCCGGCGCCCCCACCCTCAAGGACGCGGCCCCCCTGGTCACCGCCTGCCTGCTGGACGGCGCCGCGGTGCTGGAGAAGGTCACCGACCCGCTGGACGCGGACGAGGTCGAAGCCCGTTGCGCCGCCTTCCCCGCCGAACTCGACGCCTGGCTGGCCGCGTACGACAAGGCCCTGGGCACCCTCGCGGTCCTCAACACCGTGCCGATGCCCGCTCTGCTGCGCGACCGGTACATCGACTACCCCACCAAGGCGCGCGTCGAGTCCGCCTGGCACCGGATGAACGCCGGGATCCTGGACCTGTCCGCCCGCCCGGGGGCCGTGGTGCTCTCCGCCGACGGACTCGCCGACCGGGCCGGATCCGGCCGGGCCGACGACCGGATGCGGCACCTCGCCGCACACGCCTGGAGCACCGAGTTCCTCGACGCGTACGCCCGGGAGCTGGGCCGGATCGTACTGGCCCGCCTCGGCCGGGCCAAGAAGGTCCTGGTCCTCGACCTCGACCACACCCTGTGGGGCGGCATCGTCGGCGACGACGGGATCGGTTCGCTGAAGATCGGCGGCGGCTTCCCCGGCTCCGCCCACGTCGAACTCCAGTCCCTGGCCAAGGACCTGTCCCGGCAGGGTGTCGTGCTCGCCGTCTGCTCGAAGAACGACGACGCGGTCGCCCGCGAGGCCGTCGCGACCCACCCGGAGATGGTGCTGCGCCCCGGCGACTTCTCCGCGTTCCGCGCGAACTGGGAGCCCAAGCCCGGCAACGTGGCGAGCATCGCCGCCGAGCTGAACCTCGGCACCGACGCGATGGTCTTCGTCGACGACAACCCCGCCGAACGCGGCCTGATGGCCCGTACCCGGCCCGAGGTCGCCGTCGTCGAACTCGACGCCGACCCGGCCGGCTACGCGCGGGCCCTCGCGGAGGCGGGCTGGTTCAACCAGCTGGCCCTGACCGAGGAGGACCGCACCCGCGCCGCCCTCTACCGGGCGCGGGCCCGCCGCGACGAACTGCGCGAGTCGACCGGCGACATCGAGGCGTACCTGCGCGAACTCGCCACCGAGCTGACGGTGGAGGAGTACCGGCCGCTCAACGCCACCCGCATCGCGCAGCTCTTCGGCAAGACCAACCAGTTCAACCTCACCGGCATCCGGTACGGGACCGACGAGCTGGCCCGCCGCAGCGCGGAGGGGACGGCCGCGTTCTTCGGGATCCGCGTCACCGACGCCTTCGGCGACAACGGCCTCGTCGGGGCGCTCGCCGTCACCGCGGCCCCGGACGGCGGCTGGCTCGTCGAGAACTTCGTCCTCTCCTGCCGGGTCTTCTCCCGGTCCGTCGAGGACGCCGTCGTCGGGACCCTGCTGCGCGCCGCGCGCGCGGCCGGCGCCCCCGCCGTGCACGGCCGTCACGTGCCCACCGCCAAGAACGGCCGCTTCGCCGGCTTCTACCCCGCTCTCGGATTCGCCGGCCACGACGGCGAGTTCCGGCACGACCTCACACAACTCGCCGAGCTGCCCGACTGGGTGCGCATCGGCACCGGCGAAGGGAAGTTCCATGCCCCTTGAGGAAACCCCCGACGATCTGATCGCGGCCGAGCAGACCGTGACGGAGGCCGTCGCGCGACTGCTCGACGTGGACGAGGACGAGCTCCGCGGCGACACCGCGCTGCCGGAGATCGAGGGCTGGGACTCGGTCAACGCACTCAGGCTGCTGGTGAACCTGGAGCGCGGCCTCGGCGCCCCGGTGGACTACGAGCGCTTCGCCGCCGCCGAGCGGATCGCCGACCTCGCCCTCCTCGTCGCGGACACCGCGGCCGGCGCCGGACAGGGCGTCCGACCATGAGCGCCGTGACCTCACCGCTGCCCACCGCCCGCAAGCAGACGTACATCTTCCTGGAGGACGCGCGCCGCACCTCGCACGTCTACCTGATGGCGGAGGTCGACGCCACGGCCATGCGCGGAGCACGGGCCCGTACGTCCGGAGAGGTCAGCTACGTCAGCTACGTGGTGAAGGCCGTCGCCGACACGCTGGCCGGCTACCCCGACGCGCGGGCCGTCCTGACCGGCCGCAGCCCTCGCCTCACCGTCTCTCCCGCCGTCCACGCCAAGGTCCTCTTCGACAAGACCGTCGACGGCCAGCGCTGTGTGGTCTCCGGCACCGTCGAGCACGTCGAGACGGCCGACGTACGGGCCGTCCAGGAGGCGATCGACGTGTACAAGCGGGCCGAGGTCGACGACCTGGGCCCGTTCGCCGCGATCCGCAAGCTCCAGCGGCTGCCGCTGCCGCTGATGCGGCTGGTCTACCGGGTCATGATGCGCGACCCGCAGCGCCGGGCCGCCCTCCAGGGCACCTTCGCCGTGACCTCCATCGGCCACGAACGCGTCGGCACGATCTTGCCGCTGATCGCCGGGACGCTCGGCCTGGGCGTGGGCCACATCGCCGACGGCCCCCTGGTGCGGGACGGCCGCGTGGTCGTCGCACCCCTGTTCACCCTTTCGCTCGTCTTCGACCACCGCGTGCTGGACGGCGCGATGGCCGCCGAGATCCTCGCCGGGGTCAAGGACCGCCTGGAGAAATGGGAGTTGGCATGACCGACAGCACGAACGACCCGACGCGCCCCGACGTCCCGGCCGAAACCGATGTCCTGATCGTCGGCGGCGGTCCCGCCGGATCCCTGCTGGCCTGTCTGCTGGCCCGCCGGGGCATCCGCACCGTCCTGGTCGAGAAGCAGACCAGCCTGGAGCGCAGCTTCCGCGGCGAGACCATCGCGGCCCCCTCGGTCACCTCCCTCAACCGGCTCGGCTTCGGCCCCGCCCTGCGCGACCACGGCTTCCTGGAGACCACCGCGATCACCACCATCGCGGAGCAGCGGCGCATCCTGCGGATCGACTACCGCAGGTTCAAGGACCTGCCGCTGCCCATCGACATCCCGCAGCCCGCCCTCATCCGCATCTTCAACCGCGAGGCCGCCGGGCTCCAGGGCCACGTCTACCTCTCCGGCTGGAGCTTCACCTCCCTCATCGAGGAGGACGGCGTCGTACGCGGCGCGGTGCTCGCCAAGGGCCGCGGCGAACGCGTCCCCGTGCGCGCCCGGATCGTGATCGGCGCCGACGGACGCTTCTCCAAGGTCCGCAAGGCCTCCGGGCTGGTCGCCGACGTCCAGCCGATGGCCCGCGACTTCCTCTCCTTCAAACTGCCCCGGCCCCCGGAGTGGGGCGACGAGGCGCAGCTCGTCATCGAGCGGGACAAGCACCTGGTCATCCTGCCGACGTTCCCCGACTCGCTGCGCATCGGCCACAACCTGCCCAAGCGCGGCCTCGGAGAGCTCCGCGCGGCCGGCTTCGAGGCCTTCAAGCGGGGCATCATGTCCATCTCCGCGCAGCTCGCCCCCCTCGTCGACGAGCACCTGCGGTCCTGGGACGACACCAGCTTCCTGGAGATCTTCACCGCGGAGATGGAGCAGTGGGCCCGCGACGGGCTGCTGCTCATCGGGGACGCCTCGCACACCGCGACCCCCATCCTCGGCCAGGGCGTCAACCTCGCCATGCAGGACGCCATCATGATCGTGCCGGTCCTCGCCGAGGCGCTCGCCGCCGGCGCACCGGACCGCGTGGTGACCGCCGCCGAACTCACCGCGTTCGTCGAGAAGCGCCGTACCCACAAGACCTTCGTCACCCGCTTCCAGCGGATGCAGGAAGCCCAGCTCGCCGCCGGCGACCCGCGCAGGGTCCTGCTGCGCCGGGCGCGCTTCCGGGTGCTGAACGCCCTGCCGGGCAAGTACCGCCTCTTCAACAAGGTCATCAACGCCCAGCACCCCATCGACGAGGTCGATCTCGCCCTCGCCCGCTTCGGCGGACCCCGCACCGAGGACGCAGCCGACCCGATCCGCCACGAGGTGAGCCATGACTGAACAGCCCGCGTACGTATCCGGTGACGACACCGGAGACCTCATCGCCGTGGTCGGCATGGCGGGCCGTTTCCCCGGCGCCCCCGACATCGAGCGCTACTGGCAGCTCCTCGCCGACGGCGAGGAGAGCGTGCGCCCGGTGCCGCCGGAGCGCTGGGACGCCTCGGCACAGCTGGACCCGGTGAAGAAGATCCCCGGCGTCGCCGGAATGCTCGACGGGATCGACCAGTTCGACCCCGGCTTCTTCGGCATCTCGCCCCGTGAGGCCGAGGACATCGACCCGCAACAGCGGCTGATGCTCGAGATCGGCTGGCAGACCCTGGAACACGCCGGGATCCCCGCCGCCGCCGTACGCGACAGCCGCACCGGCGTGTACATCGGCGCGCTGTGGCAGGACTACATGCTCTCCCGCAAGGAGCGCGGCGTCCCCACCACCCAGCACACCGCCGTCGGCGGGGCGCTGGACATCGTCGCCGCCCGGCTCTCGTACTTCTTCGGACTGCGCGGGCCGAGCCTCGTCGTGGAGACCGGCTGCTCCTCCGGCCTCGTCGCCCTCGACCTCGCGGCCGGCGCCCTGCGCGCCGGGGACCTCGACGGCGCCTTCGTCGGCGGCGTCAACCTCATCCTGGTCCCCGACATGTCCGTCGGACTGACCCACTTCGGCGGCCTCTCCCCGGACGGGCACTGCCGGGCGTTCTCCGCCCGGGCCAACGGCTTCGTCCGCGGTGAGGGCGCCATCGGCGTCTACCTCAAGCGGCTCGACAGGGCGCTCGCCGACGGCGACCGCGTGCACGGCGTCATCGTCGCCTCCGCCGTCAACAACGACGGCGGCGGCCACTCCATCGTCTCTCCCAACGTCGAGGCCCAGACCGCCCTGCTCACCGGCGTCTACGAGCGGGCCGGCGTACCCCTGGACAAGCTCGCCTACGTCGAGGCGCACGGCACCGGCACGCTGCGCGGCGACCCGATCGAGGCCGAGGCGCTCGGCACCGCGCTCGGCACCCGCCGCAGCCCCGGCGCCGGCCCGCTGCTCATCGGTTCCGCGAAGACGAACATCGGCCACCTGGAGGCGGCGGCCGGGCTCGCCGGCCTCGTCAAGACCGTCCTGACCCTGCGCAACCGCACCATCCCGGCCAGCCTCCACGCCGAGGAGCTCAACCCCAAGATCCCCTTCGCCGACCTGAACCTCGACGTCGCGACGCGGCGGACCGAACTCCCCGCCGACGAGGTCCTCTACGCGGGCGTCAACTCCTTCGGCTGGGGCGGCACCAACGCCCACGTCATCCTGCGCACACCCCCCGCACACGAGCCGCCCGCCGTCACCGGGACCTCCGCCCTGCTGCTGCCGCTCACCGCGCACTCGGACGCGGCCCTCGCACAGCGCGCCGCCGACCTGCTGGCCGCGCTCCCCGCCGACGCCGCCGGCGTCGTACGCCTCGCCGGCACGCTGGGCCGCGAACGCGACCACTTCCCGGCCCGCGCCGCCGTCACCGCCGGCTCCGTCGGGGAACTCGCCGACCGGCTGCGTCAGTACACCGAGGATCCCGCCGCGGAGATACCCGGCGTCACCACCGGCCGGGCCCGGACACGCGACCGGGTGGCGTTCGTCCTGCCGGGACAGGGCTCCCAGTGGGCCGGCATGGGCCGCCGGCTGTACGCCGAGTCGCCGCTCTTCGCCGCCACCGTCCGGCGCTGCGCCGAGGCACTGGCCCCGCACACCGACTGGGAACTGCTCCCGATCGTCTCCGGCGAGGCCGGCGATGCCTGGCTGGAGCGCGTCGAGGTCGTCCAGCCCACCCTGTGGGCCATGTCCCTCGGCATCGCCGCCCTGTGGCGCGACGCGGGTGTCGAGCCCGACGTCGTCATCGGGCACAGCCAGGGCGAGGTCACCGCCGCGACGATCGCGGGCCACCTCAGCTACGAGGACGGCGCCCGCGTCATCGCGCTGCGCAGCGCGCTCGCCAAGCGGACCGCCGGACGCGGCCGGATGCTCGCCGTCGACCTCGGCCCCGAGGACGCCCGCAAGGCGCTCGACGGCTTCGAGGACACCGTCTCGCTCGCCGTCAACAACGGCCCCTCCTCCAGCGTGCTGTCCGGCGACGGCGACTCCGTGCTCGTCCTCAAGGAGCTCCTCGAAGCGGACGGCACGTACTGCCGGCTGGTCAACGTCGACTACGCCTCGCACAGCCACCACATGGACGAGCTGACCGACGAACTCATCGAGGTCCTCGCCCCGATCACCCCGCGCGAGGGCTCCGTCCCGCTCATGTCGACCGTGCTGGGCCGGGAGGTCGGCGGCACGGAGCTGGACCCGCGCTACTGGGCCGAGAACCTGCGCCGCCCGGTGATGTTCGCCGACGCGATGGGCGCCCTGCTCGACGCCGGGGTCACCCACGTCGTCGAGATCAGCCCGCACCCCGTCCTCGCCCCCGCCGTCGAGCAGCTCGCCGACGACCGGGCCGCGGTCCTGACCAGCCTGCGGCGCCACCACGGCGCGCTCACCGACTTCACCCTCTCGCTCGCCCGCGCCTGGACGAGCGGGCTGGCCCCGTTCGGCGCGCTCCCGGCCCGCCCCGGCGCCCCCGTCCCCCCCTACCCCTGGCAGCGCTCCCGGTACTGGCTGCCCGACGCGGCCCGCCGGACCGCGGGACCCGGCGGCCTCGCCTTCGACTTCACCCCGGCCACCACCGAGGGCGACCTCCACGAGGGCCGCACCGAACTGGCCCTGCACGACCTGCCCTGGCTCCGCGACCACCAGGTGTACGACGCCGTCGTGCTGCCCGGTGCCGCGATGCTGGCGCTCGCGGTGTCCGCCGCCCGCACCCGCACCGGCGAGAACCCCGGTTCCCTGCACGCCGTACGGTTCCTCAGCGACCTCACCCTGACCGACGAGCCCGTCCGCCTCGGCGCCCTGTGGCGCGAGGACGGCACCGCGTCGGCGAGCTTCAGCCTCAACTCCCTGCCCGCGGGCGCGGACGGCTGGAGCCGCCACGCCACCGCCCGCGTCGCCGCCCCCGCCCCCGGCGTGATCCCGCCCTACCCGGCCGGGCTCGACGGTGCGGACACCCTGGACGCCGAGGCGTTCTACGCCTCCTGCGCCGCCCGGGGACTGCGCTACGGACCGGCCTTCCAAGGGCTGCGCACCCTGCGGATCCAGGGTGACGAGGCGCTCGGCACGATCGAGCTGCCGGCCGGATGCACCGCCGGGGTGCGCCCCGGCGAACTGCACCCGGCGCTCTGGGACGCGGCGCTCCAGGTCACCCTGGCCCTGCTGCCCGGCGACGCCACCGTCGTACCGACCGCCGTCGACCGCGTCGACTACCGCCTGGACGCCGGGGCCACCCTCACCTCGGTGCACTCGCACGCGGTCCGCTCGGCCGACGGCACCTTCGACCTGGTCCTCTACGACGACGAGCGGCGCCCCGTCCTGCGGATGGCGGGCCTCGCCTTCCAGACCATCGACGGCACCTCCGCCCGAGCCGTCGACCCGGCCCGGCTGCACCGCTTCGAGTTCCGGCGGGTCCCGGACGGCCAGAACGGCGAGAACGGCGAGAACGGCCAGGACGCAGCCGCCCCGGCGCTGCCCGGCCACTGGGCGATCCACGACGCCGCCGGCACCGGCGAGGCGCTCGCCGCCGCCCTGATCCGGCTCGGCGCCACCGCGACCGTCCTGCCCGCCGACGGCACCGGCACCCCGGCCGGCGACGCACTGGTCTTCCTCGCCCCCGGCGCCGGACTCGGCCTCGCCGCCCAGCGCACCGGACTGCTCGGCCTCGCCGCAGCCGTCAGGAAAGCCACCGGCCTGCCCGTACCGCCCAGGACCGTCGTCGTCACCGACGGCGCCCAGGCCGTCCGCGCCGACGAGATCCCCGACCCGGGCTCCGCCCTGTACTGGGGGTTCGGCCGCGTCCTGCGCCGCGAGCACCCCGAACTCGCCTCCGCACTCCTCGACATCCGCACCGACGAGGACGGCTGGGCCGACCGCACCGCCCGGCGGCTGATCGCCGGTGGCGCCGACGGCGAGGACCAGAGCGTGCTGCGGGCCGACGGCCTCCACACCGGCCGTATCGTGCGCGGCGAGGAGAGCGGCGACGAGCCGAAGGCGCCGTGGGACGGACCGGCCCAGCCGTTCCGGCTGCGGCCCGACGGCAGCGGGCTCTGGGAGGGACTGGAGTTCCGGCCCCGGCCCAGGACCGCACCGGCCGCCGGGCAGGTGGAGGTCGAAGTCACCGCCGCCGCGCTCAACTTCATCGACGTGATGAAGTCCATGGGCACCTACCCCGACGACTCCGCCGGCGCCGACCTCATCGGCGCCGAGTGCGCGGGCATCGTCAGCGCGGTGGGCCCGGACGTCCACGGCGTCGCCGTCGGCGACCGGGTTGTCGCCTGCGGCTTCGGCGCCGTCGCCTCCCACCTCACCGTCCCCGCCGCCCACACCAGGCCGATCCCCGCCACGCTGTCCGACAGCGAGGCGGCCGCCCTCCCGCTGGTCACCGCGACGGCCTGGTACGCGCTGGCCGAACAGGCGGGCCTGGAGGAGGGCGAGAGCGTCCTCATCCACTCCGCCGCGGGCGGCCTCGGCCTCGCCGCCGTCGGCGTCGCCCACGCGCTGGGCGCCACCGTCATCGCCACCGCGGGCACCGAGGAGAAGCGCGCGTCGCTGCGCGCCCTCGGCATCGACCACGTCCTGAACTCCCGGGACCTGTCCTGGGCCGAGGACGTCGACCGGATCACCGGGGGCCGGGGCGTCGACGTCGTCCTCAACTCGCTCTCGGGGGCCGCCATCGACCTGGGCCTCGCGGCGCTCGCCGAGGACGGCCGGTTCGTCGAGGTCGGCAAGCGCGACATCTACGCCTCCCGCACCATCAGCCTGCGCACCTTCGCCAAGGGCATCAGCTTCTCCGCCGTCGACGTGGCGGGCCTCATCACCCGCCGGCCCGCCCGGTTCGCCCGGCTGCTGGACGCCGTGTGGCAGCGGGTCACCGACGGCACCCTGCCGCCGCTGCCCGTCACCACCCACCCCTTCGCCCGGGCCGCCGACGTCCTGCGCTCCATGGCCCTCGGCGAGCACACCGGCAAGCTGGTCCTGACCGGCCCCGGGGACGTCACCGCCATCGCTCCCGAACCGCTGCCCGCCGGGCAGCCGCGCCCCGACGCCAGCTACCTGCTCACCGGCGGCCTCGGCGCCCTCGGACTCTCCCTCGCCGAACACCTCGCCGACCTCGGCGCCCGTTCGCTGGTGCTGCTGGGCCGGTCGGAACCGGGCCGGGACGCGGCCCGCCGGGTGGAGGCGCTCCGCGCCCGCGGCACCACCGTCACCACCTTCGCGGTGGACGTCGCCGACCGCCCGGCCCTGGCCGCCGTACTCGACCGGGTCCGTGCCGAACTGCCGCCGCTGCGCGGGGTGTTCCACGCGGCCGGGGTGCTCGACGACGCCGTCGTGACCAACCTCACCGCCGAGGGGCTCGACCGCGTCCTCGCCCCCAAGGTCGACGGCGCGACCCATCTCGACGAGCTGACCGCCGACGATCCGCTCGACCTGTTCGTGATGTTCTCCTCGGTCGCCGGACTCGTCGGCAACCCCGGCCAGGCCGGCTACGCGGCGGGCAACGTCTACCTCGACACGCTCGCCCGGGCCCGACGCGGCCGCGGCCGCCCCGCCCTCGCCGTCCAGTGGGGCCCGTTCGCCGACATCGGCCTCGCCGCCGACGAGGCCATCCGCGGCGAACGCCTCGCCGACCACGGCATGACCGGGTTCACCGCCGCCGAGGCGTGGCAGGCCCTCACCCACCTCCTGGACGGGCCCGGACAGGTCGTGGGCTACGTACCCCTGGACGCCCGCCACTGGTTCGACGCCTACCCCGAGACGGCCGCCCAGCCCAGCTGGCGCGTCATCGCGGAGCTGGCCAGGGACGGCGGCAGCGGGACGGGCGGCGGCGAGGAGTTCCTCGGCCGGCTGCGGGGTGCGGCCGAGTCCGCGCGCCCCGCCCTGGTGGAGGAGAAGGTCCGCGAACTCGCGGGCCGGGTACTCCGGCTCAAGGCCGACTCCATCGACCGTGAAGCCCCCTTCAAGTCGCTTGGGCTGGACTCACTCATGAGCCTGGAACTGCGCAACCGGCTGGAGAACGCGTTCGGGACGAAGCTCTCCCCGACGCTCCTGTGGACCTACGGAAGCACCGCCGCCCTCTCGGGAATGCTCACCGACAGGATGGCCGCCGACGTGAATCCGTGACCGGCTGAACCGCGCACCGCCCGGCTCCGACCCAGAACGACGACTCGACTGCCGATCGCGAAGGAAAGTCTTGTGACGATCACACCGACCCACGAGGAGCCGGCCGACCGGCAGTCCGGCGCCGGGCGAAGCGCCACCACCCCGCTCACCCGGGCCATGGACACCATCAAGAAGCTCCGCGGCGAACTGGCCGCGGCGCAGAGCGGCCCCGGGCAGAGCGGCCCGCTCGCCGTCGTCGGCGTCGGCGTCCGCCTCCCCGGCGGCATCGTCGACCTCGACGGCTACTGGGCCGCCCTCTCCGAGGGCCGCGACCTGGTCCACCCCATGCCGGAGCACCGCAAGGAGCCCTTCACCGAGGAGTGGGAGACCCTCCCGCACCGGGGCGGCTTCCTCGACGACGTCCTCGGCTTCGACGCCGCCTTCTTCGGCATCAGCCCCCGCGAGGCCCGCAGCCTCGACCCGCAGCACCGGCTGCTGCTCGAAGTGGCGTGGGAGGCACTGGAGGACGCCGGACTGCCGCCGCAGTCGCTGACCGGCCTGCGTACCGGCCTGTACGTCGGCGTGACCGGCCAGGACTACCGCGACTGGCAGCCCGCCGGCCAGGAGGACGCCTACTGGCTGACCGGCAACGGCCACTGCTTCGCGGCCGGCCGGCTCGCCTACACGATGGGGCTGATGGGCCCCGCCGTCTCCGTCGACACCGCCTGCTCCTCGTCGCTCACCGCCGTCCACCTCGCCGGCCAGGCACTGCGCGGCGGCGAGTGCGACGTGGCCCTCGCGGGCGGCGTCAACCTGATCCTCTCCCCCCGCTCCACCCGCCTCATCCGCCAGACCAACTCCCTCTCCCCGGACGGCCTCTGCAAGACCTTCGACGCCCGCGCCAACGGCTTCACCCGCGGCGAGGGCTGCGGAGTCGTCGTCCTGAAACGGCTGGAGGACGCGCTGCGCGACGGCGACCGGGTGCACGCGGTGGTCCGGGGCAGCGCCGTCAACCAGGACGGCCGCTCCTCCGGCTTCACCGCCCCCAACGTCCGCGCCCAGATCGCCCTGATCAAGGCCGCGCTCGACGACGCCGGGCTGACCCCCGACGCGATCGGCGCCGTCGAGGCCCACGGCACCGGCACGGCGCTCGGCGACCCCATCGAGGTCGAGGCGATCGTCACCGCCCTGGAGCGCACCGCGGGCGGCGCCCCGCTGCGCATCGGCTCCGTCAAGACCGGCATCGGCCACCTGGAGGCCGCCTCCGGCATCGCCGGACTGATCCGCGGCGTCCTCTCCGTGAAGCACCGTGCCGTACCGCCGGTCGTCCACCTGCGGACCCTCAACCCGCGGATCGACATCGAGGGCACCGGGATCGAGATACCCCGCGAGACCCTCCCGTGGAACACCGGGGACGGCAGCGGCAGCTGCCTCGGCGTCAGCTCGTTCGGCATGAGCGGGACCAACGCGCACGTCGTCCTCGGTCCGCTCACGGCCGAGGAGGCGGCCACCGCCCCCGCCGCCGACACCGGTGCCCCGGCCGGCTTCGAGATCTCCGCCCGCAGCGAGGCCGCCCTGCGCACCTGGGCCGGCCGGCTCGCCGACACGCTCGACACCCTGCCCGCCGACGCCTACCCGGCGTTCGCCTACACCGTCACCCACGGCCGCGCCCGGCACGCCGTACGCGCCGCCGTCACCGCGGCCGGCCCGGCCGAGGCCGCCACCGCCCTGCGCGCCCTCGCCGACGGCGGCACCCCGCCGGGCGTCCGGCTCGACTCCGGCGCCACCGACGGCGCCACCGGCACGGCCGCCCACGCGGCCACCGACCCCACCGCCGAGGCCCTGCCCCGCCGGATCGCCGACCTCCCGGCCTACCCGTGGGAACGCACCCGTCACGCCCCCCTGGCCCGGCCCGCCGCGCTCACCGCGGGCACCGGCGCCGACACCTCACCGGCAGACACCGCACCGGCCGACACCGCAGCACCGGCAGACACCGCCACCCCGCTGCCCGTGCACACCGTGCACTGGGACGCCCACACCCCGGCCGCGCCCGCCGGCCCCCTCCGCCCCCTCGTCCTCGCGGGCGACGACACCGCCACCGTGCGGCTCCTCGCCGACGCGGCCCGGACCGCCGGAAACCGCCCCGCCGTCACCGTGCTGCCCGCGGTCCCCGGCGACGACGAGGGCTGGCGGCGCGTCGGGGAGGCCCACCCCGACGCCGACCTGGTGCTCGTACCCGCGGCCGCCTTGCTGCCCACCGCGCTCGACGCGCCCGCGCCGACCGGCCACGCGGCCGCCCTCTGCCTCGCCGCCACCCTCGCGGTGCGCACCAAGTCCCCGGGCACCGGCCGGGTCCACCTGGTCACGGCCGGGGTGCGCCGGGTCACCGGCGACGAGCAGCTCGCCGCCGCCGACCACGGAGCGCTGCACGGCATCGCCCCCGTCCTGGCCCTGGAGTTCCCGGCCGTCTGGGGCGGCGTCCTCGACCTGCCCGCCGTACCCGTCGCCGCCGACGCCCGCGCGGCCGTCGCCGCACTCGACGCGGGCGGCGACGAGGACCTGGTCGCCGTACGGGACGGCCGGTGCCGTGTCGCCCGGATCCGGCCCGCAGACACCACGCCGGACCCCCTGCCCGTAAGCGCGGAGGGCACCTACCTGATCACCGGTGGGCTGGGCGCGATCGGCCGCGAGCTGGCCCGGGACCTCGTGGCCCGGGGCGCCCGCCACCTCGTCCTGCTCGGCCGCCGCCCCCGGAGCGAACTGTCCGGGCCCGCCGAGGCGTCGCTCACCGCACTCGCGGCCGAGGGCGCCGAAGCCGTGTACGTCGCCGCCGACGTCGGCGACGGCCCCGCACTCGCCGAAGCACTCCACGTCCTGGCCGGCCTGCCGCCGGTCCGCGGAGTGGTGCACGCGGCCGGGACCATCGACCGGCTGGCGCTCACCGACGCGGGAGACGACGCCTTCGCCGCCGCCCTGCACGCCAAGTTCACCGGCGCGCACTGGCTGCACCTGCTCGCCCGGGAGTGGTCGCCGGACTTCTTCGTCCACCTGTCCTCCGTCTCCGGGGTCTGGGGCACGGACGGATACGGTGCCTACGCCGCCGCCAACGGGGCGCTGGACGCGCTCGCCGACATCCACCACACCGCGGACCGCCCCGTCTCCACCATCGCCTTCGGGCCGTGGGAGCTGGACGGCATGGCCGGCACCGAGGCCCGTACCCTCCTGGCCCGCATGGGTGTCAGCCCCGTCACCGCCGCCGAGGGGTGCGCCGCGCTCACCCGGCCGGGTCCGGCCGGCGCCCAGCTCATCGCCTGCCGCCTGGACACCGAGCGGTTCACCACCGTGATGAAGGCGGTGCGCCACCGCCCGCTCCTCGACGCGCTGCACCCCACCGACGACGCACCGGCCGTCGACGCCGTCCTCGGCGTTGACCCGCTGCGGGAGCTGCTGGAGGCTCCCGAGCACCGGCGCGCCGCCCTGGTCACCGAGCGGGTCCGCGACGTCCTCGCGGCGGTGCTCGGCCACGAGGACGGCTCCGCCGTCCCGGAGGACACCGGCTTCCTCGACCTCGGCCTCGACTCGATCATGGCCGTGGACGTCGCGGCGCACCTCACCGGTGTCCTCGGCCTGGAGGTCGGGATCGGCGACATCTTCGGACACCCCTCGCTCAGCCGCCTCTCCGCCGAACTGACCGCCCGCGCCGCCGGCGGCGAACGGCCCGCCGTCCGCCGCGCCACCCCGCGCCGCCCCGCCGCCGCCCTCGCGGCCGGGACCGGGACCGGGACCGCGCCGGGGACCACCGCTCCCGGCGGTGAGCCCCGTGCCCCGGAACCCATCGCCATCGTCGGCATGGCCGGGCGCTTCCCCGGTGCCGACTCCGCGGAGGAGTTCTGGTCGCTGCTCGACGAGGGCCGCGACGGTGTGGGGCCCGTTCCCGCCGACCGCTGGGACACCGCCGCACTGCACGACCCGGCCGGGGCCCGCCCCGGCAGCATCTCCACCGACCAGGGCGGTTTCCTCAGCGACATCCGCCGCTTCGACGCCTCCTTCTTCGACATCCCCGCCCGCGAGGCGGAGAGCCTGGACCCGCAGCAGCGCCTGCTCCTGGAAGCCGCCTGGCACGCCCTGGAGGACTCGGCCACCGACCCGGCCTCCCTGGCCGGCAGCCGCACCGGCGTCTTCGTCGGCATCTCCAACTCCGACTACGCCCGGGTCATGGAGGGCGGCGGCCTCGAACCGCTGGACGCCTACTTCGCCACCGGCACCGCGCTGAACGCCGCCGCCGGACGCATCGCCTACTACCTGGGCACGCACGGCCCCGCCCTCGCGGTCGACACCGCCTGCTCCTCCTCGCTCGTCGCCCTGCACCTCGCCGTCGGCTCCCTGCGGTCCGGCGAGAGCGACCGGGCGCTGGCGGGCGGGGTCAACGTCATCACCTCGCCGTCCTGCTCCGTCGCCGTCAGCCGGGCGCACATGCTCTCCGCCGACGGCCGGTGCAAGACCTTCGACGCCTCGGCCGACGGTTTCGTCCGGGCCGAGGGCTGCGGAGTCCTCGTCCTGCGCCGCCTCTCCGACGCCCTGCGCGACGGCGAGCAGGTGCTGGCCGTGATCCACGGCAGCGCCGTCAACCAGGACGGCGCCTCCTCCGGCTTCACCGCCCCCAACGGCACCGCCCAGCGCCAGGTCATCCGGGCCGCGCTCGCCGACGCCCGCGTCGACGGCGCCGAGATCGGCTACCTGGAGGCGCACGGCACCGGCACCTCACTCGGCGACCCGATCGAACTCGACGCCGCCTGGGGCGTGTTCGGCCCCGGCCGGCGCGCCGGCGAACCGCTCCTGATCGGCTCGGTGAAGAGCAATATCGGCCACTGCGAGTCCGCGTCCGGGATGGCCTCCGTCTTCAAGACCGTCCTCGCGCTGCGGCACGGCCGCATCCCCGGCGGGCTGCACTTCGAGACCCCGAACCCGCACGTGCCCTGGCGCGACATGAACGTCCGGGTCGTCGACTCCCGTACGTCCTGGGCCCGGAGCGACGTCCCGCGCCTGGCCGGCGTCTCCGCCTTCGGCTTCTCCGGCACCAACGCCCACCTGGTCATCGGTGAGGCACCCGCCCCGCGGGAGACCCCGCGCACCGATGACGGGGCGCCGCTGCTGCTGCCCCTGTCGGCGCGGGACGGGGCCGCCCTGGACCGGCTGACCGCCTCCTGGCGCCAGACCCTCCAGGACACCCCCGACACCCTGCTGCCCGACCTCGTCGCCACGGCCGGAGCGGGCCGCGCCCACCTGCCGGTGCGCCGGGCCGTACTGGGCCGCGACCGCGACCAGCTGCTCGCCGCGCTGGGCCAGGCCGCCGGGCCCGGCACCCCGGCCAAGACGCCGAAGATCGGCTTCCTCTTCTCCGGCCAGGGCGCCCAGTACTTCGGCATGGGGCGTCAACTGTACGAGAGCGAGCCGGTGTTCAGCGCGGTCATCGACGACTGCGACCGCATCCTCGCCCCGCACCTGGGCGACTCCCTGCTCAACCTGGTCTTCTACGGCGAGGACCCCGAGGCGGTCAACCAGACCCGGGTCACCCAGCCGGCCCTCGTCGCCCTCGAGCTGGCCCTCGCCGCCCTCTGGGAGTCCTGGGGCGTCAAGGCCCACGCCGTCATGGGGCACAGCGTCGGTGAGATCGCCGCCGCCATCCACACCGGGGTGCTCAGCCGCGAGGACGGTCTCGCCCTGATCGCCACCCGCGCCCGGCTCATGCAGTCCACCGAGCCCGGCGGCATGCTCTCCGTCCCGGCCGCCCCCGGAACCGTCGCGGCCTGGGCCGAGGAGGCGGGCGTCGACGTCGCCGCCGTCAACGGCCCCGAGTCGGTGGTCGTCGCCGGCCCCCGCGACCGCCTGGACGCCCTTGCCGCCCGCCTTGCGGAGCAGGGCGTACGGACCCGGGCGCTGACCGTGTCCCACGCCTTCCACTCCCGGCTGATGGACCCGGTGCTCGACACCTTCGCGGCCGAGCTCGCCGGCTTCACCTTCCACGAGCCGCGCATCCCGCTGATCACGAACGTCACCGGCACCGAGGCCGGCCCCGGCACCTTCACCCCCGACCACTTCGCCCAGCACATCCGGCGCCCCGTCCAGTTCCTCGACGGCGCCCGCGAACTCCTCGCCCAGGGCGTCGACGTACTCCTCGAACTCGGCCCCGACCGCACCCTCGTCAGCCTCGTCCGGGCGGCGGGCCTCACCCCCGAGGGCGGCGGCGTGCCGTCGCTGCGCCGCGGCGGAAAGGACCGGACCGTCCTGCTCGGCGCCGCGAAGGCCCTCTACGAGCGGGGCCGGGACCTGGACTGGAACCGGATCTCCGGCGGCCGCACCACCCGGGCCGACGCCCCCCGCTACCCCTTCGCCGACACCGCGTACTGGACCCGCGCCACCGCCCCGGCGGCCACCGGGCACGACGCCCCCCGGCCGGGGGCCGGCCGCCACTGGGGGAGCGAACTGCGCTCCCCGGGGCTGCGCGGACGGGCCTTCTCCTTCGAGCGCAGCGCCGGCTTCCCCGCCTACCTCACCGACCACCGGCTGTACGGCACCGTCGTCACCCCGGCCGCCTCGCACCTGGCGACCGTCCTCTCCGCCCTCGGCGGCAACGGCGACCCCGTCGTCGTCCAGGACCTGATCTGCCCCCGGGCCCTCGTCATCAAGGACGGCGAGCGCTTCGAGGCGCAGATCCTCCTCGACCCCCCGGCCTCCGACGGCACCGCCGAACTCTCCGTACAGAGCCTCCTGGACGAGGAGCGCGGGATCTGGCAGAAGCACATCGGCGGCCGCTTCTCCAGCCCGCCGGCGGCCGCCGCGCACCGGCCGGCCACCGAGGACCGCGCCGCGTTCATGGCCTCGAGCGAACGGCACCTGACCCGCGCCGACTTCTACGACTACTTCCGCGAGCTGGGGTACACCCTCGGCCCGTCGTTCCAGTGGATCGACGAGGCGTGGATCCGCGGCGACGAGGCCCTGATCCGCTACACGATGCCGCGACTCCCCGACGAGCCGGCCGGGTACGAGCTCTACCCCGGGCTCATCGACTCCTGCTTCCAGAGCATCGCCGTCTTCCTCGTCGACGACGGCGCGGTCGAGGCCGCCTCACTGGCCATCCCGTTCGCCGCGAAGGAACTCTCCTTCCACGGGCGCCCGCCGGCAGGCGCTGAACTCTGGGGCCAGGTACGCGTGGTGCGCGCCGAACCCCTTCCCCACGACCGGCTCCGGGTCGAGACCGCCGACCTCCACCTCTACGCCACGGACCCGGTCGGCGGCGCCGAACACAGCGTCTTCCGCGCCGACGAGTTCCGCGTCCGGCACGCCTCCCGCGCCGTCCTGGAGTCCAGCCTGCGCGGCGACGGCCTCGTCCACACCCTGGAGTGGGTCCCGCTCACCGCCGCGGCCCCGGCCCACGGCACCCTGCGGATCGCGCTCCTCGAAGCCGAGGACGGCACGGACGGCGAGACCGCCGACACCCTGGCGGACGCCCTCGCCGACGCGGGCCACGCCGTACAGCGCTTCCTGGGCACCCTGCCCGGACCGGACACCGCCGACCTCGTCGTCGACACCCGGTGGGCCGCGCCCGGCGCCCCCGCCGGCGCGCCCGGCGCCCTCCAGGCGGCCGCCACCCTGGCCGCGACCCTGCGGGCCCTGCCCCGCACCCTGCCGTACGTCCTGCCGGTGGACGGTTCCACCGGCCGGGCACCCCTGCGGGAGTCGCTGTTCGGCCTCCTCAACGCCCTGGAGGCCGAGCAGACCGACCGCGGGCTCATCCGGCTGCGGCTCGACGGCGGCTGGAACCCCGAGCACCTCGCCGGGCTCCTGGGCGCCCTCCCCGAGGAGAGGCGGCTGGCACTGGACGGCGACGAGGTCCGGGCCGCCCGGCTCGTCCGCACCGCCGCCGACCACCCCGCCCCCGGTGCCGCGGGCGGCGCCCTCGTCACCGGCGGACTCGGGGCCCTGGGCCTCGCCGTCGCCACGGCGCACGCGGCACGCGGCGGGGACCGGCTGACCCTGATGGCACGCTCCGCGCCCGGCGCCACCGAACAGGGGGTCATCGACGACCTCACCGCCTCCGGGGTACGGGTCACCGTGGTCGCCGGCGACGTCACCGACCCCGACGACTGCGCCCGGGCCGTGGCCGCCGCCACCGCGGACGGACCGCTCGGCACCGTGTACCACCTGGCGGGCGTCAACGCCGACGCCGCCTTCGACTCCCTCACCCCCGCCTCGTACGAGAAGGTCTTCCACGCCAAGGCGCTCGGCGCCGACGTCCTGACCGACGCCGTCGCCGGCCACGACCCGCGGGCCGTCGTCCTCTTCTCGTCGGTCTCCGCGGCCCTCGGCTCCGCCGGACAGACCAACTACGCGGCGGCCAACGGCTACCTCGACGGACTCGCCGAACGCCTGCGGGCCGAGGGCCTCCCCGCCACCAGCGTCAGCTGGGGACCGTGGGTGCCCGAGGCCAAGGGAGGCATGGCGGCCGCCGCCGCGGTCGAACGGGCCGCGGGCCGGATCGGCATCCGGGCCCTGTCCGACGCCGAGGCCGCCGCCCCGCTGGCGCTGGCCACCGACACCGCACTCTCCCGGCTCGTCGTCGTCGCCCTGGACGCCACCCGCTACGCAGCCGCCGCCGCGGGCCACCCCAGGGCCGCCCTGGTCGCCGCGCTCGCCGAGGCGGCACCCGCCCCGGAGCGGCCCGCCGAGACGGACGAGCCCGCCGGCTGGCTCACCGAGCGGCTGAACGGCGAGGACACCCGGGACGAGGAGGAGCGGGAGCACCTCCTGCGTGACGCCGTCCGCTCCCTCGTCGCCCGGATGCTGGGCTCCGACGACCAACTGCCCGCCGACGGATCGGCCGACGCCGAGGGATTCTCCGAACTCGGCCTCGACTCCATCATGGCGATCGACCTGCGCACCGCCCTGGCCCACGCCGTGGGCGGCGACCTGCCGGCCACCGTCGCCATCGACCACCCCAGCGTCCTCGCGATGAGCGGTTTCCTCGCCGACCGCGCCGCGCCCGCACCGCAGCCCGTCCGGGTCCCGGCGACCACGCCCGCCGCCCGCCCCTCCGACGACCACCGGGCCGGAGCCGCTCTCGGGGAACTCTCCCTCGACGAGCTGCTCCGGGCCGTTCACGACGACCTCGCCCAGGAGCAGTGAGATGGCCCTTAATCCCGAAGCACTCCGGCAGGTGATCGAGGACCAGCTCCAGCTGTCGCGCCGCCTCAAGGCGCAGGTGGCCGAGTTGGAGAACCGAGCACACGCCCCCGTGGCCGTGGTCGGCACGGCCATGCGCCTGCCCGGCGGCATCACCACCCCGCAGGCCTACCGGGACTTCCTGTACGCCGCCGACCCCGACAACCGCGCCCTGAGCACCATCCCCGAGGACCGCACCGGTCTGCGGGACGTCTACCACCCCGAGCGGGGCACGGAGGGCCGCAGTTACGTCGACCGGGCCGGCTTCCTCGACGACATCGCCTCCTTCGACGCCTCGTTCTTCGGGATCTCCCAGCGCGAGGCCGAGATGATGGACCCCCAGCAGCGGATGCTCCTGGAGGTGTCCTGGGAGGCACTGGAACGGGCCGGCATCGCACCGCGCCGCCAGGACCGGCTGCCCGTCGGCGTCTTCGTCGGGATCATGGCCTCCGAGTACGGGCGCCGCTTCGTCAGCGACGGAGACCTCAGCCGCATCGACCCCTACTTCACCACCAGCAGCGGCCACTGCTTCGTCGCCGGCCGGGTCAGCTACGCGCTCGGCCTCTCCGGCCCGGCGCTCAGCGTCGACACCGCCTGCTCGTCCTCCCTCGTCGCCGTGCACCAGGCGATCAGGGCGCTGCGCGGCGGTGAGTGCGAGATCGCCCTGGCCGGGGGCTCCAACCTGGTGCTCGGCAGCGAGCTCATGGTCTCCCTCTGCCAGGGGGAGGCGCTGTCGCCCGGTGGCCGCTCCCGCACCTTCCTGGCGGACGCCGACGGCTACGGCCGCGGCGAGGGCATCGGCATGGTCGCGCTGATGCGGCTCGACGACGCGCTCGCCCAGGGCCGTCCCGTCCACGCGGTGCTGCGCGGCAGCGCCGTCAACCACGACGGGGCCTCCTCCGGATTCACCGTCCCCAGCGGCCCCGCCCAGCAGGAGGTGATCCGGGCCGCGCTCGCCGACGCCCGGGTGGCCCCCGCCGACGTCGGCTACATCGAGGCGCACGGCACCGGCACCGCCCTCGGCGACCCCATCGAGGTCGGCGCGCTGGACTCCGTCATCGGGACCGGCGCGGGCCCGCGGGACGCACCGGTGGCCCTCGGCAGCGTCAAGTCGCGGATCGGCCACCTGGAAGCCGCCGCCGGCATCGCCGGGCTGCTGAAGCTCGTCGCCCTGCTGGGCGAGGACACCGTCCCGGCGGGCGTCGAACCCGGCGACGGCAAGCTCAACTCCCTCATCCCGTGGGACCGGATCTCCCTCACGGTGCCGGACCGCCGGGTCGCCTGGCCCACCGCCCTCCCGGTCGCCGGGATCAGCGCCTTCGGCCTCTCCGGGACCAACGCGCACGCCGTCGTCGCAGCCCACCGCCCGGCCCCGGCGCCGCGCGTACCGGTGCCGGACCGGCACCCCGAGCTGCTCACCCTGTCGGCGAAGGACCCCCGCGCCCTGGCCGCCCTCGTCGAGCAGGTCCGGACCCGGCTGGCCGGACTCGGCGACGACGCCGTCGCCTCGTTCTGCCACACCCTGCGGGCCGGGCGCGTCCACTTCGGCCACCGCATCGCGGTGACCGGCACCGGGGCCGCCGCGCTCGCCGACGCCCTCGCCGCGCAACGGACCGCTCCCGCGGCCCCGTTCGCCGACCGGGCCGCCCTCATCGTCGGCTCGGACGGCGGAGCCGTCGAGGAGGCGCTGGCCGCACTGGTGCGGCACTTCCCCGGCCTGCGCTCCGCCGCGGAGGGGGACGGCACCCGGGAGGCCGGCGTCCGGCTGCGGGCCGTGCTCACCGCACTCGGCGTCCGGACCTCACTGGTCCCCGCCGACGACGACGGCCGGCCGGGGCCGGTGGCCCGGCTGCGGGTGGCGGGGGAGGCCCTGCCCCTGGTCACCGGCGATCCCGGGAACGCGCCCGCGCTGCTGATCGACGCCCTGGCCGCCCTCTACCGGGGCGGCGCCGACCTCCGGCTCGCCGCCCTCGCGGCGCCCGGCGCGGAGTTCGGCGACGCACCCACCTACCCGTTCCAGCGCAAGCGCTTCTGGATCGACGAGCCGACGGGGGCCCGGGCGGAGACCGTCGGCGCCCCGTCGCCCCACGCCGCGCCGCCCCGCGACGCCGCGGAGATCGGGAGCTATCTGGCCGACGAACTCGCCGCCGTGCTCAAGGCCGACGGACGGCTCGCCCCCGACGTGCCCTTCTGCGAGGTCGGCGGCGACTCGTTCACGGCGATGCTGCTCACCAAGAGCGTGGAGCAGCGCTACGGGGTGGAACTCCCCACACTCGACTGCCCGGTGGAAATGCCGGTCGGTGACCTGCTCGTGCACCTGGGGACCCAGGTCCGCACCGCCATGGGATGGGACGAATGATCGCCACGGACACCCGGAGAAGCGCCTTTCTCCGCCCCCGGCCCGTCGACGACCCGGCGATACGCCTGATCGGCTTCCACCACGCGGGAGGCTCGGCCGCGGTCTACTACCCGCTCGTGCGCCAGCTCCCCGACGACTGGGACCTGCTCCTGCTCGACCTGCCCGGGCGGGGCCGGCGGGCGGCCGAGCCCCTCCTCGACGACATGGACGCGGTGGTGGCCCGGACCGTCGCCGACGTGCTGCCCTGGACGGACGACGCCCCCGTCGCGCTCTTCGGCCACAGCATGGGTGCCATCGTGGCCCTGGAGACGGCGCGGGCGCTGGAGAACCTCGGCCGCCACCCGGTGTGGACCGGCGTCTCCGGCCGTGTCGCCCCCCTGCACCGACGGGCCGGCGCGGTCCCGCTGCACACCCTCGACGACGCGGCGCTCCTCGACGTCATGATGGAGCTCGGCGGCATGCCCGAGGGGGTCACCGGAGCGACCGCGTTCCTCGAACGCTTCCTGCGCACGGTCCGCGCCGACCTGCGCGCCGTGGACAACTACCGCCCGGCGCAGGGGCGTTCCCCCATGCGTACCCCGCTGACCGTCTTCGGCGGCACCCAGGACGCCTGGGCCCCCGCCGCCTCCATGCACCAGTGGAGCCGCGAGAGCCGCTCCCGTTTCGCCCAGACCTTCTTCCCCGGCGGCCACTTCTACTTCCTCGGCTCCGGTTTCCCCGCCTTCACCCGCCAGCTGGTCCGGCAGATCGACCTCTGCCGTCACGCGTCCACGCCGCAAGCGGCGTAGAACAGGAGAATCCCCATGCGCTGGGAGAACGTGTACGTCGCCGGACTCGGTTCCTACGTGCCCGAGCAGATCGAGACCGCCGAGCAGGCCGTGGCCGAGGGCCGCTACGACGCCGAGGAGGCCCAGGCCAACGGCATCCGCCAGGTCCGGGTCGCGGGTCCCGACGAGCCGGGCCCGGTGATGGCCGCGGCCGCCGGCCGCCAGGCCGCCGAACGCGCCGGGCTGCCGCCCGAGGCGTACGGCCTGGTCCTGCACGCCTGCGTCGGCCACCAGGGCCAGGACTTCTGGACCCCGGTCAACTACGTGCAGTCCGAGACCGTCGGCGGCACCGGCCTGACCGTCGAGATACGCCAGGGCTCCAACGGCGGCCTGGCCGGACTGGAGCTGGCAGCGTCGCACCTGGCGGCCCGCCCCACGCCGGGCGCCGCCCTCGTCACCACCGGGGACGCGTTCCGCATGCCGTACTTCGACCGCTGGGGCTCCGACAGCCAGCAGGCGTACGGCGACGGCGCGGGCGCCGTCGTCCTCTCCAACCAGGGCGGATTCGCCCGGCTGCGCTCCACCGCCAGCTACTCCGACTCCTCACTGGAGCCCATCTACCGGGGCACCGCCGGGTGGAACGACGGCCCGTTCCTCGACGGCAAGCCCGTCGACCTGCGCTCCCGCAAGTCGGACTACCTGCTGCAGGAGGAGGACGCGTACGACCACGTCATCCAGCAGATGACGAAGAACGCCTCGCAGGTCCTCCAGGAGGCGCTGGACGACGCCGACGCGAGCCTGTCCGACGTGCGGTTCTTCGTGCACGCCAACATCGCCGAGACGATCGCCGAGTTCTCCTTCTACTCGCTGCTCGGCGTCGACCGCGCCACCACCACGTACGACTGGGGCCAGGACTTCGGCCACATGGGGGCCGGCGACCAGCTCATCGGCATGAACCACGTCGTCGAGGCGCGCCGGCCGGAGCCGGGCGACCTGCTGGTCACCATGGGCGTCGGCGTCGGCTTCATGTGGACCGTCGCCGTACTGGAGTTCACCGAGACGCCGCAGTGGTGAGCTGAGCCCGCACACGAGAGGCGGCCGGCCCGGGAAGTCCTCCCGGGCCGGCCGCCTCTTCACCGTCCTACCCGACGGTCACTAGTTCCACAGCAGCCGCAGCGCCGCGTTGACCAGGAAGATGCCCGCGAAGCCCGCGGCCCAGGCGTACCGGCCCGTCGCCGCGAGCGCCGCCGCGCCGGTGCCGAACCACACCACCTCCAGGAGCACCCGGGCACCCCCGTGCGCCGGGTGCGAGGCGCGCGGCGCGCCGAACAGGGCCCAGGTGACCATGAGGGCGACCGGGACACCGATGCCGAGTGCCAGTTTCGCGAGCCACTTGTCGCTGGAGGTGAACCCCCACAGCAGGGCGGCCGCGTACACGGCGAGTTCCAGCAGGAACATGACGAGCAGGTTGAAGGCCTTGAGGGCAGAGAGCATCGCTGACTCCTAGCGCGTGCGAAGGGGGGAAGGGCGCGTCCGGACGGGGACCGGCGCGCGGACGTGTCCCCGCGGCCGGGTAGCCGCGGGGACGTGGACGTCCGGACCGTCAGACCGTGAGACCGGCCCGTACGGCACCGAAGCGGTCCAGTTGGGGATCGGAGCTGAGGATCGCCCGCTGGAGTTCCTGGAGGCGGGGGGACGGCTCGACGGCGAGCTCGTCCACCAGGCAGTCGCGCAGCGTGGTGAACGCCTCCAGCGCCCGCCACTGCTGCCCCGACCGGTAGAGCGCGGTCATGTACTGGCCGCAGAGGTTCTCGTGCATCGGATGGCGGGCGGTGAGCACCGACAGCTCGCTCAGCAGTCCGTGGTGGCGCCCCAGACCCAGATCGGCCTCGACCCGGGACTCCACGGCGCAGAGCCGGCTCTCCTCCAGGCGGGTCACCTCCACGGCGAGCCGCGTCCCGGTGTACACGTCCACCAGGGCCCGTCCGCGCCAGACCGCCAGCGCCGCCCGGAGCATCCGCGACGCGGTCTCCCGGTCACCGAGATCGAGCGCCCGCCGCCCCGCCGACGCCAGCCGCTCGAAGGAGTGGACGTCGACCTCCTCCGGCGTGATGGCGAGCAGGTAACCGCCGTAGCGGGTCGCCAGTACGTCCTTGGCACGGCGCGGGCCGTCGGCGGGAAGGGCCGCCGCGATGCGCTTGCGGAGCTGCAGGATGTACGTCTGCAGCGTGGTCTGGGCGCTGCGGGGCGGCTCCATGCCCCACAACTCCTCCATCAGCGTGGGAACGGGGACGACCTGTCCTGCCTGCAGAGCAAGCAAAGCGAGGATCTGCCGTGGCTTGCCCGCCGTCGGCAGCAGCGCCACCCCGTTCTCCGTCGCCTCGAAGGACCCCAGGATTCTGACGTCCATGGTCGATTCCCCCTCCACTCGGTGGCTCGGACTGTTGCCACCACGATGACCGGCCGGGGGGTGCGGGCGGGAGTGCACAGGTCACCGGCCCGCTGTGAATCGGCACCTGTCGAGAGCATGAGAAACACACACGCCCGTTGGAGACCAGCACGAGTGCGGCTCTAGCGCCTTCGCGGACCATCGAGGCCGACGAACGGCCCGGCACGGCCGACGGTGGCGAGGCGAGGAGAGATCATTGACCACGGTATCCAGCCCGGCGGCCCGGGAAACCCCCCCGCCCCCGGCCGCACCACGCCCGACCCCCCTGGTGGCGCTGCGGGCCCTGCGCTCCGCGGGCGAGCTCGTGGAGCGGTACGCCGAAGTCGCCCCGCTCCTCGCGGAGATGGTGTCCGCCGGCGACGAGGACGACTTCCAGCGGGCCGGCAACATCCTCACCCAGCTCGACCGGGACGCGGTGAAGGCGGCCCTGCCGGACACCGAGACGGCCGTGGTCGCCCTCACCGGCCACTCCACGCTCGGCAGCGTCCGCGCCCCGCTGACCGCGGAGTTCGCCCGGCACGGCATCCTGCTGGAGGACCGGCTCGGCGACTTCGACGCCTACCTGCGCGACCTGCGGGACCCGGAGAGCCCGCTGCACGCCCCCGACGTCGATCTCGCCCTGTGCGTCATCGACCCGCACACCCTGCTCGACGAGATGGGCACGCCGTGGCAGGCCGACGACCTGGTGCAGACCGCCGAGCGGAAACTCGCCCAACTGACGGCGCTCGCGGCGGCCTTCACCGAGAGGGCGACGGCCGCACTCGTCCTCAACACCGTGCCCCTCTCCCGTACGGTCACCCACCAGCTGATCGACCACGCCTCCCGCAACCGGGCGTCGATCGCCTGGCGGGAGTTCAACAACGGCCTGCTGCGCCTCGCGCTCGACCACCCGGGCGTGCACGTCATCGACCTGGACCCGCTGGTCGCCGGCGGTGCCGCGCTCAACGAACCCCGGATGTCCGCGTACGCCAAGGCGCACCTGGGGGACGAGCTCCTCGCCGGATACGCGCGAGAGGTCGCCCACCTGGCGCGCATGCTCCGCGGCCGGACGAAGAAGGTCCTCGTCGTCGACGCGGACAACACCCTCTGGGACGGCATCCTCGGCGACGACGGAATGGACCGGATCGCCGCGGCGACCACCTTCCGCGGTGAGGCCTTCGGCAATTTCCAGCGGCTCATCCAGCAGATCGGCTCGCAGGGGATCCTGCTCGCGGTCAGCAGCAAGAACGACCACGAGCCGCTCGTCCAGGTACTCCGGGAACACCCGGACATGGTGCTTCGGGAGGCCGACTTCGCGCGCATCAACGCGAACTGGCAGCCGAAGGACGCCAATCTCCGGGACATCGCCGGCAAACTCAACCTGGGTGTCGACAGCTTCGTCTTCGCGGACGACTCGGCGTTCGAATGCGGCATGGTCGCCGGCGGCCTCCCGCAGGTCGCCGTCGTCCGGCTCGACGACGAACCGGCCCTGCACGTCGGCAAGCTCCTCGCCGACGGCTGGTTCGACACCGCCCGGCTGACGGCGGAGGACCGGGCGCGTGCCGCCCTGTACCGCACCGAGGCGGAGCGCGCCGACCTGCTGGACAGCGCGGGCTCCCAGGAGGAGTACCTCGCCGGGCTCGGCGTCCGCGTCACCCTCGGCGAGGCGGGCCCCGGCGACGTCGACCGGGTGGCCCAGCTCAGCCTGCGCACCAACCAGTTCAACCTCACCACCCTCCGGCTCCAGCCGGCCGACGTCACGGAGCGGGAGCAGGACCCGGACCACCTGGTCCTCGCCGTCCGTACGGGTGACCGATTCGGCGACAACGGAGTCGTCGGCGCGGTCTTCGCCCACCGCGACGAGGACACCCTCGTCGTCGACAACATGATCCTGTCCTGCCGGGTCTTCGCCCGCGGCATCGAGCGGACGACCGTCGCCGCCCTCCTCGCCCACGCCGGCGCCACCGGTGCGCGCGCGGTCCTCGCGAGCTACCGGCCGACCGCCAAGAACAAGAACGTCCGGGGCTTCTGGCCGTCCGTGGGCTTCGCACCCACCGAAGCCACCGACGGCGAACTCCGGTTCCGGCATGACCTGGACGACCTCGTGGCCGTGCCCTCCCACGTCACTCTCACCTCCACCCTGGAAGGTTCCACGACATGACCAAAGAGGACTTCATCCACCTGGTCCGCGACGAGCTCGACCTGCCGCTGGGCGTCGACGACCTCTCCGCCGACTTCGACCACGTGGTGAGCTGGGACTCGATGCATATGATCCGCCTGGTCGGCGCCGTCGAGCGCAAGACCGGCAACCGGGTGCCGGTCGGCAAGCTCCTCGCCGACCGCAGCCTCTCCGCCATCTACGAGCGCATCAGCGCCGCCTGACCTCCGGAGAAGAGACACATGAGCATCGACTCCCGGGACACCGCCCGCACCGAGGCCCTCACCTCCGTCGGCACGGCGACCGCCGCCACACCCACCGCGGACACTCCGGCCGGCTCCGCGCCCGTCAAGCGCGGACTGGTCCTCTTCCTGGTCGCCACCGCCCAGCTGATCTGCGTCCTGGACGCCACGATCGCCAACGTGATGCTCCCGCAGCTCCGCGGCGACCTCGGCCTCGGCACCGCGGGCCTGCAGTGGGTGATGAACATCTACGTGCTGCTCTTCGGCGGCCTGATGCTCCTCGGCGGCCGGCTCACCGACGTCTTCTCACGCCGCACGGTGCTGGTCGCGGGGCTCCTGCTGTTCACGGCGGGCTCCCTCGTGGCCGCCCTCGCCCAGGGCGGCGGCACCATGCTGACCGGCCGCGGGCTCCAGGGCATCGGCGCCGCCGCCCTCTCGCCGGCCGCCCTGTCCATCCTGGTCACCACCTTCCCCGAGCCCGCGGCCCGCGCCAAGGCACTCGGCATCTGGGGCACCGTCATGGGGGTCGGCGCCAGCCTGGGCACCCTGCTCGGCGGGGCCGTCACCGACATCGACTGGCGGTGGGCGTTCCTGATCAACGTGCCCATCGGCGCCCTGCTGCTCGGCGGCGTCCTCACCCGCATCCCGCGCATGGCCCCCAAGGGCCCCCGCCCGCCCGCCGACGTTCCCGGCGCGGTCACCGGCACCCTCGGCCTGCTCTCCCTGGTCTTCGGTGTCGTCACCGCGGGCGGCGAGGGCTGGACCGACCCGACCGCGCTGGCCGCACTCGCCGCCGCCGTCGTCCTGCTCGCGGTCTTCGTCCGCGTCGAGCGCACCGCGAAGGCCCCGCTCCTCCCGCTGCACCTGCTGCGCCGGCGCTCCGTCGCCACCGGCACCCTCGCCCAGCTGATCACGGCCGGCCTGATGCTGCCCGCCTTCTTCATGCTGCCGCAGTACATGCAGCTGGTGCTCGGCTACAGCCCGATGGAGGTGGGCCTCGCCTACATCCCGACCAGCCTCGCGATGCTCCTGGTGTCGGGCGCGGTGCCCGTCATGATCGCCAGGTTCGGTCCGCGCACGCCGTACGTCCTCGGCAGCGTCCTGCTCGCCGGCGTCCTCGGCCTGATGCTCAACTCCGGTACCGGCAGCGGCTACTGGTCGCTGCTGCTGCCCGTCACCGCGCTCCTGGGCGTCGGCCTGGTCCTGTGCATGATGACCGCCCCGGTCGTGGGCACCCGGGACGCCTCCGAGGAGGACGCGGGCACCACCTCCGCCGTCCTCAACGCCGCCACCGAGATCGGCGGCGCCCTGGCGCTCGCCGTCACCGCCACCGTCGTCGGCAGCCGGCTCGCCTCCCTCACCGGCGACGGCGTCGCCCCCGACGAGGCGCTCAACGAAGCGCTCCAGAGCGGCTTCCTGGTCCTCTTCGGCTGGGTCGCGCTCAACCTCCTCGTCGGGATCTTCGGATTCGGCGGCCGCCCCGCGGCCGACGAAGCGAAGCTCTGACAGCGGTCGCGGGGCCCGCGCCCCGGGCCCCGCGACCGCCTCCATGCACTCTCCCATCCCTCGAGAGGCAGACAGATGATCCGACAGCGCTCCCGGTCCGTCGCCCTCCCCCCGCCCTCCGTCTCCCCCGTCGCCCCCCTGCCGGGCGGCGCCGGAACCGACGGGGGACCGGACGGGACCACCGCGAACCCCGTCGGCCCCGAGGCCTGGCCGGGCGGAACGCGCACCCGCTTCCCGGACCGCGCGACGCTGCTCGCCGCCCGTGACCCCGAAGCCCTCACCCTCGGCGACGTGGCCCCCGCGGCCGACGGCGCCGGCCCGGGGAGCGGGCCCGCGGCCCACTGGAACTGGTCCACCGCCGGCGCGGCCGCCGCCCTGGGCCTGCCCGGCACCCGTCCGGGCCCGCGCACCGCCCCGCACGCCCCGTGGTGCGCGCCGGAGCCCCCGCTCGCCTCCGCGTCCGTGTTCGCCCGGCGGTCCGCCTTCCCGGGAGCGCCGCTCCTGCGTCTCGCGGGCGACCCCGACGACGCCTCGGCCGAGCCCCACATATGCCGCGGCATCGACTGATCCGCACGAGAGCCGGAGACCCCGTATGACCACCGAGCTCATCCAGTTGCTGACCCCCGAGGGCAAGCGGGTGGACCACCCCGGCTACGCCTTCGACCCCGGGCCGGACCAACTGCGCTCCCTGTACCGGGACATGGTCCTGACGCGCCGCATCGACGCCGAGGCCGTCACCCTCCAGCGCCAGGGCGAGCTGGCGCTCTGGCCCTCGCTGCTCGGCCAGGAGGCCGCCCAGATCGGCTCCGGACGGGCCGCGCGGGACGACGACCGGATCTTCCCCAGCTACCGGGAGCACGGCGTCGCCTTCGTCCGGGACGTCGACCCCGTCCACCTGCTCACCCTGTTCCGGGGAGCCGGCCACGGCAGCTGGGACCCCGCGGAGCACAACTTCCACACCTACACCCTGGTCATCGGCTCGCAGGTGCTGCACGCCACCGGCTACGCCATGGGCGTCGCCAAGGACGGTGCGGACGCGGCCGTGATCGCGTACTTCGGTGACGGCGCCACCAGCCAGGGCGACGTGGCCGAGGCCTTCAACTTCGCCGCCGTCTACGACGCCCCGGTCGTCTTCTTCTGCCAGAACAACCAGTGGGCGATCTCCGAGTCGAACGAGAGGCAGTCGCGCGTCCCCCTCCACCAACGCGCCCGGGGCTTCGGCTTCCCGGGCGTCCGGGTGGACGGCAACGACGTGCTGGCCTGCCTCGCCGTCACCCGGGCCGCCCTCGACCACGCCCGGTCCGGCCGGGGACCGATGCTGATCGAGGCGTACACCTACCGGATGGGCGCCCACACCACGTCCGACGACCCGACCCGCTACCGGGACTCCGCCGAGGTCGCCGAGTGGGAGGCGAAGGACCCGATCCTGCGCCTCGGCCGGCACCTGAGGTCGGAAGGGCTCGCGGACGAGGCGTACTTCGCGGCGCTCGCCACCGAGAGCGAGGCGCTCGGCAAGCGGGTGCGCGACCTGGTCCGGACGATGCCCGACCCGCCGCACGCCGAGATGTTCCGCCATGTGTACGCGGACGGGCACGCCCTCGTCGAGGAGGAGCGGGCCGGGTTCACCGCGTACCAGGAAGCATTCGCATCCTCCGCAGCAGGAGAGGCCGACCAGCCATGACCACGCAGACGCTCACCCTGGCCAAAGCGCTCACCGAGGCACTGCGCGCGACGTTGGACACCGACCCCAAGGTCCTGATCATGGGCGAGGACGTCGGCAAGCTCGGCGGCGTCTTCCGGATCACCGACGGCCTCCAGAAGGACTTCGGCGAGGACCGCGTCATGGACACCCCGCTCGCCGAGTCCGGCATCGTCGGCACGGCGATCGGTCTGGCTCTGCGCGGCTACCGCCCGATCGTGGAGATCCAGTTCGACGGCTTCGTCTTCCCGGCGTACGACCAGATCGTCACGCAGCTCGCGAAGATGCACGCGCGCTCGCGCGGCAGGATCAAGCTGCCCGTCGTCATCCGCATTCCGTACGGCGGCGGCATCGGCGCCGTCGAGCACCACAGCGAGTCGCCCGAGGCCCTGTTCGCGCACGTCGCGGGCTTGAAGGTGGTCTCCCCTTCGCACGCCTCGGACGCGTACTGGATGATGCGGCAGGCCGTCCGGAGCGACGATCCGGTCATCTTCTTCGAGCCCAAGCGCCGCTACTGGGACAAGGGCGAGCTGGACACGGACACCGAGCCAGCCGCCCCCTCGCTCCACGAGGCCGTGGTCGTCCGCCCCGGCCACGACCTCACCCTGGCCGCGTACGGCCCGATGGTGAAGGTGTGCCTGGAAGCCGCCGCGGTCGCCGCGGAGGAGGGCAAGTCGGTCGAGGTCGTGGACCTGCGGTCGATCTCCCCGGTCGACTTCGACACGATCCAGGCCTCGGTGGAGCGGACCGGCCGGCTGGTGGTGGTGCACGAGGCGCCGGTCTTCTTCGGTGCGGGCGCGGAGATCGCCGCCCGGATCACCGAACGCAGCTTCCACAGCCTGGAGGCCCCGGTGCTGAGGGTCGGCGGCTACCACCTGCCCTACCCGCCGGCCCGGCTGGAGGACGAGTACCTGCCGGGCCTGGACCGCGTGCTCGACGCGGTGGACCGCTCCCTGGCGTACTGAGCCGGCCCGCGCACCGACGGAAGCCCCGTACGACGGAAGCCCGGTGCCGACGGAACCCCCGCACCGACCGATCTCCCGCCCCGACACCAGACGAGGGACAACGCTGTGACGACCATGACGGCGACGACGGCCACGCGCGCGGCGCCGCACGAGTTCAGGATGCCCGACGTGGGGGAGGGGCTGACCGAGGCGGAGATCCTCACCTGGTACGTCCGGCCCGGTGACCGGGTCACCGACGGCCAGGTGGTGTGCGAGGTCGAGACCGCGAAGGCCGCCGTCGAACTCCCCATCCCCTACGACGGCGTGGTCGGCGAGATTCGCTTTCCCGGGGGCACCACGGTGCCGGTCGGCGAGGTGATCATCACCGTCCACGCGAACACCCCGGCGCCGGCGCCGGACCACTCGCCGGAGCTCCCGCAGGAGCCCCCGGCCGATCCGGCCCCCACCCGGGAGCCCGTCCTCGTCGGTTACGGCGTGGCGCCCTCCCCGACCCGGCGCCGGCCGCGCCGGCCGGCCCAGCGGCGCGGCCCGGTCTCCCCGCGCCCGATGGCGAAGCCACCGGTACGGAAGCTGGCGAAGGACCTGGGGATCGACCTGGCCACGGTCACGCCGACGGGTGAGGGCGGCCTCATCACCCGGGAGGACGTACACGCGGCGGCGGCGCGGGCACCGGTGCCCGCGCTTCCGGCTGTCCCTCCGCCGACCGGGGACCCGGCCCCCGCCTCCGTTCCGGCCGCAGCCCGCCACGCGGCCCCGGTCGCCGTCGCGGATGCCCGGGAGACGCGCACCCCGGTCAAGGGAGTCCGCAGGGCCGTCGCTCGGGCGATGGTGGAGAGCGCCTTCTCCGCGCCGCACGTCACGGAGTTCGTGACGGTGGACGTGACCCGCACGATGAAGCTGGTCGCGGAGTTGAAGGAGGACGAGGAGATGGCCGGGGTGCGGATCGGTCCGCTCCTGATCGTCGCCAAGGCCCTCCTCGTCGCGATCAGGCGGAACCCCGGGGTCAACGCCGCCTGGGACGAAGCGAACCAGGAGATCGTACGGAAGCACTACGTCAACCTGGGCATCGCCGCCGCCACCCCGCGTGGCCTGATCGTGCCGAACATCAAGGACGCACAGGACAAGACCCTGCCCGAACTCGCCCGATCGATGGGCGAGCTGGTGACCACCGCCCGCGCGGGCACGACCTCGCCCGCTGCGATGGCCGGCGGCACGGTGACCCTCACCAACATCGGCGTCTTCGGCGTCGACACCGGCACCCCCATCCTCAACCCCGGCGAGTCCGCGATCCTCGCGGTCGGCGCGATCAAGCCCCGGCCATGGGTCCACCGGGGCAGGGTCGCGGTCCGCCAGGTGATCACGCTGGCGCTCTCGTTCGACCACCGTCTGGTCGACGGGGAACTCGGGTCCAAGGTGCTGGCGGACACCGCCGCCGTCCTGGAACGGCCCAAACGCCTGCTCACATGGGGATGACCTCCCCCGCGGGACGGCCGTCGCCGGTCACGCGGTGACGGCGGGCGTGGTGACGGCCCTCGCCCCGGGTCCGGGCCGTCACTCACGGGTGGCGCCGCGACGGGCTCAGTAGGCCGGGGTCTTGATCAGGGTGTCCCGGAGGGCCGTGATCTCGGGCCGGTAGACCTGTTCGTCCCAGAGGGCGGGCTCGACGGGGTGGAGGGCGATGGAGATGACGCCCTCCTCGCACGCGAACGCCTCCGTGACCGCTGCCGTCAGTCTGGACACCAGCTCGGTCCGTTCCTCGGGTGTGAGGGTCTTCGGGAAGTGCTTGATGGTCAGGTGAGGCATGTCCGATTCCTTGTCTGCCGGGTGGTTTCGCGGTGGATGGCCTTGGCGAGCTCGTCGACGCCCGGGTCCCGGAGCACCCCGTAGTGGTCCGCGTCCAGGCGGACGAGTTCCGGGGGCGAGGACGTGAGGGCGGGAGCGCGCTCGATGAAGGAGGGTGCGTCGCCGCGGGCCGTGAAGACCGTCACCGGTGCTCGCACGGGGCGCCGGTCCGGGTCGGTGACGTCGTACGTGAACGAGTAGGTGAGGCACACCACCGCGATCAACCGACGGATCAGCTCCGCGTCGAGCTCCGGGAAGCCGCTGATCACGAAGTCCCTGAAGGTCTCCTCGTCGCGGGTCGCCTCCAGGCAGGCGTCCAGGAGGGGGCCGCTGGTCCGGGCGCCGAAGACCGAGAAGAGGATGGTGACGAAGGTCGGGTCGGTGAAGTCCGCCGCGGCGCGGGCCGGCGCCTTCGCGCCGGGTACGCGGGGCGAGCCCGGGGAGAGCAGGAACAGGCGTTCCACCTCGGCCCCCGCCCGTTCCAGCTGCCGGGCCGTCTCGAAGGCGACGCGGGCACCGAAGGAGTAGCCCCACAGGGTGTACGGGCCCTCCGGCTGGACGCGGCGCAGGACCTCGATGTCGGTCCGGGCCATCTCCTCGATGCTGGGGAACGGGGTCTCGCCGCGGTTGATGCCGTAGGACTGGACGCCGTAGAACGGACGGTCCGCGGCGGTGCGGGACGCCAGCAGACGGAGGTTCATCGTGTAGCCCCCGAGACCCGGCCAGCAGAAGACCGGCGGGGCGGAGTCCGCGGTGCTGAGCGGTATCAGCCGGGACGAGGTCGCGGAACCGGGGGCGTCGACGCGTTCGGCCAACCGCTCCACCGTCGGGGCTTCGAAGATCACCTGGAGCGGGAGCGAGCACGAGAACGCGCGGTTGATCCGGTTCACCAGGGCGACGGCGATGAGGGAGTTGCCCCCGCACGCGAAGAAGTCGTCCCGGACGGAGACGACGTCGCGCTTCAGCGCCGCCTTCCACAGGTCGCAGATCCTCGTCTCGGTCGTCGTACGCGGAGGGACCACCGGCCGGTCGTCGTCCGAGGCCGCGGTCGTGTCGGCGTGCGCTTCCAGGGCCCGGTGGTCGATCTTGCCGTTGGGGGTGTGCGGCAGGCTGTCCATGACCAGGATCCTGTTGGGCAGCATGAACTCCGGGAGCAGGGCGACCAGATCCTCTTTGATCAGCTCCGCCGGGCCCTTCATGTGGACGCTGTCCTCGTTCATGCCCTCGTGGGCGAGCTGCTCGTCGGTGACCCGGCCGCCGACGAAGAAGTACGACGGGCCGGCCGGCCGGCCGGCGTCCCGCAGAATGCCGGCCATCCGCCGGGCGGCGGGCAGATCCTTGCCGGTGCGTGAGCTGTAACCGGCCGACATGAAGCCGAGGTTTCCCGTGTTCATCATCAGGTGCTGGAGTCTGCGGCCCAGGTCCAGGTAGCCGCGCCGCTCCTCGGCGGCCCGGCTCACGATCGTGATGCCGAACCCGGCCCGTTCGTACACCGCCTGGTTGATGGCGATGACGTGGCGCTTGAGGACCAACTCGTCGGCGACCCTCTCCAGCAGTCCGTCCCGGTACAGGTACTGGCCGGGTGGAAGGTCGGATCCGCTGCCCGGGTGGAACTGGACGTAGACGTCGGCAGCGTCCCGCTCCCGGGGGCCGGGCTCCTGGCTCCAGGGGGTCAGGGCGAAGCTGCCGAGGTAGTGGTCCTCCGGCGCGCACTCCAGTCGCTCGTGTCCGCCGGGCTCGTACGGCGCGTCGCCGACGGCGAGGCCGTAGGCCGGCAGGAGCTCGTCGAACAGGCCGACCATGTGGCCGGCCTCGATCTCCAGGACCTCGAGGATGTTGTTCCTGTAGACGGGCTCGATCGCGCGCCTGCGGCCGACGAAGTGCAGGCGGATCCCGGGCGCCGCGCTCCGCGTCGCCTCCGCCCCGGCCTCGGCTCCCCGGATCAGGTACAGCTCGTGGCGGAGCGGGTGGTAGTAGTAGCACCCCGGTGCCAGACCGCCGATCCCGGCGACCTCCAGGTAGAGCTGCGTCGCGTACAGCGAACCGGGGGAGGCGTAGGCGTACTTCGCCAGCAACCGCTCCTGGCTCCGGAACTGGCCGAAGTTGCGCAGCAGTCCGCCGAGTTCGTCGAGCGTGATCTCTGCGGGTGAGCGCGGCGCGGCCCCCTCCGCCCGGCGTGCCAGTGCGGCCAGCACGTCCGCGGAGGCCACGGAACCACCGTCGTAGAAGCGGTACGTCTTGCGGGCGAAGGCACGCCGGCGCTGCGGCCCGGTCGCCGTGGCACCGGGCAGGGGCACCACTGTCCGGCCGGCCAGATCCTCGGCGTCCCGGACGCCGTTGCTCGACAGCTGCGCCTTGACCTGGAGCTTGGACTCCTTCGACAGGTGGTGCCCGTCGTGGTTGCCCTGGTCCATCAACGCCGCTTCCCGGGCGCTGAGCTGGACGAAAGCGACGAGGTTCTGGAACCCGGTGCGCGGGTCGTCGCGTACCAGGACCGCCGCGTTCCTGACCCAGTCGTGGGCCTCGATGGCGAGACGGATCTCGTCCAGCTCGATGCGGAAACCGCGCAGTTTGACCTGGTTGTCCACCCGGCCCGCGAACCGCAGGGTTCCGTCCGGATCCCAGGACGCCAGGTCGCCCGTGCGGTAGAGCCGGTCGTGGGGGGCGGGGGCCCCGGAGGGGCTCTCGACGAATCGTTCGGCCGTCAGGCCGGGTCTGTGCAGGTAACCGCGGGCGAGCTGGATCCCGCTGACGTACAGCTCGCCCGTTTCGCCGGGTCCCAGCGGCCGGTGGCCGGCATCCAGGACGTGGCAGCGCAACCCGTCCACGGGGGTGCCGATCGGGACGGAGTGCGTGCCGTCGTCAGGGGCCGTCGGGTCGAAGGTGTGGGCCGAGGTGTTGATGGTGCACTCGGTCGGTCCGTAGACGTTGACGACGGTGCAGCCGGGCAGGAGGTCCGTGCAGCGCCGTGCGAGACCCCGGGAAAGGACTTCGCCGCCGCTGAAGATGTGCGTCAGCGAGGTGCACCGGTCCAGTTCGTCGGTGTCGACGAGTGCCTGCAGCAAGGTAGGAACACACTGGAGCGTGGTGACCCCTTCGCGCACGACGGTATCGATGAGAAGCTTCGGATCCCGGTGAATCCCTGATGCTCCGACGACGACCCTGCTCCCACAGGCGGGGGCCAGAATCTCCCATTGTGCGGCGTCGAAACTCATCGGGGTCTTCTGAAGCACGACGCGCGTGGAGTCGAGGCCGTACTGCTGTCCCAGCCAGTTCATCTGGTGCACGATGCTGCGGTGCTCGATCATCACGCCCTTGGGTTTTCCCGTGCTGCCCGAGGTGTAGATGACGTACGCGAGACTGTGGGGATCGGGATTCTGGACGAGGGCCCCCGGAATGTCGCCGGACGCCGACTTCAGGTATTCCTTCACGTCTTTTGATGTGGTGATCACCACATGCGGAGGCGCGATTTCCTCCAGTCGGCTCCGCAGTGATTCCTGGCAGAATGCGACCGTGACCCGGGCGTCCTCCAGCATGTAGCGGAGACGCTCGTCCGGATAATCGGGCGAGAGGGGAAGATAAGCGCCGCCGGCGAAGAGCACGCCCCACGTGCCGACCATGAGATCGAGCGAGGGATCGACCAGGACGCCCACCCGGCTGTCCGTCGAAACCCCGAGGTGTCGAAGGTGACGGGCCAGGTCAAGGCTGTCGGCGACCAGTTCGCCGTAGGTCAGCGTGTCGCTCCCGTGCCGGACGGCGATGTCGTCGGGGCGCGTCTTCGCCTGCTCGATCAGCAGGTCCGTCAGGCATTTATCGGTGACACCAGGACTTCCCATCGTATCCCCCCCGTTGTCATGCGTCGTCCCGTCGCCGGAATTCTGGGCAGTATGCGATCGGCTCGTTGTGATTGGCAAGTGGGGGTGTGCGGGCCCGGCCTTTCGCAGGATGGGCGACCGCGTTCGGGCAACCGGGGCGGCGCGCGGCGCAATCAGCCCTCCCCGCGCGCTCGCTACCCCTACATAGGGTGATTTGTCAGTCTGCATCAACCCCTGGAAAGTGTGCAGTGCGGTGACCCGAGGCATGGACGTCATGGCGGAGTCGCGGGATCGCCCGGCACAATCCGCGGAGTGGTGCATCGGGGGGAGGGCCGAAACATGCTGGAAAGAGAACCGGCATCAGAAATGACCGGGGAAGGTCCGTGGGCACGACGTGATGTCACCGGCGATCCGCTTTCCCGGGAGCCGCGGGACCGGATCGGAAAGCAAGCGAAATTCAACCCTCCCGAGCGAAAGAACGAAGTGCCCGTGATGCGGCCGCGCCGCGTGGCCCTCGCAGCCCGCCGGGAATCCCCCGTCAGCCGCGAGCACGGCTTTTGGCCGGCCGCCGGCAAGGGGAACGGGGGCCTGTCCCCCTTGTCCGAGGACCATGTGGCACCCGTACGCGCCGTCCCGCACTTCCCGGTGGATGCGCGGCGTCGGCCAAAGGCCCTCGCCGCGTCGTCGCAGCGCCCCCGCACGTCCCGCGCCCGGACGCCCCTTCACCGCGCGGCGCACCGCATGTGACGCGGCGCACCGCATGTGACGCGGCGCACCGCATGTGACGCGGCGCACCGCATGTGACGCGGCGCACCGCATGTGACGCAGCGCACCGATCCACCACGCATCGCGGGACAGCCCGTGCACGACACCCGCTGATCCACGTCGCCCCGAACCGACCCGGAGGAACCGTGGCGAACCCGATCGCCGTCAACGTCGCCGACTCGTCCGAGGACCTCATCGGCGACACCCCGCTGCTGAAGCTCCGCCTCGACGGGCTGCCCGCCGCCACGCGGGTACTGGCCAAGCTGGAGGCGGCCAACCCCCTCTCCAGCATCAAGGACCGGGCCGCCCTCTTCATGATGAGGGCTGCCGAGAAGTCCGGTGCACTGCGTCCCGGCGCGACCGTCATCGAGTCGACGTCGGGCAACACCGGGATCGCGCTCGCTTCGCTGGCCACCGTGCGCGGCTACCCGTGCCGGATCGTGCTGCCCGACAACGCCTCCCGCGAACGTGTCCTGACGCTGCGGATGCTGGGGGCCGAAGTCGAGTTCACCGACCACACCCTGGGCTTCGCCGGATGTGTGGAGCGGGCCGAACAGCTGCACGCGCGGACACCGGACTCCTGGTACGCGCGCCAGCACGAGAACCCCGACAACGTGCGGGCCCACTACGAGTCCACCGGACCCGAGATCTGGCGGGACACCGGCGGCCGCGTCGACCACCTCGTCTGCACGGTGGGCACCGGCGGCACCCTCACCGGCATCGCCCGCTTCCTGCGCGAGCGCAACCCGGACCTCCACGTCGTCGCCGTCGAACCGGAGGGCTCCGCGCTGCTGTCGGGCGGCCCGCCCGGTCCGCACCGCATACCCGGACTCAACGGCGGCTTCATCAGCCCCGTCACCGACACCACCCTCATCGACGAGGTGATCGCTGTCTCCGACAAGGACGCGGCGGCCGCGACACGGGCCATCGCCACCACCAGCGGCCTGCTCGTCGGCGTCTCCTCGGGCGCCGCGGCACACGGCTGCGTCGAACTGGCCCGTCGCCACGACCTGTCGGGCGCCACCGTCGTGACCGTCTTCCCCGACACCGGCGAGCGCTACCTCAGCTGGTGGCCCACCGAGGCCGAGCCGGCCGGATGAGCGGCGGACGAGGAGTGCGCCGGCGGTTGCGGGAGACGCTGGACGTCGTCGTCGCCCGCGATCCCTCCATCCGTTCCCGGAGCGAGGCGCTGCTCCACCCCACCCTGATGTCGCTGGCCGGGCACCGTGCGGGCAACTACCTGTACCGGCACCGTCATCACCGTTCGGCACGGATCGTCTCCCTGGTGACCAAGGCGCTCACCGGCGGTGTCGACATCCACCCGGGCGCGCAGATCGGCCGGCGGTTCTTCATCGACCACGGCTGCGGCGTCGTGATCGGCGAGACCGCCGTCATCGGCGACGACGTCTCCCTGTTCCACCAGGTCACGATCGGCTCCACCGGCTGGTGGCAGGAGCGCGAGCGACACCCGGCGGGCGACGCCAGACGGCACCCGCGGCTCGGCAACGGCGTGACGGTGGGCGCCGGGGCCACCCTGCTGGGCCCGATCACCATAGGTGACGACGCCCTGATCGGTGCGATGTCCCTCGTCCTGGACGACGTACCCAAGGGGGCACACGTACGGATGTCGGGGGCCCGGACCTCCACCGTCACGCACCCCCCGACGCCCACCCCCGAGAACGGAACGGACCGATGAACCCCGAGCGCACACTGCTGCTCGTCGGCGCCACCGACGAGACCCTGATCAAGGCCGAGGCACTCGGCCTGCACGTCCTGCTGCTCCAGCACCCCACTAAAATCACCCCGGAGCAGGAGCGCCTCGTCGACCTCGTCCGCGTCGTGGACTTCACGCGGTGGGACGCCGTGGAGCCCATCGCCCGCGAACTGCACGAGGTCCCCGGGTTCGCCGCCGCGCTCTCGCTGACCGAGCCGGGACTCGAAGCGGCCGCGTCCATCAACGACCTGTTCGGTCTCGGCGGCACCGGCCACGAGGTCGCCCTGCGGTTCCGGGACAAGGGAGTGATGCGCCGTCACTTCGCCGCGGTCGACCCCGACGCGGTCCAGGCCGCACCGCTGCGCGCCCGGGCGGACCTGGACGCGTTCGGCAGCCGCCACGGCTACCCGTTCATCGTCAAGCCGACCGACGCCACCGCGAGCATCGGGGTGCGCCGCGTCGACGGCCCCGCCGACGTCGAGGGGGTGTGGGACGAGGTACAGCGGCTGGTCGGCACGCGGACCGACCGGATCTCGACGCTCTTCATCCTCCAGGACTTCCTGATGGAGGAGTACCTGGACGGCCCCGAGTACAGCGTGGAGGCCTTCAGTTTCGCGGGCCGCCACGTCGTCGCGGCGATCACCGAGAAGTTCACCGACCCCGCCCACTGCGCCGAACTGGGCCACGCGGTACCCGCCCGGCTGCCGTCCGGTGCACAGGAGCAGGTACGGCAGAGCGTGGGCCGCTTCCTCGATCTGATCGGCTACCGGGACGGCGTCTCCCACACCGAGATACGGATCGGCAAGGACGGTCCGAGGGTGATCGAGAGCCACAACCGGGTCGCCGGCGACGCCATTCCGGAACTCGTCCGCAGCGCGTACGGCATCGACCTGATGACCCTCGCCCTCGGCTGGCCGTTCCGGCTGGTCGAGGAATTGCCCGACCGGCCCGTGGCGCACGCCGGTGCGAGCGTGCGGGTCCTGGTGGGCGAACCCGGCGGCCGCGTGGAGTCCGTCGAAGGCGTGGCGGAGGCGCTGCGCCAGGAGGGCGTGCTCGACGTACGGATCAGTGCCAAACCCGGTGACGACGTCCGCGCCGTGCGGGACAACTGGGACCGGCTCGGCCTGGTGGCCGTGGCGGGCCCCGACACGACGGCGGCCGTCCGGCGGGGGGCGGAGGTCATCCGCGACACGATCAAGGTGCGGGTGCTGGGTGCCGACGGCCGGCCGCTTCTCGCCGAAGCGGCCCCGGTGACGGAGTGGACGGTGGAGTCCGCATGAGCGTCCTCGTCCTGCACCGCAACCCGTTCGAGCCCTTCCCCTACGGGGAGTGGCTGGCCGGCCGGGACGACGTCGTCGTCCTCGCGGCCCGCGACAAGATCGAACTCGCCGGCGAGGAGGTGCCCGAGGGCCGCGAGGACGAGCTCGGGTTCACCCGCCTGGAGATATTCGACGACTTCGACGACGAGGCGGTCATCGACCGGGCGCTGGAGCTGGCCGAGGAGTTCCGCGTCACCCACGTCGTCGCCCTGCACGAGGCGGACGTGGCCCGGGCCGCCGAGCTCCGTCAGCGCCTCGGCCTCGACGGGGCCTGGGCCGCCGACGTCCGGCCGTTCCGGGACAAGGCCCTGATGAAGCGGCTCGCGCGGCAGGCCGGCGTCGAGGTCGCCCCGGGGATCGTGGTGCGGACCGCCGACGAGGCACGCGAGTTCGCCGGAGTGCACGGCTTCCCGGTGGTGTTCAAGGAGCGGGCCGGATGGAACTCCGTCGGCCTGCGGATCCTGCGGGACGAGGACGAACTGGAGAGCTGCGTCGAGAGCGCGTTCCCCGGACCGCCGCGTGACGACGTGCTGCTGGAGGCGTTCGTTCCCGGCCGCATGTGCCACGTCGACGGGCTGGTGGTCGACGGCCGGACCGTGGCGGCCTGGCCCTCCCAGTACCAGTACGACCTCTCCTCGTTCGCCGCCGATCCGGGGCCGCGCGTCGACCTGACGCTGGACACGGACGACCCGCTGACCCCGCGACTGCTGGAGCTGGTCGACCAGGTGCTCGCGGCGCTGAAACCGCAGGACTCCCGGCTGCGGACCCACGCCTTCCACGCCGAGGTCTTCCACACGCCGGACGGGCGGCTCGTCCTGTGCGAGATCGCCTGCCGGCCGGGCGGCGCGAAGATCCGGGAGGTGTTCCGGGCGCTCTTCGGCATCCACCTCGGCGCGTACGCGACCCGCGCGGAAGCGGGTCTGCCGCTTCCCGGCTTCGAGGACGGCGCGGTCGAGCGGGCGCCGCTGCGGCCCCGGTGCATGTCCGGTCAGGTGCTGACGATGAAGCGGCCGGGGCTGGTGCGCTCGCTGCCCGAGGTGCCCGACGACCCCTGGGTGGAGGGCTTCTGGCTCTTCGCCGCGCCGGGCCAGGTGATCGCCCCCGCCTCGGGATCGGCGGACTTCCTCACCGCGGCCGTGGCCACCGCCCCGACCCGGGCCGAGTGCGAGCGAAGACTGCGCGAACTCGGCGCGCGGGTACAGGCCCAGACGGAGATCGTGGGAGCACCGTGAAGAAGCCGTCGAACCAGGTCAGGTACATGGCCGGGATGGTGGTCGACGCCACCGGCAGCGGCATGTACCTCCCGCTCTCCCTGCTGTACTTCCACTACGTCACCGGGCTGCCGATCACCCGGATCGGCGTCATCATGACCACCGCCGCGGTGATCGGCCTGGTGAGCAACCCCGTCGCCGGTGTGCTCATCGACCGGTTCGGCGCCCGCACCGTCGTCGTCGCCGGCTACGTGCTGCGCGCCGCGGGGTTCTGCGCTTACCCGTTCGTGGACAACGGGGTGGTCATGTTCGCCGTGGTGCTGCCCGTCGCGCTGGGAGACATGTCCTTCCCCCCGGCCATCCAGTCCTTCGTGGCCGAGATCGTGCACGGCACCGACCGGGACAAACTGCTCGCCGCGCAGCGCAGCCTGCGCAACGCCGGCATGGGACTGGGCGGACTGGTCGCGGGTGCCGCGCTGGCGCTGGGCAACGACTCCGCCTACCACCTGATCGTGATCTCCGTGGCGGTCGGTTACCTGGCGGCCGCCGCGCTCATCCGGACGATCCCCACCGACCGGGCGGCCCCGCCGCCCGGCGGCCGGGTCTCCCGCAAGGGCGGCTACCGGCTGGTGGCGCGCAACCGTCCCTTCCTGATCCTGTCCCTGCTGAACGTGCCGACCGCCTTCGGGTACATGGTGCTCTCGGTGAGCCTCCCGGTCTATCTCACCCAGGAGCTGGGCGCGCCCAACTCCCTGGTGGGGGTCTTGTACGCGGTGAACACGGTGGGCATCGCGCTCCTGCAGATACCGGTCACCCGGATGCTCGGCGCGTACCGCAGGACGCGGGCCATGGTGCTGGGAACGGCGGTCTTCGCCGCCTCCTTCGTCGCCTTCGCGGTGCTGGGCGCCTTCCCGGCGGGGACCGCCGTGGTCATCGGTGTCTTCGCCGCCACGCTGGCCTTCACCGTGGGGGAGCTGTTCCACGGGGCCACGGCGTCCGCCCTGGTGGCGCACGCGGCCCCGGAGGCGACCCGCGGCCGTCATCTGGCGGTCTACCAGCTCTCCTGGGCGGTCCCCATCGCACTGGCTCCGGCGGTGCTGACCGCCCTGCTGTCGGTGTCCGCGACCGGCATGTGGCTGCTGCTCGCGGCCGGCGTGACCTGTTCCGCGCTGGGCGTGCTCCGCCTGGAACGGCGCCTTCCCGAGGCGGCGGTGCATCCGCGGCCGAAGACCGAGCCGGCCGGTGAACCGCGCTCGGTGGGTTCCTGAACCGGCCCGGGGCCCGTACCGAGACGTGTCCCGTTCCGTGTGTCCAGTTCCGAAGGCCGCCCCGGCACCGTGCCGCCGGCGGCGACGTCGCAGAAGGGTTGCGTGATCCTGATGGGGGTTTCCAGTTGGCTGGTGCTGGGGGGCGAGGACCCGGAGTACGCCCTCGCCGGGGCGGCCGGGCAGAGCGGTCTGGTCAGCCAGTTGCGGCCGTTGATCGTCGAGTTGAGCAACCCCGGTGACCTGGTGTTCGACCCCTTCGCCGGATGGGGTACGACGCTGGTTGCCTGCGCGGCCGAGGGCCGGCTGGGCGTCGGGCTGGAGATCAACGAGTCCCGTGCGGAGGAGGCCCGCCGACGGCTGGAGCCCTACCCCGGGCAACGGATGCTGTGCGGGGACGCCCGCAAACCGCCGCTGGACCCCGGCTCGGCGGACCTGGTCCTGTGCGATCTCCCCTACTTCGGCACCGACCTGGACGTCGACGCGGCGGGGACCGGCCAGATGTACGCGCTGCGCGACTACGACGACTACCTGAGCGCCCTCGACGAGACCTTCGCCGCCATCGCCGACGTGATGCGACCGGGCGCGTACGCGGTGATCGCCGTGCAGAACCGCCGGGTGGCGGGATCCTTCGTGCCGCTCGCCTGGGACGCCTCACGCGTGCTCGGCCGCCATCTGACGCTGGGCGACGAGCGCATCCACCTCTACGAGCGGCCGGCGGGCGGCGACGATCCGATGCTGTCGAACCGCTCGCACGAGTACCTGCTGATGGCCGTGAAGCCCACCGCATGACCCGATGTCCGGCCGCACGGACCCGTGCGGCCGGGCGTCGGGGCGCAGCCCCCGCACCGGCACGCCCCCGCCCCCGGCTCTGTCGAGCCGGGGGCGGGGGCGTGCCCCTGGAGGTGTCCCTCTCCTCTAGGTGCAGGGAACGCCGTTCAGGGCGAAGCCGGAGGGGGCTGCGCCGGGCACGCCGGAACCCTGGAATCCGAAGGACGTCGAACCGCCCAGGGGGATCGCCTTGTTGTGGCCGCCGTCGGTGGCGGTCACGGCCGCGCCGGTCTGGGTGGCGGTCGCGTTCCACGCGCTGGTGACCTTCTCGCCGCCGGAGAAGCTCCAGGTCAGGCGCCAACCGTTCACCGCGGTGGTACCGGTGTTGCGGACGGTGACGTCGGCGGTGAAGCCACTGCCCCAGGAGGAGCCGACCTTGTAGGCGACGGAGCAGGCGGCGCCCGGAAGGGGCGTCGGGGTCGGAGTGGGCGTAGGAGTCGGGGTGGGCGTCGGCGTAGGAGTCGGGGTGGGAGTGGGTGTCGGGGTGGGTGTCGGACCTGATCCGTCCGGCAGCGCTCCCCACTGACGTACGCCCCCGTCCAGCAGCACCAGGTTCGGCGCGTCCGCCGGGGTGGCGCCCGGCGTGCTGGGCAGGCCCTGGACGGACCAGTCGTCGGACGGGTCCCAGGCGCCCGCGGAGCTGATGCGGAACTGGACCTCCTTGCGGTACGCCGACTGCCCGGCCGGGGCGATCACCGTGTTCGAGCAGTCCACGCTCACGTAGTACACGTCGCCCGCGTACCGCGTGGGGCCGCTCGCGGTGCCGCACTGGTTGTAGTTGGTGGTGACCGTGATGTCCGCCGGCGATACTCCCGGTTCCAGCGTGAAGTAGTACCGCAGGGAGGCCTTCGTCAGCGACCGGGCGGGCCAGGCCGACTTGTTCACCAGGTACGCCTTGATCTCGGTGAAGTTGCTCCCGGAGGCGTTCACCGACGCCTGCGCCAGCACCTGCGGCCCGTCCGGCTGCTCGGTCGGCGGGAAGGCGGCGAGCGGGGCGCCCCCGTACTCGGCGTAGAGGCGGGCGAGGGCGCCGGTGAACGCGGCGTTGTAGTCGGTGGCGACCTCGTTGTTGGTGTAGTTCTGCCGGTCGTCGCTGTAGGCGTCGTCGGGTGCGCTCGGACCGCCGACGAGGGCGCCGTAGAGGGTGTGGCGGCTCTCGGCGGGGCTGGTGATCTGGTCGGTCCACGAGCCGTGCGAGGTGCGGTGGTGCGGTTTGGTGGGAGGCGTGTTGCCGAAGCCGACCACGTAGCTCGCCTTGCGCGGGTTGTCGCCGAGCGCGTAGTCGATCTGGCGCACCGCGAAGTCGTGGTAACGCGCCTTGCGGGTCGCGTCGCCCGTCAGCCAGTCGCTGTAGGAGAGCGCGGCGAACGCGGTGTTGGCCGCGTACCGCAGGGAGCCCCACGAGTCCAGCACGGCCTCGCCGCCGGGGGAGTAGCGGACCTTCGCGCCGTTCACCCCGGACGTCCACCAGTCCAGCCATCGGTTGGTGTCGTCGATGTACTTCTGCTTTCCGGTGAGCTTGGCGAGCAGCACGTAGGAGCCGTAGGAGGTGTCGTCCCAGGAGAGCGTCCACCGGTAGGAGCGGGTGGTGGTCTGCGGCTCGGTGGAGAGGCCGTCGTAGTACTGCTCGGCCTTGGCGAGATAGGCGGCGTCACCGGTGGCCCGGTAGAGCCAGACGGCGCCCCACACCAGCTCGTCCTGGTACCCGCTCCAGGAGTTGTAGTACGCCTTCGCGTCGGTGATGCAGTCGCTGTACTTGCCCCGGTAGGTGTCGGCGAACGTGTACAACTGCTTCGCGTGGGTGACCAGCTTCGCCGCGTAGGCCGGGTCGTCGTCGGAGAACAGCATCGACGAGGCGGCCATCGCGGCGGCCGTCTGCCCTGCGAGGTCCGTCCCGGGGCAGGAGGCGTCGATCCGGTAGGCGGGCCGGACCATCGGCATCACCTCGGCCGGACCCCACCACTTGTGGTCGTCGGCGCCGTTGCCCACCTGGCCGTACAGCACGTTGGGAGACGGGTGCGCCCTGACGAAGTAGTCGTTGACGAAGCGCAGGTTGTCCTTGAGGTACTTCAGCTGCCCCGACGCGGCGTACGCGGCCTTCTGCTCCACGCCGCCCCAGGCCAGGACAGTGGCGCTGTACGCCATGGGGAGGCCGAACTTCACGTGGTCGCCGGCGTCGTACCAGCCGCCGGTCAGGTCCAGACCGACGTCCTTGCCGTCGTCCAGACCCGAGTCGCCGCGCCAGGAGACCCGGTTGTCGTCGGGCAGACGGCCGGAGCGCTGGGCCTCGTAGAAGAAGAGCGACTTCTGCAGCGCCTCGCCGTAGGCGAACGCGGGGGCGGCCTCGGCCGGGGTGGCGGCGAGCGGTGTGAGGGTGACGGCGAGCAGGGCGGTCACACCGGCGAGGGCGACGCCCCAGCGGGAACGGCGGACGCGGGGGAGAGGGCCGGGGGAAGAAGGTGGGAGGTGGGTGCGGGGCAGGTGCGAGAAGGCTGGCAGACGCAACGGATCGTCTTTCCGTGGGTGGGCGGCGTGCGGCGGGGTCTTGGTGGCGGAGCGGTGTACGAGCGGTGCGGCCGACGGCGCGGGCTTTCCGGCGGAACCGCACCGTGCGGGCGGACGCGAGCGTGTCCCGCGGGACGGTTTCGGAGCCGGGTGGGGCGGCCGGTCGGGCAGCGGGGTCAGCCGAAGCTCACGTCGCCGCGCAGGAGGCGCGTCCGGTCCCCGGGCGAGTCCTGGCACGGCAACCGCACCGCTCCGGGAGACCGGGCCGGGCAGGACGGCGACGACAGCGCTCAGGGCGGGCGCCGGACCGCGCCGCGGGCGCGCGATCCGCGCTGAACAGGACGGGGCCGACCGCGCTCCGGCCGAGCGTGGGACCGCGCCATGGGCGCGCGATCCGCAGCATTACGTGCACCTGACAAGCCATGATGTCTTCTTTCCGTGGGGAGCGTCGGCCGTGGGCGCGGCGGCGTGCAACGTGATGGGAGCGCTCCCGCGCTTCAGACTGCCGCGCTGTGAAACGAAGCGGCAATGTGCGAACGCGCCACATCTGCGCCGGGTGGCTGAAACTGTGCGCTCGCCGGGTAGGCCCCCCGGACGCGCCGCACGGGCGGGACGCCGGCGGGCCGGGTCGGTACCGCCTGTGCCCTTCCTCTCCCCGGCGCCCTGCGGTCGCCCCGGGGCGGTCGCGCCCGGCCGCCCGAATTCGTCGGCCTCCCGAGGCGGGCGCGCGAGGGCGGCCGGGGAGGTGTGGACCGGGGCTCGTGGGCGCCGGCCGGGTCGTCGCAGTGCGTCCGACATCGCTTTGGTGCACGGGCGTTGACACCACGTCACGCCGCTCCCACTATGGGAGCGCTCCCACATGTCGGACCCCACCGCCGGCCCGTTCGTGCCTCGCCCGCGAAAACGCGCTCACGTCTCGCCTTCCGCGCCGGCCCGCGCGGAACGTTCCGCTGCCCGGCCGGCGCTTCGCCTGCCACTCCGGTCATTCGCCTGCTCAGCGGCACGGCCCGACATCCACCGACCCGCTCGTGACGACGGACCACCCAGTGAGGACTCCCATGCCAGCACCGCACGGACCCGGCCGCCCGGCCACCACCGGCCTACGCCCCCTCGCGCGGGGCGCGGCCGTTCTGGCCGTGGCCACAGCCCTGCTGACGTCGCTGGTCGGCGTCGCGCCCGCCGCGACCCCGACGACCGACGTCGCTGACGTGGATGTGCAGGTCAACGCCCAGGCGTCGTTGGGCCGGCTGTCCGACACCGCCCGCGGTGTCAACGCCGCCGTGTGGGACTCGCACATGAACGATCCCGAGGTGGCCGGCCTGATGAGGGCGGCCGACGTGGGTGCGATGCGCTACCCCGGTGGGTCGTACGCGGACATCTACCACTGGGAGACGCACACGGCGCCCGGGGGCTATGTCGCCCCGGGTACCGGCTTCGACTCCTTCATGGGCACCGTCCGCGCCACCGGCGCACAGCCGATCCTGATCGCCAACTACGGATCGGGCACGCCCGAGGAGGCGGCCGGCTGGGTCAGGTACGCGAACATCACCAAGAAGTACGGCGCGAAGTACTGGGAGATCGGCAACGAGATCTACGGCAACGGCCACTACGGCAGCGGGTGGGAGCACGACGACCACCCGGACAAGAGCCCTCGGGAGTACGCGCGCCAGGTGCGTGCCTACGCCGCAGCCATGAAGGCCGTCGACCCGACCGTCAAGATCGGCGCAGTCCTCACCTCTCCGGGCGAATGGCCGGACGGCGTGGTGGGCGAGGGAGATCCCGGTGACTGGAACAACACCGTGCTCCCCGAAGTGGCCGACGTCGTCGACTTCGTGAGCGTCCACTGGTACGCGGGCGGATCCGACACCACCGCCGCGGACGCCTCGGCCAGGCTGGCCCGGCTGCCCGGCGAACTGCGGGAGGTGCGCAGCCAGCTCGACCGGTACGCGGGCGCCGACTCACCGCGCATCGGCATCGCCCTCACCGAGATCAACACCAACACGGGTGGCGCCCGGCTCACCGCACGTCCCAACGGACTCTTCGCGGCCGACGCGTTCATGACGGCTCTGGAGAACGGCGTGTTCAACGTCGACTGGTGGAACACCCACAACGGCATCGACAAGATCACGACCGTCGACGGTGAGACGGACTACGGTGACATGGGCATGCTCTCCAGCGGCGCTTGCGCCGGTGACGTGTGCGAGCCGGCGCCGAACACGCCGTTCCACCCCTACTACGGCATGAAGATGACCAGCGAACTGGGCACGGAGGGCGACACCATGGTCGCCGCCGCGTCCTCCGCGCAGGACGTCTCGGCACACGCGGTGCTCCGGCGCGACGGGCGGCTGAGCGTCATGCTCGTCAACAAGAACCCGGACGCCGCCCGGACCGTGGACCTCGCGTACGCGGGCTTCACGCCGTCCGCCACCGCGCCCGGGGCCAGCCGCTACGCACGGGGCGACAGCGACATCACCGCGCTCGCCGCCGGGGAGGCGTCCGCCTCCCGGGTCACCGTGCCGCCGTACGCACTGCTCACCCTCACCCTCGAACCGCGAGCCGGCACCGGACCGGCCACCTCGGCCGCCGGAACCCCGGGCACCCCGAAACTGGACGGGGTGAGCGCCACCACCGCGCGCCTGTCCTGGACGGGCGCGACGGGCGCGGCCCGCTACCTCGTCCAGGAGCGCGACGGCACGCACACCCGCTTGGTCGGCGAGGCCACCGGCACGTCCGTCACCCTGCGGAACCTGCCTCCGGGCAGCACCCACACGGTCAACGTGCTGGCGGCCGACGCCTCGGGGCGGCTCTCCGCCCCGTCCTCCCCGCTGACCTTCACCACCGGCATTCCGTCGGACGCGGCCTGCGCGGTGACCTACCACCGGGACACGAGCTGGGGCAACGGTTTCGTATCCACAGTCACGGTCCGCAACCTCTCCGACACGCCGATCACCGGCTGGACCGTCGACTGGGACTGGCCGACCGGGACCCAGACGGTGTCCTCCGGCTGGAACGCCACGTTCCACCAGACCGGCTCACACGTACGGGTGACCGCCCCCGACGGCGCGGGGCCGCTGGCTCCGGGCGGCGGCTCGACGGCCTCCTTCGGATTCGTCGGCGCCAACGACGGGCCCAACCCGGACCCGACGGCCTTCCGCCTCAACGGCACCGTCTGCTCGAGCGGCTGACGCCCGGTCCCTCCGGGACCAGGACCGCAGGCCCAGCCCTCCCGGGAGAACCCCCCGGGAGGGGTGGGCGGGGGTTCCGTTACCACGCGCGGCACCCGGACCGGGCGGCGACAGGACGCCGCCGCCCGGACGGGCCGGCTCCTCCTCAGATGTCCCGGAAGATCTCGATCTGCGCGCCCACCGAGTTGAGCCGCTCCGCGAGGTCCTCGTAACCGCGGTTGATCACGTACACGTTGCGGAGTACGGAGGTCCCCTCGGCCGCCATCATCGCGAGCAGCACGACGACGGCCGGGCGGAGCGCCGGCGGGCACATCATCTCGGCTGCGCGCCAGCGGGTCGGGCCCTCGACGAGGACGCGGTGCGGGTCGAGCAACTGGAGGCGGCCGCCGAGGCGGTTGAGGTCGGTCAGGTAGATCGCCCGGTTGTCGTAGACCCAGTCGTGGATCAGGGTCTGGCCGTGCGCGGAGGCGGCGATGGCCGCGAAGAACGGCACGTTGTCGATGTTCAGACCGGGGAACGGCATCGGGTGGATCTTGTCGATCGGCGCCTCCAGTTTGGAGGGGCGCACGGTGAGGTCCACCAGCCGGGTACGGCCGTTGTCCGCCGCGTACTCGGGGGTACGGGCGCAGTCGACGCCCATCTCCTCCAGCACGGCGAGCTCGATCTCCAGGAACTCGATCGGCACCCGGCGGATCGTGAGTTCCGACTCCGTCACCACGGCCGCGGCCAGCAGGCTCATCGCCTCGACCGGGTCCTCGGAGGGGGAGTAGTCCACATCCACGTCGATCTGCGGCACGCCGTGGACGGTCAGCGTGGTGGTGCCGACGCCGTCCACCCGTACGCCCAGGGTCTCCAGGAAGAAGCAGAGGTCCTGGACCATGTAGTTGGACGAGGCGTTGCGGATGACGGTGGTGCCGTCGTGCCGGGCGGCCGCGAGCAGCGCGTTCTCGGTCACGGTGTCACCGCGTTCGGTCAGCACGATGGGCCGGCCGGGGGAGACGGAGTGGTCGATCTGCGCGTGGTAGAGACCGTCCGTCGCGGCGATCTCCAGGCCGAAGCGGCGCAGCGCGATCATGTGCGGCTCGATCGTCCGTGTACCGAGGTCGCAGCCGCCCGCGTACGGGAGCTTGAACTGGTCCATGCGATGCAGCAGCGGGCCCAGGAACATGATGATCGAGCGGGTGCGGCGCGCGGCGTCGGCGTCGATCGCCTCCATGTCCAGCTGCGCCGGCGGCACGATCTCAAGGTCCACACCCTCGTTGATCCAGCGGGTGCGTACACCGATGGAGTTGAGGACCTCCAGGAGGCGGAAGACCTCTTCGATGCGGGCGACGCGGCGCAGTACCGTGCGGCCCTTGTTGAGGAGCGAGCCGCAGAGCAGGGCGACGCAGGCGTTCTTGCTCGTCTTGACGTCGATGGCGCCCGAGAGGCGCCGCCCGCCGACGACCCGCAGATGCATGGGGCCGGCGTACCCGAGCGACACGATCTCGCTGTCGAGGGCCTCGCCGATGCGGGCGATCATCTCAAGGCTGATGTTCTGGTTGCCGCGCTCGATGCGGTTGACGGCGCTCTGGCTGGTCGCGAGTGCCTCGGCCAACTGTGTCTGTGTCCAGCCCCGGTGCTGACGGGCGTCACGGATGAGCTTGCCGATGCGTACGAGGTAGTCGTCTGACATACCGGCAGGCTATCTCACATATGAGATGTGCGTGCGTTCGGGCGGGGCGTTCGGGTGAAAAGCCGGCGGGGGCGCCGCAGGGCCGTCCGTGGCACCGGGGCGGGCGCGCCGGGAATTCCGCCTCCCCGCCGCCTGCGTACGGTCACCCGGGAGCGACAGTGACCCGGCGTCAGGGTTGCACGATCGCTCCATGAACGCATGGCAACCCGCTCCGCGCGGGGATGCCGGCGGTTCCGCGGTCCGTGTCCCGTCACCGCGCGTGCCCACTTGGGGGACTCGCGGGCCCCGTGCCGAGTTGCGGCGCCGCCCACTTCGGGTAGAACCCGTACGTGGACCAGGAACCTGAGGGACCGGAGCCCCTCGCGGAGCGCGTGATGCGAATCCTCACGCTGACGACCGGCTCGCTCTGGTGGCCCGCGGCCGCACGTGGAACCAGGAGGAGTTCACGCTCGGGTCCGTCGGCGACGTGGGCGACCTCACCAGGACCGTCATGGCGGAGGAGGGTGCCCGCCAGTATTCCGGCGCCGCGCCCGGTGCCCTCGCGCACGAACTCCCGGACTGCCTGGGGTCCGTCCTCGTCCGGGCCCGCCTCTACGGCATCGACCTCGGGCCGGCGTGCGCCCGAAGGATGACCGAGCCGGAGACGGCCCCGTCGGCGGGGGCGGCGGCGATCCACGACCGGACATCAGAGTAGACGGTCTCGGTCGGGACCGCTGTTCACGCGTCGGCGACGAGGCTGGTCTCCAGCGGGGCGGTGATGTGCAGATCTTCCCCGAGCCGCGTCATCAGCGCGGTGGCCAGGGCGGGGGCGTAGGGGGAAGCCCACTGTCCGGCCAGGACGAGGAAGCCGTTGAGCTTCTCGTGCACGGTACGGAGGAGGCCCAGCAGCTCGGCTCGATGGAACTCGACGGGGAGTTGTGCGTGGGGGCCCGTGCCGGGCCACATCCTGATGAGCGTCCCCCGGTGTTCCAGGCGTGGGGCGCCGTCGTGGCCGAGCCAGATCTCTTCGCCGTGTGCGAGGTCGAGCCAGTCGCGCCAGTTCTCCAGGCCGAAACAGCACCCGGGAGCGAGGGCGACGCCGGTCGTGGTGTCCCGCAGGAGGAGGCCGCCCGGCGCGATGACGAGATCGCAGTCCAGCAGGTCCTGGACGCGCCGGAGACCGGTGGCCGCGCCCGGGGCCGGCCCGCCGGGTTCTCCGTCGTCGCCGGGGTCGGTCAGCACCGCCATCGCCGTTCCGACGTCCAGGAGTGACATCCGGTCGGAGAGCACGAGGAGACGGTCCGCGCCCGGGGCGGCGGTGGGCCACGGGGTAGGGCTCGCGACGCCATGGGTCTCCATGACGGCATCCATGATCAGCACGGCGTCAGCATCGCCCTTCGCCGCCGGGGTATCCACCGTATTTCGCGCCCACCGGCCCACCGGCCCACCGGCCACCAGCCCACCGGCCCACCCGCCCACCGGCCACCCGCCCGCCGACTCACCGGCCCACCCGCCCCCCCCCGGAGCCGTCTCCAGGGGCTGGGCGGGCGGGCCCGATGTGCCGGGGACGGCCCGGGGGAGGGGATGAGGCGGTCACCGTGGGCCTGTCGTGGTGAAGGCCGAGTGCTCTCGTCGAGCGCGGAACAGTGCCGCCCTCACCGAGTACGGAGCAGTGCCTGCCTCAGGAGGACACGTTCAAGGCCAGCGAGGCGACGGCGGTGGCGAAGTAGAAACCGGGAAACGCCAGGTTGTGGAGCACGCGGGCGCGTAGGTGGAAGGCGAGCGCGCCCAGGTAGAAGAGGCTGAGACCGCAGGCCGCCGCGGCGCCGAGGGGGCGCAGTGCGACATCGCAGAGGCCCAGGAGGAGGCCCGCGGCGCCAGCCGCCTTGAGGGCGCCCAACCAGGGCAGCCAGGACCGGGGGACACCCACCCGCGCCGAGTTGGCCCGGACGAAGCGGGCTCCGGCGAGGTCGGCGGCGGCGATACCGAGGTTGATGGCGGCGGTGAGCAAGGTGACGGTGAGGAACGCGAACGGGTAACCGGTCATGCCTCCAGGGTCCGCAGGCCCCGCGAAACCGTCCAATACCTGGTTCTATAACCTGTTGGCATGGATGTGGACACACGCCTGCTCCGGTATTTCGCCGCGGTGGCGGAGGAGGGCAGCCTGACCGGGGCGGCGGAGAGGCTGTTCGTGTCGCAACCGGCGCTGACCAAGCAGATCCGGCGCCTGGAGGACGATCTCGGGGTGCGTCTCTTCACGCGTTCGCGGTCGGGGATGGCGTTGACCGAGGCGGGGCGGGAGCTCGCCTCGCGGGTGCCCGCGCTGCTGAACGGCTGGGACGAGGCGGTACGGGCAACCGGCCGGGCGGCGCGGGTGCTGCGCCTGGGCTTCCTGGATGCGGGCGCAGTGGGCGCCGTCCCTGAGGCCATCGCCGCATTCCGCCAGGTGCGGCCGGAGTGGCGGGTGGAACTGCGGCAGTTCGACTGGTCCGACCCGAGCGCCGGACTGGCCCGGGGTGAGGTGGATGCGGCGGTGGTGCGCACGCCGTTCCCGGGGCAGGAGAAATGGGTGGTGCGGGAGTTGTTCGTCGAGGAGCGCGGGGTGCTGCTCCCCGCTCGGCATCCGCTCGCGAACTGCGGGACGGTGGAGTTCCGGGACCTGTGGGACGAGCCGTTCGTCGCGGCCGGAGACAAGCCCGGATTCTGGAGGGAGCACTGGCTGGCGGCGGAAGAACGGGAGGGGCACCCCGTCCGTGTCGGCGCCGTCACCAGTCGTCCCGACGAGTGGCTCGGAGCGGTGGCCGGCGGCTGCGTGGCGTTGGCCCCGACCTCGGCGGCCCGTTTCTACTCCCACCCGGACGTGGTGTTCCGTCCCGTCCGTGGGGTCTCGCCGAGCCGGGTGGCGCTGGCCCGGCCTCGAGGGCGGACGCACCAGGTGGCGCTGGATGAGCTGCTGGAGGCCATCGCGCGGCGACCGGGCGGGAGTTGACGGGGGCGACGGACCGCCGGCGCGCCGATCGGCCCGATCGCACCGCACCGGCGACGGCCGGGTCGGTCGGCTCGGCCGCAGGCGGGGCACCCACGGCGAGCGGGCCGGACGCGCACGGATGCGCAGTGCCGTGACCGCCGGCCCCGCGTGCGTTCGATGTCCGAGGAGAACGACGCAACCTTCGTTCCGACAGGACACCCGTGCCCGGACATGACCGTTCGACGGCGATGTACTAGAGTTATCTCGACATCGAGATATCTGCCGAGGCGCACCGCAGCCGCCGCTGGTAAGGGTTACCTAACTAATCCCACCCTAGCGGATCGGCGAGAAGTCGCAGGCGGCACCACAGGGCGCCCGCCGTGAGTGAGGCGCGGCGCGGTAGTACGCGCACATTGATGAAGGAGACTGTCGTGTCGGCGAACAGCTTCGACGCCCGCAGCACGCTGCGCGTGGGCGACGAGTCGTACGAGATCTTCCGGCTGGACAAGGTGGAGGGCTCCGCTCGCCTCCCGTACAGCCTGAAGGTGCTGCTGGAGAACCTCCTCCGCACCGAGGACGGCGCGAACATCACCGCCGACCACATCCGGGCGCTGGGCGGCTGGGACTCCCAGGCCCAGCCGAGCCAGGAGATCCAGTTCACGCCGGCTCGCGTGATCATGCAGGACTTCACCGGCGTTCCCTGCGTCGTGGACCTCGCCACCATGCGTGAGGCCGTGAAGGAGCTGGGCGGCGACCCGGCGAAGATCAACCCGCTGGCCCCCGCCGAGCTGGTCATCGACCACTCCGTCATCGCCGACAAGTTCGGCACCAACGACGCGTTCGCCCAGAACGTCGAGCTGGAGTACGGCCGCAACAAGGAGCGCTACCAGTTCCTGCGCTGGGGCCAGACCGCCTTCGACGAGTTCAAGGTCGTCCCCCCGGGCACCGGCATCGTCCACCAGGTCAACATCGAGCACCTGGCCCGTACGGTCATGGTCCGCGGCGGCCAGGCGTACCCCGACACCCTCGTCGGCACCGACTCACACACCACGATGGTCAACGGCCTCGGTGTGCTGGGCTGGGGTGTCGGCGGCATCGAGGCCGAGGCCGCGATGCTCGGCCAGCCGGTCTCCATGCTCATCCCGCGCGTCGTCGGCTTCAAGCTGACCGGCGAGCTGCCGGCCGGCACCACCGCCACCGACCTCGTCCTCACGATCACCGAGATGCTGCGCAAGCACGGCGTCGTCGGCAAGTTCGTCGAGTTCTACGGTGAGGGCGTCTCCGCCACCTCGCTGGCCAACCGCGCCACCATCGGCAACATGTCGCCGGAGTTCGGCTCCACTGCCGCGATCTTCCCGATCGACGACGAGACCCTGAACTACCTGCGCCTGACCGGCCGCGACGCCCAGCAGGTCGCGCTCGTCGAGGCGTACGCCAAGGAGCAGGGCCTCTGGCTGGACCCGGCCGCCGAGCCGGACTTCTCGGAGAAGCTGGAGCTCGACCTCTCCACGGTCGTCCCCTCCATCGCCGGCCCGAAGCGCCCGCAGGACCGCATCGTCCTCGCGGACGCCAAGGCGCAGTTCGCCCAGGACGTCCGCAACTACGTCGCGGACGACATGGAGTCGGGCAAGGAGTCCTTCCCGGCCTCCGACGCCCCGGCCGGTTCCAACGGCGTCCCGTCGAACCCGACCACGGTCACGGCCCCCGACGGCACCACGTACGAGATCGACCACGGCGCCGTCACCGTCGCCGCGATCACCTCCTGCACCAACACCTCGAACCCGTACGTCATGGTCGCCGCGGCGCTCGTGGCGAAGAAGGCGGTCGAGAAGGGCCTGACCCGCAAGCCGTGGGTCAAGACCACCCTCGCCCCGGGCTCGAAGGTCGTCACCGACTACTTCGACAAGGCGGGCCTGACGCCCTACCTCGACAAGGTCGGCTTCAACCTCGTCGGTTACGGCTGCACCACCTGCATCGGCAACTCCGGCCCGCTGCCGGAAGAGGTCTCCAAGGCGGTCAACGAGAACGACCTGGCCGTGACCTCGGTGCTCTCCGGCAACCGCAACTTCGAGGGCCGGATCAACCCCGACGTCAAGATGAACTACCTGGCGTCCCCGCCGCTGGTCGTCGCGTACGCCATCGCCGGTTCGATGAAGGTCGACATCACCAAGGACGCCCTCGGCGTCGACCAGGACGGCAAGCCGGTCTTCCTCGCCGACATCTGGCCGTCCGAGGCCGAGGTGAACGACGTCGTCGCCAACTCCATCGGCGAGGACATGTTCAACAAGTCCTACCAGGACGTGTTCGCGGGCGACGCCCAGTGGCAGGCGCTGTCGATCCCGACCGGCAACACCTTCGAGTGGGACTCCGAGTCCACCTACGTCCGGAAGCCCCCGTACTTCGAGGGCATGACGATGGAGACGACCCCGGTCGAGGACATCACCGGCGCCCGCGTGCTCGCCAAGCTCGGCGACTCGGTCACCACCGACCACATCTCCCCGGCCGGTGCGATCAAGGCCGACACCCCGGCCGGCAAGTACCTCACCGAGCACGGCATCGAGCGTCGTGACTTCAACTCCTACGGCTCGCGCCGTGGCAACCACGAGGTCATGATCCGCGGCACGTTCGCCAACATCCGCCTGCGCAACCAGATCGCGCCGGGCACCGAGGGCGGCTTCACCCGCGACTTCACCCAGGCCGACGGGCCGGTGTCGTTCATCTACGACGCCTCCCAGAACTACCAGGCCGCCGGCACCCCGCTCGTCATCCTGGCGGGCAAGGAGTACGGCTCCGGCTCGTCCCGCGACTGGGCCGCCAAGGGCACCGCGCTGCTGGGCGTCAAGGCCGTCATCGCCGAGTCGTACGAGCGCATCCACCGCTCGAACCTCATCGGCATGGGCGTCCTCCCGCTCCAGTTCCCGGAGGGCCACACCGCTGCGTCCCTCGGCCTCACCGGCGAGGAGACCTTCTCCTTCACCGGCGTGACCGTGCTGAACGACGGCACCACCCCCCGCACGGTCAAGGTCACGACCGACACCGGCGTGGAGTTCGACGGCGTCGTCCGCATCGACACCCCCGGCGAGGCGGACTACTACCGCAACGGCGGCATCCTGCAGTACGTGCTCCGCAGCCTGATCCGCAAGTAGGCGGCGGCAGCACTTCCGGCGTGAGGGCCGCACCGGCCGGGTCCCGACCCGGCCGGTGCGGCCCTCCGCCGTCCGTCCCGCACCCTCCTGCGCCGCGGCCCGTGGCCCGTGCCCCGTGGCGCCGCGGCGCAGGGGGGGCGCAGGACGTCATGGGCCACCCGGCGGCCTGCGCCCCGCTGATCGTCGCGCCGCCCTCCCCTCCCGCTGCCCGCCCCGGACCCCCGCCGTCCGTGCCGTCCCGGACGCGAGGCACGGGCGGGGACCGTCGGCGTGGTGCCGCGCGCCGACCCGTACCGCGCCTCCGCCCCCCTGTGTGCGCACTCCGTCCTCTGCCTCACCTGGTCCGGGACCACACTCCGGCGGGCCGAACGATGGCGGCGCACGCCGTACCACCGGACCCTGGCGCGTACGTACCGTCCTCACGTCGATGCGAACCAACGCGCGGACGGCACGGGAATCCGGCCGCCGCGCCGGGCCGGAGGAGCGGTATGGGGCTGGACAAGACGGTCGGCAGCGTGGACGAGGCGGTGGCGGACATCCCCGAGGGAGCCTCGCTGGCCGTCGGCGGTTTCGGCCTGTGCGGCGTCCCGTCCGCGCTGATCGCCGCGCTGCTGCGGCGAGGGACGGGCGAATTGAACGTGGTGTCCAACAACTGCGGGGTGGACGACTGGGGGCTCGGCCTCCTGCTCCGGGCCGGCCGCATCGCCCGGATGACCAGCTCGTACGTCGGCGAGAACGAGGAGTTCGCCCGGCAGTACCTCCACGGCGAACTGGAGGTGGAGCTGGTGCCCCAGGGGACGCTCGCCGAACTGCTGCGGGCCGGTGGGTCCGGCATCCCGGCGTTCTACACCCCGGCCGGGGCCGGGACCCAGCTCGCCCAAGGCGGACTTCCCTGGCGCCACACCCCGGACGGGCGGGTGGCGGTGGGGTCCCCGCCCAAGGAGACCCGCGTCTTCGGCGGCCGGGAGCACCTGCTGGAGGAGGGCATCACCACCGACTACGCGCTGGTGCGGGCCGCCGCCGGGGACCGGCACGGCAACCTGGTGTTCCACGCCTCCGCCCGCAACTTCAACCCGCCGGCCGCGATGGCCGGGCGCGTCACCGTCGCCGAGGTCGAGCGGCTGGTGGAGCCCGGCGAACTGGACCCGGACGCGGTGCATTTGCCGGGGGTCTTCGTGCAGCGGGTGGTGCGGGTCTCCCCGGACGACCCGGCCGCCGAACGGCGCGTCGAACGACGGTGTGTGCGGACCGGACAGGAAGGCGGGGTCGGTCGTGGCGCTGACGCGTGAACAGATGGCTGCCAGGGCCGCCCGGGAGCTGGTGGACGGCACCTGCGTCAACCTCGGGATCGGCCTGCCCACCCTGATCCCCGGCCACCTGCCACCGGGAGTCGAGGTGGTGCTGCAGTCCGAGAACGGCATCCTCGGCACCGGGCCCTACCCGGCCGAGGAGGAGATCGACGCCGACCTGATCAACGCCGGCAAGGAGACGGTGACGGTACAGCCGGGCGCGTCGTACTTCGACTCCGCGCTGTCCTTCGGGATGATCCGCGGCGGACACATCGACGCGGCAGTGCTGGGCGCCATGCAGGTGTCGCAGGACGGGGACCTGGCGAACTGGATGATTCCCGGCAAGATGGTGAAGGGCATGGGCGGAGCGATGGACCTGGTGCACGGCGCGCGCCGGGTGATCGTGCTGATGGAACACACCGCCAGGGACGGCAGCCCCAAGCTCGTGCGGCGGTGCGGGCTGCCGCTCACCGGCGCCGGGGTCGTCCAGCGCGTCATCACCGACCTCGCCGTCGTCGACGTCACCCCGGACGGTTTCGCGCTGGCGGAACTCGCCCCCGGGGTCCGTGTCGACCAGGTGCGGGCCTTGACCGATGCCGAACTGCACGTGCCCTCACATCTGCTGACGGCTCGTTAGCCCTGCTGGCAGGCTGCGCACCCCGTCGCGGACCACGTCGCGTGCGGCGGTCGGATGTGGTGCCTCGCGCCCTGTCGTCGCGCACCGGACGGCTCCCACGGTGCCGCACAGCGGGTGGCTCGGAGCTGTCCGGTGCACCCCACACCACCGGGGGAGCCGCCATGAAGCCGTTGGTACTCCGGGGAGCCTTCCGCCCGTCGGCGCCCCGCCCTGCCGGTCCGGCCCGCCGTGGTGCCGGCGCTGCACGGATGCACCCGGAAGGCCCAAGAGGACGCGGACCACTCCGGGCCGCCCGAAGCCACCGGGTACGTCGCCCGGCGCGACGGCGTCCAGGCCGGAACCCCCGGCTCGGCCGCGTACACCGGCACCGGGCTGACGGCGGGGTCCTCGCCGACCGACGGGTCCTGTCTCCTGACGGTCCCGCATCTCCGGCAGATGCCGCCCCGACGCTCGACGTCCCGACGCCCGACGCCCGACGCCCGACGCCCGACGCCCGACGTTTGACGCCCCGCGTCCTGCTGCCCGCCGCCCGGGATGCGGACGTCTACGCCCGTACGGTCCACGAGGCGGGCCGGGGCGGTCTGCACCGCACCCAACGGATCGAGTACGGCACCCACACCGACTCCCCGGTGGACGTCTTCCCCGACCGGCTGCGGCCCTCGTGCCGTGCCACCGCACCGCCCTGAAGGGCCGGCTCGACGGACACCGGCCGCCGGCCCGGCGCACCGTTCCCGGGCCCGTCGACGCGACGCCCGCCGATCTGCTGACGCACTGCCGGCTCGGCGGACGACCCTGGAGTGGCCCCGGCCGTCCCCCCGAGGTCTTCCGTGCCCACGGACGGCCGGGCCGCGCCCGGCGGTGGCCGCGTCCACCACAGGACCGGCCCGCATTGTGTCGGTCGGATCCATAGGTGCGACGCGACGGCGTCCCTAGTGTTTCCGGCCATGACGAGTGAAGTTCCTCCTCCCGCCCTCCGCCCGGCACCCTCCGCGTCCGGTGTGCGGCTGACCTCCCGGACCGCCCTGGTCACCGGCGGCGGCAGCGGCATCGGCAAGGCGTGCGCCGCGGCGCTGGCGGCGGCGGGCGCCACCGTGCACGTGGTCGACCGGGACGCCGAGGCGGCCGAGAGGGTGGCGGCCGCGATCGGCGGCGTCGTCCACGTCGCCGACCTGGCCGACCCGGCCGTGATCGACACCCTGCCGTCCGGGATCGACATTCTGGTCAACAACGCCGGTCTCCAGCACGTCGCCCCGCTGACCGAGTTCCCGCCCGAGCGGTTCGCCCACATCCAGCAGGTGATGGTGACGGCGCCCTTCCTGCTGATGCGGCGGTGTCTGCCGTACATGTACGCGCGAGGCTGGGGCCGGATCATCAACATCTCCAGCGTCCACGGGTTGCGGGCCAGCGCCTACAAGGCGGCGTACGTCACGGCGAAGCACGCCCTGGAGGGACTCAGCAAGGTGGCCGCGCTGGAGGGCGCCCCGCACGGGGTGACCAGCAACTGCGTCAATCCTGGTTATGTCCGCACCCCCCTGGTGGAGAACCAGATCCGCGACCAGGCGGCCGCCCACGGGATCAGCCGCGCGGACGTGCTGGCCGACGTGCTGCTGACCCGCTCGCCCATCAAGCGGCTGCTGGAGGCCGACGAGGTCGCGTCCGCCGCGCTCTGGCTCTGCGCCGACCACAGCAGCTACATCACCGGCGCCTCCCTCCCGCTCGACGGCGGCTGGGGAGCCAACTGACCGCCGTCCGCCCCGCACCGCCCCGGGCCCGCCCGGATCCCGCTCGCGTCCCGCACGACCCGCCCCCCGAGAAGCCGGTGAACCCATGACCGCCGACGTCAGCACCTCCCAGCCACCCGAGGCCCGCTCCGGCATAGCCCGGATCGTCAGCGCCAGCCTGATCGGCACCACCATCGAGTGGTACGACTTCTTCCTCTACGGCTCCGCCGCCGCCCTGGTGTTCAACACCCTGTTCTTCCCCACCGGCGACCCGCTGGTGGGCACCCTGATCGCGTTCGTCACCTATGCGATCGGCTTCGCCGCCCGGCCCGTCGGCGGCCTGGTCTTCGGCCACTTCGGAGACCGCATCGGCCGCAAGAAGCTCCTCGTGCTCAGCCTGATGATGATGGGCGGCGCGACCTTCGCGATGGGCCTGCTGCCCACCTACGACACCATCGGCGTCGGCGCTCCCATCCTGCTCACCGTGTTGCGCCTGGTGCAGGGCTTCGCGCTGGGCGGCGAGTGGGGCGGCGCGGTGCTGATCGTGTCCGAGCACGGCGGCCCCGAGCACCGGGGCTTCTGGGCGTCCTGGCCGCAGGCCGGCGCACCCGGCGGGAACCTGCTGGCCACCGGTGTGCTGGCGCTGCTGGCCGCCGTCCAGTCGGAGGAGGCGTTCCTCTCCTGGGGCTGGCGCATCCCGTTCCTGCTGTCCGGCGTCCTGGTCGTGATCGGACTCTGGATCCGCGTCTCGCTCTCCGAGTCCCCGGTCTTCCTCGCCGCCCGCGCCGAGGCGGAGGCCGAGGCGGCCGGCGGGGCCAAGGACGAGCCGCCGGTCGTGGAAGTCTTCCGCCACAGCTGGCGCCAGGTGCTCGGGGCCATCGGCACCCGGTTCGGCGAGAACATCTCCTACTACCTGCTCACGTCCTTCGTGCTGGTCTATGTCACCACGCACCTGGGCCTGCCCAGGAGCACGGCTCTGAACGCCGTACTGATCGGCTCCGCGGTCCACTTCGTCACCATCCCGATGTGGGGCGCCCTCTCCGACCGGCTCGGCCGCAGGCCGGTGACGCTGGTCGGCTCGGCGGGCATGGCTCTGTGGGCCTTCGCCTTCTTCGCCCTGGTCGACTCGGAGTCGTTCGCCGTCATCACGCTGGCGGTCACCGTCGGTCTGCTCTTCCACGGGGCCATGTACGGGCCGCAGGCGGCCTTCATCTCCGAGATGTTCGATACCCGGGTCCGCTACTCCGGAGCCTCCATGGGCTCCCAGCTCGCCTCCATCCTGGCGGGCGCCCTCGCACCCATCATCGCCGTCGAGCTCCTCAGGAACTACGATTCCGGGACGCCCGTCGCCCTGTACCTCTGCGCCGCCGCGGTGGTCACCACGCTCACCGTCCTCGTGATCAAGGAGACCCGGGGCCGTGACCTGACCCGCCCCGCGTCGGCCGGGGAGCCGCGCGCGCAGGACGTGCCGGTCGCCGCCACCGACCGGGTTTGATCGGCCCGTCCCCGCCAGAGGTCCGTCCCCGCCAGAGGTCCGTCCCCGCCCGGCGGGGACGGACCTCGTCCCCCGTATCCGCCCCGACCGATCGCGGACCGGCCCCGAGTGGCCGGCCGGGAAGGACCGCCACCGTGACCAACGCGAAAACGGACGCCGGTACGTCGACGGTGGCGGCAGCCCTCCGGGAGCTGCTCGACCTCCTCGCCGCCGAGGCGCCCGCCGAGCAGCTCGCCGGGCCCGCGGCCCGGACCCGCGCGGCCCATGCCCACCCGCGCGAACAGGAAGCCGTCGACGACGCCACCCGCACCGCCCTGGCGATCCACCGGACCCTGACCCAGCGGCGCAGACGTGAGGCTGAACTCGCCGCACTCTTCGACACGGCGGGCGACCTGGCCGCTCTGCGCGATCCGGACGCCGTGCTGCGAGCCATCGTCCACCGGGCCCGCACCCTGCTCAACACCGACGTCGCCTACCTCACCCTCAACGACCCCGCCGCCGGCGACACGTTCATGCGGGTCACCGCGGGCTCGGTCTCCGCCAGGTTCCAGCAACTGCGCCTCGGCATGGGCGAGGGACTCGGCGGCCTCGTCGCCCAGACCGCCCGCCCGTACGCCAGCGCCGATTACCGCACCGACCGCCGCTTCAAGCACACCGGCGCCATCGACGCGGGCGTCGGCGAGGAAGGACTCGTCGGCATCCTGGGGGTGCCGCTCCGCGTCGGCCGACGCGTCATCGGCGTCCTGTTCGCCGCGGACCGCACCTCCCGCGACTTCGCCCCCGAGGCCATCGCCCTGCTCGCCTCCCTCGCCGACCACGCCGCCGTCGCCATCGACGGTGCGCGCCTGCTGGAGGAGACCCGCTCCGCGCTCGTCGAACTCAACGCGGCCAACGAGACGGCACGCGCCCACAGCGAGGCCCTGCACCGCGCCGCGGACGCCCACGACCGGCTCACCGACCTGGTCCTGCGCGGCGGCGGCGTCGACGACGTCGCACGCGAGATCGCCGCTCTGCTCGGCGGCAACCTCGCGGTCCACGACGCGGACGGCACCGAACTCGCCCGCCTGGGGACCGGTGCAGCCGTCCCGTCCGAGCAGGGCATCCAAGCCTCCCGCCGGGGCGGCCGGGCCGTCCCCGTCGAGGGCAGCTGGGTCTGCGCGGCGCTCGCGGGCCCGGAGCTCCTCGGCAGTCTCGTCCTCACCGGAAGGGCCGGGCTCACCGCCGCCGACCAGCGGCTGTTCGAGCGGGCCGCCCTGGTCACCGCGCTGCTCCTGCTGCTGCGCAGGTCGGTCGCGGAGGCCGAGGACCGGGTGCGCGGTGAACTGCTGGACGACCTGCTCACCGGCCACCCGCCGGGGAGCCACCGGGACACCGGGAGCATGACGCTGCGGGCCAGGAAGCTGGACGTCCACCTGTCGCGTCCGCACGCCGTCCTCGTCCTCGGCTGCGAACCCGACCTGCGCCCGCGGCTGCTGACCGAGGCGGCCCGGCGCGCCCGGCTGCTGGGCGGCCTGGCCGGGGTGCGCGACGGCTGCGCGGTCCTCCTCGTGCCCACCACAGAACCCGGACCGCTGGCGCGGGAACTGGCCCAGGACCTCGGCCGCGCGATCGGCGCACCGGTCACCGCGGGGGTCGCCGGTCCCACCACCGGCCCCGAGTCCCTGCCCGGCGCCTACGACGAGGCGCGCCGCTGTCTCGAAGCGCTGGAGGTCCTCGACCGCACCGGCGAGGGCGCGGGCCTGGAGGAACTCGGCTTCCTCGGCGTGCTGCTGGGCGACCGGACCGACCTCGCCGGATACGTGGACCGGGTCCTCGGCCCGGTCCTCGACTACGACGCCCGGCGCGGCACCGAACTCGCCCGCACCCTCGACGCCTACTACGCCCACGGCTCCGGCCCGGCCAGGGCCAAGGACGCGCTGCACGTCCACGTCAACACCGTGGTCCAGCGCCTCGACCGGGTCGCCCAGCTCCTCGGCCCGGACTGGAACACACCCGGCAGGGCGCTGGAGATCCAGCTCGCCCTGCGGCTGCACCACCTCGCCCGGCGCCGCACTCCCGGCGCCGGCGCCCCGGCGGGCTGACCCCTCGCCCGGGAGGTGCGCCCCGGACGCGCCGCGGGGGCGTACGCGCGGCGGACCGTGCGCACGCCCCCGGCCGGGAACCGGCGGTGGTCAGGCGGACTTGTGCGCCTTGATCAGCTGCTGGTACCAGCGGTAGCTGTCCTTCGGGGTGCGCTCCTGGGTGTCGTAGTCGACCCGGATGATCCCGAACCGCTTCGCGTACCCGAGGGCCCACTCGAAGTTGTCCAGCAGCGACCAGACGTAGTAGCCCTGGACGTCCACACCGGCGTCCATGGCGGCCTTGAGGGCCGCCAGGTGGTCGCGCAGGTACTCGACGCGGTCCGTGTCGTGCACGGCGCCGTCCGCGTCGACCGTGTCGTACTCGGCCGAGCCGTTCTCCGTGATGTGGATGGGCGGCAGGGCCTCGCCGTAGGTCTTCTTCAGATCCGTCAGCAGATCGGTGAAGGTCTCCGGCACGACGGGCCAGCCCATCGCGGTACGGCGGACGTCCGGGTACTCCGTCTCGCGGAGCCGGTTGTCGGTCGCCACCCGCAGCGCCGGGTCGGCCTCGCGGTACGGGGCGTCCGCGACGACGATCGGCCGGTAGTAGTTGATGCCCAGGAAGTCGATCGGCTGGGAGATCAGCTCCAGGTCGCCGTCGAGGCGGAAGTCCTGCGCCGTGATCAGCTCGCCCCAGGTCTCCTCGTCGCTCGCGGGGTAACGGCCGGCGAGGATCGGCTCGGTCCACACCAGGTTGTGCTGGGTGTCCGCGCGGAGCACCGCGCCCCGGTCAGCGTCGGTGTCGGTGGCCGGGAGGTTGCGGTCCAGGTTGAGGGTGATGCCCGCCTCGCGGACGCCCGCGGCACGCAGCGCCTTCATGGACAGGCCGTGGCCGACCAGCAGGTGGTGGGCGGCGGCCAGCGCGCCGGTGCCCTCCTTGGCGCCCGGGGCGTGCCGTCCGACCGAATAGCCCAGGAAGGCGCTGCACCAGGGCTCGTTGAGGGTGATCCAGCGCGGCACCCGGTCGGCCAGGTGCTCGGCCACGATCGAGGTGAACTCGCCGAAGCGCTCCGCGGTCTCGCGGACCCGCCAGCCGCCCTTGTCCTCCAGGGCCTGCGGAAGGTCCCAGTGGTAGAGGGTGGCGGCGGGCTCGATGCCCGCTTCCAGCAGCGAGTCGACCAGCCGCGAGTAGAAGTCCAGGCCCTTGGCGTTGGCCGGGCCGCTGCCGGTCGGCTGGATGCGCGGCCAGGCTATGGAGAAACGGTACGACTCCACGCCCAGGTCGCGCAGGAGCGCCACGTCCTCGGGGTAGCGGTGGTAGTGGTCGCAGGCCACGTCACCCGTGTCGCCGCCATCCGTACGTCCCGGCGTGTGGCTGTACGTGTCCCAGATGGAGGGGCCGCGGCCGTCCTCGGCCACCGCGCCCTCGATCTGGTACGACGCGGTGGCCGCACCGAAGACGAAACCCGGAGGGAAGACAGGGAACTCACTCATGAAAAGCCCTTACTTGACCGAGCCACCGGTGATCCCGGCGGCGATGTACTTCTGGGACAGGACGAGCAGCACGGCAGCCGGGATCGCCGACAGAACCGCCGCGGACATGACCGAGCCCCAGTCTCCGACGTGCGCACCGATGTACTGGTAGATGCCCAGCGTGATCGGCTTCACGTCGTCCGTGGTGTTCAGTGTGAGGGCAAACATGAAATCGCTCCATGCGTACAGGAACGAGAACAGCCCCGCCGTGATCAGCGAGTTGCGGCTCATCGGCAGCACGACCTGGACGAAGGTACGGAACCGGCCCGCGCCGTCGACCTCCGCCGCCTCGATGACCTCGCGCGGGATCGCCACCATGAACGACCGCATGAGCACGATCGCGAAGGGGATGCCCAGCGAGGCGTCGGCCAGCATCAGACCGGCGTAGGAGTTGACCAGGCCCAGGTCCACGTAGGCGCTGTACAGGGCGTTCGCGATGACGATGCCGGGGACCATCTGCGTGATCAGGGTGCCGAAGACGACGGTCTTCGTGCCCCGCAGCTTGAACTGCGCGAGCCCGTAGGCGGCCGGAGCCGAGAAGAGGAGGCAGATGACCACGGCGCCGAGCGCGACGCCGAGCGAGGTCAGCAGGTGTCCGCCCTGCTCCCGGAACGCGTCGCCGAAGCCCGAGAAGTCCAGGCTGTGCGGGACCGGATCGACCTCCAGCAGGCCCGACTCCGGCTGGAGGGCCGTGTTGACCATCCAGTAGAGCGGGAAGAGCATCACGCACAGGATGACGATCCCGGCGATCATCGCGCCCCAGCGGCGCTTCGGCTTGTTCTCGGCCGGCCTGCCCGCGGCATGGGCCGAAACGGCGGGAGTGGTGGTCGCCATGCCGTTCACTTCCCCTCGTTGCGGTTGGCCCGCAGGTAGAACACCGCGAAGACCGCGGAGATCAGGATCAGGATGTTGCCGACCACCGCGCCCGCGCCGAAGTCGAGCTGGGCGAAGGAGTTCTGGTACGTCAGGGTGCCCAGGGTCTGGGTGGAGTCGGCGGGACCGCCGTCCGTCAGGGCCAGGACCAGGTCCAGGATCTTGACGGTGGACATGAAGCCCAGCACCAGGACGACGGTGATGACCGGCTTCAGCAGCGGCAGCGTGATCGAGCGGAAGGTGCGCCAGCCGGAGGCGCCGTCGAGCGAGGCCGCCTCGTACATCTCCTTCGGGACCTCCTGCAGGCCGCCGTAGAGGATGACCATGTTGAACGGGATGCCGATCCAGATGTTCACCATGATCACCGAGATCAGCGCCATGCCGGTGCTGCTCAGCCACGGGGTGTCACCGGCGCCGAACAGGCCCAGGAAGGAGTTGAGCACCCCGGTGTCCTGGTCGAGGATGCGGCGCCAGACCACACCGGAGACGACCATCGGGACCAGCCAGGGCAGCAGGATCAGCGACCGGAGCACCCCGTTGAGGGGGAAGCGGCGGTTGAAGAACACCGCGAGGGCCAGACCGATGCCGAACTGCCCGATCAGCGAACCGATCGTGAAGAGGATGGTCTGCCAGAGCGCCTTGCCGAACAGGTCGTCCTGGAAGACGTTCTTCCAGTTGTCGAGCCCGTTGAAGGGCGCCTCACCGGTGAAGAAGGTGGACGGCGTGTAGTGCTGGAAGCTCATCACGATGTTGCGGACGAGCGGGTAGCCGAAGAACAGCAGCATGAAGACGACGGCGGGAGCGATGAAGCCCCACTGGGCCAGCGTGCGGCGGCGCTTGAGCGAGCCCGGCTTCGGACTCTTGGCCGCGGGGACCGCCTCGGGGGCGGGGGCCGCCGGGGTGGGCGCGGTGGATGCGGAAGCAGCGGTGGACGACATGTTCAGATACCTCAGTTCCCGCTCTCGACACGCTGCTGGGCGTGCTTGAGGGCCGACTCACTGGACTGCCCCGTGAGGGCCGACTGGAAGGCGCTCTGCAGGGCCAGCGAGACCGAGGTCCAGCCGGAACCGAGCTTCGCGGTGCGCGAGCGGGCCGTGGCGACCTGGTCGGCGAGCGAGCTCAGCGACGGGACCTTCTCGCGCCACACGGCCGCGGCCTTCTGGTTGGCGGGGATCATCCAGCTGTTCAGCGCGTAGGTGACTTCCTCCTGCTCGCTGGTCATGCAGTTGACGATCTTCGCGGAGGTCTTCTCCCGCGCGGTGTCACCGACGTCGGGGATGGTGAGCATGCCGCCGCCCAGCGGGCCCACCGAGTCCTCGCCGGCCTCCGGGACCGGGATCTGCGCGATGCCCCAGTGCAGGTTCTTCTTGGTGTTGAGCGTCTCGACCTGCCACGGACCGTTGATCATCATGGCCGCGTTGCCCGCCATGAACTGGTCGTTGACGTCGGCCTGGGTCCAGTTGACCGTGGACTTCGAGAGCGAGCCGTCCTTGATGAGCGACTTCCAGTAGTCCAGCGCCTCGACCACCCGAGGGCTGTCGAGGGCGGTCTCGTCACCGCCGTTGGACCACATGAACGGGGTGAACTGGTAGACCCCGTCCTCCGCGCCGCCCGCGCTCAGCGCGACGCCGTAGCTCCCGCTCTTCGTGAGCTTCTCGGCCGTCGACCGCATCTCGGCCCACGTGGTGGGCACCGGCAGGCCGGCCTTGTCGAGGATGTCCTTGTTGTAGAAGAGCGCGAGGGTGTTCACCGTGCGCGCGGCCCCGTAGTACGTGCCCTTGTACGAGCCGTAGTCCAGGATGCCCTCGGGGATGTCCGCGGTGGAGACGCCCAGCTTCTTCAGGTCCAGCAGACCGCCGGTCTCGGCGAACGTCGGCATCTCGGAACCGTCGAACTGGATGATGTCGGGCAGCGACTTCGAGGAGGCCATCCGCAACGACTTCGTCATGACCTGCGCGGCCGGGACGGACTGCTGCTCGATGGTGACGCCCAGCTGCTTGCTGCAGCGCTTCAGCGTCGCCGCGTCCCAGCCGTGGTACGAGTCGTCCGTCGAGGAGTTCAGGACGGTGAACACGCTCTCGTCCCGCTGCGCACCGCAGCCCGAGAGAGCGACGGCGCCGACGAGCGCGGAGACAACGGTGAGCGGGACGACGACCCGCCGGTCGAGACGGCGGCGCCGCTGGCGCGATCCGTCCGTTATATGTGCTGTCACGGGGTGCCCTTGCGTGGGGAGTGGGCCGGACTCCCGGAGACACCGGTGTCTCCGGGAGAGGGGGTCGTGCCCCGGGTACGGGTCCGGCTGGTTCCGTACCCGGCGGGGGTGCCCCGCACGACCGTGCGCGGGGCACCCCTGACCGTCGGGGTCAGCGGACGCCGAGGAGGTGGTCCAGGGCGAGCTGGTCGAGGGCTTCGAAGGCCATGGAGCGTTCGGCGGCGGCGGTGACGTCGAAGGTCTCGTAGGCGGTGGTGTCGGCGAGGAGTCCCTTGAGGCCGTCGGCGGCGGTGGGGGTGGCGAGTTCGTCGAGGCGGGAGGCGGTGAGGGCTTCCTGGACGGCGGGGTCGGCGCGGAAGGCGGCGGCGCGGTCCTTGAGGATCAGGTAGTTGCGCATGCAGTTCTTCGCGGATTCCCAGACGCCGTCGAAGCCGTCGGTGCGCACCGGCTTGAAGTCGAAGTGGCGCGGTCCGGTGTAGTCGGAGTTCTCCAGGAGGTCGACGAGCCAGAAGGCCTGGCGCAGGTCGCCGGCGCCGAAGCGGAAGTCCTGGTCGTACTTGATGCCGGACTGGCCGTTGAGGTCGATGTGGTAGAGCTTGCCGGCCCACAGGGCCTGGGCGATGGCGTGGGGGAAGTTGAGTCCGGCCATCTGCTCGTGGCCGACCTCGGGGTTGACGCCGTAGAGCTCGGGGCGTTCCAGGCGCTCGATGAAGGCGAGGGCGTGGCCGACGGTGGGCAGGAGGATGTCGCCGCGGGGCTCGTTGGGCTTGGGCTCGATCGCGAAGCGGATGTCGTAGCCCTGGTCGGTGACGTACTCGCCCAGGAGGTCGAAGCCCTCCTTCATGCGGTCGAGGGCGTCGCGGACGTCCTTGGCGCCGCCGGACTCGGCGCCCTCGCGGCCGCCCCAGGCGACGTAGGTCTGGGCGCCGAGTTCGGCGGCGAGGTCGATGTTGCGGATGACCTTGCGCAGCGCGAAGCGGCGGACGTCGCGGTCGTTGGAGGTGAAGCCGCCGTCCTTGAACACGGGGTGCGTGAACAGGTTGGTGGTCGCCATCGGGACCTTGAGGCCGGTGCGCTCCAGGGCGTCCTTGAACCGGCCGATCAGCCGGGCGCGCTCGGTGTCGGAGGACCCGAACGGGATCAGGTCGTCGTCGTGGAAGGTCACGCCGTGCGCGCCGAGCTCCGCGAGCCGCTCGACGGACTCGACCGGGTCGAGCGCCGGACGGGTCGGCTCACCGAAGGGGTCGTTGCCCCGCCAGCCCACGGTCCAGAGACCGAAGGTGAACTTGTCAGCGGAAGTGGGAGAGAAACGGTCCGACATGTCTGCCTCTTGTCGACGGGCCCGGACGGCTGCACTGCCGACCGACCAATTTGTTCATTGTCAGTACTAATACTCCACTCATCGGCTTCGCACCAGACCTCTTCTGTGACACAACGGTCACTGCGGGACAACTTTCCCGTCACATGCTGGTTCACATCGGTACCTGTGCCGTGATTCACGGTCGATCCACGGCAATCGCGCCGTATTTGTTTTGTGTACGATCAAAAGAGACTCCCGCAGGAACGAGGTGCGCCATGCCGTCCGGAGAAGCCCGGCACGTACGGGCGGCGGGCCGCGCCCCGCACGCCGTGGCCGCCCGGGACGGCGCCCGCGAGAGCCGTTCCCCGGACGCGGCCCGCCGGACCCCGGAGCCGACCGCCCGGACCCGGGAGCGGACCGCCCGGACCCCGGACCGGCCCGCCCCGGCCCTCCCGCACTCCTGACCCTCGGACTCCCGGGCTCCGCGCGCACCTGACCCGCGACGGAGCCCGGGGCCCGGCCCGAACCCCGATACGACTGCAGAACGGCTGAGGACCCCCATGAAGTTCACCGACGGCTTCTGGCAGATGCGGGACGGTGTGGTCGCCTCGTACGCCACCGAAGTCCGCGATCTGCGCCTGGACACCGACCGGCTCACGGCCTACGCCGCCGTCAAGCGGGTCACGCGCCGGGGCGACACGCTCAACGCCCCGCTCATCACCGTCGAGGCGCACTCGCCCGCCGAGGGCGTCATCGGCGTGCGCGTCACCCACCACGCCGGAAAGCGCCGTCCCGGACCCGAGTTCGACCTGCCCGGCGCCACCGGGGAGGCGACCGCCGGCACCCGCCGCGAGAACGGCACCGCCGAGCTCACCAGCGGCCCGCTCACCCTGCGGCTCTCCGACTCCGGCGCCTTCGGCCTGGACTTCCTGGACGGCGAGGGCCGCCTGCTGACGGCGGCGGGCCCCAAGGGCACCGCCTTCGCCACCGTGCCGGACGGCGGACACCACATGTTCGCGCAGCTCGCCCTCGGTGTCGGCGAGACCATCCACGGACTGGGCGAGCGCTTCACCCCGTACGTGAAGAACGGCCAGGTCGTCGACATCTGGCAGGCGGACGGCGGGACCAGCAGCGAGCAGGCGTACAAGAACATCCCGTTCTACCTCTCCTCGCGCGGCTACGGCGTCTTCGTCAACCACCCCGGCAAGGTCTCCTTCGAGGTCGGTTCCGAGGCCGTGGGCCAGGTGCAGTTCAGCGTCGAGGACCAGACGCTGGAGTACTTCGTCATCGCCGGCCCGACGCCCAAGGACGTCCTCGCCCGCTACACCGCGCTGACCGGCCGCCCCGCGCTGCCACCGGCCTGGTCCTTCGGCCTCTGGCTGACGACCTCCTTCACCACCTCGTACGACGAGGAGACCGTCACCTCGTTCGTGGAGGGCATGTCGGATCGGGGCATCCCGCTCTCCGTCTTCCACTTCGACTGCTTCTGGATGCGCGAGTACCAGTGGTCGGACTTCGAGTGGGACCCGGAGGTGTTCCCGGACCCGGTCGGCATGCTGGCCCGCCTCAAGGACCGGGGGCTGCGGATCTGCCTCTGGATCAACCCGTACATCGCGCAGAAGGGCGCCCTGTACGCGGAGGGGGCCGAGAAGGGCTACTTCGTCGAGACCGCCGACGGTGACGTCTGGCAGTGGGACAAGTGGCAGGCCGGCATGGCGCTGGTCGACTTCACGAACCCCGAGGCGACCGCCTGGTTCCAGAGCAAGCTGAAGGTCCTGCTCGACCAGGGCGTCGACGGCTTCAAGACCGACTTCGGCGAGCGCATCCCGACGGACGTCGTCTGGCACGATGGCTCCGACCCCGAGCGGATGCACAACTACTACACCCACCTCTACAACAAGGCCGTCTTCGACCTCCTGGAGAAGGAGCGCGGCCAGGGCGAGGCCGTCCTCTTCGCCCGCTCGGCGACCGCCGGAGGCCAGCAGTTCCCCGTCCACTGGGGCGGCGACTGCTGGTCCTCCTTCGGCGCGATGGCCGAGTCGCTGCGCGGCGGGCTCTCGCTGAGCCTCTCCGGCTTCGGCTTCTGGAGCCACGACATCGGCGGCTTCGAGGGCACCCCCGACCCGGCCGTCTTCAAGCGCTGGCTCGCCTTCGGCCTCCTTTCCTCGCACAGCCGCCTGCACGGCTCCTCGTCGTACCGCGTGCCGTGGGAGTTCGGCGACGAGGCGGTGGACGTGGCCCGGCAGTTCACCGAACTGAAGCACCGCCTGATGCCGTACCTCTACGGCGCCGCCGTCGAGGCGCACCGCACCGGCGTCCCGGTGATGCGCCCGATGCTGCTGGAGTTCCCGGACGACCCGGCGACCCGCACGGTGGACCGGCAGTACCTCCTCGGCGGCGACGTGCTGGTCGCCCCCGTCTTCACCGAGGACGGACAGGTCGAGTACTACGTCCCCGAGGGCACCTGGACCCACCTGCTCACCGGCGAGACGGTCACCGGCCCGGCCTGGCGCCACGAGACGCACGGCTTCGACAGTCTGCCGCTCCTGGTCCGGCCCGGGGCGGTACTGCCGCTCGGCGCGGACGTCTCGCGCCCGGACGGCGACTGGCTGGACGGCCTCGAACTGCGGGTGTACGCCCCGGCCGGCACCGGCGACTTCTCCCGCACGGTCACCGTCCCCGACCTCACCGGCGCCCCCGCGGCGACCTTCCGGGTGGTCCGCGAGGGCGGCACGATCCATGTGACCTCGGACACGGAGCGGCCGTACGCGATCGAGGTCGTCGGCGAGGACGGAGTGCGGGTGGTCCGCGGCTGATTCGTATACGGTCCGCGTACGAGGCGTGTACGACCCCTGGAGTACCGCCGAAGTAACCCCGGAAGTACCGCCCCGCCCCCGGTGGCGAGCCGCCCGCTCGCGCGTCACCGGGGGCGGGCGCGTGAGCGGGCGCGTCGCGGTGGCCCGGTCCGCGCGGAATGCGATCGTGGTCCGGCGGGTTTGCACGGTCGCAGCGACACGCACGAAGAACGGACGCACCATGGGCGAGTTGATCCTGATCCGGCACGGCGAGACCGAATGGTCCCGCAACGGCCGGCACACCAGTTACACCGATCTGCCGCTCACCGGGTTCGGCGAGACCCAGGCCCGCGCGCTCGTGCCGCTGCTGGCCGACCGTCAGATCGGGCTCAGCCTGGTCAGTCCCTCGGTCCGGGCCCGCCGCACCGCGGAACTCGCCGGACTCGTCTCGCCCCGCATCATCCCCGAGCTCCGGGAGTGGGACTACGGGGGGTACGAGGGCATCACCACCGTCCAGATCCACCTCACCCGCCCCCTCTGGAACCTCTGGACCGACGGGGTCGAGGCCGGTCCCACCGCGCACCCGGGGGAGAGCCCGGCCGAGATCGGTGCGCGGGCCGACAAGGTGCTCGCCGGGGTACGCGCCACGGCCGAAGGGCTCGCCGAGGACGAGGACATCGTGCTCGTCGCCCACTCCCACTTCCTGCGCGTCCTCACCGCGCGCTACCTGGGTCTGCCGCCCGCCGGTGGCAACCTCTTCCAGTTGGCCACCGGCGCGATCTCCCGGCTGGGCACGGAGCACGGGCAGCCCGTGATCACCGCCTGGAACCTGGCCCTGCCCGCGAGCCTCGTGCGCGAGGTCCGCAGGGAGCGCTGAGGCGGCACGGCCCGGCATCGGCCGGCCCGACGCGGCACCCCCCGGAATGCGGGTGGCGTGAGCGTACGGACGGACCATGGACGACCATCCTCCCGAGTGGAGACGGCCGGCACCGGAGGGACCCGGTGCCGGCCGTTCCGCTGTTCCGGCGTCCTCGGGATCGCTCCGGCGGTCCGTTCGAGAATTGAACGCAATTGCACCGCCACTGCGGGTGTACGGCATGAACTCGACCGATTCGCCCGAATTGCATTTCGCCCTGCGGGTGAATGCCGTGAACCGTCGACGCCGAAGACCATCGATTGTCGCCATTTATTGTGATCCGACGGTGGGGCGAACGGGCCGGATCGGACAGGCGGCCCGTCCCGCCCGAGGTCTCGACGACCGCCGGGTGATCCCGCGTTTCGCGGTGGTTACGGGAGAGGTGACGGGCGAATCGTCGAAATCCCGAAAATGCTGCCGTCGGGCTCGGGGCGCACGGTGCCGACATGTCGGTGAGGTCTCAACTCGGGAAAGACTCCCGGGCAAACCTGCATTCGATCTTGCTCCTCCGACCGCAAGTGGACTATACCTGTCGGCGTCTGCACAGCCGTTTCACACGGGTGCGCACTCGGAAGGGTGCGGGGGAGCGTTCGGGGCATGCCATGGGCTGCTCCGTCGTACGGTCTCCCGGCACGCCCAGGCCGAGCCAGGCAATCCGGTATGTCTCTCTGCACGACCCAAGCGCAACCGACCGTGCGGTGGCGGGGCCCTTCGCCTGTGGCGAGATCTCGACGGGTGACCGGCACACCGCCCGAGTCCTGATGAAGGTGAGGACTTGAGCATGGGATCGACCTCCGCCCACAACAACGAGGGTCTCGGCCGTCGCGACCTGATCAAGCGATCCGCCGCACTCGGCGTGATCACCGTTCCCACGATGAGCTTCCTGGCGTCCTGCGCCAGCGGCGACAGCGGCTCCGACGAGAAGGTCGAGAAGGGCACCAAGTCCGCGGAGAACCCGCTGGCCGTGAACGAGAGCGCGCCCCTGGAACTCGTCATCTTCGACGGCGGGTTCGGCACCAAGTACGCCGAGGACGCGAAGGCCGTCTACGCGAAGACGTACCCCAAGTCCAAGATCACGTTCTCCAAGACCCAGAAGATCCAGTCGGTCCTGCAGCCGCGCTTCAACGGCGGCACCCCGCCGGACCTGATCGACAACTCCGGTGCCCAGCAGATGGACATGGGCGTCCTGGTCGGCAAGAAGCAGCTCGCGGACCTGACTCCGCTGCTCGACGCCCCGTCGATCGACGACCCGAGCAAGACGGTGCGCGACACCCTGCGCCCGGGGATCGTCGAGATGGGCCAGTTCGACGGCGACCCGGTCTGGATCATGTACTACGCCTACACCGTGTACGGCGTCTGGTACTCGCAGACCGCTCTGGACAAGCTCGACGCGGCGTACCCGGAGACCTGGGACGACATGCTCGCGCTCTGCGCCAAGGCGAAGAAGAAGGGCATCGCCGGCTGGACCTACGCCGGTAAGTACCCGTACTACCTGCCGTTCTCGCTCTACCCCTTCATCGCCAAGATCGGTGGCGTCGAGGTGCTCGACGCGATCGACAACCTGGAGCCGAAGGCGTGGGAACACCCCGCGGTCAAGGCGGCGTTCGAGGCGTACTACGAGCTCTACAAGAAGGGCTACGTCCTCCAGGGCACCCCGGGCCTGGACCACCGCGGTTCGCAGGGCGCGTGGGCCAACGGCAAGGCGCTGTTCATCCCCAACGGCTCCTGGGTCGAGAACGAGGAAGCCTCGGTCATCCCCAAGGACTTCAAGCTGTCCGTGGGCGCTCCCTCCAGCCTCGACGCCTCGGACAAGATGCCGTTCGGCACCATCTGGGCGTCCGGCGGTGAACCGTTCATCGTCCCGGCCAACGCCAAGAACGCCGAGGGCGGCATGGAGCAGCTGCGCATCATGCTCAGTGAGGCGTCCTCCAAGTCCTTCACCTCCAGTACCAAGTCCCTCTCCGCCTACAACGGCGGAACCGACGGCATCGAGCTGTCGGACGGCCTCAAGTCCGGTGTCGCCGCGCTGGAGAAGGCCGGGACCAACGTCGTCAACCCGCGCCTGCAGGACTGGTACGTGAAGCTCCAGAAGGAGCAGATCGGCGTCTCCGGTCTCGGCGAGATGATGGCGGGCCGCGCGACCCCCGCCGAGGCGATCAAGAAGATCCAGGGCTACGCGGACGCGGCGGCCAAGGACCAGTCCATCAAGCACTTCAAGCACCAGTGATCCACGCGTCACCAGCGGCGGCACGGCAGGAAGGTCGGAGTCGGTAACGATGCAGCACGGTAAATACCGGTTCATAGTCGGGTTCTTGATCGCCCCGATGGCGTTGTACGTCATCTTCGTCATCTGGCCCTTCATCCAGTCCATCTACTACTCGTTCACGGACTGGACGGGGCTGAGCCCGGACTTCGAGATGGTCGGCTTCGACAACTACACCAAGATGTTCAAGGACGACGTCTTCTGGAAATCGCTGCAGCACAGCGTGCTGCTGGCGATCCTGCTGCCGCTGGTGACGCTGGGGCTCGCCCTCTTCTTCGCCTTCATGCTCAATGTGGGCGGCCGGCGCCGAAAGGGCGCCATCATCTCGGGCGTGCGCGGATCGGGCTTCTACAAGATCGCCTACTTCTTCCCCCAGGTCCTCTCCATCGCCATCGTGGCGATCCTCTTCCAGTTCGCGTTCGATCCTGCCCAGGGCATGATCAACGGTTCGCTGAAGGCACTCGGATTCCACGACCTGCCGAACTGGCTCGGCGATCCGAAACTGGCGCTCTGGTGCATCGTCGCGGTCCTCGTCTGGTGCACGACCGGCTTCTTCGTGGTGCTCTTCTCGGCGGGCATGGCGTCCATCCCGAAGGACTTCTACGAGGCGGCCCTGCTGGACGGCGCGAGCAGGTTCACCACCTTCTCCCGGATCACCCTCCCGCTGCTCTGGGACACCGTGCAGTCCGGGTGGGTCTACATGGGCATCCTCGCGCTGGGCGCCGAGGGCTTCGCCGTGGTGAACATCATGAGCGTCGGCCCCGGCGGGCCGGACTACTCGACCACCGTCCTGCCGCTGTACGTCTACCAGGCGGCGTTCCGGGACGGGCAGGCGGGCTATGCGACCACGATCGGTGTCGCCCTGCTCCTCGTGACCCTGGCGTTCGCCGCCATCGTCATGAAGCTGGGCCGGCGCGAGCGGCTGGAGTACTGATGAAGACCACTGACACCCCGCCCATCCTCCGCGAGGAGCCGGGCGTCCCCGGGCAACGGATCGCCGAGAGCGACGGCGCGGGCGCGCCCCGGGCCAAGCGCGGTGAGGGGCACGTCCTCAACGTCTTCTCGCACGGTGTGCTCGTCATCTGGGCGCTCCTGGTGATCCTGCCGCTGTTCTGGGCCGTGATGTCCGCCTTCAAGTCGGACAAGGCCATCTTCAACACCCCCTGGGCGCTGCCCGACTCGCTGAGCTTTGACGCGTGGGGGCGCGCCTGGAACCAGGCGCACATGAGCGAGTACTTCCTCAACACCGTCCTGGTGGTGGGCGGTTCGCTCGTGGGCACGCTGGTGCTGGGGTCGATGGCGGCCTACGTGCTGGCCCGGTTCGACTTCCCCGGCAACCGGTTCATCTACTTCTTGTTCGTCGGCGGCATGAGCTTCCCGGTCATGCTGGCCCTGGTCCCGTTGTTCTACGTCATGGACAACATGGGGATGCTGAACACGATCCAGGGCCTGATCCTCGTGTACATCGCGTACTCGCTGCCCTTCACCGTGTTCTTCCTGACCTCGTTCTTCCGTACGCTGCCGACCTCGGTGGCGGAGGCGGCGCTGATCGACGGGGCCTCGCACACCCGGACCTTCTTCCAGGTGATGCTGCCGATGGCGAAGCCCGGACTGATCAGCGTCGGGATCTTCAACTTCCTGGGGCAGTGGAACCAGTACATGCTGCCGACGGTGCTGAACACCGACCCGGACAAGCGGGTGCTCGCACAGGGGCTGGTGGAGCTCTCCACCAGCCAGGGTTACAAGGGGGACTACTCCGGGCTCTTCGCCGGGCTGGTCATCGCCATGCTCCCCGTTCTCGCCGCGTACATCGTCTTCCAGCGCCAAGTGGTGGCGGGTCTGACCGCGGGAGCGCTCAAGTAGCACCGCCGCTTCACCGCCGCTTCACCACGGAACCGCCCGACCGCCTCCGGCCGTTGGGCGGTTTCGTCCGTGTTGCACCGGATTGGACCGACCTCATATGGGGAGGTGCCGCGCTCATACGGGGCTCCGCACGCTCAAGGTCTTGACGGGGCACACCCTGGAAAGGTCAGCTATTGGTTCACATGTTAGAGAAAACGGCAGGAGTGAGTGAGTCGATGGAGACTCCGGGGTCGCAGACGTCTCTGCATCGGGCCAATCTTGAACGGGTCGTACGTGCGGTGCGCATGGCAGGTTCGCTCACCCAGGCGGAGATCGCCAGGAGCACCGGGCTCTCCGCGGCCACCGTCTCCAACATCGTGCGCGAGCTGAAGGACGGGGGCACCGTCGAGGTGACGCCCACCTCGGCCGGCGGCCGGCGGGCCCGGAGCGTCTCGCTCAGCGGCGACGCGGGCGTGGTCATCGGCGTCGACTTCGGCCATACGCACCTGCGCGTGGCGATCGGCAACCTGGCCCACCAGGTGCTCGCCGAGGAATCCGAGCCGATGGACGTGGACGCCTCCTCCGCGGAGGGGTTCGGCCGGGCGGAAGCCCTGGTCAACCGGCTGATCCGGACCACCGGGATAGGGCCGGACAAGGTGATAGGCGTGGGGCTCGGGGTGCCCGGCCCGATCGACGTGGAGTCGGGCACGCTCGGCTCCACGTCGATCCTGCCGGGATGGACGGGCATCAACCCCAGCGCCGAACTCGCCACCCGCCTCGGGGTGCCCGTCTACGTCGACAACGACGCCAACCTGGGGGCGCTGGGAGAGCTGGTCTGGGGGAGCGGGCGCGGGGTCAAGGACCTCGCGTACATCAAGGTCGCCAGCGGGGTGGGGGCCGGTCTGGTGATCGACGGGGCCATCTACCGGGGGCCCGGCGGGACGGCCGGGGAGATCGGCCACATCACCCTCGACGAGTCCGGGCCGGTCTGCCGCTGCGGCAACCGGGGATGCCTGGAGACCTTCGCGGCCGCGCGCTACGTGCTGCCGCTGCTGATGCCGAGCCACGGCCCCGACCTGACCATGGAGCGGGTCGTCCAGCTGGCCCGTGAGGGCGACCCGGGATGCCGCCGGGTGATCGCCGACGTCGGGCGGCACATCGGCAGCGGTGTCGCCAACCTGTGCAACCTCCTCAACCCCAGCCGGGTCGTACTCGGGGGATCGCTTGCGGAGGCCGGGGAGTTGGTCCTCGGGCCAATCCGCGACTCCGTCGCGCGCTACTCGATCCCGAGCGCCGCGCGGCAGCTCTCGGTGCTTCCGGGGGCGCTCGGCGGGCGGGCCGAGGTGCTCGGCGCACTGGCTCTCGTGCTGAGTGAAATGGGTGATTCGACCCTGTTGGAGAACGCGCACTCCACGGCAACGCCTGCCTTCACTTAGATAACGAATGGCACCGTTGTCATCTCGTTAAGTATTTACTCCTTGACGCCGACCCTGCGGCCGAGTTGACTTCCGTCCACCTCGGCCGCAACGTCGCGGCCTCGTCAGGGAGGTTCGAGTAATGAACACACGTATGCGTCGTGCCGCTGTCGCCGTTGCCGCCACCGCTATGGCGGTCTCGCTCGCCGCTTGTGGCAGCGCCAAGGAGTCCGGTGACAAGTCGGACGACTCCTCGGCCAAGAAGGGCGACGACCTCAAGATAGGTCTGCTCCTTCCGGAGAACGCCACCGCTCGGTACGAGAAGTTCGACAAGCCGATCATCGAGAAGAAGATCGGCGAGCTCACCGGCGGCAAGGCGGAGGTCGTCTACAGCAACGCCAAGCAGGACGCCACGCTGCAGGCCCAGCAGGTCGAGACCATGATCACCAACAAGGTCGACGCCCTGATCATCGACGCGGTGGACTCCAAGTCGATCGCCAACAGCGTGCAGAAGGCCAAGGACGCGGGCATCCCCGTCGTCGCCTTCGACCGCCTCGCCGAGGGCCCCATCGACGCCTACACCTCCTTCGACAACGAAGAGGTCGGCCGGGTCCAGGGCAAGGCCCTGCTCGAGGCGCTGGGCGACAAGGCCTCCCAGGGCAAGATCGTGATGATGAACGGCGCGATCACCGACCCGAACGCCGCACTCTTCAAGAAGGGCGCCAAGTCCGTCCTGGACGGCAAGGTGACCGTCGGCAAGGAGTACGACACCAAGGAGTGGAAGCCGGAGAACGCCAACGCCAACATGGAGGCGGCGATCACGGCTCTCGGCAAGGACAAGATCGTCGGCGTCTACTCCGCCAACGACGGCATGGCCGGCGGTATCATCACCGCCCTCAAGGCCTCCGGTCTCAAGACCCTCCCGCCGGTCACCGGCCAGGACGCCGAACTCGCGGGCGTGCAGCGCATCGTCGCCGGTGAGCAGTTCATGAGCGTCTACAAGCCGTACTCCCCGGAGGGTGAGGCCGCCGCCACCATGGCCGTCTCGCTGGCCAAGGGCGAGAAGATCGCCTCCACGGTCGCCACCTCGACCGTGGACAGCCCCACCACCAAGGGTGTCCCGACCTACCTCGTCCCGGTCGTCTCGCTGACCAAGGACAACATCAAGGACACGGTCATCGAGGACGGCGTCTACACCGTCGCCGAGATCTGCGCCGGCCAGTACGCCTCGGCCTGCGCCACCCTCGGCCTCAAGTAGTCCCTCCCGCCGGGCCCCGTCACCGCCTCCGCGCGGCCGGCGGGGACGCGGCCGGGTCCGGCCCCGCCCCGGCGGAACGGCAGGACCCCGTGGGCCCGCCGCACAGCGGCCCGCCCACACCCCAGAAGCCTGTCCGGTGTCCCGCCCCCGCAACAGCCCCGCTAACGGGCGGGGCGCCGGACGGAAACGCTTCCTCGCTTTCCCTTCTGCTCAACCACCGCGCCTTCCCCCGGGCGCGGCATCCCCGCCGGTCAGGCGGCGAAGGAGATGGTTCACGTGTCCGCTACGCCCGTGTTGGCGTTGCGAGGGATCTCCAAGCGATTCGGTGCCGTCCAGGTACTCACCGAAGTCGAGCTCGAGGTCCACGCCGGAGAAGTCGTCGCCCTGGTCGGCGACAACGGTGCCGGTAAATCAACGCTGGTCAAGACCATTGCCGGTGTCCACCCCATCGATGACGGTGTCATCGAGTGGCAGGGCAAGCCGGTCCACATCAACCGCCCCCAGGACGCCCAGGGCCTCGGCATCGCGACGGTCTACCAGGACCTCGCGCTGTGCGACAACCTCGACGTGGTGGGCAACCTCTACCTCGGCCGGGAGCTGCGACGCTTCGGCATCCTCGACGAGGTCGAGATGGAGCGCCGCTCCCGCGAGCTGCTCTCCACGCTCTCCATCCGCATCCCCAGCGTCCGGATCCCGATCGCCTCGCTCTCCGGCGGTCAGCGCCAGACGGTGGCCATCGCACGTTCGATGCTCGGTGACCCGAAGCTGGTCATCCTCGACGAGCCGACGGCCGCCCTCGGCGTCGAGCAGACCGCCCAGGTCCTCGACCTGGTCGAGCGGCTGCGCGAGCGGGGTCTCGCGGTCATCCTCATCAGCCACAACATGGCCGACGTCAAGGCGGTGGCCGACAAGGTCGCCGTGCTGCGCCTCGGTCACAACAACGGCGTCTTCGACGTGAAGACCACCTCGCACGAAGAGATCATCTCTGCCATCACGGGCGCCACGGACAACGCCGTGACCCGTCGTGCGGCGCGCACCGCGGAGGTTTCGAAGTGAACACGGACAAGACCTCCACCGCCCCGGCGGCGACACCGGTCGTCAACCAGGAGGCCGCCGCAGGCGCCGCCACCGCGGTCGACCCCCGGCTGCTCGTCCGCGAGCAGGGACTCGGCGGCTACTTCAGCGAGTTCAAGCGCAAGATCAGCGCCGGTGACCTGGGCTCGCTCCCGGTCGTCGTCGGCCTGATCGTCATCTGCATCATCTTCCAGAGCATGAACTCCGAGTTCCTCTCCGCGAAGAACATCACCGACATCTCCGTCACGATGGTCGCCACCGGCATGATGGCCGTCGGCATCATCTTCGTGCTGCTGCTCGGTGAGATCGACCTCTCGGTCGGCTCGGTCAGTGGTGTCGCGGGTGCCCTCGTCGCGGTGCTCAGCATCACCCACGGCATGAACGAGTGGCTCGCCATCCTCATCGCCATCATCAGCGGTGCGGTGATCGGTGCGATCCACGGCTTCTTCTTCGCCAAGATCGGCGCTCCGGCGTTCGCCGTCACCCTGGCCGGCCTGCTGTTCTGGCTCGGCTTCATGCTCAACCTGCTCGGCGACACGGGCACGATCAACCTGGACAGCAAGGGCGTCGTCGGCCAGATGACGACGTACTACTTCACGGACGTCGCCGCGGCGTACGGCCTCGCCGTCGTCGGTGTGGCCGCGTTCTTCCTGTCGGCGTTCTTCGACAGCCGTCGCCGCGAGGCGGCCGGTGTCCCGGCCCGCCCGCTCGCCGACATCATCCTGCGCACGGTCGTCCTGGCGGTCTTCGCCTTCGCCGCCGCGTTCATGTTCAACCAGGACCGCGGTCTGCCCCTGGCGTTCGTCTTCTTCGTCGTCGCCCTGGTCGCCTCGGACTTCGTCCTGCGCCGCACGGCCTACGGCCGGAAGATCTTCGCCCTCGGTGGCAGCGTCGAGGCCTCCCGCCGCGCCGGTATCAACGTCACCGCGATCCGGATCTCCGTGTTCGCCATCGCCGGTACGTTCGCGGCCATCGGCGGCCTGTTCTGGGCCTCCAAGATCGCGTCCGCCAACCAGAGCGCCGGCACCGGCGACCTGCTGATGAACGTCATCGCCGCGGCCGTCATCGGCGGCACCAGCCTCTTCGGTGGCCGGGGCCGCACCTGGAACGCCCTCCTCGGCGTGATGGTCATCGTCTCCATCCAGTACGGCCTGAACCTCGAAGGCATCGCCACCCCGGTCCAGTACATGATCACGGGTGCCGTCCTCCTGGCGACGGTCTGCATCGACTCCGTCACCCGGAAGACCCAGAAGACGGCGGGCCGCGCCTGACCCACGGCTCCGCGCGGGTGCCCGGTGTCCCCCAGGGGGCGCCGGGCACCCGCGCGTGCGTGTTCCCGCCACTCCGGCCGCCGTTCCCCCCGTGTTCGATGGGGGGAACGGCGGCTTCCGGGGTAGGAGCAGGCAGCGCGGGTTTCCGACGGGCGCTCACGCCCGGGAGGCCCCCGGCGTGAGAAGGAACGCACCGCCCGATGCCGCGGCCACGAACCGGAACATTAGACTCGTCGGAATCGACACGCTCGACCAGCTCACACGCAAGGAGGCACGGGTGGACCTGCTGACCCGCATCGAGGGACCGCGCGACCTGGACCGGCTCAGCCTCGACCAGCTGGAACAGCTCGCCGGGGAGATCCGTACGTTCCTGGTCGACGCCGTGTCCAAGACCGGTGGGCACCTGGGCCCCAACCTGGGCGTGGTCGAGCTGACCATCGCCCTCCACCGGGTCTTCGAGTCCCCCCGTGACAAGGTCCTCTTCGACACCGGCCACCAGAGCTACGTGCACAAGCTGCTCACGGGCCGCCAGGACTTCTCCCGGCTCAAGAGCAAGGGCGGTCTGTCGGGCTACCCCTCGCGCGCCGAGTCCGCGCACGACGTCATCGAGAACTCGCACGCCTCCACCGTCCTCGGCTGGGCGGACGGCCTCGCCAAGGCCAACGAGGTCCTGCGCAGGGACGACCACGTCGTCGCGGTCATCGGTGACGGCGCCCTCACCGGCGGCATGGCCTGGGAAGCGCTGAACAACATCGCCGCCGCCAAGGACCGCCCGCTCGTCATCGTCGTCAATGACAACGAGCGCTCCTACGCGCCGACCATCGGCGGCCTCGCCACCCACCTGGCCACCCTGCGCACCACGGACGGCTACGAGCGCTTCCTGGCCCGCGGCAAGGACCTCCTGGGACGCACCCCCGTCGTCGGCCGGCCGCTCTACGAGACGCTGCACGGCGCGAAGAAGGGCCTCAAGGACTTCATCGCCCCGCAGGGCATGTTCGAGGACCTCGGTCTGAAGTACGTCGGCCCCATCGACGGCCACGACATCGAGGCCCTGGAGTCCGCCCTGCTGCGCGCCAAGCGCTTCGGCGGACCGGTCATCGTGCACTGCATCACGGAGAAGGGCCGCGGCTACACCCCCGCCCTCCAGGACGAGGCCGACCGCTTCCACGCCGTCGGCAAGATCCACCCCGACACCGGCCTGCCCATCTCCACCTCCGGCCTCGACTGGACCTCCGTCTTCGGCGAGGAGATGGTCCGACTCGGCCACGAGCGCGAGGACATCGTCGCGATCACCGCCGCGATGCTCCAGCCGGTCGGCCTCGGCAAGTTCGAGGAAGCCTTCCCCGACCGCATCTACGACGTCGGCATCGCCGAACAGCACGGCGCGGTCTCCGCCGCCGGCCTCGCCACCGGCGGCCTGCACCCCGTCTTCGCCGTCTACGCCACCTTCCTCAACCGCGCCTTCGACCAGGTCCTGATGGACGTGGCCCTGCACAAGTGCGGTGTCACCTTCGTGCTGGACCGGGCCGGCATCACGGGCACGGACGGCGCTTCGCACAACGGCATGTGGGACATGTCGATCCTCCAGTGCGTGCCGGGGCTGCGGATCGCCGCCCCGCGCGACGCCGACCAGGTCCGCGCCCAGCTGCGCGAGGCCGTCGACGTCGACGACGCGCCCACCGTGGTCCGCTTCTCCAAGGGCGCGGTCGGCCCCGCCGTCAAGGCGGTCGGCACCGTCGGCTCCATGGACCTGCTGCGCACCCCCGACACCGACCGGCCGGACGTGCTGCTGGTCTCCGTCGGCGCGCTCGCCCCCATGTGCCTGGAGATCGCCGACCTGCTGGACGCCCAGGGCATCACGACCACCGTGGTCGACCCCCGCTGGGTCAAGCCGGTCGACGAGGCCATGGCCCCGCTCGCCGAGCGCCACCGGGTCGTCGTCACCGTCGAGGACAACAGCCGCGTCGGCGGAGTCGGCTCCGCCGTCGCCCAGGCGCTCCGCGACGCCGGCGTCGACCTGCCGCTGCGCGACTTCGGCATTCCGCCGGTCTTCCTCGACCACGCCTCCCGCAACGAGGTCATGGCCGAGATCGGCCTCACCGCCCCGGACATCGCCCGCCAGGTCACCGGCCTCGTCGCCAAGCTCGACGGCCGCTACGAGACCCGCGACGCGGAGCCCGCCCGCGACTGACCCGTGGCGCCGGGCGACCGGAGCACCCCGCGTACCGCCGAATGGGCCGGTGCCGCCTCCCTGTACGGGTGGTGGCACCGGCCCGTTCGCGCGACATGCCCCGCAGGGCGCGCCGCGCGCGGACGGGCTCCCCATGATGGCGCCCACGACGAGTGCGTGGAGGTACGCGGGTGAGCGTGGAGCAGGGGACACCCCCCGGCCGGGACGGGCTGTTCCGGACCAAGACGATCGAACAGTCCATGCGGGACACCGAGGAGCCCGAGCACGCGCTCAGGAAGTCGCTCTCCGCCCTGGACCTCACGGTCTTCGGGGTCGGTGTCGTCATCGGCACCGGCATCTTCGTCCTCACCGGCAAGGTCGCCAAGGAGACCGCGGGCCCCGCCACCGCCATCGCCTTCGCGGTGGCCGGTGCGGTCTGCGCGCTGGCCGCCCTCTGCTACGCCGAGTTCGCCTCCACGGTCCCGGTGGCGGGTTCCGCGTACACCTTCTCCTACGCCTCGCTCGGCGAGCTGGTGGCGTGGATCATCGGCTGGGACCTGGTGCTGGAGTTCGCGCTGGGCACCGCAGTGGTCGCCGTCGGCTGGTCGGGGTACGTCCGCTCGCTGCTCGACAACGCGGGGTGGTCCCTGCCCGACGCCCTCGCGGGGCCCGACGTGGCGAGCGGCTTCGGATTCGACGTCCTCGCCTTCGTCCTCGTCCTGGTCCTCACCGCCGTCCTCGTACTCGGCATGAAGCTCTCGGCGCGGGTGACCACCGTCGTGGTGGCGATCAAGGTCGCCGTCGTGCTGATCGTGATCGTCGCCGGGCTCTTCTTCATCGACACCGCCAACTACTCGCCCTTCATCCCCGAGGCCGAGCCGCAGCCCTCCGGCACCGGGCTGGACTCCCCTCTGGTCCAGGCGCTGTTCGGCTACGCGCCCACCAACTTCGGGGTGATGGGCATCTTCACCGCCGCCTCCGTCGTCTTCTTCGCCTTCATCGGCTTCGACGTGGTCGCCACCGCGGCCGAGGAGACCCGGCACCCGCAGCGCGACATGCCCCGGGGCATCCTCGGGTCGCTCCTCATCTGCACGGTGCTCTACGTCGCCGTCTCCGTCGTGGTCACCGGCATGCAGCACTACACCGAACTCTCCGTGAGCGCCCCCCTGGCGGACGCCTTCAAGGCGGTCGGCCACCCCTTCTACGCGGGCATCATCAGCTTCGGCGCCGCGGTCGGCCTCACCGTCGTCTGCATGATCCTGCTGCTCGGCCAGTCCCGGGTCTTCTTCGCGATGAGCCGGGACGGGCTGCTGCCCCGGTTCTTCTCGGTGACCCACCCGAAGTACGGCACCCCCTACCGTCCGACGATCCTGCTCGGCGTCGTCATCGCGATCGTCGCCGGCTTCACCAGCATCGACGAGCTGGCGACCCTGGTGAACATCGGGACGCTCTTCGCGTTCGTGGTCGTCGCCCTCGGCGTGATCGTGCTGCGCCGCACCCGCCCCGACCTGCCCCGGTCCTTCCGCACCCCGTGGGTGCCGCTGCTCCCGGTCGTGTCGGTGGCCGCCTCGGTCTGGCTGATGCTCAACCTGCCGGTGGAGACCTGGCTCCGGTTCGCGATCTGGATGGCGCTGGGCATCGTCATCTACTTCGTGTACGGACGCCGGCACAGCCGGCTGGAGACCGTCCGGAAGTGACGCGCGGACAAGGAGGGGGCGTGCGGTCGGGATGACCGCACGCCCCCTCTGCCGCACCCGCGGCCCGGCGACGTCGGGCTCAGCCGCCGGTGGCCGGGGACTTCTTCGCGGACTCCGGGATGGTGGCGTCCTCCCGGATCGCCTTCCACAGGTCGTCGGACTGGGGATGCGCGGCCACCACCCGGTTCGGGTCCCGCTCGTCGTACTGGACCGGCAGCATGATCGTCTCCATCGACGCGGGGTCGACCCCGTTCATCGAGCGGGCGAACTCGGCGAGGGACTTCAGCGAGGCGAGGCTGGAGTCGGTGGTCAGCGACTCGGTGGCGGCGCTGGCGATCTTGTACGACTTGGTCGGACTGCCCAGCAGGTCCTGCTTCTTGACCTCCTTCAGCAGCGCGAAGAGGAACTGCTGCTGAAGGCCGATCCGGCCGAGGTCGCTGCCGTCCCCGATGCCGTGGCGGGTCCGGACGAAGGCGAGGGACTCGGTTCCGTCGAGCTTGTGCGTGCCGGCCGAGAGGTCCAGGCCGCTCGCACTGTCCTTGATGGGCTCGTCGACCTCGACGGTGACACCGCCTATGGCGTCGACCAGGCCCTTGAATCCGGCGAAGTTGATCTCCAGGTAGTGGTCGATCCTGACCCCGGACATCTTCTCCACGGTCTTGACCACGCAGGCGGGACCCACCTGCGAGTAGACCGAGTTGAACATGACGCGCTCGGCGGAGGCCAGGGTCGATCCGTCGCCCTTCACGCACTCGGGCCGGGTCACCAGGGTGTCGCGGGGGATCGAGATGGCGAACGCCCGGGCGCGGCCCTCGGGTATGTGCACCACCATCGCCGTGTCGGACCGTGCGCCGCTCACGCCGCCTCCGCCGCCGAGCTCCTTGTTCTCCGCCCCGGCGCGCGAGTCGGAGCCGAGCACGAGGAGGTTCTGACCGGACGTGGGCAGCTTCTCCGGCCGCTCCTTCTCGACGAGTCCGGAGTCGATGTCGACGGCCTTGATGTTGTTGTCGAGGTCGCGGTACATCCAGTACGCGGAACCGGCGCCGGCGATCAGCAGGAGCAGCAGGACGACGAGGGCGATCCTGAGACCGCGGCGGCGCTTCGGGCGCCCGCCCGTGCCGCCCGTTCCGCGGCCCTTCTTCCGGGACCCGGCCCGACGGGAGGGCCCGCCGTCCGGAGGCGTGGCGTCGTCTTCGCTCATCGGGTTCGAGTCCCTTGATCTCGCGGCTGGGGAGCCGTGGCTGGATGGACTCGGGTGGGGGGAGGAGCCGGTCCGACTTTCGTGGTGCACAGCACTATAGACAGCTCGTCGAGTGTACGTACGAAACGGAGTCGGTTCCGGGACGGTGCACGACCCCTCCGCCCGCCGGACGCCCGCGGGACACGGGAACGGGCCGTACGGGAGGGAGATCCGTACGGCCCGTCCACGGCGGCACCGGGTGTTACGCCGGCACGCTCGCCACGCCCGGTGCCAGGAACGGCTTGCCGTTCACCCGCTCGGAGACGCCGGCCCGGTCCAGGTACGGCGTGACACCGCCCAGGTGGAACGGCCAGCCCGCACCGGTGATCAGGCAGAGGTCGATGTCCTGCGCCTCGGCGACGACGCCCTCGTCGAGCATCAGGCCGATCTCCTGCGCCACCGCGTCCAGGACACGGTCACGGGTCTGCTCCTCCGTCAGGACGGTGTCGCCCTGCTTCAGGAGTGCGGCGACCTCGGGGTCCAGCTCCGGCTCGCCGGAGTCGTGGACGTAGAAGCCGCGCTTGCCGGCCTTGACGACCGCCGCGAGGTTCTCCGAGACGGTGAAGCGCTCCGGGAACGCGCGGTGCAGGGTCTCGGAGACGTGCAGCCCGATCGCCGGGCCGACCAGCTCCAGCAGGACCAGCGGAGACATCGGCAGTCCGAGCGGCTCGACGGCGCGCTCGGCGACGGCGACCGGGGTGCCCTCGTCGATGACGTTCTGGATCTCGCCCATGAAGCGGGTGAGGATGCGGTTGACGACGAACGCCGGGGCGTCCTTCACCAGGACCGCGGTCTTCTTCAGCTTCCGGGCCACGCCGAACGCCGTCGCCAGCGCAGCGTCGTCGGTCAGCTCGCCGCGCACGATCTCCAGCAGCGGGAGGATCGCGACCGGGTTGAAGAAGTGGAAGCCGACGACCCGCTCGGGGTTCTTCAGCTTCGACGCCATCTCGGTGACGGAGAGGGAGGAGGTGTTGGTGGCGAGGATCGCGTGCGCCGGGGCGACCGCCTCGACCTCGGCGAACACCTGCTGCTTGACGCCGATCTCCTCGAAGACGGCCTCGATGATGAAGTCGGCGTCGGAGAAGCCCTCCGCCTTGTCCAGGACACCGGTCACCAGGGCCTTGAGACGGTTGGCCTTGTCCTGGTTGACGCGCTTCTTGGCGAGCAGCTTGTCGATCTCGGCGTGAACGTAGCCCACACCCTTGTCGACGCGCTCCTGGTCGATGTCCGTGAGGACGACCGGTACCTCCAGGCGGCGCAGGAAGAGCAGCGCGAGCTGGCTGGCCATCAGACCGGCGCCGACGACGCCGACCTTGGTGACCGGACGGGCCAGGCTCTTGTCCGGAGCGCCGGCCGGGCGCTTGGCGCGCCGCTGCACCAGGTTGAAGGCGTAGAGACCCGAGCGCAGCTCACCGCTCATGATCAGGTCGGCCAGAGCCCGGTCCTCGGCGTCGAAGCCGGCGCCCAGGTCGCCGTCCTTGGCGGCGGCGATGATCTCCAGCGCGCGGTAGGCGGCGGGGGCCGCGCCGTGCACCTTGGAGTCCGCGACCGCCCGGCCGCGCGCGACGGCCTGGTCCCAGGCGTCACCCCGGTCGATCTCCGCACGCTCGACCACGGTCTCGCCCTTGAGGACGGACGCCGTCCACACGAGCGAGCGCTCCAGGAAGTCCGCGCCGTCGAAGAGCGCGTCGGCGATGCCGAGTTCGAAGACCTGCGCGCCCTTGAGCTGACGGTTCTGGTTCAGCGAGTTCTCGATGATCACCGAGACCGCGCGGTCGGCGCCGATCAGGTTCGGCAGCAGCGCGCACCCGCCCCAGCCGGGCACCAGACCGAGGAAGACCTCGGGCAGCGAGAAGGCCGGCAGCGCCTTGGAGACCGTGCGGTACGAGCAGTGCAGGCCGACCTCGACCCCGCCGCCCATCGCCGCGCCGTTGTAGTACGCGAAGGTCGGGACCGCGAGGCCGGAGAGGCGACGGAAGACGTCGTGGCCGCCCTTGCCGATCGCGAGCGCGTCCTCGTGACGCTTCAGCAGCTCGACGCCCTTGAGGTCGGCGCCCACCGCGAAGATGAACGGCTTGCCGGTGATGCCGACACCGACGATGGCGCCCTCGGACGCCTCCTTCTCGACCTGGTCGATCGCGGCGTCCAGGTTGGCCAGCGACTGCGGGCCGAAGGTGGTCGGCTTGGTGTGGTCCAGGCCGTTGTCCAGCGTGATGAGCGCGAACCTGCCCGCGCCCGCGGGGAGGTCGAGGTGGCGCACGTGCGCGCCGGTGACGACCTCGCCCGGGAAGAGCTCGGCCGCCCCCTTCAGAAGTTCGGTGGTGGCGCTCACGCGGAGTCTCCCTCGGCGTCGAAGTGCGGGTTCTCCCAGATGACGGTGGCGCCCATGCCGAAGCCCACGCA